>JABHEG010000200.1 GCA_018676675.1 Lentisphaerota bacterium
GATTCCGGGTAGGGCCCGAAACGCGTTCGAATTCAAAACGGAATCACTGTTCGATTTGAAACAGAATCGCTGTTCGGTTACCTCCGGAACGGGTGTTCGATTTGAAACGGAATGGCTGTTCGGAATACCCCGGAATACGCACTCGGGGCCCCCGTTCCCTCAACATTCTTCCTTTGGAGACGCTTTTCTGGCCTCCTTACCACTCGCTGACGTGCCTCGGGAATGCGGTCTTTCCGGGGTAGCGGGCGCGCCCGTTCTGCGAGGGCGATCTGACCCTTCCGATGCGTGTGGAGCCAGGGATGATCAGCAGTGAGGCGGAGGGGCAGGAAGAGCGGCACACCGCTGCTGCGCTGCTGCTGGTCCGGCCATGGACAGTCTTGCACATCGAGGTGTCGGGTCTCAGTGTTCAGGTGTCAGGATCCGGGCCTGAGGCAGAGCATCAGGCCTGATCCGGCCCAACGCACATTTTGTGTCGCCGGATCAGTACGTGTGCTTCAGACGACTCAATGCTGGTGACGAAACTCGTGCGTAGGTGACAGCGTGGACTCGCACTGAGTTGCATCCTTGCCACACGTTCAGACTGCGCATTTTCGGAGGAGGGCGTCCTGCTTCACACCGGTAGCGTCGTCCCCTGGCTCTCCGGCGGATCGCTCTACTTCCGTCGCAATCGCCGCTTCGCCGTGTATAGTCTTGGCCGTTCGCATCGGCGTGCTCAGCATTGGGACCATCGGCGCATTGATGAAGTTTTCTTTCAGGTATTTTTGGTGATGTTGATCGTGTTTACCCATATTCTGTGGGGTGATTCAGGGGGGGATATCAGTGGCGCATAGTGACTTGGTGCAGTCCGTGCTTCGAGCGGCGGACATTCTTGAGGTGGTCGGGTCATCGGCTGAAGGCATGACCCTAAGCGAGATTTCGGGTCGGCTGTGCTTGAAGGCTCCTACGGTTCACAACCTCTTGCGGACGCTCGTCAAGCGAGGATTGCTTGATCGTGGTCACCGCCCTATCCGGTACCGGATCGGCGGGGGTCTGTTCCGGCTCTCGCGCACCAGTTTCGAGCGCTCTCTTGCGTGTCGTGCACGCGGCGCGGTGCAGCGTGCCTTGACCAAGGAGGGGGTCACGTCCGCCTCTTTTGCGGAGCTTGTTGGTGGCGAAGTTTGCCTGATGATGCGGGTCGACGAGACACGCCCCGATTACGTCGAAGCCCTGGGTGGACGTCCCCTGCATCCGTATGCGAGCGGATCCTCACTTGTGTATCAAGCATTCATGTCAAACGGTGAGCTTTCGTACTACAGGGAGCGCCACCCTTTTTCCATCCAGGGCGCCGCGCTATGGGAACACTTGGACCGGCTGGACGACTTTCTATCGCAGATTCGGTCGAATGGCGTCGCCACGGTCCCCTCGAGGGATTCCGCGCAGACGCGCGTGAGTGCTCCGGTCCGCCACATCGATGGCCGCATTGCGGGCGCGGTCACGTGTGTGTTTGGGCGTGATGACGACGGGGCAGCCGCAGGCCCCGCACGATCGAACGGGAGTGCTGAGTACTTGGTCCGCGCGTTGGCCGACGAGCTTAGCGTCGCGGGCAGCAGCATACGACCGTCCGGGCAGGACGAGGTTGCTGAGTCCCGCGGGTATGGTGATCTTGAGTAGAGCCGTTGCGACGATGCGTCGGTGTTCACGTGGGAGTTGAAGAGATTGGTACAGCCAGCCGAGGGTATTGAGGTCCTTGCGGAGCGTTGCGTTGGCTGCGGTCTCTGTCTTAAAGCCTGCCCTTTTGGCGCGATCACCATCGCTGACCGGAAGGCCGTGATTGACCTTGACGCGTGCACACTGTGCGGCTCGTGCGTTTCCGCATGCGAGCGTTTTGGCGCAATCGTTCTGCACGAGGACGAGGGCGAAGACACGGGAGCCCGAACACGGCCGACGGGGGACGTATGGGTATTCTGCGAGATTGATCCGAGCACGGACAGCCCCGCGCTCGTTTCCCTCGAACTGCTGGGAGTGGCCGGGCAGCTTGCAAACAGCTTGGGAGTCCGAGCTGCTGCTGTGGTCCTTGGGCCGGGCGTGAGTCGACACGCAGACCGTCTCATCCAGCACGGAGCGGACGATGTTTATGTAGCCGAGTCAGATGAGCTTTCACGGTTCGATGACAGGCAGTACACACATGTCCTGGCCGACCTGATCCGCGCGCATGATCCGCAGATTTTCCTGGGTGGGGCGACAGCCACTGGGAGGGCTCTTCTTCCCCGGCTTGCGGTCAAGCTGCACACCGGGCTGACCGCAGATTGCACGGCGCTTCAAATTGACGGTGATTCAGGGCTGCTGCTGCAAACCCGTCCGGCGTTCGGCGGGAACATCCTGGCTACGATCACGTGTGAGTCCCATCGGCCCCAGATGGCGACCGTCCGGCCTGCCGTACTTCCCGCTCCCGTCGCGGACGCAACGCGTCGGGGCCGGGTAGTGCCGTGCGAAATCAATGCGTTGCCCCCGGCATCGCTGGAGTGGCTGACGTATTCCGAACGCGGAGAGGGCGATTTGGACCTGCGTGAGGCCGAGATCATTGTGAGTGCAGGCTACGGAGCAGGGGGAGCGGACGGTGTCGCGCTGGTAGCTCAACTGGCCCAAGCTCTTGGCGGAGCGCTCGGGGCCAGTCGCGCAGTCGTTGACTCGGGGTGGTTGCCATATCCGCACCAAGTGGGACAGACGGGGACCACGGTCCAGCCCAAGCTGTACGTCGCGTGCGGGATCTCAGGGGCGATTCAGCACATTGTGGGCATGCAGAGCAGTGAGACGATTGTCGCCATCAACCGGGATCCTGAGGCGCCGATCTTCGCGTACGCCGACTATGCCCTGGTGGGTGAACTCACCGATGTCGTTCCGGCGATTCTCCGAGAACTGGAAGCCCGGTGAGCTGGTACAAGTTCCGACGCGCTCCGCTTCGCATCACTTGCTCAAGGCTAGCCCTGAATGAAATGAGCGGCGGAATCCAGGAAGAGGTCGCCGGATGGCACCGCCTCCCACATTGAGGTCAGGCGCGGCCAACGGAAGAAGTCGCCGGATGGCTCCGCCTCCGACCTGGGGGGTCTCCTGACGCCATTCCAGGCTTGGCCTTCTCACTGAAGTGCTCCGAGGAGGCCCCGGATGTAGCCGATGGCGTAGGCGAGGGCCGTCCGCCCGTTTTCGTCGCCCACGAAGGCTGGCGAATGGTCGGGGACGAGCAGTCCATTGTAGGCAACGGCCTTCAGTGTCGCCAAGACCTCAGCCATATCGACGTACCCATTGTCCAGAAACGTCTCCGTGAAGCAGGGAAGCGGGGAACTGACGTTGCGGAAATGGACTCCGGAAAGCTGGTCCCGGGCAGCGTAGTGTCTGATCGCCTCACAGACGTCCATTCCCATGGCGCTGCCTCCCTCGGCCCACGTACCGACACACAGCAACACTCCCGCCGCCTCGCTCTCCGCCAGGCCGATCGCCCTGTCCATGGAATCCACGTCCCGCAGGATGCGATCAACGCCATTGAGCCTGGGCACTGGCGGATCATCCGGGTGCAGGGCCAGCCGCACGCCGGCCTGTTCCGCAGCTTGAGCCACAGGCCGGATAAAGCGCCGGTAGTTCTCCCACAGCTCATCCGCCCTGTAAAGGCGACCAAACAGACTGCCATCGCCGTCTGCCACAGCGGCATCGAACTGGCGCGTCACAGCTGCTCGTGTCGTGGCAGGAGCGGTCTCGGGCAGTGGGGCGAACAGGAAGAAATCGTAGTCGAGAACAGGGATGCCGCATTCCCCCATGTACTCCACAAAACGGACCACGTCAGCGATTTTCTCTTCTGCGCCGGGCAAACCAAGGGCGATCTCCTTGGCGCAATACCCTTTGAATACCGCACTGGCGATCGCGAGGCCGGCCGCCCCAAAGCGTTCGCTAACACGGGCGACGTGTTCGGGGTCCAGCTCGGCAGCTTCGAAGTGAACGCGGACATGCTCGATGCCCAGCTGCCTAAGGAAGAGCAGGTCGTCGGCCGTCGCGGACGAGGGAAGTGCGGTGCCAATCTTCATGATGTCGTGTTCCTTAGGTGTGGGAAGGCACGGTCTCGGCACCGGGGGGCCTCACGCTTTGCTTCAGAACCGGGCTGGGGGACTATTCCGCAGAAAGGCAGAGGGCAAGGTCGAGGTCCGCGGTTCGGTTCAGCAGCCCGAGCCTCGGCGGCCCCGGGAGGAACGATCGCGGGTGTCCCACGTGACCGCGCTGGTGGCGGAACGTGAGCTCAAGTGGTAAGACGCCTTGCACCGCGAGAGGGAAGCCCGGCCACGGTCCGCGACAATGCTACTCGATTGAGATGCTGAGCTTCTCAACCATGCTCTCGACATCGATGAGAGTGCCGGCGCCTTCCTGCTCACCGATCATCTCTCGCAGCAGTCCGAGTTTGATGCCCTGCTGCTCAAGGAGATCAGCCACGGCCTGAGGGAGCAACTTCATCCCGACTCGCAGTGAAACGAGGGGGATGGTGACGGTGGTGTGCGGCTCCGGTTGGCCAATCTGATAGACTTGGATTCTTACGCGCTGCATTATGCCTTTCCTTCCAAGAGGACGTTGCGCCCCCGCCGGGAGCGCTCTGACGTAATATCGGCCGAAACGACCGCAAGTTCTTCGCCGGGCCCCGAAGCATATCCGAGATCTCCAGGCGGGACCATAGTAGGGCGCTTCCGGCGGAAATCAACCCGTTGGCACGAGCAACGACCGGGCGCCCTGCCTCGCTCGCGCCCGGTCGCGCGTCCTGCACTCGCACTGCCCCGACCGAGAGATTATGATATGGACGTGAAAGGCGGAGGCAACTACCCTCTGCTCGAAGGACACCGTACGCATGAAACACGTGGAGCACGGATGTGATGAAGGCCCAATATGTTCGTGAGGCCGGATGGCGGCCCCTTCTGCTGACAGTGGTGGTGATAGCGATGATTGCCCCAACCACACGGGCCGCCTGGCACTGGTGGGAGTGGCCGAACAAAGACGTCGTCTTCCAGGGCTTCGGCTCCTATGACCAGGTCCGCCTGGGACAGTGGGTCGCCAAGACTCCGAATGTGACGATCACCTTCACGGAAGACGAGGACGACAGGGCCATCCAAGTATTGATCCATGTGCCGCGCATCGGGCTCACGGCCGAGCAGGAACAGCAACGCATTGACGAGGACATGAAAGGACTGCTGACCAACATCCTTCCCCATTGGGACGGCGCCTATGACAGCCTGCGCAGTCTCTGGCGCCATTACGAGGCGAACAAACAGCCCTTGCCGCTTTACTTCAACCAGTTTGAGATCACCTACACATCGACACAGAAACAACGCACCGTGTTGTTCGAGTCCCGAAAAGGGTTCGACTTCAGGCGGCGGAAGTCTGAGGTCACTCGCCGGCGCACCGGGGAAGAGTGACTGACTGCCATCAGCTTGCGGAGCGGACGTCAACGACGCGTGCCTGCGGGGTACACCTGCCGGCGTAGCGGTTGAGCTGGGGGGTATAGACCAGGTCCCAGGGGGGCGGGGGAAGGTCATCTCTCGTCAGTCCAAAGGCGATGAATGACATCCTCGCTCCAGAGTCATCACACACGGTTCCTCGTGTGTGCTTCCCGGCCACAGGGATGCACCGATCCGGCCAGACACCGTGAGTTACGAAGACGGGCTCCGGGTTGCCATGCCCAAACGGCTCGAGTGATGTCATCTCCTCAAAGAACGTGTCGTCTATCTCGGCGAACGGGACATGCCCGCAGATATCCAGCTCCGAGCGCATCGATTCCGGCCCGAGCACCTGTTTCACGGACGCCTCGAAGGATACACGGAACTCGTCGAGATGTTCCAGTTCGAGGGATAGTCCTGCCGCCATGGCATGGCCGCCGAAACGGATCAGCGACTCACGGCAGCGCTCCATCAGGCTGACCAGATTGAGCCGACGGACGCTGCGCCCTGAGCCGGTTAGTAGGCCGTTCGCATCCCGGGTCAGGACGACGCTTGGGCGGTGGTACCGCCGAGCCAACCGGGAAGCAACGATGCCGACCACGCCCTGATGCCAATCATCGCTCCAGACCACGAGGCTGCGATCCGTCTCGAGGTCGTACTTCTCAGCAATTTGGGCTTCTGCCAGGTTCACGGCCGCCTCTTCCATCTGCTGTCGTTTGCGGTTCTGGCTGTCGAGTTCACGGGCAAGCCCAGCTGCCGAGACTACGTTTCCCGACTCAAGGAGACGCAGACTGACGGTGGGGTCCCCGAGGCGGCCGGCAGCATTCAGCCGGGGGGCAAGGCGGTACGTGATATCAGACGCCTGCACGATATCCCCGACCTTCGCCACCCCACAGAGAGCATGAATTCCCGGGCGATGCTGGCGTGAGAGGACCTCGAGGCCGTGCTTGACCAAGGCCCGGTTCTCACTGAGCAGCGGGACGATGTCGGCTACCGTCCCGATGGCCACAAGATCCAGACTGGAGCGAAGATCCGTCTCGTGCCCTCCCCATCCCTGTTCACGCCCCAGCTTGAGGAAGGCATGACAGACCTTGAACGCCACGCCAACACCAGCGAGATCGAGGGTTGAGGGGGGAGCTCCGGGAAGCTTGGGGTTGACCACCGCGACCGCCGGAACCGGCTCGTCGCCCGGGACATGATGATCAGTGACAACGACATCCAGTTCACACTCCTGCGCGGCCCGAAGGGCGTCATACCCCGTGATCCCGCAGTCAACCGTCACCAACAGCGAGAAGCCATCCTGGCTTGCCTTTTCAACGGACTCAGGAGTAAGCCCGTACCCATCGTCGATGCGATGCGGGATAAAGCACTCGACCTCCGCTCCACTATCACGGAGCACGCCGGCCAGGAGAGCGGATGCGGTAATTCCATCGGTGTCATAGTCACCGTGGATGAGAATACGCTCGTTGCGCTTCACGGCTTCCCAAAGCCTTTGGGCCGCGTCACGCGTGCCCGGCAACAGGTAGGGATCAGACAGGCCACGCAGTTCGGGACGAAGGAATGCTCCGGCGTCTTCCGGGGCGATGCCGCGGTGTCCAAGTACAATGGCACAAGCCCGGCTGAGACCGGTTGCATCCATTAATCTTCGAATGGCATCTTCTGCAGGCTGGGATACCTCCCAGATATAGTCTTCCATGGGGTCCTTTTCCTTGTTATGTTGTGGCCACTATATGTTGGCAAGGCAGGGCTGTCGCCCGGGGAGACGCGTTTTTCGTGGGAGAGCGCGTTTGCGGTCCCGCGGCAGACCGGGAAGCAGTTGCAAAGCCGACCTTCCCGGGAAATGGTAAGGGCGCTGGCGAGGTTGGCGTGGGCGGGTTCGGGCTCCCGCGCTCCCGTGGCCAGTTTGGGACACACGTTGGCTCCGCGGTGTGCAGATGAGCGTCACGCGATATGGGAAAGGCTGATCATGGGCGGCAAAGACACGTTCACCATTGGACTGGACTACGGCAGCAACTCGGTACGCTGCGTCGTCGTCAACTGCCACACAGGCGTTGAGTGCGGGCAAGCGGTCTGGGACTACGAAAGTGGGTCCGCAGGCGTCCTGACGGACGCATCGAATGTCCACGTTGCGCGTCAATCCCCACTCGACTTCATCAGGGGTCTCACGGAGACGGTCCCGGGGGCACTGGAAGCAGCCCGGGCAACGCCTGGGTTCTCAGCCGAGAACGTGATCGGCATCGGCGTTGACACGACGGGTTCTACGCCGATCCCGGTTGACCGGGACCTGGTCCCTCTTGCCGCCTCACCCGAGTTTGCCGGCAATCTCAACGCCATGGCCTGGATGTGGAAAGACCACTCCGGCATGGCTGAGGCAGAAGCGATTACCGCAGCCGCCGCAAAGCAGCGCCCTCACTATCTGGCCAAGTGCGGAGGCACGTACTCTTCGGAGTGGTTTTTCTCCAAGCTTTGGCACTGTCTGAACGTGGACCGAAGCGTCTTCGAGGCGGCGTACACCTGGTTGGAGTTCGCGGATTTCATCCCTGTCGTGCTCGGAGGGATCCGCGATGTCTCAGAGGTGAAATGCGGTGTGTGCCCGGCTGGCCACAAAGCCATGTACTGCGAGGAGTGGGGTGGGTTGCCTGATGCGGAGTTCCTCACGCTGTTGGATCCAGCCCTCGGGATGGCCCGGGCGAACTTGCCACAGAAGGCGTTTGCGTCTGACGAGGTGGCGGGGAAGCTTTGTCCTGAGTATGCGGAAAAACTGTGTCTCCCCGTCGGCACACCGATTGCGGTGGGGGCGTTCGACGCGCACCTGGGTGCAGTGGGAGCCGGCGTTTCAGAGGGCCGTATGGTCAAGATTCTGGGGACATCAACCTGCGACATTCTCGTCGCCCCGAGCAGTACCGTCCTGCCTGACATTCCCGGCGTATGCGGGATCGTGAACGGCTCTGTCCTGCCCGGACACTACGGAATCGAGGCCGGGCAGTCTGCGGTGGGTGACATCTTCAACTGGTTTGTGACCGACGTCTGTGAAGGGGATCCCGGCCTCCACGCCGCCCTCACCGAGTCGGCCGCATGCCTGCGCCCCGGCGAAAGCGGGCTTCTGGCGCTGGATTGGAACAACGGGAACCGGACGGTTCTGGTCGACGCGCGGCTTACGGGCCTGCTGATCGGTCACACACTCCACACGAAACGGCACGAGATTTACCGGGCTCTGATCGAGGGAACAGCCTTTGGAGCCCGGAAGATCCTGGACCGGTTGAGTGAGTACGATGTGGACGTCCAGGAAGTGGTCAACTGTGGAGGTATCGCCGAGAAGAACCCATTCCTCATGCAGGTCTATGCTGACGTTCTCAATCGCCCGATGGTGATATCGGGATCCTCACAGACCTGTGCCCTGGGAGCTGCCATCATGGCCTCTGTAGCCGCCGGTGCAGATGCGGGCGGACACGGCGACGTTGCGAGCGCACAGGCGGCAGTGTGCACGTTTAGGGACACGGCCTACCGGCCCATCCCGGAGAACGTTGTCATCTATGATGAACTCTACGATCTCTATTGTGAGCTGCATGACAGCTTCGGCGTCAACGGCGTCAGCTTTGATCACTATGGCGTAATGAAGGCCCTTCTCGACCTGAGCCAGAGAGTCAAGTGACTCGCCGCCCCATCATCGGCGTAACCGGGGATATCCCCGCAGCTCAAGACGCCTCGGGCGACGTGCTGACGAGGCAGAACTATGCGCGAGCGGTTCTGCGGGCGGAGGGCTACCCGGTGACGGTCTTGCCCGCGGAAGAACCGAACGCCCTGGATGCCGTGCGGGCGGCGGTAGACGGTCTCCTGTTCACGGGGGGGCGAGACCTCCGAGCAGAACTCCACGGAGCGCAAGAGCATCCCGAGCGCATTCAGGACGAGCCCCCCCACGGCCGACTCCTTTCCGCTTTCGTGGACGCGTGTCGGGCGTTCGCGGAACGGCGGACCCGCCCCGACAACCTGGAAGAAAGATAAGGCCATGGGCAAGCGAACCCTCTGTATTATCTGTGGAGGCCAGTCAGCAGAGCACGAGGTGTCCCTGCAATCGGCCCGAAACGTGATTGCTGCTGTTGACCGCAGCTGCTTCCTCCCCGTTCTCGTCGGGATTGGGAAGAACGGTGACTGGCACCTCTACGAGCCGGATTCGTTTCTCCGCAACGCGGATGACCCCGAGACGATCTGCCTGACGGAACCAGGCCCCGCCGTTGCCCTGACGAGTAAGGCAGGAGAAGCTCTGCTCGTTCATCAAGACCGAGGCGCAGCTCCGATTGCAGTCGATGTGGCCTTCCCTGTTCTGCACGGCACGTTCGGTGAAGATGGAGCCATCCAGGGCTTACTCAAGATGGCTCATCTTCCGTACGTCGGCTGTGACCTGCCAAGCTCGGCTAACTGTATGGATAAGGACATCGCCAAGAGCCTCCTCGACGCGAATGGCATCCGCGTCGCCAGAGCCCATGTCCTCGCCCGCGACAGCCTGGCAGCCTGGTCTCCCGCCGCGGTTGTTGCTGACTTGGGGCTGCCTCTGTTCGTCAAACCCGCGCGACTGGGGTCTTCCGTCGGCATTTCGAAGGTAGAAAGCCTGTCTGAACTGGAACCAGCCGTTACAGAGGCCTTCCTGTTCGACACGAAAGTGCTTGTTGAAGAGGGCATTTCCGGGCGGGAGATTGAAGTCGCGGTCTTGGGGAATCGCTCCCCGGAAGCGTCTGTCCCCGGAGAAGTGATCCCGAAAGACGCCTTCTACTCCTACGCGGCCAAATACGTTGACGAAGATGGCGCCATTCTGGTCGCTCCGGCCCAGTTGGGGGGAGAATTGACCGAGAGGGTTCGCGAGGAGGCCATTCGGGGATTCCGTGCTTTGGGGTGCGCGGGGATGGCTCGGGTTGACTTCTTCGTCACGGAGACCGGCGACATCATTCTGAATGAGCTCAACACGATCCCGGGATTCACCCGAATCAGCATGTACCCAAGACTTTGGCAGTTGACCGATCTGACCTACCCGCAACTGGTCGAACGGCTGATCGACCTGGCTCTGGAGCGGTATGCTGAGGAGACAAGTCTGCTCACCGACTACCAGCCGGATGGATGATTGGTACGCGCAACGAGCAGGGGAATGGCTCAGGCTGAGCGAATTGCCTGGCCCCGGGGAAAAGCGTGCGGGTCAATAATAGGAATTCTTCTTGTTTTTGCAAAAATGACAATATTGTCCAGCTGGACACACCGGCGATGGCCGTTTGTGCCTCAGGCGCCGATGGGCCACCATCCCGGGCACGACTGAGCTCGCCCTGCAATTGCCCTTCAGGCAGAAAATCGCGTTTCTCGCCCCAGTTACGGGCGAATGGCATGTTGACTGCTAGTTACAGACTCATGAGAGCGGGTCGGTTGCTTGCGCCACTCCCTCCCCTCCCCTCCTCCCCATAACCCCAGCGCAGGCAACCGGCTCCGCCCTTTTCCCCCCCTCCCTTCTCCCCGGTTCTCAGCTTTGACTCAGCCGCATTGCTGCCTTGGCCCATCCGAATCCGAGCAGGACGATCTGCCACTGTACTCCCACCCTCTGACAAAGGACCCTCCACGCTTCACCGGACTGCCCACCGGCGGCTCCCCATGCAAGGAGGAGAAGCATGAGATTCGAGCACAGGATGACCGACAGTGAGAACGCCGTTCCGTACAGCTTGAGATCCTGCTGTTGTCTTGACAGCGCGTGTGCCGTACGCACCACATGGAAGGCATAGGTGAGCCCCACGCCCGCGTGGAACGAGCTCCGGAACCACGGCCTTGGCTCGGAAAAGCACAGTAGGAGAACACCATAGAGCCCGATCCAGAGCATGGTGTAGATCGGCACGACGTAAGGGGAGAGAATGATGAGAAGGTTCGGGCGCTCGACGGCGACGCTCCCCGACGTGCTGCTCACCCTTATCGCCCCCGTCTTGCGGAGAAAGAACTTCGCTGCCAACCAATGGGTGAATTCGTGACCGAACACGTAGACCCCAAGGAACCGGGCTCCGAAGGTGAAGAGGAGAATCCCAGCACTGAAGCCAAGGATCACCGCGAACGCCATACGTGACAGGGATACACCGGCCGGAAGGACAAGGAGAGTCTGCACCAGTGCCAAGCTTAAAAACAGCAGCAGGACCGTCAGTGCGGCGCGCACCAGGAGAAGGAGCCCTTTCCTCACGTCAGAGCCTCCCTCCTCCCTCTAGAGGGCGTCGCCCTCCCATGGCCATAGCCATGGTTGCGGAATCGGCATAGCTCAGGTCAGCCCCGACGGGGACACCAGCGGCGATTCGGCTGATCGTGAGTCCGGGGCGAGCGAATTCGGACGCGATGTAGTGTGCCGTGGCCTCACCTTCGACATCCGGACTGGTGGCCAGGATGAGTTCATGCACGGTGCCGCCAGCCAAACGCGCAGACAGTTCCTCCAGACGCAAGTCTTCGGGGCCCTTCCCTTCGAGAGGGACCAAGCGTCCGCCCAGCACGTGGTAGACACCGTTGTAACTACGACAGGCCTCGATCACGGCGATTTGCGATGCGTGCTCGACGACGCAAACCGCGGTGCGATCCCGTTCAGGCGCTTCACAGATCCAGCACGTCGAGTGGTCACTGAGATTACCGCAGACTTCGCAGAACACGACTTTGGTCAACAAGACGCTCAACTGCTCTCCGAAGCGTCGGAGCTCTTCCGGAGACCACTCCAAGAGGGAAAGCGCCAGTCTCTGGGCCGTTCGACGCCCGATTCCCGGCAACCGGCAAAGCGTGTCAGTTATCTCCACCAAGGCTTTCGGGTAAATCTGATTCATGGCCACAACACGTCACTCGTGTGTAAACACACCATTTCTGAACACGGAACTGTTGGTCGCAACACCGCGTTGGGGGTGCCGCATCTCCGTATGCGGCCAAGCCGGTTACGGAGAACCGGCACTCCAGACATCTGGGGGCAGTTACACCCTCCGATATGACTGCTGGATCTTCGGCGGAGGCCTCCGCTCGTCTGCACCTACCCTCGAACATCCACCACGGTGCCGCTGAAAAGCGTGCAGACCTCCTTGACGAAGGGATTCTGCTCGATCTTGGCTCGCAGCTCCGGGGTGGACCGCAGCTGTTTCCGCTGCTCCTCGTTTGAGACCGAATCAATCCACCGTTTGATCATCACACGCCCATGCGGGACGGGTGAGACGCGCTGGAAGCACCGGTTCAGGATCTCGGTCGCAGCCGGTTCCAGGAGCTTCTGGGCATGCGCTTCGGGAACATCTTCGTCGTAGGCGACCTGCAGGAGGCCCCGCATGAATGAGACAGGAATCAGCTCCTGCATGTAAAGCTTGAGCTGATGGTGGCCGGGAGCCTTGTCAACCTCGGCCACGAGCTGATGCCAGAGCCTGGCCGGATCCCCCTCCGACTCCTCTGGGGCATCCGTCGGAACGTCGCCCTGATTGCCCAGTTCCCGTAGTGGCATACGCGTCTCGGGAGTTGCTGCCGCCTGGCGGGGCGCTGGCACGGGCTCCAGAGCCGCAGGAGGGGCTGAAACGGGCTCGGGCGACTCGACCCGGGGTTGGGAGGCGTTTTCCGGCTCCGGTGCCGCCGAGAGGGGCTTTACGAGCTCTACAGCCCCCCCCTCATCTGCCAGCGACACGGCATCGGCGTCCTCCTGCGGGGCCGGCTCTGTTCCCTGGGACCTGGCCGTCTGCTCCGGAGTCAGGAGTTCAGGGAGTTGCCCTTCCGGGGTGCCTGGTTCCGCAGTTGGAGGGACGGACGAAGGGACGGCCTCCTTCCGAGTCTCAGCCCCCTCCTGGACGGCCGTACCTGACGGTTCGGCCGGTTCGGCTACCGCGGGATCACTTGAGGATACGGGAGCATCTGTATCCCACGGAGGAACGCTCGGAGCGCTGGAAACGGGTGAACCAGCGGGGGTGTCGTCAACCACGGGTACTTGGCATTCCGGGGCGGGTTCTGAGACCGACGCCACCTGAACGGGGGCGGGACTCGAGGGAGGAGGCGGGTCTGTGCGGGGCGCTTCCGCCACTGGGGCTGGAGGAGCGCACTGAACAACGGCCGGGTGCTCGATCGCGACGGACACTTCCGGCTCCTGCGGGGAGGCAGAGCCGGTGAGAGAAGGCCCAGCCGAGGCAGGCGAGGGACCTGGATCAACGGCGGCCGGCACGGTGGAAGATGGAGGCGCAGAGCGCGGCACAGGGGCGGAGGGAGCCGGGGCGAGAGGACTGGCCGTCATCGCAGACGGAGCAATCGGGATCGCCGGTATCTCACCGGATCCACGTAGCTGATTGAGCCGGTTGACGATGTCGTCAATCTGAACGCTGTGTACATCCATCATGACACGGGCCAGGGTGGCCTCCAGATGAACGCGCTTGTTCAAGGCAGCCCGGAAGGACCACTCCTGAGTTACAAGTTCCTGCAGAAGTCGCTGGATTCGCGCGGGGTCACCCGCTTCCGTTATCTGACGCAAATCGTCAAGTTCGCTGTCGCTCACCTCAAGCATGCTGCCGGGATCTCGGCAGAATGAGCAGATCATGGCATTGCGCATGAAGCCAACGAGATCGCCAAAGAGCCTCTCCAGATCGCGTCCGTGATCGGCTAGAGCCTGGACGACCCGCAACGCTCGGTCCATGTCGTTGACCACCAACCCCATGGCCAGTTCGCGCAGTTCTGCCCCCGATGCCAGTCCAAACACATCAATGACGTCGTTCTCAAGGATCTTCTCCTCAGTCGACATCCCTCCGCAAAAGGCAATCATCTGGTCGAAAATTGACTGGGCATCCCGCATCCCGCCGTCAGCGGCCCGGGCAATCGCGGCAAGTGCTCGGTCCTCGATAAAGACGTTCTCGTGCTCAGCAATCTGCTGGAGCCGCCCCATGATCAGGGGAACAGGGATGCGCTTCAGGTCGAAACGCTGACAACGGGAAACAATGGTTGGCAGGACCTTATGCGGCTCGGTCGTTGCGAACAGGAATTTTACGTGAGGCGGGGGTTCTTCGAGGGTCTTGAGCAACGCGTTCCATGCTGCGGTTGTCAGCATGTGCACTTCATCAATGATGTAGATCTTGTAGCGACTCCGACTGGGGGTGTACTGCACGTTCTCGCGGATGTCTCTGATATGCTCAACGCGGTTGTGCGACGCGCCATCGATCTCTACGACATCGAGGGAGGAGCCGGCGGCGATCTCACGGCAGGACTGACAGTCACAGCACGGCTCCTTGACGATGCCGGCCTCACAGTTGAGTGCCTTTGCGAAGACACGGGCGCTGGTGGTCTTCCCAATCCCGCGTGGTCCGACGAACAGGTAAGCATGGCCAACGCGTTGCGTCGCGATGGCATTCTGAAGGGTACGGCTGATGTGTTCCTGCCCGACGATGTCGGCAAACGTCTGAGGGCGCCATTTTCGGGCAAGTACTTGGTATGTCATGTAGCCGACACCTATCCTGACCGTTGGGTTCTGCGAGCCAAGCCGCAAAGGACATCACCGGTGGTGGGTCACTGAGCGGGAGCGTGTCGAGCAGAAGGAGGGCAAGAGAGCCGCTACTGCCTGCCTCAGGTGGTCCTACAGCGCCCAGGTTCGCCGCTTAGGGCTGCTTGGTTCCCCATCTGACCCGGTTCACGGCGTTCCTGCCGCACAGGTCCCGAAACAGGACAGTAACGGCAGCTCCAACTATAGCCTTCAGGAGCTCGATCCGCAACGAAGGCTTCCTGAAAAATACTCGAGCAGAAGGGACAGTTCACGGCGCAGATCGGCGCGTGGAATCACGCGATCGATAAAGCCGCGTTCCATCAGGAATTCGGCCGTCTGGAAACCGGGAGGGAGCTCCGACTGCGTGGTGTTCTTGATAACGCGTGCTCCGGCAAAACCGACGAGAGCATGCGGTTCGGCGACAATGACATCGCCGAGCGATGCATAACTCGCGGTGACCCCTGCGGTGGTCGGGTGTGTCAAGATCACGATATAGGGCAAGCCGGCATCGGCGTGCCGGGCCAGGGCTCCCGACGTCTTCGCCATCTGCATCAGGCTGAGCATGCCCTCCTGCATCCTGGCACCGCCGCTGGCCGTGACCACGACCAACGCCAGACCGTTCGCCGTTGCCTGCTCGGTGAGGCGAGTGATCTTCTCGCCCACCACGGATCCCATGCTTGCCCCCATGAAACGGAAGTCCATGACGCCCAAGGCGAGGGGGCGTCCATCGAGCTTCCCTTCGCCGCAGACGACAGCATCGACCATCTTCGTTTTCTCGCGAGAGGAGACCAGCTTCGCAGCGTAGGCTCCGTCTCCCCCAAAATTGAGCACATCACGGGCCTTGAGACCAGCGGCAATCTCCTGGAAACTGCCGGGGTCGGTCAAGAGGCCGATGCGCCGTTCAGCCGTCATCGGGTAGTGGTGTCCGCAGGCGTAGCAGACGTGATGGTTCTGGCCAAGCTTGGTCACATAAATGACCGACCCGCACCCCTTGCACTTGAGCGAGGAAGGAGTTGAGATCTCCCGGCGAGGTGTGGGAGGCACGGTGGAATACTTCGGTTTGCGTCCGAAAAGAGGCATGTTGCTTACCCCCTTGCTGCGGTCAGAACACTGACGGCGTTTGGCTCTGCACTCAGCAGTGTCCGGGTGAAATCGGCCACGGTCGCACCAGTTGTCATAACGTCGTCGACAACCAGCACGTGACGCCCCGAAAGACCTTGCGGCTCTGTGAGAACGAAAGCGTTTTTCATGTTATCCTGCCGGGCCCCGAAGTCAAGCATCGCCTGCTGGGCGGTCCAGCGAGAGCGGCGCACGGGACTTACGCATGGAACCCGGAGCGCGTTGCTGATCTGCTCTGCAAGCAGTTCAGCTTGGTTATACCCGCGACACACCTGCTTAAACCAGTGCAGAGGCACGGGCGTGACAACGTCAGGGGCACCGCCTCCATGGCGGTCCCAATTGAGCAGCATCCGCTCCGCGAAGAACCGCGCCAGATAAGTGTGCCGACGGTACTTGAAGCGGTGCACAAGTTCTCGAACCTTCCCCCCGAAGGGGAAAACGGACACGGCATTCTGCCAAGGTCTCTCCGGCGCCTGCAGACAGTCACTGCAGGTCGCAAGAACACCATCCAGGGCACCGCCGCAGCCCGAGCATCGGCGACCGGTGAACTCGCCGCACTGGGCGCGACACTCGGAGCACAGCCCGGAGCAATCCGGATCGCCGAGGGGCTGCCGGGCAAGGCAGCACGGACAGACTTCCGGCATCGCGACCTGGCGGGCAAGGCGGAGGAGTGTCATTGCCCGAACAGTGACCACACTACCATCTCCGGCTCAAACCGACGTCAGGTCTCCGACGCAAGGTCCATCGCTGCTCTTATCTCGGCCAATTCACGTTTCAGTGCTTTGACGGACTGCCGCAAGTCACCGCATTGGTGCAGCAGCATCTTCTCACGGGCAAACTCTTTCCGAGAGATCGCCGGGGTCCCGAACAGGGTAGCTCCGGCGGGAACATCCCGGGTGACTCCTGACTGCCCCATGATCACCGCACCGGGGCCGATTTCGAGGTGGCCGGCAACGCCGACTTGACCGGCGAGAATGGCGCCGCGGCCAACGTTCGAGCTCCCTGAAACACCCACTTGGGCCACGATGAAGCAATGTTCACCGATCACCACATTGTGGGCAATCTGGACCAAATTGTCTATCTTCACCCCACGCTGTATCCATGTCCTGCCGAAGCGTGCCCGGTCAATCGCGACCTGGGCCCCGACCTCAACGTCGTCATCGATCTGGACGATACCGACCTGCGGAACTTTCTCATGCCCGGAAGCGCCGGGGATGAAACCAAAGCCATCGCTCCCGATCGTAGTCCCTGAGTGGACGATGACACGCTCCCCCAGGACACACCACTCGCGTATGGTCACATTCGGATGAATGAAGCAATCGCCACCAAGCCGCGCATTTTCTCCCACAAACACGCCCGCCCCGATCACGGAGTTCTCACCGATAGCAGCTCCGGACTCGATCACAGCACACGGCCCAACGTGGGCCGAAGCGTGTACGTCAGCGTCAGCAGCAACCACAGCGGACGGATGCTTGCCAGGCGCGTACGTGGGCATCGGAGGAGCGAACTGCATGACGGCGCAACTGAAGGACGAGGACGGATCATCGCACAGAATCCACGCCCTGCCGGAGGGGGGGGGGGCGTCAAAGTCCCGAGGGAGAAGAACAACCCCGGCTGCCGACGTCAAGACCTGAGGGCGGTACTTCTCGTTGCCCAGGAAGGAAACATCGTGGGCCGTCGCATCAGCCAACGAGGCGACTGAGTGGACGTCCACATCACCCGCCCCGATGAGTGAACCGCCCACCAACTTGGCAACGTCAGCGCTAGTCATGCCGGCTTGATCCACACCCACAGCCTGTCCTCGTCTACTCCTCTGCCTTGGCCTCGTCGGGCTTGGGCAGTTCGTCCTCGTGGCCTCGATTGAGCTCAGTAAGAACGGTGTCGGTTAGGTCGGATGCGGGCTCAAAGTACACCACGACGGGTATCATATTACGGCTCATACCTGAGGTATCAATGACTGCTTTCAGCCCCTCGCGCTCGGCATACGAGCGGACAAATGTCGAGATCTCATCGACTATTCCCTGCCGGAGCTGGAGGTATTTTCCCTGCAGTTCTTTGTCGATTTTCTTCAGGAATCCCTGCAGTTCCCGCTTCTTCTCCTGGTACAGGGCGTCGCTCTCTTCGACCTTCTGTCGATGCTCTTTCCGAACATCATCACTCAAGGCAATGTTCAGTGATGCATCACGGTGTTCGTCCCGCTTGGTCTTGATCAGCTCAATCTCTTCCGCAATGCGTTTGGCCTCGCCCTCGTAGGCTTCCTTCTGTGTCTTGAAGGCGGAGTCGTCGCGGGCGGTCTTGTAGTAGCCTTGGAAGACGCGTTCCATGTCGATGAAGCCGATGCCGTCCCCCGCAAACAGAGATGCGGACACAAACGTCACGGCAACGGTCGCCAAAACTGTTCGGTAGAAACCCTGGTTGATCACGTCACTCACCCTCCGGCGTATCAGAACTCACTTCTGCACTCAGCAGATCGACAACATCGCGGAATTTGGGAACATTTTGAGGATCAAGGTCCATCAGGGCCTGATGGGCGGCCAGGACTGTTTCGCCCATGGTTCCGTCACTGGCGGCCCTGCAAAGGTCGTTCCACGACCCGGGGGAGACCGTTTCCTCGGCGAACCGCCATATCTTGGACAGCCCGATTCCATCGAGTAACTGCCGCAGATCGTCACTCGCGTTGACAACGACGAAATCGGCTGTGCCCCGCGCTTCGAGGCCGATCATGGCCAACACGCCGATGAACGTGCTGTCCATTCCCTGGCAGTCCGCCAGATCCAAGACGACCGCTCGGGCTCCTCGGCCTACCGCTTTGACGCCAAACGACCGCAGGTCGCGCGCCACCTTGAACGTTGCCCGGCCAATGGCACGAATGCCGATGACACTTTCCTGCTCGGCAACCAGTATCTGGGCTTCAGGCATGTTCGGGTCCCATCTAAGTCTAGCCGCACCACGACATCTGTCCGTCCGCCAGGCATCGGGCTCGAGATTCCCGCGTACGCAACCGGACACCGGAGTCCACGGCCTTGGACAAGTACGAGCAAACATAGCTGATGATCGGGGAAATCGCAACGGGGAACCGCGGGTGAAATGCACCGTAACGCGCGGAGGATAGTGACGGGACGCGGTGGTGCCCCCATGGAAGCCCGGGGAATGCAGACCACAGTCGGATCACGCCGACGGTATTCCGTGACGCGTGCCCCCTCGGCCCATCACGCCTGCTCGACTCGCCGCATGGTCTGTTCCCCGGAGAGGGGAAGGGCGGCACGTAGCGGTCTGTCAGCCACACAGAGGGCTACTCAAGTACGGCCTTGATCCGGCGCACACCGCGGCTGGAGCTTTCCTCTTTGGTGATGCGAAATGCCCCGAGAGCACCGGTCCTTTCCGCGTGCGGACCGCCGCAGACCTCCCGGCTCACGTCCCCGATCGAGTAGACTCGAACCTTCTCACCATACTTCTGATCGAACAGCGCGATTGCGCCGGATCCCCGGGCCTCTTCCAGGCTCATTTCGTCGAAAGAGATGGGCAAATCCCGTTGGATCGCCTCGTTGACCAGACCCTGAACCTGGCTTCTCTCCTCGGCCGTCACCTTGGCGGGATGAGTGAAGTCAAAACGAAGTCTGTCAGCCGTGATGTTTGAGCCGGCCTGTCCCACGTGTCCTCCCAGAATCTTGCGCAGGGCAGCGTGGAGGAGGTGGGTTGCCGTGTGCAATGCCGCGGTCGTGTCGGAGGAATCTGCGAGTCCACCTTTGAACTTCTGCTCGGCTCCTGCCCGCGACAACTGCTGGTGCTTCGCATACGCCTTCTCGTAGCCCTTTGTATCAACCGTGAACTCCCGTTCGGCCGCCATCTCGATTGTGAGCTCAAGAGGGAAGCCGAATGTCTCATAGAGGTAAAACGCTTTCCTCCCGCTGATCACTTTTCTCTCCACGTGTGCGGGGAACGAGTCAACGAGTTTACAGAATTCACGTGTCCCGCGCTCCAGAGCGCCGGCAAACTGGGCTTCCTCGTCAGCAAGGCTCTTCAGGATATCATCGCGGTTCTTTGCCAACTCGGTGTAAACGTCGCCATACTCCGCAACCACAACATCCGCCAGCACCGGCGTGAACGGTTCGGAGACGCCCAGCTTTCGCGCTTCGCGGATTGCCCGGCGAATCAGGCGGCGGAGGACGTAAGCCTGGTCGACGTTGGCCGGTCTCACGCCATCCCCCATGAGGAATGTCGCCGCTCGCATGTGCTCTACGACAATGCGTCCGCTGCGCGTGGCTCCGGGGTCTTCCACGCCGCTGATCTCAGCCAGCTTCTGCAGGAGGCCACTGAAAATCTCGGTCTCGAAGCAGCTGGCCTTGCCCTGAAGCACA
Source organism: Lentisphaerota bacterium (assembly GCA_018676675.1). Classification (GTDB taxonomy): domain Bacteria; phylum Verrucomicrobiota; class Lentisphaeria; order Oligosphaerales; family JABHEG01; genus JABHEG01. The sequence goes on from JABHEG010000200.1 coordinate 20,403, forward strand.
GCCGTAACGCGCTCCAGCCCCATCCCAGTATCCACATTTTTCTGGGCAAGAGGCTCAAACGTGCCGTTCTCAGTCTTGTTGTACTGCATGAACACATCGTTCCAGATCTCAACGTATTTGCCGCAGTTGCAGGCCACTCCGCAATCCGGGCCGCAGGACGGCTTGTCGAGCTCAATGAACATCTCAGTGTCAGGGCCACATGGTCCGGTCTGGCCGGCAGGTCCCCACCAGTTGTGCTCCTTGCCAAGGAAAACGATCCGCTCAGCCGGAATCCCTTGCTTCATCCAGATCGCCGCGGCTTCCTCATCCCGCGGGGCATCCTCGTCACCGGCAAAACAGGAGACCCACAGCAGCTCGGGATCAATCCCCAGTTCCTTGGTCAGAAACTCGTGGCTCATGGCGATGGCTTCTTCCTTGAAGTAGTCACCGAGCGACCAGTTCCCCAGCATCTCAAAGAACGTCAGATGGGTGGTGTCTCCGACTTCGTCGATATCACCTGTACGCACGCACTTCTGGTAATCGACGAGGCGCGTTCCGGCGGGGTGCTTGGCCCCCAGAAGGAACGGAACGAGCGGGTGCATGCCAGCCGTTGTGAAAAGGACTGTAGGGTCATTCTCCGGGACGAGCGGAGCGCTATCGATCTGAGCGTGCCCGTGCCGCTTGAAGAAATCTATGTAAGCCTGCCTGAGTTGTTTCGCTAACATCGTCACTCCAACGTCCTGTGCTGCTTTTGAAAATGTCCCAGCGAATCTGTAATCTATATGCCCTGCCCGATAATTCGAAGAATCGCGCCGACAAAGAAGCAATGGTCTGCCGGCATCCGCACGGGGACACTTTGTCCGCAAAAGGAGGAAGCGATGGCATTCGCTCAGGTGAATTGGTCGAGTCAAACGCTTGGCAAGCAAGTCGGCATGCATGTGATCCTGCCTGAAGTGGGAACGCCGCCTTTCCCGGTGTTCTACCTGCTCCACGGCCTCTCGGATGACTACACAATCTGGCATCGGCGGACCAGGATCGAGTGGTACGTTCGCGAACGCCCTCTCATCGTGGTCATGCCAGACGGGTTCCGGGGATTCTACACCAATCAGGAGGAGGGCCCCGCCTACGCGAGCTACATGGCGAAGGAATTGCCCGCATTTGTGGAGAGACACTTCGCCGCATCACCGGCGCGCGAACAACGCTGTGTTGGAGGCCTTTCCATGGGGGGATACGGCGCGTTGCGCCTTGCTCTCGGCTACCCCGAACGCTATGTCTCTACCAACAGCCATTCCGGGGCCGTCTTGTTCGGACACCTATCGTGTGCTGAGCTCGAACGCGACAACGCTGAGTTCAGGCAGATCTTCGGTGCAGATCCCAAGGGTTCTGAACACGATTTGATCGCGCTTTCCCGGCGCGCCGAACAACGGCAGGTCATACCCGAGATCCATATCGATTGCGGGACGGAAGACGTCCTGATCGAGCAGAACCGTGAGTTCCACGCGCAACTGGACGAGATGGGAGTCACGCATGTCTACCGGGAGCATCCCGGAGCACACACGTGGGACTACTGGGACGTCCACATTCAGGACGCGCTGCAGTTCCATTGCAGGGCTCTCGGGATCTAAGGGTTGGCGCGGAAATAACTCTAGATTTTGGCGGGAGCGCAGGATGGTCAGTCGGAAGGCAGGAGGAGCGACGCATACCGAGGTATGTGTGCGACGATTGACGCCGCGAATGGCCGTGCTCCGCCCCGCCCCGTAGAGCTGCGCCCCTTTTGCTCTCTGGCTTCGTTGCTTCACTCGGGACATATCAAGATATGCCCGCTCGCCCGCGCCTGGCCAGAAACCAAAATGACCAGCAGCAAAATGTGAAGTTGTTTCCGCGCCGGCCCTAAGCAACCGTCACGAGTCCCGGTTCACCCGCAGGAAGTGGTAGAAGCGATCGGTCGGCAGAAACGCATCGGCCAGCGCCTCGGCATGGTAGCGAAGTCCGTAGTCATCTGTCACGAGCCACAGAGCGTCGGTATCATCACGCACCTCTCCCAACTGCCGCATGATGTACCGATCGGCGTTCTGCGAGTCGTGTGTCTGGGCTGTGAACACTACGGTCACCCCGTCTGACGTCTCTCGGGAGGGAACTGTCCCACGACCATCGAACACCACCTCGAGGCGTCCGAAACGTTGAGCGACACTTCGACAGGAGGCCACAAGCGAATCCCGGGCAGCAGCCAGGCCCTCCCCGTGCTCGATGCGGGAAAGCGCATGAACGCGTTTGACGACGTTGTAGCCATCGATGAACAGCCAGGGGAGACCGGCTGTCCGGCCAGATTCGAGAACATCACCAACGTGCCAGATCTCGACTGCATGATGCACAGTGTCGGCATCCACTTCGGGGGAAATCCCACGTTCCTCGACCGATGACATCCTCTCGGCGATCCCTTGGCGACGTTCCTCCAGAGCTTCCGTGATGAGTTCGCTCTCCCCCTTCCTCAGCGTCCTCAGAACGAAGGGCGCTCGCAGCACGCTTCCCACATCATCAAGGCGCGCCAGACCGTCAGCATTGTGGAGGGCTTCGCCGACCTGGGCAAGCAGCAGGGCCGCAAAAGGCGATTCGACATCCCGAGGCCGAGATTCAGGGAGTTGCTTCTCCAACTCAGTGCGTTCCTGGCGCACGCGCTCCAACGTGCCCTTGAGTTCAGGCAAGACCACCACACTCTCTTCCAGCGCCCTCACGAGCTCGTCTTCCGCCACGGCCAGATCGGTAACACGCTTCCGCAACTGTGAGAGCAGGCCGTGTCGCTCATTGAGATCTGCCTGAGCAGCCAACACCTTGCGAACTCGGGCCAGAATATCGTCGTCATGCCCCAACTCAAGCTTCTCGCGTACCAGATCAAGCTCCGAGGTCATCCCAAGGCTGTGGCAGCGGAAGGTGGCTACCTGTCGCTCGACGCGAGCCCCAAGTTCAGCCGTCAACTCATCCCTCGCTTCACGCGCCTCGCGCGCCTCGCGACGGGTAGACCGGAGTTGGTCCTGAAGCAGATCCCGTTCCGCCTGGAACGTTGCCTCAACTTTGGCGTGCTGCTCTTTGAGTCTCCGGAGCCGTTCGCGACTGTGCCCCAAGTCCTTGGTCGCCACCCTCAGTTCACGCTCAATCCGCGCGGTCTCTTCCCCGCCCGAGGCAGGTGGGGAGGACGTTGTGGGCTCCCGGCCGTTGTCCATGAGATCATGCAGCAGCAGCCACTCAGCCGGAAACACGTCCGAATCGCTCACCTTTGGGGCCGTTTCGGGACTCCATGGATGCTCCGTTCGCAGGGCACGCTCGCCACGTCGGCGCAGTGCAGGGCGTTCCTGGAGAGCCAGGGCGACCAGCAGTTCTCTCCCCTCCGCTCCTCGGGCCAGTGTTCGCCAGTGGCGAAGCAGCCACTCCTCACTCAAAGCAAGTAGAGCCTGAGCCCACGTTGTCCATGGAGCCCCGGGAAAAGCGAGGAAGGCTTGGCGGAACTCCGGGTCACGCTCTATGAGGCTGCGCAGACGAGCACGAATCGTCCGTTTATCGACGTTCTTGGCCCCGACTTTGAACCCACGGAAGAGTTGTTCGAGGGCGGCGGTGTGCTGGTTGAGAAGACGGAGAAGCGCTGCCCCTTCCAAGCGGTTCGCCAACCAGTCTGCCGCAGCGCGGCCGAGGAATGTATCTGTTGCCATGCTTCTCTCATCCCAAACGGGAATTGGTATCGTCTCGTTGAGTGGGGTGGGGAAAGAGCGCCTGGGGCGCGGCCTTCCTCTGTCCTTGCCGCAGGTTAATATGCCCCGAACTGACGCCTCTGCCGAGTTTGAACACCGTTTGAGCTCGATGTACATTTCGTCTCGCTTCGGAGGACTCCCTTTAGCGCTGGTCTGAGTCCTCCCGGAGCCTGCCTGTTCGCTCTGCGAGCAGGGACCTACGGCGAGGGCGGAAGCCTGACCTTGAGGGAGTTTGAGGAGCGAACTCGTGCTGGCTGGGTGTTCGGGCATAGCGGTCCGTCCCCACAGCTGAGTGGGTGATCACACCGGGCGTCACTGGCAGTGCATCGGGACGTGAAGTCGCCGCAAGGCAGTCGGTGCCCAGGATCCCGTTCCGAGCGGCGTACGCAACAGCGCCTGAACTCCCGCGAGGAGTTCAGGCGCTGTTTTTTTGTCTTGATTCGCCGAACAGCCCGAAAGGACGTGTGCCATGGAACAGCGAGTTGGCGCGATTGCTATCCTCGTTCGTGACCGCAAACAAGCGACCCCGAAGGTGAACGCACTGTTGAGCGACTTCGGCGACATCATCATCGGTCGCATCGGCGTTCCATACCGTGAAAAGGGTGTGAACGTGATGGCCGTTCTGGTCGACGGGACCACCGACCAACTCGGTGCTCTCACGGGCAAACTGGGATCCCTCGAAGGCGTCACAACCAAGTCACTGCTGTTGATGAAGTAACCAAATGACCACTCAGGAAAAGGACACCCGCATGCCTCGCCCGAGATTAGCTTCCCTCACCGCCGCCTTGCTGTTAGCCGTCCCCCTTCACGAGACGCGGGGAGAGGACACAGCATCCCGGGTACTTGTGCTTGATCCTGTGCTGATCACCGCCCGAGGCCGAGGGAGCAGATTGTCGGCTACACCTGGTGGGCTCGGGCTTGTGCGGCCCGAACAGATCACGGTCGAGCAGCCGCTGAGCTTGACGAACATCACAAGTCGCCTCCCCGGTGTCACTAAGGCTTCAGACTCGGCCTGGGGGTCAGCGATTAACATCCGTGGTCTGAGCCGGAACCGCGTGCTGTTTCTTGTAGATGGGGCACGAGTCAATACCGCGACCGACATCAATGCCCAGTTCGGCACGGTCAACGCCTCAGATGTCCAGCGTATAGAGGTCCTCAAGGGCCCCGTCAGCTCACTGTACGGTTCAGGCTCAATTGGTGGCGTCGTCAATGTCCTGACCAAGAGCGGCAGTTTCCAGGACGAACCCGGATGGCACGGAGAGCTGAACAATTCGCTCCAAACCAACCCTTCCGGCCCGAACACGTACGGGAATGTGACGTACGGGACAGACCGCTGGTGGGTCTTCGCCTCCGGCAGTTGGCGTGATCACGACAGCTATGAAGATGCAGACGGCAATGACGTGCACAACAGCCAGTTCACAGATCACCATGGGACACTGAAACTTGCCCTCAAGTGGGATGAGGAACAGATGACCGAGTTTCAGTATCAACGCCTGGAAGCCCGAGACGTTGGGGTCCCCGGGAAGGGGCTGAGTCTGCCAACAGGCCCGGACGTCGCGTACCCGAGAACAACGAGAGAACTGGTCAGCCTCACCCACACGATCCATCCCGGGAGCGGCGCCCTGGAGGAGTCACGCGTGCAGCTTTACCGGCAGGAAGTCGGTCGCCGGGTCGAGATTGACCGGTTCCCGGGCGGCCCCGTCAATCTGATCGCGCCGGAGGCCGACCACGTCACCCTCGGAGCTCGGTGGCAGAACACGATCGTCCTGGCCCCGCACACCGTTGTTGGCGGCCTCGACGTCTGGAATTGGAGCTACAAAGGAGAGCGAAAGAAGTTCCTGGCCAGCGGAGCAACCATCGAGGATTCCCCCCTGGCGGATTCTGAACAGCTTTCGGCGGGTCTGTTCGCCGAAGACGACTGGGCTCTCACCGAGGCCCTCGTTCTCAACCTCGGAGCTCGGGTTGACCTGATGTCGAGCACGAGCGAGGAAATCCTCCGCACGATCTCTCCCCCAGGACCGGTCATGCGGGGAGGACAGTCGGAAGACGATATCAGCTGGAACGCCCACGTTGGGCTTACGTGGATGGCCGGCGAGCGATGGTCAACAACCTTCCTGGTCGCTTCCAGCTACCGTTCGCCGGATCTCCTGGATCGCTACAAGTACCTCAACCTTGGCGGCGGTGGCGAGCTGTTTGGCAACCCCGACCTGGATCCGGAACAGTCATTCTTCGTCGAGTACGGCCTGCACTACACCGGTCCCCGCGTTCGTGTCAGCGGCAGCCTGTTCGCAAATGTCATCGATGACCTGATTGTCGATCCCAGCCCGGGGGTCGGGGTCCGCGGGATGGAGAACGTTGAGGAGGCTGAGATCACAGGTCTGGAGCTGGACGCTGAATGGCTCATGTCTCCTGACCTTCGAGCCTACGGCAACGTGGCTTACGCGGAAGGCGTGAACAAGACACGCGACGAAGCCCTCTCCTTTGTGCCCCCGCTCAACGGTCTGCTCGGCTTGCGCTACGGAGGAAACTCGGGACCCTGGGCTCAGATAGAGACCGAGTGGGCTGCCAACCAAAGCGATGTCGCTTCCGCAGAAACCCGGACGGACGGCTGGGCGGCAGTAAACGCCAACGTCGGCTACGGCTTCGAAGCAGGACATGCCCACCACGACATTGTCCTCAGCGCCGACAACCTCTTCGATACCGACTACCGCAACCATCTCTCGACCTCGCGCGGATTTGAGCTGAGAGAGCCTGGCCGCAACGTTCAGGTGACCTGGCGGGTCCTCTTCTGAGGCAGAGGCCGAACGTGCCCCACAGGTTGCACCACGTGGCTGTATCCGGTATGCTTGGCCTCGGATCCAGCCGCAGTACTGTTGAGCTGGCATTCTCACGGAGAAGACGGCCGCTGAGGACATCGGCCCTCCAGCACTTCTCGAACTCGGAAATGCTCTTGGAGGATCGGCGTCCCCGACGACCGTGCCTTAAGTCAACAGCATTGGGGCTAACCGCACGCGTGCCATCCTCTGAATCCGGAAGAGTGGGGCAAGGGAGACTAGGAACATGCCGTCCCGAGTCGGGAGCAAACGCCCACGGAAGAGTCCGGGACCGAATCCCGGGCCCAAGGGCTGGTGGGGAGACCGGCGACGGCGTTTCTGGTTCCTTCTCGCCGGGATCACCCTCTGCGGGCTCCTGCTGCGCCTGGCCGTGTGCGCTGAGCTCAGCACGATTCGGTCCGTTTTGGATCCGTGGTCCGGAACAGACATGGCCACGTACAAACGCACGGCTGCCGAAATCGCCGGGGGGCAGTGGCCGGAGCGGTTCTACTATCAGCCGTTCTACTACGCCGTCTTCCTGCCGCTTCTCTATCGCCTATTCGGCGTCGGTGCCTGGCCTGTGCTGTTCACCCAGGCTGTTCTGGGGGCAGCGACGGTCTGGTTGACTGGAGTGATCGGAGCCCGTCTTTTCGGCCGCAGAGCCGGGATCTGTGGAGGAACACTGCTCGCCCTCTCTCAATTCCACATCTTCTACACGCCTTTCCTTCTGATCGCCGTACTGCAGAGCTTCTGGATGGCCGCCATCGTGTGGATCGTGTTCCGGGCCCATGACACGAAGCGCCCTGGATGGTGGATGGGGGCGGCCGCAGTAACCGGCTGCGCCATACTGACTAGAGGAAACGTCCTGCTCATTGTCCCAGGCATGATCGCGATGCTTGCCTGGGACCACCGTCAACAGCCACGTCGTGGCGTGTTGCTGACGACACTTTTCCTGGCCCTCATGTATGCCCCTCAGGTGCCGTTCGCGCTGAGGAACATGTCGCACTACGACCGCTGGACAGGGCCATCCTCCGCACAGGATGCGGTGTTGGCGTTGGGGAACACGCCGGAGGCTCCGCCGGGGGGATTGCTCTATCCGCCACTGTTCGCGGAGTGGATGAAGCGTGCTGAGGCACCCGGGGATGCCCGAGTTTCCGTAACGACCCAGATGCTCGGCTGGATCCGGGAAGAGCCCCTGGCGTTCGCGGAACTCAAGTGGAAAACATTCCTCCTGTTCTGGAACAAGCAGGAGATCCCCAACAACGTAGGGATCTCAGCAGAGGGTTCACGAAGCCATATACTCCATTGGCCGGTCTTACTCCCGTTCGCTGTGATCGGGACCGCCGGGCTCGCGGGGGTTCTTCTCCTTCTGCGTCGCCGTTCCCCTCCCTGCCTGTTCCTCTACTTCGCGCTCGCCGTGTACTGTGGAGCAACCGTCCTCTTCTACATGTTGGCGCGCTTCCGCCTGCCCGCAGTCCCGCTGTTCTGCGTCTTCGGAGGGGGTGCGATCGACCACGCCATCAGGCGAGCCCGCGCCCGGCGACCCGGGGACGAGCAGCGGCGGAAGCTGCTCACGGGCGTCCTGGTCTGGTGTGTGTCCGCGTTTATCGTGTGTGCGGCCTTCCCGTTCTACCAGGCGCACGCGGAGAGACACGTTGTCCGCGTCGCACGCCCGAACGGGGTGCTGGCTGTGACCGCGGAAGAAACACGGCTGTACGACCACGGCCCCGAGCTCACCGGGGGCTGGGCCGGCTTCCCCGTCCCGCCTCAAGGTGTGGCGATCCGCAAGGCGTTCCAGGCAGAACCGCGACGCCTGCCGGACGCAGACGCCGTCCCCCCCCATGTGCGCATCCCGATCCAGGCGCAGGCAGGAACAAGAGTAGCCGTCTCCGCCGTATGGGAAGGGCAACAAGGCAAGACGGAGACGTTCACCTTCCCAGCAACTCCCCCTTCGGAGCTGAAATGGCTCGACGTCGCCTTGCCCATCACCCCATCCGACAGGCCACTCGCACTGGTCGTCAGCCTGAGGTCAGACTCCGGCAAGGCCTTCCTGGTCGTCGACGGTCACCGAGATTACCATCGGACAACGGTCCTTGGCCCCAGTGATCCCGCCCCGCTGAATGCCGAAGCCTGCATCGAGCTCGTATGGAGAAACTCGGAGCAGGTCAGCCCGTGAAGAGACCGACTTGCCTCGCGTCTCTTCCTGACCGGGATCAGATCAGTAGATCAACGACCCGAGATCACGGTTTCGGGGTCTGCCCGGGGTTGGGCAATGAAGGCGTAGCGGGTGGGGTGGCCTTACGAGGAGACGTGTAGGTCGGCCTACGGTACCGGGACTTGCTGCGTCGGTTGTACGGGAAGCGTGGACGCACTGGGGTGACTCTCTGGTCAGGGGCAGGCGATGGTGGCTGAGCCGAAGGAACGGTGCGGGGGGGTGAAACGCGGCCCGGGGTGACTGCGTTCGGGATGACGCGGGAAGGAGTCGGGACAAGAGCCCGGGTTGTGGCCGAATTGGGAGGGGGGCGGACAGCTCCCCGGAAACGCACCAACTGCAAGCGCATGTAGGCGGACAGCTCTGGATCCTCATTGCGCTTGAGGAACTCGGCCACGACACGTCGGCTCTCAACGTCGACTGTACGCAGAAGGCCGTCCGCTGCCGCCCGGCGGATTTCGACGCTCTCATCCTGCAGCGAATCGGCGAGCAACTGCTGCCAGTCGGGGATCCGCTTCAGGTGGGCGAGGCGAATCGCGGCAAGGCGGGTCTTCACATCCTCATCCAGCAATCCATCCACAACAAGCTCGGCCGCCTGCTCAGTTGGAAACACGGCCAGCAAGGCAAGGGCTGAACGACGAACGTCCACAAATCGGGACTCCATCAATCCACGGACGACCTCAGGAGTCAGTTCTTTGATCCGTCGTTGGAGCACCATCATGGAGGAGCGCCGGACACTGCTGGATTCGTCATTGGCAAGACGCACGAACTCAGTCACCGATACGGTGCTGTCCCGCAGACCGCCCAGAACCTGCACCGCCTCCGCCCGCAGGGTGACGGGGCCATCCCGCCCCAAGGCCAGTAGAACGCTTTGGGCCTCCTCCGGAAAGCGGTACATGTAGCGGATCAGCCCACGGCGCTCATCGACCGAGACAGCCGGATCAGCCAGCAGACGCTTGAGAAGCGTAAACGCATTCGGATTCTCTATGCGGGCCAACAGCTTAACAGCTTCGCAACGCACAGCCGGATCAGCATCCTGGGCAAGCCGCAGCAGCAGTGACGACGCCGCTGTCCCGTGCGTCCCAAGAGCTCGAACCACCTCCCGGCGAACGATCGTGTCGGGATCTTGAACGAGATCCACCAGCGCTCCGGGACCATCTTTCTCCGGCTGGAGAAGCGCAGCGTAAGCCTGCACAGCGATCACGCGGACCTCGCGGTCCGGATCTCGGAGGCAGCCCTCAACGGCTGCCCGATCAAAGGACGTTCGTACATACGGGTGCAGAGCCAGCACATTCTTGCGGACGGTCGCATCTCCATCTACCAACGCCGAATTCAGTAAGGCCACATCCTCCGGGGAGGGAGGAAGACTGCTCCGCCGGCCCCGTAGGGGAGGACCGCCAACCATCCCCAACAGGCCGCCCCCAAGCACAGTCTTGAGCTGGGATGATGCGATGCGGCGGATATGGACATCGGGATCTCCGAGCAACCGCATCAATGGCGTCCGGGCCGCGATCAGAGAGGCGGGCTTCTCACTGAGGGAAACGAGGGCGGACCGGCGGACAGCAGCATCCTCATCCGCGAGAGCTCGGACCAGAGCCTGCTGAGCCCTTGGATCGGCATACTTCCCCAGAATCAGAATCGCCCGACGACGCACCGTCACATCCGTCCCGGCGTAGTCCCGCAGACACTTGGCAATCGTCTCGGACTCTGTCTCGTGCCCATCTCTACGAGGCTCGGGAACCAATGGGGAACGGAGGCCGGAGACACGCGAGGCCGGGGCTCGCGGGCGACCGTTCAGGAAAGGCTGTGCGGATGCTTGGACAGCGAACAGCAGACAGATCACACTCGCAAGGGTCATACATCCCCGAACATGTTCCCCTCTCCCGCCGCGTCGGCGAGGAAAGCCGTCTGCGAAGGTTGCGAGCGTGGAGTTGGTGGAATCCGGACGGATGAGCCTGCCTCCAGCCGTGCGAGAAGCACCGGTCGACGACGACGTTCCCGCCCAGCCGCCGGGCGATGGCACACCGTCGTCCGGTATGCGGATCAGGAAAAGAAACGTTTGGCTTTCTTCAGAAACGCTCGGAGCTTTGGGTGGACACGCTCATCGCATGATTCGCCAAACTCCTTCAGCTTCGCCTTCTGGCCCCCATTCAGGTTGGTGGGCACCTCGATAACCACGCGCACATGTTGGTCACCACGACCGTACCCGCGCAGTGAGGGAATTCCCTTCCCGCGCAGTCGAAACACGGAGCCGCTCTGCGTTCCCGACGGGATCTTCAGTTCGGCGGGTCCACCGACCGTGGGAACCTGAATCTTGCCCCCCAACGCGGCGAGGTGGAAGGCCAACGGGACCTCGCAGTAGAGGTCCTCTCCGTCACGCTCAAAAACGTCATGATCACGAACGTGAATGACCACGTAGAGATCCCCACGAGGTCCTCCACGTCTTCCGGCCTCGCCCTCTCCGGCAACGCGGAGCCTCGAGCCCGTGTCAACGCCTGCGGGGATGCGAATCTGAATGCGTTTCCGTTTCTGCACACGCCCTTCGCCGCTGCACTGTCGGCAAGGCTTCTCAATCACTTCACCCGTGCCACGACACGTCGGACAGCGCTGGCGGATACTGAAGAAGCCCTGAGCCATGGTGACTTGTCCGGTTCCGTGGCAGGCAGGGCACGATTTCCGCGATGTCCCCTCCTCGCAGCCGGAACCTGTGCACCGGGAACACGTCTCCGCCCGAGGAATCTCGATCTCTCGATCGGCCCCGAAGACGGCATCCTCGAAGTCAACCTGGAGGTTGTAGCGGAGGTCTGCTCCAGGCTGCGGTCCCGTCTGCTGCCGGCTCGAGCCGCCGCCGAAGAAACTGTCGAATCCGGACCCGCCAAAGAACTGAGAAAAGATGTCGAACGGGTCGACATTTTCGCCGCCGCCGCGGCCACTGCGCGTGTAGGCATCGTGCCCAAACTGATCGTACTTCCGCCGTTTCTGGTCGTCACTCAGCACCTCGTAGGCTGAGGAGACCTCTTTGAAGCTCTCCTCGGCCTCTTTGTCCCCCGGGTTCTTGTCCGGGTGGTACTTGATGGCGAGTTTTCGGTAGGCCTTTTTGATGTCGTCCTGCGACGCAGAACGTCCAACCCCCAGTGTTTCGTAATAGTCTTTGCCCATGGCGTTACTCAGCCGGCTCGTCGGCCGCATCCTCCGCTTCTGCAACCGGCGGACCGGCGCTGACGATCACGGTAGCAGGGCGGATGAGCTTCTCTCCCAGGAGAAAACCGGGCTTCCACTGCCGGACGATGTTTCCTTCAGGGATTTCCTCGGAAGGCTCCTGCGCGATGGCTTCGTGCTTCGTGGGGTCAAAGATCTCACCGGCCGATTTGACCTCCGAAACACCCAAGTTCTCGAATGTACGCTGGAACTCGGCCAAGATCATCTCCATGCCCTGCTTGAGGGTCGCGACGTCTTCGCTCTGGTCGGCATGGTCCATGGCCATCCTGAAATGGTCAAGGACAGTGAGAAACTCCTGCACGGTGAGCAGTTTCACGTGTTCGCGGATCTCGGCGAACTCCCGTTGTGTCCGCTTCCGATAGTTGTCGAACTCCGCCTTCGACCTGAGGATCTTGTCACGCGCTTCGGCAAGGAGTTTCTGAGGATCCTCCGCAACCGTCTTCACATCTGGAGCGGCACTCTCCTCCGCAACAGGGCCCACCTTCGCCCCCTTCTCAGCGGCGGCCTTCGAAACAGAGCGCTTCGGCTTTTTCTTACTCTTGGGTGTCTTCATCTGGATTTCGTGGGGAACCTTCCATGTGCAGCGCCCGGCAGAGGACGCAGGAGAATCATCCGCAGTTGGCCATCCGGATCTCGGGCAACCGGGTAATTTGCCACGACAGAAGTCTTTTTCCAGCTTGGGAACGTTGAGTTTCCCACCCATCCTCCAAATGGCGACGAGCTCTATCCCAAGGCCACGCGAAGTGACGGGGGGCCACCGACAGCGCTCAATTCCCCGGGCACTGAGGGATGGAGGGAGTTCATTGGACCGCCCTTCCGCGGCCAGGACAACGGAAGCTCACTGCCCCGCGGTTCCGTTCCCGGCCGCCGGCTCAACCGCCTGAGGCTCAGCCCCGTCAGCGGCAGCCATCACCGGCGAAAGGGGCCGGTCGCTGGAGAGAACGATCATGTCCCCTATGATCTGGAGGGCTTCGTCCAGGACAGGATCGGTAGCCTGTTCATCTTCGGAGGACGCTGATGAGCCCCGGCGACGTTTCCGAGGCTTGGACTTCTTGAGCTTCTCCGACCAGGCCTCTTCCTCCTGCTGGAGTTCTACCCGCTTGGCCTTGCTGAGGGTCAGTGTCTTTCTGTCTCGCCGCTCGGCGAAACGCTCGATATCCTCAAGCATGGCCTGGTAATCGGGGTCACGGCTCATCCGCTCCTGTGATCGCTCGGACAGAGCCGGCACGTACGGGGTCACATCCACAAAAGGCTCCGTTTCGAGGGCCTCAATCTCGTCCCAGGGCATAACGTGCGGCAGATGCTCCTCCCCGAGTTCCATGTGATCAGTGAACGACGCAAACGTCACATCAGGGGTGACGCCTTTCACCTGGGTCGAGCCCCCGGTCACACGATAGAATTTGGCCATCGTGAACTTGAGCGAACCGGCTTTCTTCTGCCGGAAGATTGGCGTCCGACGCAACCGATCATCGAGATGAAAAACAGTCTGGACGGTTCCCTTTCCGTGCGATCGCTTCTCGCCGACAATCACGCCACGCCGGTGGTCCTGGATGGCAGCCGCAACAATCTCCGAGGCGGAAGCGCTGAGCCGATCGATCAAGACGAGCAGCGGGCCGTCGTAGATGGTCTCCGGGTCCGGGTCGTGCCGTTTTTTCACCTGTCCACGAGCATCACGGACCTGTACGACCGGTCCCTCAGGAAAGAACAGCCCGGCAAGTTCGATCGCCTCCTCAAGGCTCCCGCCACCGTTGGATCTCAGGTCCAGGATGAGCCCCGTCATCCCCTTTTCCTTGGCCTCGGAGATCAGGCGTCGGACGTCGCGAGTTGAGCTCTTGTAGTCTTTCGCCCCTGAGTTCTTGGCCCTGAAGTCCGCATAGAAGGAAGGCAGGTAGATAATGCCTATCCTGGCCTCTCGGGCAGCGTTCTCCTCCGCCTTGTCCTCTCCCGGCGTAGCAGTTGCCTCGAGCGGCAGCATGATCGGGCGGACCTCGCTCTTCGCTTCCTGGTCGGTGAGCTTCACTTCATCGCGAACGATGTCTACCACGACAGGAACACTGCCCAGCCCTTTGCCGGCTTCGAGCACAGTCAGATAGACGGTCGTACCTTTAGGGCCACGAATCATCTTCACGACTTTTCTCAGGGGCATATCAATGACGTCGACCGATTCCTGGTTCTCCTGGGCGACAGCAATGATCCGGTCACCTTCCTTGAGCTGCCCATCAAGTTCGGCAGGCCCACCTGCGATAATCCCAGCCACCTTCACGAACGAGTCTTCGGTGTTCAGCAACGCACCTATTCCCTGCAGGGAGAGCTTCATCGCGATATTGAAATCTTCCTCCGTGTCCGGGGCCATGTACACCGAGTGAGGATCGAAGATACGGGTCAGAGAAGAGAGGAACAGTTCCACGACTTCGAGCCCTTCCCGCGATTCGACCTGGCGCAGGTAACGCTCATAAAATTGCAGCACGCGCTCTTTAGGCGTCTTGCGGGGCACAACTGGGGCGGAGGCTTTTTCCTTGGCGCCCCCAGGTGCAGCGCCCCCCTCGTCCGGGGTGTCGCCCCCCTCGCCTTCCGGTTGCTTCTCCTGCTGTTGCTCCTCGGGCGTGGCCTTCTTCTGCCTGGAGACTTCCATCATCTGGTAGACAAGCATGTTGTTCTTGATCCGTTTGCGCCACACCTCATCCAGCTCCGAGACAGACGCACACCAAGGCAGCTCGGACCGGTCAAGGATCATCTGTTCATCTTTGGTGAAATCGAAGGGCACTTCGAGGCGAGACTTGACGAAAGCCACGCGTTCCCGAACCCGCTGCACATAGCGTTCGTAGACGTCGAAGGCGATGGTCACCTGCCCTTGCAGCACCAGGTCATCAAGGATCGTCTGGTAGCTCTGGAATTCTTTGATGTCAGCCGCCAACAGGAAGCTCCGGTTGTGGTCCAGTCGGTCAAAGAACTCGTCAAACAGCTTCTCCGACACGCTGTCGTCGATACGTCGATGGGAGTAGTGGTAGCGGGACATCAGGCTTGCGACATACTTACTGACAACCTTTTCAACTGCTCCGGGGCCGTTGCCCCTGGCTGCCGCCAGCGCGCGCAGACCGGTCACACTGACCCAGACCAGGACTGCGGTTGTGACCACAGTCGTCAGCCGTTTCAGCATTCGTCTCGTGATGGCTCTCCGGGCCTTGGTTCGCGTCATCGCCATATCTCCAATCGTCGATAGTTCAGGCTCGCCCGTCCACAGGTTCGGGCCGCATCAGTCATCGCTCTTGCCTCGTTCCCCCGACCGTTCTTCTGCCCCGTTCCACCGTTTCCCACCTCGTCCAGCTCGGGGGCCTTGGGCCCCCTCGCGAGCGCCCGACGCGACGTACCGCCCCGCCGGGACGAATCTCACATCGGTTATCTGGCCATCAGTCATCGCTTCAAGTTTGACCACAATCTGCGGTCTTCGTTCCCATTTGAGTATGTAAAGCCAAGACGAGTTTCTTACCTCGACCTCGAGAATTCCTCGACGAATCGCGGCGGGTACGCTTTGATCGGCGACATCAGATCCCACGCAATCAGCCCATTGGTGACGAATGGCCTCAAGCAACGCCATGTCCCGGCTGCCGATCTTTGCGAGCACGCCAGTCAACACATCGGACACGTCCCGGGCCGGCGTCTGGTGAGCGACAATCTCCTCAGTGGAAAAGTCAGCCCCGTACCAGTCCCGCAGCGTCTGTTCACGACGCCACTCCACCCGGTTGGCTCCCCGAGAAAAGTGGGTGCGTTTCCGGTTGCCGTCCCGGTTGAGCCAACGGCCCGTGCCTTCCCCGGGAGTCTGCGCCGGTTCTTTTGCCATATTGCGGTCTGCCTTACAGCTGCTATGGATCTCACCAACGGATTCCCGTGCCGAGTCCACTCGTCAACGCTGCCTGGCCACGCCAGGCAAGACCGGTATTGTACAGGCGTAGCGGACGTCCGGGCCGCGGGACGCCTCGGGTCCGCCACCCCCTCACCAGTTACGAACTGTAATCTACCGGGAGGATACGCGATGTCGACCACCGCCGTCGGCGAAAGACTGGGCCGTGTCGTCGCTGACATCGCCGCCCATTCCGAGCAGGCCGGACGAGCAGGGAACGCTGTAAGCCTGGTCGCGGTCTCAAAGACAGTCAGCACAGACATCGTGCTGCAGGCTCACGACGCGGGACACCGGGCCTTTGGCGAGAACCGCCCCCAGGAGCTCGAACGCAAAGCTCGTGAACTGCCGGACGACTGCGAATGGCACATGATCGGGCACCTGCAGAAGAACAAGGTCCGTCCCGTCTGCCGTCATGCCCACTGGATCCATTCGGTAGACTCACCTGCCCTCCTGAAACGCATTGACCGAATCGCCGGGGAGGAAGGGACCTGTCCGAATGTCCTGATCCAGGTCAATATCACAGGAGAAGACACGAAGGCAGGCGTTGATCCAGCTGAAGTCCGCCCCATCCTGGATGCCGCGGCTGAATGCCGTAACCTCACCTGCGCCGGCCTGATGACGATGGCGCCTTTCGGAGCTTCAGAGGCGCTGTTAAGGGAGGCCTTTGGGGGCCTTCGTCAGCTGCGTGACAAGCTGGTGGTCGAGGGTGAATGCCAGCTTCCTCACCTCTCAATGGGGATGTCTGGAGACTACCGGATCGCCATCGCCGAGGGTGCCACAATGGTCCGCATCGGCACAGCCGTATTCGGGGCTCGCTGACCAGCTGTTGAGGCTACCGAACCGGCAACCCGTAGGCCCGTCTCGCATTCGTACTGAAACACCGTGACACCGCCTCCGGACCTTTGCCTCGAAAAAAGGTCAACGCGACACGCAGCGCGGCCTCGAAGGGGGTGGCTCGCTCACACACGGGCCAGTCGCTTCCCCAGATCAGGCGTTCTTCCCCGAACGTCGTCCACAGCGCCTCAAACACCGGTGCGTAGAACGCTGGTTCCACCGGAGCGGGTGTGGGCACGGCAAGCTCGGTCGCGGCGGATGCCTTCATGAAGACATTCGGTTCAGCCGCCAGCATGGCCATCCGTTCGGCCCACTCGGTCGGCGGCTCCGCACCGTCAATCTTGACCAACCCCATATGATTGACCACAATGGGGAGCGAGGGCAAGCGCCCGGCAACGGTGGCGATGCCGGGAGCATGGGACGCATTGCCAAGGACATCAAGGCCAAGCCCGGCATCCGCCAGACGTTCCATATCCTCCATGAAGGCGGGTCTGTCCACATCGTCAAACCACGTCCCCCCCAGACGAATCCCCCGGAACAACGGGTTGGATGAGAACCGGGCAAGGTACTCGCGGAAGTGTTCCGAACACGGTTCGAGATGGCCCACAACCCCCACGATGAACGGGTCGCGCTCGGCAAGCTCCAGAAGCCACTGGTTGTCCTCCAGCCACCCACTTGCCTCGACAACCACCGTTCCCACCACACCGCAGGGCTCGGCTATCTCCCGGTAGTGATCCGGCAACACCGTTCGGTACAGGACGTCGTCAGACTGGGGCGGCCAGGGAACGCCCTCCCTACGGTGAGGATCGTAGAAGTGCGTATGCGTGTCAATGAACATGGCAGGTTTCCCAGACTTTCAGTTCAGCACATCATAGATGGGATCGGGCAGTTTGCGGAAGTCGATCAGACAGCTGCCTTGGCTCGAATGGTCCAGCGACTTGCGCTGAGTTCCTCACCCAAGCTCAGCGGCAAGGGTTCTCGACCGACAAAGGCGCCGATCACCCGGTCAAACCAACTCGGACATGGGGCTTCCGTATCCAGGTCGAGGGGGTCCTTCCCATCCCGCAGCAGGCGGGCAGACTTACGAAGAGCATCCGTCTCCACGATACCGCGCGTGCCGAAAATGCGAACGATCTCGTATCCCCATGCGAGCTGTTTCGCGGGGTTGAGGTAGTTGCAGACGGCGCTGGCCAGGCCGCCATTGGCCAACGTCATGATCATGGAAACAGCCCGACGACACTCGCTGTTGGGGTGGTCGTTCCCGAACGTTGTTTCCCGGATCTGCATGTCGGTGACAGCCACCCCTGCCACGATTTCCACGAATCGAACGGGGTAAACGCCCACCTGCAGGGCCAATCCCCCGTCCAACGCTTCGTCAGCGGGCCGCCAGTCACCCCAGGGGTAACATTTCTGGGCCAGCACCTGCACAACGTCGCCGATCGCGCCCGAGGCGACACACTCCCGAGCTGCGTTGTACGGTTGCTCAAACCCCGTTCCCCCCATCTCATGGTACTGACAGCCGGTCTCTTCGCAAGCTGCCACGATCGCGTCCAACCCGGCCTCCGTCAGCGCGGACGGTTTCTCCCCATAGGCGTGTTTCCCAGCCCGCATCGCCCTGACCGCATCGCTCGCCTGGTCCGCTCGACGGGGGGAACAGAGACTGACGACATCAACGCGGTCGTCAGCCAGGAGTTCGTCCAGCGTCTGATAGCGCGGCACATCTCCCGCCTGTGTCGGCAAGGGGCGTCCCCCAAACGCACTCACGGCCACCAGTTCGGCATCCGCATGCCCATTGACGAGTCCCTGCACTTGGTGCCCATTCGTCCCGTAGAGCCCAATCCCAAGTTTGCCTGAGGTCATCGCTGTATGCTCCCATGTGAGATTCGGAGAAGATCCGGGTGAGTGCGTCCCTGGCGGAGGGATGACCGCCGTATGTGAATGCCCAAGCCCGGAAGAATCGGGCCACCGTCGCGGTCAAGAGGGAAGCCATCCACGTTGCGCAAGCTCATCCTTGAGGTGCTCAAGCTCTTCACGCAGAGCGTCGAAAGCATCGGCAGCCGCAGCCCAGTTTTCGGCATCACCTGCCGTCTCCAGGGATCGGGCGGTCCGCTGGAGGCGTCCAGCCCCGAGATTCGCTGCCGAACCTTTCAGAGCGTGCGCATTCCGGGAGACCTGCTCGGAGTCCTCGGAAGAAATGGCGACATCGAGGGCGGCAACCCAGCCACCGGCCCCAGAGAAGAACGCTGAAACCAACTCTCTGATGACGTCCGCATCGTCGCTTGATACATCACGGAGTTGTTCGGGCCGCAACACGACATCCGGCGCCTCGCCATGGAGCGTGAGAGGCTCGGTATCGGCTCCGAAGCAGAAACGCTGTATCACATTGGACAACGCGTCTTTGCCAACCGGCTTGCGGAGATATTCGTCCATTCCGCTGTCCAGACAAGCCTGGCGATCTTCGGGCATCGCCCGGGCAGTGAGGGCAACAATCGGGGTGTGCTGATCGGCCAGCTCGAACGTCCGCATGAGGCGTGTCGCCTCGAAGCCGTCCATCACCGGCATCTGACAGTCCATGAAGACGATGTCATACGTATGCTCCCGGAACTGGCGAACGGCCTCTTCGCCGTTGATGGCCACATCCACCCGGACCCCCATCCCCTCCAGGACGACCTGCGCTACCTTACGGTTGGCCAGGTTGTCCTCCGCAAGCAGCACATGGACGTCAACATCGGTGGGGACCACGAGCCGCGCGTGCGAGACCGATGCCCTCGAAGGCGGGCCTCCCTCTGCTCGGGACAGGCCATTCTCTTCCGGCACGGCCACCGCGCCGCCAGCGAGCAGGGCGGTCAGGGTCGTCCGCAACTGCGACGCCCGGACAGGCTTCGCAAGGAACGCGACAAAACCGGCATCTCTAATCTCTTCTGCCGTTTCTCGTCCCTTAACCCCGGAGAACAGGATCAGCCGAGGCGGGTCCTCTCCTCCTGCCTTCTGGATCCGTCGCCCGAGCGCCAGCCCTGCTCCGTCCGGCAACGCCTGGTCAACCAGAACGAAATCAAACGGCTGGTCGGCCTGGTGTCCGGCGGTCAGAACGGTCCACGCCGATCCCACGTCTGAAGCACACGTGCAGTCCCCGCCCCAGGATCTGATTAGCTCCCCCAGAACGTCCCGGCGGAGGGCGCAGTTCTCGACCAACAGAATCCGCAGGCCTGACAGGTCGCCGAGCTCCGGCAACACGGCGACTTCTTCCGGATCACGCTGCAGGGGAACGACGATTTCGAAGGTCGTGCCCTCCCCCACCTGGCTTGTCACTGAGATCGCGCCTCCCATCAGTTCGACCAGTTCCCGTGCAATCGCCAGCCCAAGTCCACTGCCTTGGGCGGCGTTCGGCTTGCGGCTCTTGAGCTGTGAGAACTTCTCGAAGATCACGCCTTGCTGCTCTGCCGAGATCCCAACGCCGGTGTCGGTCACCGAGACGCACAGTGCAACCTGTGTGTCCGTCACACTTCTGGCATCAACATTGATGGCCACATAGCCCTGTTCGGTGAACTTCACGCCGTTGGCAGCAAGATTCAGGACCATCTGCCGCAGGCGCCCGGCATCGCCCAACAGGGCACGGGGCGCTGAAGGAGCGTAGCGGACGATCATCTCAACCCCCTTCTCCTGCGCCTGCAGGGCAAGCGTCTGCCCTACCCCCTCGACGACCTCCCGGAAATCCAGGGGCCTGTCCTCGAGAGGCAAACGCCCAGCCTCGATCCGAGACAGGTCGAGGATGTCGTTGATCAGCGAGAGGAGCGCGGCGGATGAACGGGAAATGGTCTCCACGTAGTCCCGCTCCTTGGCGGAAAGAGACATATTCAGCAAGACATCGGTCATGCCGATGATGCCGTTCATGGGCGTGCGTATTTCGTGGCTCATGTTGGCCAGGAATGCCGATTTGGCCAAGTTGGCGGACTCCGCTTCCTGGGCCAACTCCTTCGCTTTGGCCATGGCCTCCTTGAGCTTGCGATTGGCCGCTTCGGTGGCTTCCCGCGCCTCACTGAGCTCGGTCACGTCGACAAACGACTCCACCCCGCCGGTGATCCGCCCATTGGGCCCCGTCAGCAGCGCTGTGTTCTTGAGGATCTTCAGCTTCCTACCGGATTTGGTGAGCAGCTCACACTGTGCCCCGCTAACAGGTGTCGAGGACGACTTGGTGAAAAGATGGCAGTCCGCTATGCAGGGGTGGCTGTCGAGGATGTCACAGGGCTTACCGATGATATCTTCAGGGTCATACCCAGTGGCCTCGCAGAATGCCCGATTGACGCTGGTGACCTTGCGGCCCTCGTCAACGGTAAAAATCGCGGTCGCGCACGTCTCAATCACCGTACTGAGGAACTCGTTGGCCTCCCGAATGGCCTCCTCCGCCTCGACCTGTTCAGTGATATCTCGCACCGTCGCCTGGAGCACGGGTCGTTGGTTCAGGGGGAAAGCCGTCAGCCACACCTCAGCGTGGAAGACCTCCCCGTCCCGACGCTGGTGCAACCACTTGAACCGATTCGAACCATCCTCAAATGCCTGCGCAATCCGCTTTTCGGCCTCAGTCCGGGAATCCGCTCCGTCGGCCTGGAGTTCAGGGGATAGATCAGCCGGATGGCAACCGACGAAACTCTCACGGTCGGGGTACCCAAAGAGCACGAGTGTCGCGTTGTTGCAGTCCAGGAAGTGCCGCGAATCCAGCAGCATGATCGCGTCTGCAGAGCTCTCGAAGACCGTCCGGTAGCGGTCCTCGCTTTCCCTTAGCGCAGCCTCAGCTTCACGCTTCTCGTTCAGGAGGCGTTGACGCTGGAGTGCCTGGTTGACGGCGGCGGGAAAAAGTTCAAAGTAGGTCGATTCGGCATCCCGGAACAGGTAATCCACTGCCCCCATCTGCAGAGCTTCAACAGCTGCCTCCTCCTGCCCGGGTTCGGCGACGAAAATGAACGGAACGGAAGGCGCTGAGCCGGCCAGACGACTGAGGGCCACCAGGCCATCCGCTCCTTCGCTACTGTGTTCCACCGCAACGATATCCACACGAGCCGGAATACGCTCAAGGGCCGCGACTTCCGCAGGCGACAGCATCTCAACTACATAGCCACCGGCTTCGATCCGACGCTCAAACGACGTCGGCAAGTCGCCGCTGCTTTGCAGGAACAGAATGCGTGGTCTGCTCAAAATTGCCTCCGGAACCACTGCACCGACATGAAACAGGCGGCAGGTCAAGCGCAGAGAAAAACGCAGGGGCTGGCCTCCCCGGATTGGGGCACTTCACCAAAGCAGCGCCCGATCTGACCGGGAACACTGCTGGTTTGGCGCCTCCGATGGCTGAATGTATCGCCCCCCGTGAAGGCGTCAAGCATATCGACCAGGCTACCCGGGAAGCTCAAGCCCAAACTCTGCCAGCCGACTCAGGACCTCTTCAGTTGGCAGGCCGATCACGTTGGATCGGGGTCCATCGATCGCGGCCACGATCATGTGACCATGCTCCTGGATGGCATAGGCTCCAGCCTTGTCGAGGGTGTTCACCAACCCACAGTACGTATCGATCTCCGCGTCTGTGAGTTCCCCAAAGCGCACTGCGGTTCGGCACACCCACGCCGCCTCGTGAACGGGCACCCCGCGGACAATGCAGACTCCAGTCAATACGTGATGCGTTCGGCCCGAAAGCCGACGGAGGAAGATCCGGGCCTCGGCCACCGAGGACGGCTTGCCGTAGACCTCCTGGCCGAGGACCACGACGGTGTCGGCCCCAAGCACGACAGCCCCGGGCAGACGTTCGCTGACGCACCCGGCTTTCAGGCGGGCCAACCGCAATACATACTCCGCGGGTACCTCCCCGGGATGTTGCGTCTCGTCCACATCGGCCGGCTCAATGACAGGGCGGAGGCCGGCTTCACGTAGCAGCAGTCGCCGTCGCGGGGATGCAGAGGCGAGAACAAACGGTGGATGGGGTGAGAGGGATCCCTCTCCGGACGTGTCCGAGTCGTTGGCGTTCTGGGTGCTCACGGCAATCAGTCCAGTGTGAGGGGCATCGCACAGCGGCAGCTACTTCTTCTTTTTCTTGCGCCAGCCTTTGCGGCGAGATTCATGCCGAGCGTTTGCCTGGCGCACCTTGCGCTTCTCACGCACTACCCCGGCGATCGCCTGGCGCCCACCGTGTTCGCTCTCCTTGTCCGTTCGCCGTTCACGCAGCTCAATCTCGATCGGCAGCCCGGTCTCAGGAAAGAAGGCCTCCCGAAACTGATTCTCCAGGAAACGCAGGTAGTTGGCCGAACAGGCTTCTTTGTGGTTGACGAAGAGCAGGAAACGCGGGGGTGGGTTGCCCTTCATGGTCGCGTACATGACCTTGAGTATACGGTTTCCCGTACTGCTTGGCGGGTTGCGCATCAGCACATCCTGCACGAAGCGGTTGACCACGGACGTCGGGACTTTGATCCGCATCTGCTCCCGCAACCTGACCAGAAGATCGAACACGGAGTCGAGACTGTACCCACTCAACGCACAGATGACCGCCATCGGCGCATGCTGCATAAAGCGCAAGCGATCACGGAAGAGGGCGATCAGGTCCTTCTGCTTCATCTGGCCTGACAGTAAATCCCACTTGTTAACGATCAGTATGCAAGGCTTTCTCGCATCGTTGATCATACGGGCAATTCGTCGATCCTGTGCGGTGGCGGGTGCCGTAGCATCGAGGACAAAGAGGACGGCATCGCTTCGGCGAATGGCGCTTTCTGCCCGGGTCGCGCTGAAGAACTCAACCACGGTGTCCACCTGGCGTTGCCGGCGCAGGCCTGCGGTGTCAATCAGAGCCATCGGCACGTCATGATCCCCGTGGCTGAACCGGAAGGGCACATCGACAGCGTCGCGGGTCGTCCCGGCGATCTCACTGACCATCACCCGGTCCTCACCGAGAATGCAGTTGACAAGCGAAGACTTCCCGACATTCGGTCGGCCGACCACAGCCAGTTGCATCGCCGGCGGTTCGGCGGGCTGCGCATCGCTTTCGGGCAGGAGGGCGAAACAGCGCTCCATCAACTCTCTAATGCCGTAGTTCTGTGTGCATGATGTGGGTATCAGGGCAGGGGCGCTGAGATCCGCAAATTCAGCTCCGGCTGACTCCCTGTAGGCATCGTTGTCGGCCTTGTTGGCCGCCATCACCACCGTGCACTCGGAGGCCCGCAGTAGATCACCGATCTCATGGTCCAAGGGAGTTGTCCCGCAATGGCAGTCCACAACCCAGATGACAACGTCCGCATCTTCGACCACGGCCGCGACCTGGTCACGGATAAGACCATCGAACGTGTCAACCCGCTTTTCCTTCACGAGGACGCCCAAGCCACCGGTGTCAACCAGCAGGCAATGGTGCCCAAGGCGGTGAACGGGGGCCACGATGGAATCCCGGGTGACCCCGCTTTGCTCGTGCACGATGGAAATCCGACGCCCGACGATACGGTTGAAAAGCGCGGATTTACCCACATTGGGGCGCCCAACAATGGCGATGATGGGGAGTTCGTTGTCAGCCATGCTCGATCCTGATTGGCAAGTCCGTCAAAACGCGTGCGGAATGCTTCCTGGAAAATCTACAAAAGTATCTCTGATTCAGCACTTTTCAAGCTCTACAGGCCTCCCCGGAAGGCCTGTCCGCCGGGCGCTCCGGCCCACCGTTTCGTTGCGTTCGTCACCCGGACGCCCTTGAGTCGCGCACCCTGCCGCGGCATAGTCCGTAGGAAACCGCGGCGGAAATCCGGCTCCGCGGGCACTGCGGTCAAAGGAACCCTCGTCATGCCCAAAGCAAAAGCGACCATATGCCTTCTTCTCATCGCCATCGGTGCCGTTCGGGCGGGAGACTGGGACGTCGTTAACCGAGCCCTGGGAATCCCCCTGTTCGCCCGGGATCCTCTTCTGGGCGAGCTGTCTGAACCAGTAGCAGAGCGGCTGGGACTGGTCCGGCAGTCAGACACCAAACGCCGGCCCATCTGGTCTGGCAAGAGCATACGAATGGGGGACCTCCCCATCGCTGAACTGCGCCTGTTCACGGACCTCGACAGCACCGTTGACCATGTGGAAATCAATGTCGTCAACAAGGGCGATTTCTACTCGGAGACGAACGTCCGCGAGTTCGCGCTGGACATCTACAACCATGCCGGGCGGGCCGACAACGCCATCAAGAAAGGATCGGCAAACCTCCGACGCCGACTCAAGCAAGCCTTCGACAGGCGCTTCGAGGGATCCCGCGACGCCCTGACTGAAACCCTCACCGCTGTTTTTGGGAAGCCGGAACACGAGCACATGAAGCAGAGCCGGAGACGCCGCGCGCTGCGTTGGGACTGGCGGGATGTCGCGCTGGTTCTGGATGCGGAAAAGGACGAGTTTCTCATCCTGCGCGTGCTTCCGCGGAAGCTGGCCGATGGAGGAGGGAGAGGCAAACGCGTGAACGACGGAAAGCTCAAACAACAGCTGCCGAAACGGGTCCTTCAGGCCGAAAGCGGCGACCGCCTGATCCAGGACATCCCTCTGGTCGATCAGGGCGACAAAGGGTACTGCGCCGTGGCCTCGGGAGAGCGCCTTCTGCGCTACATGGGCATCCCGGTAGACAGCCACCAGCTTGCGGACCTCGCAAGAACGGACAAGCGCGGGGGAACGACTGAGGACGGCATGGACCACGCCATGCGGGTCATCGCCACCAAGAACAGGCGCAGCTATCGCCGGATCGGCTCGGAGCCCACCATCAAGACCGTGTCAAAATACATCGACCGCGGCTTGCCGATGCTGTGGAGCGTCAAAGTGATCGAGGCATTCGAGGCGGGTGTGCGGACCCGGAATGAAGGACGCGATGCCCCGGGGGGAAGGCGCTGGCGCCTACTGCTGGAGGACGCAAACCGCACGACCCGGGCGCTCGAGAAGCAGCGCGGTTCACTCCACATGCGTCTGGTTGTGGGATACAATCCCGAGACGAAGGAGATCGCCTACTCCGACACGTGGACCGGCCAAGCTGAAATCCTCTGGATCACCGAGCGCGAGGCCCGGGCCATCGGAGGACGAGCCGGCCTCGCCATTCTCATGCCGTAATCAAGGAGATGCCTGATATGCCAGACGAGCGCCACCCGAACGTCCTCTTTCTGCTCAGTGATGAACACAGTTTCCGCTGCATGGGGCACGTTCCCGAAGAGGACGGTGGTGAACCGGTCGAGACACCGACGTTCGACCGTTTGGCCGAGCTGGGAACAGTGTTCACCGATGCGTACTGCCAGATGCCCCTCTGCACGCCATCACGGATGTGCATCCTGAGCGGCCTGGAGGTACGCCGAAGTGGGGCGTGGACCAACCAATCCGTGCTGCGCCCGGAACTGACCACAATCCCAAAGACCTTTGCGGCCGCAGGCTACGAGACATGCCTGGTCGGCAAAATGCACTTCGGCGGCAACCTGCAGTTCGCCGGTTTCAGACACCGTCCCTACGGTGACCTTACCGGGGTCTGCGGACACCAGTGGGAGCCGCTGGAGGATGAGAACCGCAACACCATGCGCGTGCGTACGAGCGGAGCCGGCGTCACCGGCATCCCGGAAAGTGCGATTCAGGACAATGTCGTCGCCCATGAAACGGTGGCCTTCCTGCGCGAACACACGCACGCAAATCCGGAACAGCCCTGGTTCCTGTGTGCCTCGTTCTCGCGTCCACACTTCCCTCTGACCGCCCCGAAGCGTCACCTGGACCGCTACTGGCCGAACGGCGTGACCGAACCCCGTGTTCCCGCTTCCGGGGAGGCCTATGACCATCCGATGAGCGTGGGCATGCGGAAGGGGTTCAAAGCCGATGATGTCGACCATGATGAAACGATGCGTGCCCGAGCCGCCTATTTCGCCTGCGTTACGTACCTGGATCAGGTGATCGGAGACCTCCTGCTTCGTCTTGAGACTGATGGTCTTCTGGACAACACGATTATCGTCTACACCACGGACCATGGGGAGATGGCCGGCGAACACGGGGTCTGGTGGAAAAACGGCTGGTATGAAGCCTGCACGCGCGTCCCGTTCATCGTCTCTTTGCCCGAACAACGAACAGGCGAAGTGCCGGCTTACCGCTGTCGGACACCTGTTCCACAGCTGGACCTGTTCCCAACCTGCTGTGGCTTAGTGGGGATAGAGGCCCCGGACACCCTTCAGGGGGTTGATTTGAGCCCATCGGTCTGTTCGGGAGAGGAACCGGAGGACCGCCCCGTCTTCTGCGATGGACTTACCCCGCGCTGGGGCAAAGGGACAGAATTCCGCTCCGTGCGTTGGCGCCAGTTCAAGTACGTCATCTTCCGGGAGGCAGAGCCGTTGATGTTCGATCTCGACGGCGACCCCGGTGAGCAGACAAACTTGCTGCAGCATGAACTCATCGGAGACGCACGGGACGCAGCGGCGTTCCTCGCTGACTGGGCCGCGCAGAGCATCGACTTCAACGCAGCAGCCCAGGAATGGAAACAGCGTGACGGCGGCCTCGCAGAGGAGCATAGGCAAAACGTGGCCCCGGGAACGCCGAACGCATTCCTCATGCCGTCAGGGAAAGTGGTCAGCGCAGACGATGCCCTCTACAACCCAACCGTTATAGCCGAGACACCGCAGGAAGCCTTCGGAGACTACCCGGGGTAGACAACGCCATGTTCCAAGCCGTCACACTGGTTGATCCTGCTCGGCCGATCCCCGCCGAATGGCTGGAGGCAGCCGGCATCGACTATGTCTACACGTCAGGCGCCCTGTCGCTGGCAGCGGACAGCGAAGGACGCCCTGTGCTCTCGGACGCGCAGCAGGCACGTTGGGAAGCCCTGCAGGCGATCTATGGCACCACGAACGTCCGCGTCCTGATCATGAGCAACTACTACGCCCATCCGCCCGAAGGGACGGAGGCCGTGGACGTGAGTGGACGCCCTCTCGCGATGGCTTGCCTCCGTAGCGATCGGTTCCACAGCTGGATGCACGACCGGATTACTGCCCAGACCAAAGCCTACAGTGCCTTCAGTGTCTTTGGCGGCTTTGTGTTCGACGACGGCTGGGGCACCCGCGTCGATGCCTGTTACTGCGATCACTGTCGAGAGATCTTTGGGGATACGCCCCCGACGTTTGCGGTCAGAGAAGGTACGGGAATCGTTCCGGACGACGCAACTGAGCTGCGTTGGGACGCATTCCAGCGTCAGTCCCATGAGCGCTATATCCGCACGCAGTCGAGCGCCGTCCGCGAGGTGTCGGACGACGCGATGATGTTGACCATCCCGTCCGACTCCTTTTTCTATGGGCGCCTTCTGAACGCCAATCTCCCTCGTGAAGAGCTCGCCCTTTCCGCGTCAGCGCTGCTCCAGCGCATTGAGCGGATGCAGGTCCGTGACTGGCACCTCTACCAGAGCTTCCCACTCCCGCGGCTCCCTGAGGGCGACGAAGAAGGCCTTCAACCGTGGGGTATCGGGGCCCACTTCACCGCAGACTCCCCCAAGCTGGTTCTCTGCAATGAAGGCCCATTCATTCAACACACCTCCCGGATGCAGATGATGAGCCCGGCCGAAATCGAGCAGATGATCCGGATCACGGTGGTCGAGGGAGCCCAGCGAATGTGCTACTGGGCCTCCGGGGCATACACGGGCTATCACCCTGACGGCTTCGCGGCAATGGCCAGGGTTTACGAGGAAATACGGCCGATCGAGTCCCTGCTCGCCTCACGCACGCCATTCCCTGCCCGAGTGGGGCTTCTCTACTCCACAACGACCGAAGTCCTTGAGCAGCCCTGGCGCGAGAACCTGAGTGAACGCTGGCAGCATCTGCACAGTGTTGAGGCGACCGCCTGGGCCCTCCGAAGAGGCGGTGTTTGGCACCGCATCATTATGGAATCGGATCTGCCGGCAGCCGCGGCAGCCGACCTCGACGTCTTGATTTTGCCATCCATCCGCTTTGTTTCCCAGGCCGCCGCGGATGCGCTTGAGACCGCGATGGCTTCGGGCACCGCCGTTGTCGCTTTGGGAGAGACCGTGGACATCCCGGGTGCAACGCGCCCTGCGCACGATGTCACCTTCTGGCACCGCTGCATTCGCGACGGGTATCGGCAGAGCAGTAACCTTGATCTGCACTACGAGAACGCGGAAGAGCATCTCCTGCCCCTGATTCGCAGCCTGTCACCGGGACCGGTTGCGGTCTCCGCACAGCACTCGGTCAGCGCTCTGCACTGTGTCGGCAAGGACCTGCTGCTCATGGCCGCCAACTGGTTGCGCACGGAAACAGACGATGTGGTCCTCACCGCTCAACGGCCGTTCAGAATCACAGACGCTGAATCGGGCGAGGATCTCGGCATCGTGTCCGCCAACGCCAAACGAACGGTGTCCGTCCCGCCGGCCGGCTGGCGCGTCCTGCGCGTCGAAGTAATGCCGCCCTGTCCGTAGCCCGAAGGACGAATCCGCCCATCCCTTTGGCACTGTTGACAGCATTTTACCGGGAACCGCGTAAGAAACGAAAGCGACGTGCGGAGTCTCCTCTGAAGTCAACGGTACGGATGCGCTGTGGACAGGGGGCCAAGTCACTGGTGGTGAATGGCGCTAAGATGGCGGGGGCAGTCGCAGCGCGATAGGTTATCTGGGCGCCGGACCAGTCCGGACGCAGTGCCAAACCCTCGGGAGGGGTATAAATCATGGCTATGTATGATCCGGCTGAGGAGACTCAGGAAGCGGCGCTTGACGAGATGGAGAGCTCCGTCGCCCGAAATCTCATTCCTGGCGCCCTCTGCGTGCCGCCACCCGATGAAACGGTTCCTGACAAGATCGACAAGTACCCCATTACCCGCTTCCTTGCTCATGGTGGGATGGGGAGCGTGTACTTGGGCTCCCATCCGAATCTCGATATACCGGTCGCCATCAAGCTCATAAAGAAGCGCTATGCAGGCAAACCTACATACGTGAGTCGTTTCGTGCGTGAAGCGCGCCTGGCGTCGCAGCTCAACCATCCGAATATCGTCCGGATATATGATGCCGACCAAGACTGCGGGACGTACTTCATGGTCCAGGAGTACGTTGAGGGAGGGAACTTACGGGATCTGTTGCGCTCCTTGCCAGACCGGAAGCTTCCCGTGCCCCAGGCGCTTAGGATGGCTAGGTCCTTGGCCCGGGCACTGGACGCCGCAGAAGGCCTGAGCATTGTCCATGGTGACATCAAGCCGACGAATGTTCTGCTGACGCGGAGTTCGGAACCTAAGCTCGCCGACTTGGGCCTTGCCCGGGAATTCGACCAGCAGACCACCTTTGACTTCGAGGACCCTCCGCACGCGGCCGGACGCTCCGTCTCAGGATCCCCGGCGTATATGTCCCCGGAACAGATCAACGACCCACAGAGCATGGACACCCGGTCGGATATCTACGCGTTGGGCATAACCTTCTACCAAATGGTGACGGGCAAAGTACCGTTCGCGGGATCGACCATCCGGGAATTCCTGCACAAACATGTCAACGAAGAGATTGGCGACCCACGGGACGTCAATCCCAAGATCCCTGGTCGAGTCGCTCAGATTATCCTGCGGATGTGTGCCCGTGATCCAGAAGCGAGGTACCAGAATGCAGCTTCGCTCCTGGCGGATTTGGAACGGGCATCCCTGCCCTTCTGGAGGCGCAATGCCACAGTTCTGGCCGCCGTTCTGTTTGTGGTCGCCGTAGCGGGAGTCACACAACTGCTTCCGCAAAGCCGCGACGACCAGTTGGCCCTCGCTGAACAACACCTCTGCAGTGGCGACTCCGCCCAGGCCATCGCGGTGCTGGAACCGATCACCGACCGATCGCCAGGAGACATTCGGGCCTTCTACGGACTCGGGCTCAGTCACCTCCAGGAACGTAATCCCGCGGGTGTTGCACATGCCCGGGAACATCTGGCCAGGCTGCCGGAAGGCTTGGAGTGCGCCCAACACCTGGAAGCGTTGGAAGCACTTGACCGGGGTGACCTGGAACGGGCTGAACAGCTGGTGATCGAGTGGGAAAACAAGGCCAAGTACCGCCTTCCCTTCCTGCACACAAAGGGAATGCTGCTGCTGCGCAGACGAGACCCGGACGATGCGGCCCTTGCCCTCACGGAAGCCGTGCAGGAAGCAGCGCTCTTCGACTTCCAGCGTTTCGGCGTTTTCGACTCGCTGGCCAAACTCTTCGCCGCCGAAGGAAAATACGACAAGGCCAGCGCCGTCTATGCCCAGGCGCTGAAGGGACGGACAGGGGTTGGGAGCCCACCACCCATGCTTCATACCAACTACGCGGTGTCCCTGATGAACGCGGGCAAGACGGCGGACGCGGCCGAGCCGCTGCAGATTGCTCTGCAGATCGATCCGAAGGATGAAATGGCCCTCTATCTCAATCGCAAACTCAAGCGCCTTGCGGAGGAAACGACCTCGAATGTAACGCAACGTACCATGGCAATGCTGGACGACGTGAGCAAGGCCGTCGCCGCCAGGCGCGGGAGCATGGATGCCTGGAGCAGCCGTCCGACAATCCTGACGTTCCCGCCCGCGGAGAACGAGACACCACTCCCCAAGCGGCTGGGGGAAGAACAGCGCCTTGCCCAGGAGATCGCTGACGAAGTCCAGCGCCGACGTGCCCTCCCGGTGGTCAATCGCGACGCATTCGAGCACATTCTCCGCGAGCACAAAGTGTCTGCCTCGGAGTTGGCAGCCGGCGATGCACGAGTGCGCCTCGGGAGACTGTTCCCCGCCTCTGTACTCGTGCAGGCCACCTACCGCGAACGGGAACGGGCGCGCATGAAACTGCGCCTGGTGGATGTTGCCACATCTGAGATCGTGGCGGTCATCTCGGCTGAACAGCAGGCGGATCAGGACGACGCGGGCTTTGTCACCGCGATCGTCGATGAACTGCTTGAGAAGGTGCGCACAGCGTACCCGATCCAGGCACGGATCGCGACCGTGTCCAAGAAGGACTGCAACATTGATGTCGGCAGCTACCATGGGTTGCGTGAGGGGGCCGTTCTGGACGTCTACCCACCGGAGGCCAACCCGAGGAGCAAAGCCCTCGCCCGACGCCCCCCCATCGCCCGACTCCGGGTTGTTGATGTGAGTCCGTTCACAGCAACGGCACAGGCCGAGGGGGAACCCGCCCCGGCGTTGGTCCAGGGCATGCTCGTGATGGCGCCCCTCCGGTAGCACGGGCGGAATGGGCCGTCCCCCAACGCTATTGACTTTCTTTGGAGACGGTCGCGGCACGGCAGCCCTTCGACCAGGCTCAGGGCCTTGAGCAAGTCCCACAGCTGTGGGACGCGTCGAAACGGCCCCTCCCACTCTAGGGAAGCGTACAATGTGGGAGGCGCGGCGCGGCGAAACGGCCCCCCCACGTTGGCAAAGCGCACAATGTGGGAGGCGGTGCCATCCGGCGACCTCTGCGCCAGTGCAGTGGCAAGACAAAGTTGATGGCATCGGTCCGCCCCGCCCGGGCGCATCCGGCGGCGGCGGAACTCAGACTGACGCGCCACGAACCAATTGGGGAACGAGGAAAATGACACGCCAAAGACACGCCACTCTCGGAGCGATCCTGGGGTTGGCTCTCTGCCTGTCCCTGTCGTGTCGGCGCATCCCTCGCTCGTCCACCGCGCCCGCCCTGCCCCGATCAACGTGGTGGAATTTCTATGCCCGGGGCATCGAGTTCTCACGGCGGAACGAGTGGGACAGTGCGATCCGCGATCTCGAGACGGCAATGGGCAAGCGTAAGGGAGCCATCTTCCCGGAAAACACCGAGAAGCGGCGAGCCAAGACGTATGGACTTCACTTCCTCGACAACTACTTCCCGCACCGTGAACTTGGCGTCTGTCTCTACTACCAGGGGCGCCTCAGCGAAGCCGAAGCCGAGCTGCTGGTCTCCCTGAAAATGCTCCCGTCTTCCCGAGCGAGTTTCTACCTCAATCGAGTCCGCCAGGCACGGTTGCGCAAGCAACAGACAGACGTGCGCCCGGGGCGAATTCGGCTCGATTTTGCCGTCCCGGAAGGCACGGTCTTCACCAACAAGGCCTATGTCGACCTCGACGGAAAGGCGACAAGTCCCGACTACGTTTCATCGGTCACCGCAAACGGTCACCCCCTCTTCATTGAGCTCGCCCGGCGCAGCGTGGAGATCAAACACCGGACTGTGCTCTCCCCCGGACAACAGGAGGTCCTCGTGACCGCACAGGATTTGGCCGGCAACCAAGCGACCTGGAGCAGATCCGTCGTTGTCGACCTGGCCGGCCCGAGCATCTCTGTGGCGAAAGACCCGACCGCCCCAAAGCAGAATATCCTGCTCACCGTCAGCGACGAGGTCGGTCTGATGGCCGTCACCATCAACGGGAGGCGGGTCGTATTGCCTCCCGACTCCCTCACGATGACGCGGGCCGTGCCGGTGACAGGGCGTAGAGAGATCGTCGTCACCGCGATCGATAGGGCAGGAAACAAGACCAACTGGCGCCGACGAACCGGCGATTTGCTGAAGGCCTCCCTGGATCCCCGGCAATGCCATCCGACGCGCCAGTTGGCCATGGCCCCGGTCAGCACTATGCCGCTGTTCATGACGGCCGAGGCTTCCGGGGCCGCCTCAACCAAGGGAGTGAAGCGCCCAGATTCCGCGCCGCCCAGGCTCCAGCTGTTCCCGGACCTGGCAGACGGCTGTACGGTCACCACGGAGCACTATGTGCTTGACCTGGAGGTGCAGGACGAGGGGATGATTGACTCCGTCTCGATAAAGATGGGAGCGTGGCATGAACAGCAGTCACTGCGGAGTGCGCAGTGCATGATCCACCGTGTGACCCATACACTGGCCCTGGCCCCGGGAGATAACACGATCCGCATTCAGGTCACGGATCTCGACGGTAACGTCCGGACCCGAGAGGCAACCATCACTCGCAAAGTGAATTGCCTGTGGCGCGAAGACCTCCGTATGACCGTCGAGTTTCTGCCCATACAGAAGGACCACGTTCCGGCCATGCAGACGGTTGACCTGGCCGGCCCGATCCTTGAGAAACTGGTGGAATCGCCCCGCCGACTGAACGTCGTCGATCGGTCTCCCAGGGTTCTGGAGCGCCTGCTTCTCGAGCTCAAACTCAGCCAAACGCCCTTGGCCGACTACCGGGCGGCCGTATCCGCCGGCAGGCTGAAGGCAGCTGACTGGTTGCTCAGAGGACGCCTCTTCTCCTGGGCCGGCAAGGACAACAGTGAACTGCTGGTCGAGCTGGTGGATGTGGCCACCTCGGAAGTCGTGGTGATCACCGACATCCATTTTGTGGGCAATGAGGAGCATCACGTTCGTCACCAGGCGCTCGGACTGGTGGGAAAACTGCACCAACTGCTGCCTCGTGTGTCCACACCGATCAGCCGCGTCTCCCGGAAAAGCGTCGCCCTGTCTCTGGGGACCAGGGACCAAATTGCTCCGGGAATGGAGTTCCTTTTCATCCCCGGGGACCATGCTGAGCCGGAGTTTGCTGATCCTAAGACCTCGCAGAAAAGGTGGATTCATGGCAGAGTAACGACGGTCAAGGACAGGAGCTGTGCCTTGGAGATCCTCCCGCCTGAGGGGCAGAAGGCACTCCGAAAGGGCGATATAGCCGTCCTTCGTTAGCCGAAACGGGGCCGTCTGGAGTCACCGGAATGGAATCTGCCACATCCGCCAGCCTGCTCGTGCGCCTGAGAGATGTTGGTAACGAGGACGCATGGGACGACTTCTACAGGCTCTACTCCCCCCTCATCCTCAGCTTTGCCTGCCGCCGAGGGTGCACCCCTGACGACGCCGCTGATGTACTCCAGGAGACCATGGTCCGCCTCCTGCGCACCTTCCCCGGATTCTCTTACGAACCCGCTCTCGGCAGTTTCCGTTCCTTCCTTCTGAAGGTCGTGGATGCGCGGATCAAGGATGCGTTCCGGCGAAAGGCCGCTCGGGAAAGGCTGAGTCAGCGCGTCGAAGGAGGCGCAATCCCACTTACCGAAGAGCCAGACGAGAAGCCGGACCCAGGCGCGGAGTGGGATCGGCTCTGGGACACCAATCTGCTGCGCCGGGCGCTGGAGCAGGTCAAGAACCGCGTGCAGCCGACGACGTTCGAGTCATTCCAGCTTTACGTTGTCGAAGGGGTGGCGATCTCCGAGGTGCAGGCCCGG
Organism: Lentisphaerota bacterium; assembly: GCA_018676675.1. GTDB lineage: Bacteria > Verrucomicrobiota > Lentisphaeria > Oligosphaerales > JABHEG01 > JABHEG01. The sequence goes on from JABHEG010000200.1 coordinate 55,233, forward strand.
ACCGGGCTTCCCCCCAACGTCATCTATCAGCACCGGAATCGCGTCATGAAGCTTCTGCGCAAGCACGTCGAGGCCCTGAAAAGCGAACTGGGAGAATAGGTATGCCCGATGATCCCTTGGAAGATGCGCTGCGGGAAGCAACGTTCGCCGAGACCTCGGCCATGAGCGGACCGCCGGATTCCCTCAGACAGAGGCTGGATGTGTTGCGCCGGGCGTTTTCCCCGGACACACAGTTCAAGAGCGTGACGTCACTGCAAATCGCCGACCCCGCTCACGCCCCGGGTGCCTTCGCCCTCACCAGCGCCACCACAGTCGGGACAGCGCCCAAGAACGCGATCTGTCTGACCGGACAGTTTATCTCACGCAAACACTGCTCCCTCCGTCCGATAGACGGCCAGTGGCTGATTGAGGACAACGATTCCACCAATGGGCTGTACGTCAACGGGGAACGTGTCACAAGTCGCTTTCTCTGCGATGGGGATATCGTCCAGGTCGGCAACGTGCCCATGGTGTTCCTGAAGGGTGAACAGGGAGCTTCAGGGCCAAGCGGGACACTGCCCCTCGACGAGGGGTCATAGAACGACCGGACAGGCGGCTCCGAACCCAGCTGCGCACAACCTTAAGCGATCCCGCTGCCCTGGAGCCATAGCAGAAACGCCCTGTTCGACCCCCACGCCGCCTCAAAATGAACTCACGCGCGGCCGTGATACCTTTCTGGACGGGGTCTGGCTTGCATTCGCCTGCGACAGCCACTAATATCGGCACGCGAGTGCTGGATGGGAGTCCCCACGAACCGATCAGATCACGTGACAGCTGCTGGCGGCAGAGACCTGTCCCGTGTCAGTATGTCGCGCGAACGGTCAGTATTGGCGTGTAAGCCACGGGAGGTGGAGGGAACAGCAGGAGGAGATGATGAAGTCCCCCTCTGTGGGCTGGGCTCCATCTCCTGTGTGTGGTAGCCGGACGAGTTGAGTGAACTGAGGAGGCGCACATTGAAGAAATACCGTCTGCTGGCATTCTGCGTAGCATTCTGTGTTCCGGGGTCGGTGATGGCCTAGGATTTCGACCTTTCCGCATCCCCGACACCAGTCGGGTCGGGTGCGCGAGCCATGGGACAGGGCAATGCATTCATTGCGATCGCGGATGACGCGACTGCCGCATCCTGGAACCCGGGCGGGCTGTCGCAACTCGAGAAGCACGAACTCTCCCTGGCAGTGGAAGGCCTCTACGAACGCGCCAACATGAGCATATCGGGTCATCCGGAGTCCTCAAATACGCACGATTTCGAGCTCGCTGACCTGAACTACCTCAGTATTGTCTATCCGTTCCAGGCCATGGGCCGGAACATGGTCGTGTCCCTCAACTACCTGAAGCAATACCGCTACGGCAGGGACCTGAGCTTCCGCACCGAAGAGCCACATCCCTGGATGCCCCCACCGTGGCAGTGGGTTAACGAACTCCGCATGGAGCAGGACGGGGAGCTGACGTCTCTCTCGCCTGCATTCGGTCTCGACATTACCAATCGACTTGCCGTCGGTCTCACCCTCAACGTGTGGAACCACGACGTGACCGGCGCAAGCAGGTTCGACAGGGATGTGTACATAACAAGCCTTCAGGGAGACCCGACGACTGGCACTTGGTGGGCCCCACAAGACACAGTCTTCAAGAACGTCTACCGAGTGGAGAGAGGGTATTCAGTGGTTCTCGGCGCGCTGTATCGCGCCTCCAAGAAGTGGACGTTCGGCGCTGTACTGAAGCCGGCTTACACTATGCACTTCGACCGTGACCTTCAGGCAACACTGCTATTCGAGGACTACGACGACAAGCTCCGGTTCCCGTTTGGTCGCGGGTGCGGGCGCGGCGTGGCGACCCTCCCAAACACTGACCCTGTCAACCGATGTGACATGGACGCAATGGTCTCAGCACGAGTACTATGACAGCCGGTGGTTCTATGCGAACAATCCCCGGAACCCCCTGACACTTGAGAGCATGAGTGACGATGAGTGCGACGACACCTTCACGTGCCGTTTCGGCCTGGAATACCTGGTGGTCCGCGACGAATCCGTAGTTCCATTGCGCTGTGGCCTTGCCTACGACCCGGGGCCTGCAGTGGACGAAATCAACGAGTATTACACAGCCAGCGTAGGCATGGGCTACCAGCGGGGCCGGTATATGCTCGACCTGGCCTACGAGTTGCGCTGTGGACGCGACGTCAGCGCCAATATTCGCGGGCTGACCACGTCCGAGGACAGGATGCGTCACCGGGCAGTGCTGTCCCTGATTGTGTATTTGTAGGTGGAAAAGTAGGAATCTCCGCGCCGTAGACAGGCCGATTTGTGTGCACGCTCCGCTGGTGCAGGGCGTGTTGGTGGAGAAGGAAGAAACCGGGAACGCAGAGAAGGGAGCAGAACATACCAGGCGTATCAGGTACGGTGACATTGAAGCTGAACTCATCCGGAGCAACGGTTGACGTGAAGAAGAACGGCACGGTGGAAGTTGGCAACCTGCCTTCGTACCCCACAGGGCCAAGGGTTTGGGACGCAAGTTGCTGGCGGCGATGGCTATACGGTAAAGGCCACGTGCAAAAGCTGCTCAGCATCCGCCGAGAGTTCTCCAGCCGTGTCCGTAGGGAGTGGGTGGACGCCCATCCACGTGACGGTTGACTCGTGCACGTGCGCGGACAGCTGATAGTCGCGACCAAAGGCGCACGGTGATGCCGTCAGGCAGCGCCGTGCGCATCCCCCTCCACTTGTTGGCGAGGGGGGCGCTTGATCCACATTCCTCCTCACCCGACACCTCCCTTCCTTCGATCCTCCTCCTCAGGCGCGATGCTCTGTCACAGATAGAGAATCAGTGACAGAAGAATCCGATGCTGAAGCACGTCCTCCGAGGTACTCAGACCGCGTATCCCACCACCGATCACATCCTTTCCCCAGCGCAGTTCGTAGGCCAAGTCCGCCATGAACCGACCTATCTGTAGTCCGACACCGACACTCGCGGTGTAGTAGTCATCCACGTCGTCGACCGCGGGAGCTGGGTCGTAAGCCAGGCCACAGCGCAACGGAATCACATGGTCATCGCGAATCAACAGGTACTCCGCCCCAAACCGACAAGATACGGTGTCGTCACACGTATCTCCTCCCGCATTCAGGCGCACTCCTGACAGCGGGTTGATCTCAGCATTGAAGTTGGTGTCATAGGCGATGTACTCGGACCAATCCGTCCAAGTCAGGTCCATCGAAAGAGTGAGCGCGTCTGACGGCCGGTACGCCGTCCCGAGCCCTGCGATGGTGGGCATCTCAAGGTCAACGTCAAAGTCCCAGTGAGTAGTGATTGGGGAGCCTGCGGGGGAAAGGACGTGGGACGTGAATCTCCGATCAAAATCCAGGTACAGCGTGTGACCGGGTTTGATCACGGCGCCGACGGTCCACTCCTTCGAGAAACGATAGAGGCCGCCAAGCACAAGTGAGTACCCATCCGTGACCGTGTAGGTATCCGTAGACGAGTTGGCTGTGACTGATGTCCCTGGGGGGAGAGGAAAAAGCGTCGGAGTGATGGTCACTGTGCTGATCGAGTCCGTCTCATTCCGGTACTCGCTGGCGCCGGTGAGACCGTGGTTCCAGATATTGAACGCCAGCCCGAGAGACAGCTTGTCCGAGACCTCGATGCCGAACGCAGGTCCGAGTGACGTGAAGCTCCCGTGCTGAGCAAACGAGTACCTCTCAAGAACGTCAATCGTGGCAAAGGGAGTGATCAATCCTGTGGCGTAATTAAAGCGTGTATCCAGCTCTAAACGGTACTGCTTCAGGTAGTTCAGCGAAGCCACGGCGTTCTTCTCGCGCCACTGAAACGGACAGACCAAGCTGAGATAGTTGAGATCTTCCAAGCCGAAGCTGTGCGTATTATTCGCCTCGGGGTGGCTCCCGGATGACAGATCTGAACGCCGGTAGAGCCCTTCCACCGCGAGAGAGAGTTCGGGCTTCTCGATTTGCGGCAAGCCCCCCGGATTCCAGGACGCAGCCGTTGCATCGTCAGCAACACCGATGAAAGCATTCGCCTGCCCCATAGCGCGAGCACCTGAGCCAACCGAGTTCGGTGATGCTCCCATGATCGGCTGTCCCGCCACCCAGCCGCACATGCCCATGGCTACCAAAACAACACACAGCTTGCGCATCGCCATCTCCTGAAGTCTCCCTCACTGACGACTATCGGGAAGATGCCCTCGCCAGCCGGCAATGGCACAACGCGAAATGCCTGGGCCCACGCTAATGAGTTCAGCCCAGAATCACGCCTAACGTCTCAGCCGGAACAGGTGACAGCCTCGCCTCCAAACCACATAACGTGTAAGTTTAGGGGGTCAGGAGCACCTGTGCAAACGGGTTCAGAAAGAGGCAAAATGAGTGTGCGTTTCTGCCCATTCGCCTCTGTTGCCCGAAGCATGGCACGGACTGGCCTGCCCCACGTACTTGGGACGGGGCAAGAGAAGCCGTTCCGTCCACGCGGACGGGGGGCGCTCCCAATGCCGAGCACCGCAACAGAATCTCGGAGAACACACATGAGAACCGAACGAATCCAGGCAATCGCTCACGCGGCGCTTCGAGTCTCTGTGCTGGGGGTGCTGGGCCTGGTGTGTCCTGTCCGTGCCGACCTGATCATCGACGACTTCGAGAGTGGGAAGGCCGGCGAACGTCCAGCGTTTGGGTTGGTCATCGAGGAAGGAGCAGCTACGGCCCGCATCACCGATCGGCTTGCCGCCTCCGGGAAGCACGCCGTCGAGTTCCGGGATGCAGCAAACGTGACGCCCTGGAAACCACACATCTGCGTGGAGTTAAAGCCACGTCCGGGGGAGGTCCACTTTGCCTGTGATGTGCTCAACGACCAATCAACCCCCGCCCTGCTGAAATTCGAGTTCCGGGATTGGAGCAACCGCAAGCACTTCCTGACCGGGCCCCAGGTACAAATCGACCCCAAGGGTACCGTCATCGCCGGAACGCGGGAGATCGGCCGCATCCCGCTGGGTCAGTGGATGCACCTCGATATCACGTTCCGCCATGGGCCTGGAAGCGCCAACACGTTTGATGTCGCCCTGAAGCCGTACGAGGGCAAGACCATCACGGGAAGCGGGATCCCGTTTGAGTCGGGGGAATTCGGAGTCTGCACCTGGTTTGGTGTCACTGGGATGAGCCAACAGGAGGCGGTCTTCCTCATCGACAACATCGAGCTTGCGGCAACGGCTGATCGTCTCCCGCTGACGAACGAGGACGTGCTGGCCGATCTCCCGCTCGACGAAGGAATGGGAACAGAAGCCCGGGACCGGTCCGGGAACGGAAACCATGGAGGCATCTTCGCGCACTGGGTCAAAGGTGCGTTTGGCGAGGCCTTGCGCATGAATGGCTTCCATGGCGTCAGCCTACCGGACACGCCGGCGCTGACGTTGGGGGAACTCCCCTTTGCCGTCGAGGCCTGGATCGCCCCCGAACAGCTGGACCGGAGGATTGTCGAACGCCGAGTAGGCCGGCGCAGGCAGATGAGCCTCTGGGCGCTGCACTCGACTTCGGCCGGAGAGATCGCTCTGATCCTCAGTAACCGCGGGCGCAATCGCTGGTACCGCTCGCAGGGCAACGCCCGCCTGACAGTCGGGGAGTGGAACCACGTCGTCGTCTCGGTTGCCCCACGGAAACGCCAGGTTGCGTTCGTCCTGAATGGTGAGCCCGCCGGGACGAGTTCCCTGTCCTCAATGCACCTGCCTGCCCTGCAGATCGCAGGCAACATCATGCTCGGTGGGCACTATGCACCGTTCAGGGGGTTGATGGGAAGGGTCCGCATACACAACCGGGCTGTGACAGCAGACGAGGCACAGCGTGCGTATGCGTCGGGTCTGAAGCGTTACACATCGACGCAACACACATTAAACAAAGGAAGCCTGCCCATGGAGGACGCGAGTCGACCGATGCCGATGCGCATACGTGGCGTGGAAGCACGCCCCGCATCGGCTGATCCCGAGCAGTACATACAGTACCTGGTAGAGACACGGTGCAATGTCAGCACGGTCGGGTCAATGTTCGGGACCGGTTGGGCCCTCTTCCCCACCGACCGGCTCCCCATCCACCCCAAGATGGACCCGGAATGGCTCCCGGCCGTGCTCAAAGAGGCACACAAACACGGTATCCGACTGACCTGCTGGAACTGCTTCAACATTCAGGACACGCGGCGGGTGGAGGACTTCCAGATCGCCAAACGGTTCCCGCAGTGGGCGATGGAGTACATCAAAAATCCGGCCCGGGAGTACCCGCCGAGAGTGGGGATGTGCCTGCTCTCCTCGCCCTACATCCAGCACCACGCAGAATTCATGAAAGAAGTCGTGCGCCAGGGCGTCGATGCCATGTGGTTTGACGGCGTCTACCTGGGTGGAGCCCCCCACCCGCTGCAGCCGGGCTGCGTCTGCGCATTCTGCCGTGATCAATTCCGCAGAGACTATGGGCTCGACCTCCCCAAACAGGTTGACTGGACCGATCTGACCTTCAAGAAATGGGTGCGCTGGCGCAATGAAAAACTGATTGCCACGGCGACCCACTTCGCAGACGAAATCCGCTCGGAAAGCCCAGGAATGTCGGTGACCTTCAACTACAACATGTGGCCCTTCGGGACCAAGGACTGGCAGACCGGAATCCCGCTGTGGAAGACATCAGCCTACGGGGTATCGCAGCATGCCTACTCCGGCAGCGACAACCTGCGCTGGGTCATGTTGGGGTACAAGGGCCGCCTCACCCATGACCTGAACCCCGACCACTCGGATATGTGGCGGACGGGTGATCCCAGCTTCAGCTTTGCGGGGTCCGCAGCTGATGAGGAGCGCTACGAACGCAACATGAACCTGTTCGTGCTGGCCGGACCAACCTATGGCACGATTCCCTGGCGGAGCCGGCGCCATCCACAGGTCATCCGCAAGGGAAACGACCTGCTGGCCGACGTGGAAGCCTACTTCAGCAAGGAACAGATACGGCACACCGGGGTTGTCCTTTCCCAGAACACACACGACTTCTGGGGACACCTTCCCGGAACAGACAACCTGATCGACTACCGGGACGCGATTCTCGGCACCTGGCTCCTGTTGACGGAGAACCACATGCCATTCGAATTCGTTTTCGACAACCAACTCGGAAGAGACGACCTGAAAGGCTACGAAGCACTTGTTCTGCCGAACATGGCTTGTGTGTCCGATCCCCAGGCCGACACAATCAGAGATTGGGTGAACGATGGTGGCCATCTGGTCTTGACCGGAAGCACGGGACAGTTCGATGAGTGGGGAGAAGCGCGGCAGAGGCATGCCTTCAGGGACTGGACAGCGCAGAAGTCGACGGTAGCGGGCAAAGGACGCGTCGATTACGTGGAAACGGACCCAGGGCTGGTGTTTGGCCGGCAGCGCAACCAGCGACCGGGAAAGACGCTCCTGGCCGCTTTGCAGCGCCCAACGCCACCATTTGGTGTCACGGCGCCCCCCTACGTTGCGGTCAACGCATTCTGGAACCCTCGCCACGATGAGATCTGGGTCCATCTGCTGAATGCATCGTACTTCTACATGCACGGGAAGGACTGCGGATTCCGCGGCGTGAACCGGCCGCCCACCACCACGCAGGACCTGGCCAGCGATGGGCAGATGACCCGGCTGAGCGCGGCAGACGACGGGCCGCTGTACAAGCACCGACCGGTCCAAGGCATCACCGTTGCGGTGAACAGATGGTCGGTTGCGGCAGCCAGGACCGTGCGCAGTACGCAGACACTTGAGATCAGAGATGGGCGAGTCGTGCTCCCGGAACTTGACCTCCACGAGGTGATCGTGCTGAAACTGCGGCGCTGAGAGGGTGGCCCGAGCTGTCTTCCTGGGGAACCGCATCCGGAACGCGTTGAGACCACGGCGGGGACCGCCGCTCTCCACGTTGGCTGCGCTTGACCTCAATGTGGGAGGCGGTGCCATCCGGCGACCTCTTCCTGGATGCACGTTCCGCCGCCCAATCTTGCTCACCCACGGCACAGCCGAGCTTGCGAGAAGGGCGGAGCCAACGCCGTAGGGGTCGTCTTACGGCTTAAGTCAACGCCATTCCCCACTAAAGGCTCTTGGACAGTGGGTTTTCGTCGACGACCTCGGAGATCGCGAGGAGACTCTCCTGCCAGCGATCCTTGGGGATATCCTCGGTAATACCGATGATCACACGATTGGTCTCACGACCGAGGGCCACGAAGTCCCGAGTCGTCTCGCGGATGACCTCGAGCGAAGCAAGATGCAGCGATGAAGGGAAGTTGATCCAGAGGACCTTGTCGGGCCAGGCGTCCAAGGCTTCGGCCAGCGACATGTCGGTGTCGGGGGCCGGTGTGAAGGCCTCGATGTAGTCCAGAGGCGCAGCTGCCACGGCCGCCGCCCACGGGCGGTTGTTGCCGTCCAGGTGGGTGCCTTGGAGCTTGCCTTTGGGACGGAAGAGCTCTGCGCACTCCTCATAGCAGGGCACACAGAATTCCTTGAAACGGGGCACGCCCATGACCTCCGGCACTTCGTTTCCCCCGTAATTGGCGTGGGTGATGGGCGAATCGGCCAGGATCGGGTAGACTCCTCGGCGACTTTCACGCATGACCCGCTCGAGCTCAAGGACCTCATCACGCCGGTCGAGCCACTCAAACGCAAATGTCTCGACCCCCATCCAGGAGATCATGATCTCATGCAGCGGCGTGAGGCCGATGCCTCCCCGCAAGATCACGTCCTCCCCCATCCATTGCTCTGCAGTTACGTAGCGGTCGTAAGTAGCGAAGTACTCTCTGCAGGCCACCATGTGCTTGAGGACGCTGTAGTCCTCGGGTCCCTTGAAGAGCTTCTCGACAGCCCAGCTGGTGAAACCGGCAGGCTCCCGGACCTCAGAGACCTCCCCGACCGGGGTGTACGTCACACGTTTGACCCGCGGCTTACCATCTTCAGCGTAGGTGTGCGTCTCTGTGCGACACCCGGGTGTCCGGACGCCACACACGGGTTGCTGTCGGTTCACGATGCACAGGCCGTCGTTACGCAACTGTCGTTCCACCGAGCACTGGGGGATCATCCCTTCGTAGATGGTGAAGGGAATCTTGTCCACAGGCTCTCCGCGGAGTACGGCCATCACACGTTCGCGAGGTGTCACTGCAACTCTCCTCTGTGAATCCGAGTCTACCCCAGGTGTACCCTACCTGCCTCTTGGGTGGGACTCAACCCAACGGAGCCCCACTGTCCAGGGCATCGCGTCAAGGAGACAGCAGTCACAATGGACTTCCCAACTCCACTGCTCACCGGAACGCTCATCCGACGCTACAAGCGTTTCTTCGCCGACGTGTTACTGGACAGTGGTGAAACGGTGACAGCCCACTGCCCGAACACAGGCCGCATGAGTACCTGTGCGGAAACGGGCTGGAAGGTCGCCCTGAGTCCCGCAACGAATCCCAAGCGCAAGCTTGCCTACACCTGGGAACTCGTGCACAACGGGCAGTGCTGGATTTGCGTCAACACGCTGCTGGCCAACCGGGTTGCGGCTGAAGGAATCACCGCGGGACACATCCCTGAGCTGGCAGGCTATGACAGGCTCCTGCGCGAGCAAACAATCGCCCCGAGCTGTCGAATTGACCTGGTGCTGGAACGCCCGGGCGAGCGCTGCCTGGTGGAGGTCAAAAACGTGACGCTCGTGGGGGAGGATGGGGCCTATTGCTTCCCGGATGCAGTGACGGCGCGGGGCCTGAAACACCTTCACGAGTTGGGGAAGGCAACGGCGAAGGGTGATCGAGCCGTCATGCTGTACGTGGTCCAACGCTCGGATGGACAGGGCTTCCGCCCGGCCCGGGAGATAGACCCGGACTACGCCCACGGGCTTCGGAAGGCGGCCGCAAAAGGCGTAGAGATATTCGCCTACAGGACGCACTCATCACTGCAGTCCGTTGCCGTCTCCGAGGCCGTTCCCGTACTGCCGTTCTGAGCTCAGAAGACGCTGAGTTTTACTCGGTGAGGAGGCGCTCCAGGATCACGGCAAGATCCGCTTCAGGCCTCAAGCCCACGAGCTTCTCCTGCTGTTTGCCACCCTTGTAGATCCGAATGTCAGGGATTGGGCCTACTCCTGCCGTTCGAGCCAGTTCCCCGGATTCCTCGGCGTTGACTGTCATGATCGCCACACGCCCGGCGAACGCATCAGCCAGCGAGTGAATCCTCGGCTTCATCATCTCACAGAAACCGCACGTGTCCGTGTAGAACTTGACCAGGGCGACCTCGTTCTCCGCCAGTGCCTTCTCGAATTCGGCACTCCCGGTTATGTGGGTTACGTGTGCCGAGGGAGTGAAGTCAACCGTCGCCCCCATTCCGCCGCCCCTCTGCGTGGGCGTCCTGGGCGGCAAGACCATCAGAATCATGATACCCAACATGGCGCCGAATAACACGCCCCCCTGGGGGCTGCAGGAGATGGGGCAGGATCCCCCCTTCTTCTTTGCCCATTGCCCGACTAACGCACCGACAAGCCCACCGATCAGAGCTCCGAACACGACCTTTGTTATCATCCGCCTCGCCTCCTGTTCAGATACCTTCCTCTAGCGTACCCCGGCCAGAGCACCGTCTTAGTATACGTCGAGGTTCACCTTTCGTCGGCTGCAAGCCCCCTCCCGGGGGCGGTTCTCCCATGCGAAGGGCGCCTCAGTTCCATGCGTTTGGACCAGGTGTAGGGGGCAGGATGTTCCATATGATCGCACATTTCTCTGGGGAACCTGAGCAACCGAGGTCACATCGGGACCGTTCCGAGGCGTAGCGCTCGTCTGTAACTTCGGACTGTCAATCAGAGCCGCGACTAACGCATTCGCGTCAAGCTAAGGTGTAATCCGTTCTTCGACAGCGTAGTACACCACGACAAACGATGATATCACAGCCACCGTCTACGTGGTGACCCGTCGCGCGAATGGCGGCCACCGGGGGAGCCGCCGGTCCAATGCCATCGATTCAGGGCGTTCGGTGTACGTAGTTCCGCGTTCACGCGGCCCGGACAAGCCGTCTGAAGACGGAACTACGTACGGTTCACTCGTCCGCTCTGGCCGATGTGTGCTCAAGTCAATAACAGGAGCCGCCGGTCCCCCAGTGGTTGCACGCTCTGAGCCTGCCGAATGGGGGCCTGGTTCAGAGCCCCGGCTCCTCTGCCGCAGGAACTTACGGCTTGGCTTGACGCGAATGCGCGACTTACGGGAGCGGTATGTCCCCTCCGTCAGAGCCGCGACTTACGGGAGCGGGCGTCTTGGCGTCGTCCCCGGAAACCGCTCCCGTAAGTCGCGGCTCTGTTCAGGCACAGAACAAGCGCAAGTTACACCCTCCGACATGTCTGCCGGACCTTCGGCAAAGGCGACCGCTCGTCTGAGACCTGCTATATTGGCCTTTGACGCGGAAGAAACAGTAGCACCGTCTACACGCCCCAAGAGCTGTACTGCACCATGATAGAGCGTTTGACACAGACCATTGTGTCCCGTTTCATCCGGGACCACGAGCACACCGATGACCTGAAAGTGCGGGCTCGGTATGGCCAACTGGAGGGGTGGGCCAGCATCGTGACGAACACGGTGCTGTTTGCCGTGAAACTGGTGATCGGCATCCAAGCCCGAAGCGTGGCTCTGATTGCCGACGCCGCCCATACGTTTGCGGACTCCGCCACCTCCGTGGTCATTATCATCGGGTTCCGGGTAGCTTCCACCCCTTCCGACCGGGAACACCCGTTCGGCCACGGACGTATGGAGGCAGTGGCGTCGCTGGTGGTCTCCGTTCTGCTGTTTGTCGGCGGGGTCGAACTGCTGAAGCATTCTGTGATCCAGACGATGAAGCCGACGGTCACGTCAGTGAGTAACGCTGCTGTGGCCATCGTGTCCGTCACCATCGTGATCAAGGAGCTACTCGCGCGTTTCGCGTTCACACTGGGCCGTATGATTGACTCCCGGGCGCTGGAGGCGGATGCCCTCCACCACCGCAGTGATGTACTGGCAACGGCTCTGGTAGTCGCTGCCCTCCTTGCCTCGCGAGCAGGCCTGACCTGGGTCGACGGGGCCGGAGGAATTGTCGTGTCGTTGATGATCCTGTGGTGCGCTTACGCCGTGGCTCGCGATGCAATCGGGCCACTCCTCGGTGAGGCCCCGACACCTGAGCTTCTGCGCGACATCAGAAGCGCAGCGCTGGGCATAGATGGCGTCCAGGGCGTCCACGACATCATTGTCCACAACTACGGAGGCACACGCCTGGTTTCCCTTCACGCAGAAGTCAGTGCAGAACGTTCCGCAGCCGAACTGCACGAGCTGGCCGAGCTTGTGGAGGGAGAACTCGAGGGCAAGCTTGGGGCCCACCCGGTCGTCCACATTGACCCCATCTGCACAGCCCACCCCGACTACCAGCGGATGTGGGATGTCCTCCAGAAGATCATGGACGACGATGGTCGGGTCCACGCGTTCCATGACCTGCGCATCATCGGGCGAAGCGACGGCCAGGCCAAGGTTGTCTTTGACATCGTCCTGGACAACGATACTGATCGACAGGAAACACACGATGTGATCCACGCATTCGATGAACAGGTACGCCAACACTTCCCGGGAATGAAGACAATCATCCGGGCCGAGCCGCGCTACACTTACACGGTTTGAGCCAGCCGAGGTAACCCTCCCGTGACCGACTCACCTGCATCTTCAGACGTCACTCGTGTCCTGCAAGCCTATGCTCTCGGGGATGTGGAAGAAACGGTGCCGCACGCCGGAACAGCAGGCAAGACGTGGCAAATTCGGACATCCCGGGGCGTGTGGCTCCTGCGTCTTCGCGGGGTCCGCACGTCGACCTCCGAGCTTGTCGCCTACGACCACGGACTCCGTGACCATCTATTGCAGCACGGTGTCCCGACAGCCGCTCCTCTGACGACACGGGATGGCCGGCGGTGTGTGCTGCTCGACGGCCGTGCTTTTGAGCTCTATCCCTGGGTCGAAGGGTGCTGCCTGGGTTCGGCAGATGCCACGACCCTGAGCCGGGCCGCAAGAGGGCTGGCCCAGTTCCACGCGGCAGCGGCCGATTACCCCGGCGCACGCAGTCTTCCCCCCGTGGCTCAGTACACGACTCTCGGCTGCACAGCGGCCAGCCAACGGATGGAGAACCCCGTGCTCCTGAGTGGAATTTACGCAGACCTCCGCAGACGTTCCGCTGCTGGATCTTTCGCTCCGGCACTTCGGGTCGCTCGAAGCTGGCTTGAGCGTCTGGAAACGGAATTCGCCGCCAGCCGCTACGACGCTCTCCCCCAGACCGTCACCCATGGTGATTTCACTCTGGCCAACCTGCTCTTCGATACCAAGGGCAACCTGGCCGGCATCTTCGACTTCGACTGGTCGCGTTGGGGACCTCGCGTCCGGGATCTGGCCGACGGAATGTACTTCATCGCAGGCATTCGCCGGTCTCCTTTGGAGCCGGGGAACATCTGGTCACTGACCGAATCGGTGGGGCTGACCGTCGACCGCTGTGCAGACTGGCTGAATGCATACCAGTCGGTGGCCGTCCTCAGTGCGGAAGAAGCGGCGTGTATCCCCCTTGCGTTGGCCGCTCGTTGGCTGTCAATCCGGGTCGAAGGAATGGCCAAGGTGCCTCCGGACGAGCGCCTGCGCTTCGCGCTTGCGAACGTCACCGAACCACTGCAGTGGCTTGAAGAGAACTGGGCCGCCGTAGCTGCTCGCCTGTAACCGCAGCCCTGTCCGTCCTCTATTGCTCAACCTTGACGCGAGCGATCCAGATCTGCGAGTCAGCCCCCCCCATCCCCAGGCGCTGGCTTTTCCGGCCTTTGGCCAGTAGATCCACCGGAACAGTAAAGACCAGCGTCTGCCATTCTGGCTTGCCGGATACGCCTTGTTCCGGTGTCACCGGAGTCCAGACTCCACCATCGATATAGCTCTTTCCCTGCCCTCCCGTGTTGATGACAACCGAATTCAGGTCCGACTCTCCCCACACATCCATCGTTAAACGAACAGCCTTCGTCTCATCCGGCACGGGAATCAGCATGGTTGCCCACCCGGATCGGTTGTCACCGACACCCGTCTCATCCGTATTCCAGCACTTCCGTCCCCCCCGCGTCTCGGCTTCGCCGAAACCAAAGGACATAGCGCCAACCTCAGTCAGGAAACTGAGCGAGTCCAGGTAACGCCTGGCTTCACGCGTCTTGGCAAACGTCAGGGCTTTCTCTCCCGCGGTCAACGCCCGATTGGCAGCCGCGATTTCGGCGTCTTGACGGAAGGCCTGCATCGCCTCGATGGCTTCAATCATGTGGTAGCCATACAGGAAGATGCGGCGGACCTCGTCGATCCTGCCGGCATATGGTTCGGTGCCCCCTGCCACGCCAACGGCCTGCTCCAGGGCCTTCCGGGCCCGGTTCAGATCTTCGGGCACATAAAGCCCCGGGACGTGTCGGGGAGGATTGTCTGAATAGGACTGCCCCGACTTCCTGACCGCATCCTCCACGGCACCGTAGTAGTTCTTCATGGCCGCAGCCGCGGGCCCGAACATGCACTCCACCCAGTCCCTGGCCAGCGCCTCCGGATCGGCAGTTGGGTCCCAAAGCAGCTTGGCGATCACGTAGTAGAGCGGCCCGTCCAACCCCCAGTCACGCAACGTGCTCTGGCAATAGTAGCGACGGATGCCAAGGGAATAGAGGTGCTTGATATCGGCTGAGAAGGGCCTGACCACGGGACGGGGCAGGCGCCACCACATCGACTTACTCACATACCCATAATAGAGCAGATGTGGAGCACTGCTGGCCCAGCGGGTCAGGATGTCATTGAACTGGGTGTTCGATTCTGACGTCGGGTCGCTGATCGGTCGGGAATAATCGGCTGGCGCATAGTGGCACAGATAGGGAACAACATTGGGCAGCGGTTTGACGGTGTCAGGAGGCTCCGCGTAATTGATGTAGGCCAGAACGAGCAGGAGTTTCTCCGGATGAACGGTGCCAACCCGGCGCGCGACCTCGTTGGCGAACCAGAACACGCGGTCACCACGGAACGGCCTGGCAGCGGCGAGCCCCTGTTGCGTTGTCCGGCCGCCACAGAGCCTCTGATCCAGGGCAAGACACGTCTCGCACTCACACCAGCCGCGGCCATCGTTAGGCGAGATCGAGGTCACCTGGCAATCGGGGTCTCGGTCAAATATCTCAATGATGTTCTTGGCGAACTCGTCAGCCAGCCCATCTGCCGTCACACACAGCTGAGCTCCGTGAAGGGCGCCGGGACGCCTTTCCCCTCCGATCAGCGGGAACCACTCGGGATGCTCATCAAAATAGACATCGGAAGGGATTACCTGGTGATAGGTGTGGCAACTGGGCAGCTTGTCCGGCATGTAGTAGCAGTTGCCGTTCTGCTCCCGGACGGCTCCCGTGTAGTAGCCGTTCATGCCGACCTTCACTCCCCAATCCATGGACCTCTCAACCCGACGGCCATTGAAATACCGCAAGTTGAACGCCGGGGCAGAACGGTGCGTCTCTGCTGACAGCACAAGAGTCTTGTTCTCAGGGACGAAGTCAACGCCCTGCGCCAGCCAGCGGCAGCCGAGATTGCGTTCAAGGAAGCGGTATACCGCGAACAGTGTTCCCCTGTCTCCCCCGCCCTGAATACCGATACCGGCGGGATCGATGTGAACCAGGATGCTCTCCTCTGCAAGCGTTCTGCCACCCTTCAGCGTCTCGTTGCGAGCCGTCGCCCCAACGTCCACGCGGACCAAGCCGTCAAGCAAGCCATCCTCGCGAACAACCGATAGCGTTGCTCCTGAAATCTGCGCGATGTAAACAGCAAGCTGCTCGCCAGCAAAGAGCTCGGTAGAGCTCGGCTGGGCAGGGAGAACTATCTGAGCTTGCGGGCGGCTGTTGTGCACAAGCTTCACATCGGCCGCTGCGCCGGCACCAAGAACCAGGAAGCACACAACCACAGATATCGGTTTCATCACCTCAATCTCCCAATGTTCCGACACGGAATCCACGTTGACACTCAAGCCTGATTAGGCTATGCTGCCCCCCATGTGAAGTCAAGCCTGCCGGGCACCCGAGACGTGTCACCCATCGCGTTGCCCGCCTTGACGTTACTCCCGCGATTCCAGATGAAGACGGCCTTCCCGGAGGAGGGAAACGATCATGCATGTAAAGAGCTTACCGGAACGAGTGCGCCGCGAAATGGCTGCCCCCCTGGAGTGCCAGGACCCGATCGCGATCGTGCGCGCCAGCGGAAGCCTGGGAGACAGTCCGGGCGAAGGTTATGTCGTGGGTTTCGCGGAGGAGGTGTTCCTGTTCTCCCGCGACATGGGGGAGTCCGAGTTCACGACCCAGCACTTCTCGTACGCTGATGTCACATTCTCCGTACGCAGAGACGCATTTCGCTCATTCCTTGACATCTCGGCCGGCGGCGAGACCTATGAGATCAAGTTCCCTGCCTACGAAGAGAAGAATGTGAAGCCGCTGCTGGATCTGGCCGGTGGAGCGATCACCTTCAAAACGCCGGCGCCCCCGAAACACGAGCCGCCGCAGGAGCCGGTCTCCGAACCTGCGCCTCCTCCTGTGCCCCCCGCCGCCGGTGACAGCGCTCCCATGCGTCCCATTGAGATCCTCACCGCAGCGCTCATGTACATGGCAACCGTTGATCAGGATCTTGACGACCTGGAGGAGCAGTATATCCGCCGTGTGTGCGCCAACGACAAGGAGACCTACGTCAACGCGTTGGCCTTCTACAACGACCATCCGTTCGACGACTTGCTGGGAAAGGTGGCCGACATCGACAGCCAGCAGGCCTTGTGCATAATGGCAAACGTCGTCGATGTCAGCATGGCAGACGGTGTGCTGCACGCAGCAGAAAATGAGTTGACACAGCGCCTGGCCGTCGCCCTCAAGGTCTCCAGGAACGACTTTCTGGCCCTCCGTGACACGCTCCTCATCAAGAATCAGGTCTCCATTCTCGCGTGAGTGCAAGCCACAAACGCGCTTGATGTTCTTCCGGATGTGAGCTATCAGTAAGAATCGGAGCATGTAAGCTCCCCTCTCAACCAGAAGGAGACACGGACGTGAGAAAGCGGTAGTACAGCCTGAAGAGGCCCAACCCTGAACGTCTGCCGAACCACTTGGGTTCGCGCGGAACAAGTGGTGTGTTGGTATCTTCGTGAGTGCTGTGCTGACCGGTCCGTGGCGGCCCTGTCTGACCTCCCCGCTGAGCGTCCCAGTCCCCATTGATCTGTGTCTGTTCCGGCGCAGCCTCGACGAACGTTCCTTCCCCCAGCCCCTCCGCGCGATGCTTCCGGTCCGACAGCTGACAAATCACCAAACGACTGGACCAAAGGAATCGTCATGAAGCGCCACCACAAACCCGTTGCCAACTGTCACGCATGCCAACTGAATCTGGACGATCACTGCTGGATCTATGAAGAGCCGCGCAGCCAATGGCAGAAGCACCGCCAATGCCCCGGTTTTGAGAACGAAGAGCTGTATCAGCAGTTCGACGAGTGGCAACAGAAGCCGACTATCCGGGACCGACGAAAGCACAAGCTGCATGGATCGCGCAAGCGACCACACGACTACTTCCCTCGGCAACCCATCGACCGGCGCAAGCTGGATCAACCCGAGCGCGACAGGCTGGCCGAGGTCCGCCCTGAACGCGCCATTCTTGTTCAGCTTATCGGTGCCCGAACACCTCGCAGTGTCGCCGAGGACTCCCTCGCCGAACTCGCGCGCCTTGCGGACACCGCAGGAGCACCGGTAGTTGGGACGATCGCTCAACGTCGGTCAAAAGCAGACCCTGCATTCCTGGTCGGGGAGGGCAAATTGGGAGAGATTCAAACGCTCTGCCGGGAGAACGAAGCCAACCTGATCATTTTCGACAATGAGCTCTCACCAACTCAGGTCAATAACCTGGACCGGGCTCTGGCCATCAAAGTCATCGACCGCACGGAGTTGATCCTTCAGATCTTCGCCACACGGGCGGCCTCAGAGGAGTCCCAGACGCAGGTAGAACTGGCTCAGTTGCAGTATATGGAGAGGCGGGTTCCGGACCAGCGTCAACCGCGTTTCGGAGCCGGTATCGGCATGCGAGGCCCGGGAGAGACGCCTCTGCAAATGCGCCGAGCGAGCATGCGCAGCAGAATCAGACGGCTCAGGAAGAAGCTCGACAGCATCCAGGCCAGACGGGGCAAGACCCGGGACCACCGAGCCCTGCCAAGCGCCTGTCTGGTGGGTTACACAAACGCGGGAAAGTCAACTTTGCTCAACGCACTGGCCCGCGCGGACGTCTATGTTGACGATCGACTGTTCGCAACACTGGACACCACCACACGAATGGTTCACCTTGCCGCAGAACAACAGGTACTCGTGTCGGACACCGTCGGGTTCATCCGGCATCTGCCACACCGGCTCGTCGCCTCCTTCCGCTCAACCCTGGAGGAAGCCGTGGATGCAGCGGCCCTGATCATTGTCGCGGATGCCGCCGACCCGTACGTGGTGGACCACTTGCGGGTGGTGGACGAAACACTGGCTGAGGTGGGAGCCGTCGGCCAACCCAGAGTCCTCGTGCTCAACAAAACCGACACAGAAGCCGGGGGGGAAGCACTCGCCGAACTTCAGGAGACATATCCTGAGAGTCTTCCGATCTCCGCGCGAGGGCGGATTGGCCTGGATGAGCTCAAGCACGCCATCTGCGACGCCATGAGAAGTGAGTGAGACGGGATCAGACATGCACCGCGTCCCGTGTCAGCGTAGGCGCAACGTAAAGGAAGGTCCACACGATGTCCCTGGACATAAGAACTGTTGACGTGTCCTGGCTGCCCACATACGCCGCGATTCCTATTTGCTTCGAGGTCCGGTCCGTGTTGTGCGTTCTGCCTGTACAAGGAGGACTCGGAGGACTGCGGCTGCAGGAAGTGCCGGTCTCGGCACCGTTTGCGAAGGACTACGACGCCTATGATGAGGATCCCGTCCTTCACTGGGTGGAGCGTTTCGACACGTCACAATGGCAATTTCTGGCGGCATCTGTGGAGGGTGTCGCTGTTGGGGGAGCCACCGTCGCCTACGGGTCCACGGATGTGAACATGCTGGAAGGCCGGAGCGACCTAGCCGTGCTCTGGGATCTACGGGTTGCGCCGGAACACAGACGTCAGGGCATCGGCGCCGCACTGTTCGACCATGCTGTTGCCTATGCGCTTGAGAAAGGCTGTCGGCAGCTCAAGATCGAGACCCAGAACGTGAATGTGGCAGCGTGCCGCTTCTACGCATCGCGAGGGTGTCACCTCGGGGCCATCAACCAGTACGCCTACTCCGCCCATAGCCAAGTCAGCCACGAGACAATGCTGCTGTGGTATCTGGATCTCAGGTGAGATCCCTCAGTGTGGCCAGAACAGGCGTCACGGCTGCGCGATCGGCAGCCAGTTGATCCACCAGGCGACTCGGCTCGAGTTCCGCTGGGGTCACATCCTCCTGGAGGCTCAGAGCCGCGGCTGTACCGGCGGCCTGCCCGGTGGACTGGCACGTCTGCTGAATCCGCAGGCTGGCCTGAGCGCCACGCTCGGCCGACACGCAGCGCCCCGCAACCAGCAGATTATCGAGATCGGCGGCAACGATACAGCCGTACGGAATGTCGAAGTATTCCCCGTGCTTCATCTGCTCAATGCGTCTCTTGTAGACCGGGTCTTCCCGGGGCACGGCCGGGGCGTCATAGCTATCCGCCGGCCACATGTCGATGTCCCAGGAGCTCTTCGCGATGCCGTGTGCATGCTTGCGGAAGTGCCAGGCGTCGTCTGCCGTCACGGTGGTCCGCCCTTTGATTCGGCGCGTATCGCGAACACCTACGTGCTGGTTCGTGTCGAGCAGGTAGGAGGACTCGAAGCCAGGCACGTGCCGCTTGATGAACTCCGCGCACTGCCACGCTTGTTCCCGCCCTTCGCGCTCAGCCCGGGTAAAGTCCCACGGATCCAGTGTGTTCACATGCAGTACACGACTGGAGAACACGTTCATCTCCGTGCGGTGGGGAGCGACACTGCGATGCACGTTGTTGTTGGCCGAATACGTGATGACACGACCGTTCGCGACCACGGGGCTGTCGAACTCGCCTCGCGCAACGGCTTGCTTGAGGGCCTTCCTTGCCTGAGTGATCTGCTCAGGACGGTAACCGCCCTCGGGCCAACGGACATTGCCCATGCGAAACACTTTGGTTAGCGCCTGGGACCAGGGATTGGTCCCGTCCCCTTGTTCCCACTGAACGCCGGCGGCAGCGCACACGGCTCCATCGCCCGTGCAGTCGATCACCCGTTTGGCACAGATGGCACGCCGGCCGGCTTTGGTCTCGACGATCACGCCTCGAACGAGGCCATCTTCCACCATGCAGTCACTGCACCAGGCGTGGTGCAGGATCTCAACACCCGCAACCGAAAGCAGATCATCCCAGGCATACTTAACCACCTCGGGATCAACGCCCAGCCGGAACAGGCCGGGCGCCCCGATCAAGTCGGGAGCTGACACCCCGCCGCGCTCACGGACCTGGGCAATCCACTCGTGCCAGATCCCCTGGAAGTCAACGCCGTTCGTGCTTAGCACATGACCGACCAGCTGGGAGACGGTGGCCCCGCCCAGAAAACCGTCCCGTTCGATGACCAGCGTTCGCGCCCCGTGACGAGCAGCAGCGATCGAGGCCGCACACCCCGCAGCACCCGCTCCACAAACGACGACGTCGAACTCCCCAAGGACAGGGATCCGCCGCGACGGTTCCATAAAGGTGTCCATACTGATCCTCGTGTGCTACCGCGGCATCTTGAGCGGGGTGAACTCGAGAACCCAGGCATGCTCACACGGCCTCGACTCTGACGGCATGGTGACCACTGCGGCATCGCCCGTCATCGACCACTCCAACGGGCGCTCACAGCCCAGCATCCGGACGTCACTTCCCGGAGCCGGCCTCAACGCGCTCAGAGCGATCGTTGCGGGCGGCTCGTCCATCCCCTCCTCTGCCAGCACGATCGCGTTGACGACCTTATCTCTACGGGTGAAACAGATGTTGCCCTCCTTGTAGGGCGCAACCGCCCGGGTGCCATGAATGGCCCGGGCATTCACGGCCATCCAGTCAGCAATCTCATTCATCCGCAAGATGGCGTCTGGAGCAAAGCGACCGTCCGGATCGGGACCGATGTTGAGGAGGAAATTTCCGCCCTTGGCCACAATATCCACGAGCATGTGGATGAGCTCACGGGTGGGTTTGTACTGATCGCCGGGCCGATAGGCCCAGCCATTGCCCATCGTCAGGCAGGACTCCCACGTCTGCCCCAGTGGTTCGGCGGGGATCTTCTGCTCGGGGGTGAGGATGTTCTCGTAAGCCCCTCCGACCGTACGGTCCACCATGATCAGCCCCGGCTGGTGACGCCGCGCCATGGCCGCCATGTCAGCCATGCGGATGTCCTGCTTGGGTGGTCGAACCTGCCCGCCATCAAGCCAGAGCGCATCGATGTGTCCGTATCCGGTCATCAGCTCCTCAACTTGACCGTGCACCAACGCGATGAACTCCTCCCAGATCCGCGGGCGCTCAGCGATATCGTAGTTGACATTCCGGTCTGGATACGGGAAGTCACGACACCAGTAGTGGGGGCAGTGCCAGTCGGACTTTGAGAAGTAACAGCTGATGCCGAAATCCCGGGCGCGAAAGGCGTCGAACACCTCCCGAGTGATGTTTGCCCGGGGATTCGTGTGGAACGGACAGTCCGTATACGTGCTCCGATAGTTGGTTGTCCGGGTGTCGAACATGCAGAAGCCATCGTGGTGTTTTGTCGTGAAAGCGACGTACTTCATGCCAGCACGTTCAGCCAATTCAGCCCAGCGTTCAGGCTCGAAGCCCTGCGGATTGAACGTCTCATTCAGTTTCCAGTAGTCCTGACGGAAACGGGCCAGGTCTTTGCCGCGCTCAGTCCAGGCCGGAAGACCATCCGGGCGGGCCCACGTATCCGCTTCGACCAGTGGCCAGGACTCGATGCACCCCCACTGACAGTAGGGTCCCCAGTGCATGAACAGCCCGAACTTCAGATTCTCAAACCAGTTCAGACGGTCCTGCAACCACGCCGGTTGCCCGTCGGCCGTTCCAGTCCCCGGTTCGTACGAAGCCATGATGTCTTTGCGGACGTCACTCATCTCGGAAATGACCTTTCTGTAGTCGGATGCCTTGGTCTCTGGGCTAGCGGTTCTCGAAGATCCCTCCGGCCTTGCTTCGCCCGTTCTGCCAAAGGTCGTATTCGGGATCTGCGTGTTCTGTGAAAAAGCTCCGCAACCGGGCGATCAGCTCGGCCCGAATTTCCGCCTGTCCCATCTCCTCAACGAGGTTGTGGGATTCGCCGGGATCGCTCACCAGATCGTACAGTTCATGCGGGCCACTCGGGTGCCGTTGGACGAGTTTCCACTGAGGCGTCTGCACGGACCGGACGTTCTCGTATTCATGGAACGTGATCTCTTCCCCCCAATCAACGACCTGCCCCAGCAGAGATCCGGCGTAGCTCCTCCCCGGCAAGGGGAGGCTCTGCAGCTTCCCCTCGCCGAGACCGAGATAGTCCATCATCGAGGGGAAGAAATCGTAGTGATTGGTCACAGTCCCGATCGCTCTTCCGGCGGGGATCCGGGCAGGATGGCGGAAGATGAGCGGCACGCGCAGATTCTCCTGGAAGACGTGGAGCGGTCTGGAATGATCGCCCATTCCCCACATGCCATGGTGCCCTGCACAGAGACCGTGATCAGCCGTGAAAACAACAAGCGTATCGCGCTCCAGTTCGTTCCGCCGCAGGCAGTCCAGAATCGCCCCAACGCCGTCGTCCACCCCACTGACGGCACACGCATAGCTGCGCATGGCCGTCAGATTCCCGATGCAATCCTGGTTCTGTTTGAGCCAGGGATGAGTGCCTTCGCGCGGGAAGCAAGCGAGGTCTTTGTTCGCATAGTGCGCCGTGTGACGGTTGCGGTGGCCGGTCCGCATATCATGGTCGAGTCCATAGGGACCATTGTAACCAACGTAGAGGAAAAACGGTCCTTCTCGGGGTTGCTCAATGAAATCGAGCGCATGTTGCGTAATGGCTTCCAGGTAGTACCGAGGCTCCTTGTAGACCTGCCCCTGCCAAATGGCATCGGCATCATGGAAACTGGATGTGTGTCCCTGGGGTTTGGCAAACCAATAGCCGAAACCAAGCTGAGGCTTCAGGCTATCCCCAAGGTGCCACTTCCCGCTCATGCCGCAGTCGAAGCCTGCATCTGCGCAGATTTGGGGCAAGTTGGCGAATTCTGCAATCGTGCAGTAGGCACCCGGCCCCATCTGGGCATTCGGGTCCTCCCGGCCGAGCCAGCTGTGTACGCCATGCTGCGATGGCATCAGGCCGGTCATGAGCGTTGCCCGGTTGGGAGAGCACACCGGATTCGTGCAAAACGCATTGGTGAACCGAGTGCCATCGGCCGCCAGACGATCGACATGTGGGGTCAGAATCTCCCGGTTGCCGTAACATCCCAGCGTCCACGGGCTCTGATTGTCTGTGACGATGAAGACGATGTTGGTGCTCACCGGAAGACCTCCTTCGCAGTTCTCGGGCCGGACTGGTGTAGCATGATGCCCCGTTGTCCTCTGTCCAGCCGGGAGGCCGGCGAACCGCGACCATTCCTGGCCCGCCACGCCCACGATACGCGCTTCCCCATGGGGCGCAGGTACTAGGGGGGGAAGTCAACTCTTTGGGGGGCATGTTGCTGGACAGAAAGGTAGCGCCAACGCGTAGAGGGCAGAAGCAGAAAAAGCCCGCTTCAAGCGGGCTCAGAGGGTGACGGAAGGCAACGGGCTGTGGGCAGAAAGGTAGCGCCACAGCCGAGGGGAAAAAGGAACCTGCCGCGGCTCACCGAATGCCGCGGTCCCCACCTGTCGCGCATCAGAGGAACGGCAAGGCCGTCCCAATCAGTGCGGCTAGACCGAAGATCACAAGGACCCCCAGAACCAGGACTTTCCGTCCGCTCTCCATGTCCTGCCGAACCCGCTCCTGCGCCATGCGCTCGAAGGGGTCGTGGATACGATGCTCATTCATGTCTCACTCCCATCTTCTTCTCAATCGCGAGCCCGCCAGCTCGCATCCGTCTTCTGGATGACACCCCTAACTGCAGAAAGTGTGCCAATCGGTTGGCCGAGGGGGGAGTCGCAGATGTGACACAACCCTTCGCAACACTGCGAGGGGCGTTCTCATCAACGCGAAAACAAGGAAAGTACGGGCCGGCACCGAGATCGCGGGGGTAGGGCCAATGCTATCAACTTTCTCCTGCCACTGCGCTGGCGGAGAGGTCGCCGGATGGCACCGCCTCCCACATTGTCTGCTCTGTTAACGTGGGAGGGGTTGCCACGCCGCGACCCCATCTCCGCGAGAGTCAATCGCATTGGGGGGGGGGAGGCCGTTCAGTCTTTGGCTTCCAGAGCCTGCAGTGTGGCTGACCGGTCCGCCTGCGCCTCCTTGCGGGGTTGCCATGCTGTCAAGGCCTGCGTAGCAGTCCTCCGAGCTCGCTGGAATTCCGGTAGACGATGCGGTCGCTGCCCGATGGCCGCCATCCCATCGACGTGCTCGCGCTCACGCTCGGGCAGTTCGCGCATTACTTCCAGCAGCACGGCGAGCCGCTTGGCGTCGCTTTCACTGCGGATGCGCTGGACCACGGTCGAGGCATCGGTCTCCGGGCGACGGAACATGGCAAGCGCGTAGACCTCACTGCTGCCGAACACCCCAAAGGCAGCGACGATCTTGCACTTTAGCGCGTCGACCCCTGCGGCGAGGACCTCTCCAGAACGAGCCTGGGCGGCCTCCCGAGCCTGAGCCGACGAGGAATGGTCCGGGCTGGATGATTTGAGGACGATATCGTCCAGGTAAAGCGCCCCAAAGCTCTTGGCCGGGTCACTCGGCACGGTCATCGACAAGCCGCTGAAGATGACCGGGGCAGGCTGGGGCAGATCCAGGATGTCCCGATCGTCCATCGCGAGCCTGCAATGCCCATCGCCTGTGACCGTGATACCAACGCGATGTGCGTCGGTATCAGCAGGGCCGACCATTCTCCTCACGCCAGGCCCCAATTGCCGACCGTGCCTGGTCGCTGCTTCCCAGACCCAGTCCCGCTGCGGATCGACCTTCAGCATGAAGGTGAGCTCCCCCTTCAGATAGCTGTGAGTGAGGCCATGCTCACTCCAGTTCAGGCCTTGCCCCAACTCCACTTCCAGAACACCGACCCCCTTTTCCGCGAGCTGTTCGAGCTGAAACGTGAACGTCAGTTGGCCCTCCCGGACGTCAGGCAGGTTGAGGTACTTGAAGAGACGCGGCTTCCCCCTCCAGCTTGCCTCGTTCCCTCCCAGGCGCAGGCGGCCCTCCGCCAAGGCAGCGTAGTGCGACACGTAGTCCCACCCGGGATTGAGCCAGTCATCAAAACTGTCGGCAAACAGCACATCGCCATCCGGTTGCTGGTTGTCGATGAGGAACACCTGGGTCTCGTATGGGAAGTCAAGTCGTGCCTCGAGCACGCCGCCCTCAAGTGTGGTGTGCCGGTTGTAGATCCCCTCATAGGCATGCGAGCCAGGCGTGAAACCGATGATGCCGGGGTCAAACGTTACGGTGGTCTCCAGAGGGGGCTTGCTCCAGGACTGGAGAACAAGACACATCTTCCTGTCCCCTGCGCGGGTCAGCAGTAAGCCCTTGACCAGGTCACTCTCCACGCTGAATGCCCGTTCGTCTCCCCAGTAGAGCCAGGTCCTGGTGCGGTCCGAACCGTAGCCGAAAGCGGCCAATGTCTTGTTCCACGGCCCGAATTGGCGCACGCCGCCGGAGATGATCTGATGCACGGTACGCATCCCCCACGAGCGGCGCTGTCGCTCGGTTTTCTCATCGCCCAGCCCCCACGCATCGTGAGGAAGCGACGACTGGAACAGATCGTGCACCAGGTATGGGTAGTTGCCCACTTGGCGACCGGTGGAGGTGGCCCGCAGGTAGGCTGGACTGAACGGCTCACCCGGGGTGTAGTGCTCCGGGTGCGTCTTGGCGTAGATGCTCTGGCTGAGTTCCATGTCATAGCTGCAGGTTGCCCAGGAGAAGAAGGGCAGGATGTTGGCATTGGTCATGTGAACAACGAACTCCAAAGGGCGGGCAACGCCCTGCCGGCGCCAGGCATGCATCAGGTTCCAAGTGCGTCTGTGGTACTCACGCATGTTCCAGTAGAGGCGAGCCGGCTGCACGTTGCCGTCGGCAGTCTCGTAGGCGGCGCTGGTCCAGGGATTGGTCACCAACCTCGGGTAGGTATTGTCCCAATAGATGGACACGCCCCGCTTCCACCATTCCTCCATCAGGGACAGCGCGTAGTCCTGGTAGGATCGGCAGTAGTTGACTGGAGCATTCGGGTTGATTTCGCGTCCTCCGGTCCGCCGGTAGACGTCCACGTCAGCGTAACGCTTGTCAGCCAGGCGACCGTGGCTCCACTCATCCTGGAAGACGTGGTACTCGGGAATGAACGGCAACACCGCCATTTCCTCGAAGTAAACGGGATCAGGACAGTCAGCAGGCTTTGATCGCCTGGTAAAGATGCCGATATCCTTGCGCCACTCCCTGATGCCGTGCACAGGCGGCGGGTCGTACTGCTCCACAAATGCGTCGAAGAAGGCCGCGTCAACCGGTCTGCCGGCCCGGGCCTCGATGACCTTATCAACGACCTCCCATCTGTTCATCCAGGGCGACTTCCAGGAGCATGACAGCCCCCCCCACGGATGAACGGGCAGACCGACGGAGGGCAGTGTGTCTCCCTTCCTGGCGACATCCTCAGGCAAGGGTTTGGTCGGTGAAGCCTGGAGACCGAAGACCATCTCACTGGTGCGGTTGATCACTCCAGGCACGTTCACGAGATCGATCCGCAGGGTCACGACCCCGTCTTTACGGGTGATGGACTGCAGCCCTTCGCTGTGGTTCTTTGCCGTAAGCCAGCCCTTGTCGTTCTCAGCAAACCAGCAGAGCCCCCGTTCTGCGCCACCCAGCCAGATGTAACTGGTGAAGGCGTTGAGCCAGGCGGGACTGCGAACAGTCTGTCGACTGTCCCAAACGACACCGGCGCCGGGAGGGATCAGTCCGGTGTATCCCATTCGAGGACCATGCCCTACCTCCTGCATCAGCTCTGCCATCGTTTCCTTGAACGGGATCTCGAGGGAAAGGCGCCGCAGCCCAACAGCATCATCGACGGGGATCAGTCGCAAGCGTACCTGCATCATCCCGTCCACGTCGATGGTGGACGTGGTTTCCGTCCGAATGGCCCTGCACCGGGTCTCTGCACGAAAGGTCGCCTTGCTCGGGCTCGTGCTGGCCAGTGCCACGGAGCCCTCCCACCGCAGTTCCCGTCCCTGTTCATCCAGAGCAACCAGGCGAACCGGGGCGGCAAGAATCTCCCTGGTCAAGCTCCTGACGCTGTCCCAGAGCCCAAACGCATTCATGCTGTACTCACGGCAGACCACCTCAACGGTCTCTGCTGTGGCTCTGACAGGCTCGAAGGGAGGAAAGACCTCGTCTGTGATGCCCGATGCGCTGTCTTCCCAGGGGAAGCACTGTCGCTTGAATGGAAGCCCGGGTGTTTCCCGGTCGCCGACCCGTACCGAAATGCGGTACTCACCATCCAGCGGGGGAAGCTCAAACCGCTGGTAGCCGGAGCTGAATCCGGCTTCCTGCTTAACCACCGCGATCCCTGCAACGTCCCTGATCAGCAGGGCCACCGGGGCGGACAGGTCGGAGTCACCCGTCGAGGTGATCTGCGCGTAGAGTGTGCGCGAACTGGGCAAATGCCAGAATGCCAGGTCTGCCACCTTCCGACAGGGCGGAACGACCTTGTCAGGATCGACGTAACGCCAATAGGTGTTGGCGGCCTCCGTTTCGGTCAAGCCGCTGTCGTAGATGTACACCTCATCGATGTCGCCAAACGCCTTTGGGCTGAAGGCTAACGAGCGCAGGCCAGGGCCGGCAAAGTCGGCCTTCATGGCCCCCGCTTTGCGACCATTCACGTACCATGACACGGTCCCATGGGCCCAAGTTATCACGTAGTGGTACCACTGCCCCGAATAGACCTCCGTGCCCAACGCATCGCGTGCGGCCCGAAGTTGTCGCCGGCCGTTCCCCACATCCTCGTAGTAATACAGAGTGACCGGCCTCAGGCCACGGGAGCTGTTCCAAAAGTAGAAGGTGAACAAGTTGGTGCTGACGATGGTGCGATTCCGGTCCATCAGATTGCAGTAGCCCCGGGGGCGGCTCCAGAACTCAATGGTCCCCTCCTCGGCCGACACCAGAGGGCCGCTGATGGTCAGTGGCCCGGTGAACGCCCGACCGCAGACGCCGTCAACAGAGTCGCTGTCGCCGACCACCTTGATGCCCTTGACGTTGGAGGCGGGGTGGGTTCCCTGACTGAAATCGATACACAGAACGGGGCGACGATCCGGCAGAAGGACCGTTTCCACAGGGCAAAGCCCTTCCTCAGCAACTCGGGCAATCCATGGGTTCCCGGGTTTCGGCCAGAACTTGGCTGTGGAGGCGTGGACGCGCGCTTCGTCAACCAGCCCGGCCAGGCCATCACCGATCAACAGTGGGACGGCGGCGGATTCCGCCTGGTCAGTGGACAGGCGAGCAGAACCGGACGGAAGCAGCCTGCGCCCCACTTCGCAACCATCCGCAAAAAGCGCCAGCGCTTCGTTGCTGATGCCGGCCACATGCTGCCACTGCCCGACCTTGACAGTGCCCGGGTCAGACAGCAGCTCTGACCGTTTCCCCTTCAGGTTGCTCACGGCCAGTCCAAGGCCCCCGTCCGCTGTGATGAAAAGCTCAAGTGTGTGCGCCGCCCCTCTATGAGCCTGGCGCCGCAGTACGTAGCTCCGTTCCCCCGGCAGTCTGTCGAGCCTCACCCACGCCTCGAGGGAAGCACTGTCCCCGGTAAACACCGGCGCACCTTCCCACACGTAGGGTTCCGGACCACGCCAGGCCTTGCCGAAACGCCCCTCCTCAACCGCACCATCCGCTGATTCGAAGTGCTCGAGGAACCATGTCCCCTGATCGGCTTCATAGGGTTTCCAGAATGCAGTATCCACGGCAAAGACAGCCGGCGGAAGCAGCGCGAACACGCAGCAGAGAGCCACAGACAGGTAGAGATGCCTTCCGCAGCCTGTCATCCAGTGTGACTGGTCGTCGGTCAACAGGAAAGGGATCTTCGGACGGTGAAGACCAATGGGCATGGTGGTTCCTTTGCCTGTGGCTGGGTCGCCTCGCAGTCGAGACGGAAGAGCTTGCAGTGCTTGTCGCCGCCGCGGCCGACCACCTTGGCGCGACACAAGCCCGCGGGAAGGCGGAGAACACGCCACACACAGATCACGTTCACTGCCGCGCTGAGGGGGGCTCACTCCCGACGGTGAACGTCCAGAGCGGCCCGGTTGCGACAGCGCCATCTGAGTCCACGGCATCGACGCGCCAGCAGTACGTGCTCCCGCGCGCCAGGGGGCCCGGAGGCACGATGTTTGTGGTGTCGTCTTTCAGTTCCGCGATCAGCTTCAAGCTGTCAACGGTCTCCCCGAACCAGACGTTGTGCCGGGTGCAGCGGTAGGCTTCGAGGAACATCAAGTCGGCATCGGGTTTGACCGTGGTCGAGCGATCGGGAGGAACCGGAGTGGACGCATGCTCAGACTTGAAGCCGGGGATCCAGTAGTGCCTGGCCCCGTGCTCGTAGGCCCCGATATCGGGCGCTTTGCCGGAGTACTCCAGACCGTCGAACTGAGCCACAGGGCTCTTTATCTCAGCCGGGGAAACCACCTTCCCGGCATCCACAAGCGGAGAGCCGGCTTTGGGGCGGAAATCCAGGTTGGTGGGATCACGCAGGTACGCGTAGGCAGCGCCAGGCTCTCGCATGTTGTGGTCGCACACACCCGGAATGACGTAGGGCCCCGGTTGCTTGTAACCGTCCTTACGCGTCCACCACCCTTTGCCATCCCCGCCCTTGGGCCTCAGGTTCCAGGAGCGATGCGTCACGTTGGCCAGGTTGTTCCGGGTGACACTGTTGCCATTGCCCTCGATCTCGTGCATGCACTTGAACCCCTGGACGCTCATGTTCATCAGTTCCTTTGCAGGGTCGGGATAGCTGTTGACGTTCACGACCGTGTTGTTCAGAATCAGATGACGATCCCCTTTGACCTGGCTCGGTTGGGTGTTCCAACAGACGTTGTGCGTGTACACGCCATCCCCGTGGATCTGTCCGTCCTCGCGCAGAATGTTGGTGCCGTGATAGTCGAAGCGGACCCCCTGGCGGTTGCAATCGTGAGCCCAGTTGTGGGTGGCAATGGCCTCGATCTGGTTGCGTGTCCCGATGTTGATCGCAGAACCGTCATGTTGGAGATTCCCCATATCGAATGCCCGGTTCAACTCGACTCTGACGCCTCTGTCCAGAGCGCGGATTCCTTCTGAGTTCCCTGTTCGGTGGATCGTGTTCCTTCGGAAGATCCCGCGTTGCCCAACGACTGCGGCTCCCGATGCGCCATTGGAGTTCAGGTCCCACTCAATGTCGTGGAAATAGCAGTTCTCGATCAGGATTTCTTCGCTGCCGAAGTACAGCGGGGCATTGCAGTAGGCGAACTCGCAGTTGACGAAACGATTGCGTTTCCCGCCACGGACAGCCGGCATCTTGTTCGGGATGTGGGCTGCGTTGTGGAACACAAACCAGTCGAACTCGCCGAGCACCCATTTGTTTGTGCTGGAGAAGCGGAAGGTGCAATCTTCGAACGAAACACTCTCACAGTCGCGAACCCGGAAGGCCCCGCCGAACACATCCACCCCTTCGAACTGCAGGTGGGCGCAATTGTTCAGATCGAGAACGAAGTCGTGCACTTTGCCCTGGAGATTCAGTAGGTTGGGATCCCCCCCGTCGGGAGGCATGAAGTAGACGGTCCGGGTATCCGAATCAGACCACCACTCGTTCGGTCGGTCCAGAGCGGCCAAACCGAGAGCGTACCACACGAAGAAACGGTTCAGGCTCTTCTGTTCGCTCCCGGTCTCATAGCGGAAGCGATCTGACCCGGCCGAGTGTTCCGTGATCCGGCGCGCCCAGGTCAGCCAGTGACCAATGTTCAAGACGGCCACCGCACCCGTGAGATCTTTGCCGGATTCGGCCAGGGAAACCTGCCCTTCTCTGGCGTGGTAGCGGCTGTCCCCCTCATGAAAGCCGGCCTTGCCTGCATGCGACGCGAACGGGGCATCAACGATCAACCCGGGCTTGCACTGGCCGCGGAACCGCTTACGCCGTTTGTCATACCCACCATCTGCGGATCGCATACTGTGAGTCATCCGCCACATCGAGCCGTCCTCAAACGAGGCATCGGGCCAGCGGGCGACGTAGACAAGCCGGTCGTCATTGAACAGCTGCCAGATATCAAAGCTGAGCGTCGCCTTCCAGATCCCGTTCCGCCACGGTTCCCAGCGGCAGTCGAGCTTCCGCGTCCCGGAGATAACAGCTCCGCGTTCTGCAACAATGCGGATCGGTTTGTCCCTGGTGCCTTTGAGCCCGTTTAGGACCACGGGCTTCCCGTAGTGGCCGGCCGGCAGACGCACCGTGTCACCAGGTTGAAACGCTGAAAGGTCCGGGAGCTCGGCAGCGTGCAACGAAAGTGTCACTCCTACGATTGCGAGAAACAGATGAACACAGTTGCTTGCATGCATGATCACTGGTCCTACTCTCTTGGCCTTGTCCGTTCCCCACGCTCTCCCCCGTCCAAACTGAAGCCCGTTTCCGGCGTGTCGCCCGGCACCGGCACACGGCCCGAATCGTGTGGGCTGGCCGGTTCAATGATGCTGCCAATCGGCGGTAGATACTATACCTTGACGGTTTGTCCTTCACATTGGGTGCAATTGCTGTCCGGTCCTGGCGAGAAGTTGACGGTCTTCAGCGTGGCCTTCTCTGTTTTCTCAGGGCCGTCAGGCCCGGCCCCGACCGGATCTCTCCCAGAACGGCCAACGTCACACACAATCCTGCCTCACACCTCTGCCTCCACAGCGAAAGCCACGCTGGGAAGCCGGCACCGCCACCATTCGCCTGTTCCTTTCCTCCTCCCCTAAGGGAGAAATGGGGCGGAGTGGGTTGATTGCGCAGGTGAATCACCATACGCTTTGTGCCACATGCTGGAAGGACCGCTGACCATGGACTCGAACTGCTGGAGAACAACACTGTGGCGTCTGCTGGCAGCGACCTTCGTCGTGCTGTGTTCCGGCGGGGGCTCGCGCGCCTTTTCCGCCGAGCCCCGGCGGACCTTCCAGGTCAAACCTGCTCAAGCGAACGAACACCTGACCTGCTACGTCAGTTCAGGAGACCATCACAATCTCCACTATGCGGCGCCCGTGGACTCGCCACAGAGCGTGGCTGAGTACTTTGAGCTGGTGCGAAAGGTCTACGGCGCCCAACGGATCTACTGGCGAGGCATGCAGGCGAACCTGATGCACTCGCATTCCGTCACCCGGCCTGAGAACTTCTACATTGGTGACTACGCGGAGATGGAGCACGATATCTGGCACGCCGACGGCCTGACTGACAAGTCAGTGGTCGAGGAAGCACACCGGCAGGGCCTTGAAATCTGGGGATTCGGCCTTGGCATGGACCTGGGGTGGTTCCCGGTCGACGACGCGGCCAAGGGATATGGACCGTCCTTCTGGCAATGGAAGCTGCTGGCCGCGCACCCGGAATGGGCTCCGATCGATCGCTACGGCATCCGCAGAAAGAGCGGCCCGATCTGCTACGCTTACCCGGAGGCGCGCAAAGCACTGGTGAAACTCTTCGCGGCGCTCACGCGCGAGGCAGGCTATGACGGCGTCATTGTCCACACGTACCTCGAGAATTTCCAGACGCGCATCTTGAAGGACGAGTATGATGAGTTTGGGTTCAATGCCCCCATCGCTGCCGAATACAAGAGGCGCTACGGGATCGACATCCTCCACGAGGAATTCGACAGAGGCAAGCTCTCCCGGCTCAGGGGCGAGTACTTCACCCAGTTCCTTCGAGAACTGCGTGACACCCTCAAGCAGCAGGGCGTCAAGATTGGGATGATGATGGGGCCGCTGTATCCCGACTACCCATCTCCGTGGTCTCACAATCATCACATGATTGTCAGCGGGTTGGTCTATTTCGACCGTCGCACCTGGATTAAGGAAGGGCTGGTCGACTCGTTTCTCGTCTGGTGCAGCGGGAACCCCTTCCCGCTGGCCAGGGCGCTGGTTGAGGACACACGGGGCACAGCGATCAAGGTTGAGCTGTTCTCCAGTGGGGGACAGCCGGACGAGCTCATCTCCGAGGGCGTTCAGCGTGTCTTCATGGGGTCCTACGACACAGTGGAGTGCGGCTATTTCCAGGCTCTCCCGGAGAGCGCTTTGGGCAGTGACGATTCCATTGCCAGGTTGACCGTCTTCGACCAGGCTGTGCAGAAACAAACGACCATCCCCAATGACAGATTGATCCTGGCCATGCGCGACAGATCCGTGTATGTCAGACGCCGGGCGGTCATCGCCGTTGGCAAGCTGAAGATCAAGGCCCCCGAGGTACTGGACGCCGTACGAACGGCGCTTCTGGACCCCGAGATGGGCGTACGCAGCTACGCGGCCGAGGTCCTCCTCAAATTGGGGGATCGGGAATCGGTTCGAGCCGTCTACAGCATGCTTGACCAGCACCATCGCATGACGGTCGATCTGGCGGTCACCAGCGCGTTGGCCAAGACACCGAAAGACCGCGACGAGTACTTCCTGGAAGGCCTCCGGCACAGAAACCCCGATGTACGGAAGACAGTGGTCCGGGCTGCCAGGACCCCACCGAGGCCCACGGTCCTGCCCGCTCTGCTTACCATGGCGGACGACTCCTCGGCCCACGTGCGGTGGCAGCTTGCCGAGGTCTTGGGGACGTATGTGCGGGAACCGGAAGCGCGTCGAGCCCTGGAGCGGCTGCTTGTCGACCCGCACGCGACAGTGCGGGGGATGGCTGCTCTGAAACTGAGCAGGAGCTTGGGGTCGAACTCGTTGTTCATTACCCCGGAAGCTGCGCGCGTGCTGGACACTCTCTCGGGGCTGTTCTGCCGATACAACGACAGCTACCGAGGCGTTGATCGGGAATGGGGATGGCGGTGCATCGCCGAGGCGTTGCTGCTCCTCAATCCGCGAGGACGAGACCGTCTCCGCCAATGTCTCGTTCAGCGTGACGATGCGACGATGGCGGAGAACGCCTGGTATGCTCTTGCCATCAGAAACACGTCTGTGACCTGGAATCCTGTTGAGTGGGATGAAGCGGAGGCCTCCTACGCCATGCATCCCCGGCTGTGGCAGGAAGCACCGGCGTTCTCCCCCAAACCCGAACCGCCCGTGCTGGCGTACATCGTGCAGGATTTTGAGGGCGACCTGTTCTCCGCCGCAAACGTAGAGAAGGGAAAAGGGAGGGTCGGTGGCTACGCAGACGATTGCGGATACTGGTTCACGCTCGGGGAGCAGGAGGAGAACTCGCGCGTGGTCGCTCTTCAAGGCGCGAGAGGCGGGAAACGGGCAATGCAGCTGCCCAGGAGAGAGAGAGGCTACCTGACTGCCTATCGCTCTACCGGCATTTCGCAGGGGAAGATCTACGTCTCGTTCAGTCTGCGTCTGAAGAGTCGCGACTCCGCAGTGTACATCAGGCTCGCACAGGGCTCGAGCCAAAAGACCAGCGTTGTCTTCCGGGTGACAAACGGGACGCTGAAGGTCAATGGCCAGAAGGGCGCGATCATTGATACGGGATACACTGTGCCCATGGACGAGTGGCTGCGTTTTAGATTGCTGGTCGATCTGCCGAAGCACACGTGGTCACTGGCCGTGGGAAACAACAGGACGGAAGTCGCGACCGACATGCAGCTGGGGCCCGAAAGCCTCAGCTTCAATCGCCTGACGTTCCATTCGCTCGGGAAAGACGGCACGGTGTCCTATCTCGATGACCTCCTGGTTGCGGTACAGAATCCACTCGTACCGGAAGGGCAGACCATCGATTGGACCGTGGTGGAACAAACGATTGAGAACCAACGCCACGGACAACGGGCGAAAGGTGGTGCCGCCGCGGTTCCCGTGGCCAGCACTCCAGCCGTGGTTTCCCCCAAGCGATCGGAGTGACTTTACCTTCCACAGAGGCGTTGCCACGGTAGGGCGAGAGGATAGACGATGAACGACCGAGAGAGGTTCCGGCGACTGATGGCGTTCGAGCCGATCGACCGGCTTCCCGTTATGGCGCTCGAGCCGTTCGAACAAAGCGCCATCGAACGCTGGCGGACCGAGGGACTCCCCGACGGAGCTCATCCTGGTGAGTTCCTCGACATGTCCACGTTCGCGGGTGTTCCTCTGAGTCTTGGTCCCGTGCCTGCCTTCGAGCAGACCGTCCTCGCCGAAGATGCCGGCTCAGTGACCCAGATCAGTTCCATGGGGGCCACTGTGAAGTCCATGAAAGAGCAGCCGAGCCTGTTCTACGGCCATGTCGACCATCCCATCAAGACGCGTCGTGATTGGGATGAGTACAAGTTGCGCTTCGACGCCACGTCTCCGGGCCGCCATCCAGCTGATCTGACAGCGCTGGCGCAACGGCTCGAGCAGTCGCCCAACCCCGTTCATCTCAGTTTGTTTCCGTGCTTCTTCCGGTTCGGCTTCTACTCGATGGGGATGGAGCGGTTCCTCACCGCCTTCTACGAAGAACCTGAGTTGATGCACGAGATCTTCGCCCACTTGGGGCGTTTCTATCTCGACCTTGTGAAGCCCATTCTCGATGTTGTCCGCGTCGACTGCGTCACGCTCAACGAAGATCTGGCGGGGAAGAACGGCCCGCTGATCTCACCTTCGCTATACCAGGAGTTCTGGTGCCCGAACCAGGATCCGTTGATCACCCTCTGCAAAGAGCGGGGAGTACAGGTCGTCTGTATGTGGAGCGCAGGTGGCCTTGATCCGCTTCTGTCGGGGTTGATCGAGCATGGATTCAACTGCACTTGGCCGCTGGAGGCCATGGCCGGGATGGATGCCGTTGACTTGCGACAACGATACGGCCGAGACTTACTACTGGGCGGGAACATCGCCAAGGAAGCCGTGATCACCGGCCCAGATGCCATCGACGCCGAAATAGAGCGGCTTCGGCCCTTGATCCGTGAGGGTGGCTTTCTGCCCGCACTGGACGACATGGCCTCGCCCGATATGCCGTTTACGCACTACCGTTACCTGATCGAGAGTCTGCAGAAGATCGGAGAATGATCGGATGGCAGACCTGCTGCCGAACAAGGTCCACCCATGGAGACGTCGTCATGCCCCAGGCAAAGCCCATTGAGCCGGCAACCCCAAAGCGGGCGCTCTCGGTAGCGGGCGCAGCAGTGGTCCTGTGTGTCGGGACACTGGCCGCCAACCCCGGTCCTCGCGTGTTGATGGCAGACGGTCAGGCTCAGTATGCATTGGTGCTGCCCGACCGCCCCGTGCCCTTGCACTACCCGGCGGGCGAAACACTCAGCTATGCGGCAGATTTCCTGAACAGCTACCTGACCAGGAGCTGCGGGGCGGAACTGCCCGTGCTCCGAGAATCAGCGGCGACCACTCGTCCCCGCCGCGTGTTCATCGGCCCCACCGGATTTGCCGAGCGTCACGTGGGAGTTCTGGCAAAACTGCAACGCGAGGAACTTGTCCTCCAGACGGTCGGTGATGACATCGTCATCTGCGGACGGGTAACCGAGGGGGTCGACGAGGGAACGCTCTTCGCGGTCTACGAGTTCTGCGAACGTGTTCTCGGCGTTCGCTGGTATTTCGCCGACCATATCTGGACGTGGAAGAAGTTCGGAACGGGCGCCATCGTCCCCAAGTCACGCGCCGTCGAGGTCCCGGACCTGACCGTACGCGACCGGCCGGCATTCATCCAACATGAGGGTCTGATCCGCCACTGGGGTCTGCCTGAGGCAGTCGCTCGCCGCTGGCACCCTGTGCTGCGCTTCGGCAATGTACGAGAGGACAAGACGCCGAATCACACACAAGGGACATGGTACAGCCTCTACCATGAAACGCACCCGGAGTACTTCCGCAAGAACGCAACCGGTGAGCCCGTCCTGAACCCGGCAGCCCGCGGGGTCCGCAACTACATCTGCTTCAGCAGCCCGGCGGTCCTGGATCAGATGCTTCAGAACGTCGATCAGTGGGACACCCACAAGACCTCCGGGCTCTTCGGGTTCACCGACAAACACACCCCAGACCCCGCGGCCGTCTACTTCTGTCCGAATGACGGCCTCACCCCGGGGCGCGTCTGCAAATGCCCGGCCTGCCGCAAGCACCTGCGCCCCGACCGTGACTTTGACGGGCAGCTTTCCGAACTGGTCTGGGGCTTCATCCGCCGTTACGCGTTGGCCATCGACAAGAAATGGCCGGGGCGGCGCCTGTCCGTGCTGGCGTATTCGTGCTATCAGCAGCCCCCGACCACGGTCGACATCCCGCCAAACGTCGATGTAACGCTCGTCTTCAGAGGCGTCACCCACATGCATGACCCGGCGGTCTGGGACGCAAACATCGGGCGCTTCGATGCATGGCGCACGCGGCTCGGCGGACACGGAGATCGCATCGCGCTGTGGTACAACATCGGGATCCTGAACGTCCATTCGCACGTCCCGGCCATGTACCCGCACACGTTCCGTAGGATGATGCAGTACTTCCAGGACGCCGGCGCAAACAAGCATTTCTTCTGCGGCTTCAACTCAAAGCTGCAGCGACCCCATTGGCCGGCCAAACAGCGCATCGTCACCGCTCTGCTGTATCCGCTGATCTGGATCCAGGGACAGATTCTCTGGAATCCCGAGGGAAGTCCTGATCCCGAAGCTCTGCTCAGGCAGTATTGCCAGGACATCCATGGAGGAGCGGCTGAAACAATGTTCGAGTACTATCGCTTCCTCATTGAGCGTTGGGAGTCCAGTTGGGCAGGCGCATCTGATCTGACCGAGACTGACTTTATGTACGAGGTCAAATTCCCACCCATCGTTTGCGAGCGCCTCAAAGCCCTGCTGGCCCAGGCCGAGTCAGAGACGGAGGAAGGCACGGCCGCATACAAGTGGACGCGCTTTGTGGCGCGCGGCCTATCCCCCTCCTTTTTCAGAGAACTCGACACCCACGCGGCGGCCCAACCGCAGAAGACCCAGCGCACCATCTGCACGGTCACAGACCAATCGCCAACCGTGGACGGCCGACTCGACGAGCCGGTCTGGGCAAGTCAGACGCAGTTCGGGCTGCGTCGCCGTGCCTGGGGCGAACCGTCGGACCGAGAGACCCGGATCAGGCTCCTGCGCGATGCAACATTCCTCTACGTGGCCGCTGAGCTCGATGCGGCAGACGGACAGACCGATTTCTCAGCCACTGAACTCCGGATCCACTTCGCTCGACAGTTGCTGAAAGCTGGTGAAGCGTACGCACCGAACATCGACAAAGCCTGGTCCGAGTTCCGCGAACTCAGAATTACCGCTGACGGCTCCACCCGATCGTACGATGGCCTGACCGCTGAAGCCGCTTCGGCCACGAACGGCACGATACTGACGGTGGAGGCGCGCGTTCCCCTCGCCAAACTGCCGTTGCGCCCCGGCCAGCAAACGTTGCCGGTGCAGTTCATGCGGTACTGGGGTGTCTGGAATCGCTACGATACCTGGACACCAGCCATGACACCGCAGGTGGCAGCCTACCCTACAGGCAAGTTCGGCTACGTGGTTTTCCTGCGCACCGGCCGTGGTGAGACAAGGGATGGGCTGGATTGAGCACGGCGAACAGATGGCCATATGCCTTCCCTAAAGCACCGTCCGGGCGGACATCGCGCTGAAGCAGAAACCCGATACGCACAAACGAGGACAAGGGCACCCGTCCCAAAAGGAATGTCTGCATGAGAAATCACACCCAAGCCAGCCGGCCTCTTGTTGATCGTGCCCCACCGCTGCCCCACTGGGGGGTGGTGCTACTCCTGGTCCTGACGACGTCGGTTGCCGTTGTTGCCGGAGAACCCAAATCGGGGGCGACCTTTGCCGGAATTGCGCGGCCTTCCCCGCGGTCAAATGGCGCACCGAGGGCTTCGGACGTCTGCTTCTCCACCCGCTGGCCCCGACCGATGAATTCGGCTGACCCCCACGACTCGTTCACGTCGGCCCGGGCGTTCCACGCCACTCGCCTCGACTGGCTGTACTTGACGGGAAATGAATCGATCGACAAGACGTTTGTGGCCAAGGCCAAGGAGCACGGATACCTCATAGGCGGCACGCTCAACGGCAGCCTGCACGACACTCCTGCCTCCCGCTCCTTCGACGTCGGGCGCACCGTCGACCTGCGGGGTGAGCCCCTCAAAGACCCCTGGACGAAGAAGTGGGGCATGCGTTTCGGGTGCCCAAATCATCCTGACTACGCCAAGGTGTTCCTGGACCATGCCCGTTACGCCCTCGGTATGGGGGTGGACCACTACCAGATGGACGGCGTTCAGCTCAACGAGATCATGGTGGCCTATGGCGGATGCTTCTGCCCTTACTGCATCGAGGGGTTCCGGGAACACTTGGCCGCGCACTCGACTGCGGGGCAACGGACACAGTGGGGCTTGGGAGAGCTCTCAACGTTCAACTACGCGAAGTTCCTTCTCGCCCTCGGAACCGCCCCCAATTCTGCACTGAATGTTGTGAAGGGGCCGAAGGAGCTCCGTGACCTTTTCAGGGAATTCCAAACCGAGTCGGGTGTCCGTTTCCTTGCGAAGATGCACGAGGAGATAGACAGGATGGCAGGTCGCGAGCTGGCCTACTCCTGCAACGCCAACCGCGAGTTTCTGACCACCTATCACAGAGTCCATGACTTCGCCTTCATTGAGGCCTATCCCTTCCGAGAAGGAACGCCCGCCTTCCTCTACGAACAGCGCTTGAAGAAGGCGCAGGAACTGGGAAAATCCTGTCTGATGACCTTCGTTTCCGACGACGTGGATCACAACCGGCGCTTCATCGCGACCAGTTATGCACTGGGCGCAAACGTGGTCGTTCCCTGGGATGTCTTCACGGGCTTTGAGACGCCGCGTTTTTTCGGGACGCCCGAGCAGTTCGCCGATTTGTTCGGCTTTATTCGAGGCACCGCTGCCTTCCTGGAGGGATACGGAGACGCATGTGTGGTGGGTGCAGGGATCCACGATGAGCGATATGCTGCCGAACGCGTCCCTGTGCAGATCTACGCTGCATCGCCTGTGCTCGCCGCCGTCCGCGCCAGGCCCGGTGGCCCTGACGCGGCGGCAGTCATCCATCTTGTCGCCGCCACGTCCAAGACAACAGGTCCCCTGCGTCTGAGTCTGGATCCCTTGCGGTTCTTCGGTGGGCGCCCCCTGAAGATGCGCTTCCTCACGCCGTCCCCCTATGATGCCGCGACTCACGAAAAGGCCGCGGATACCGGGGACTATTCCTCCCTCGTCCAGAGCCTTGAGCTTCCGGGCGGACGAGTCAGCATGGTCGAACTCCCCGCCGTGAAGCCTTGGGGTCTTCTGGTCGTCGAGCCGGCCCTGGACGAGACCGTTACCCCCTGGCAGCCGGGCATCCGCTACGACGAGAGGACGCGCTTCGCTGGAACGCTTGAAGTGCGGCTGGATTGCGCCACACCAGACTCGGACATCCGCTACACCCTCGACAACACCAAACCGACGCCGGACTCACAACTCTATACGCGACCATTGCGTCTGCGGGATTCCACGACAGTGCAGGCGGCAGCCTTTGGGCCGAACGGCACACAGAGTATCCCGGCCGTGGCCCGATTTGACCGCGCTCAGGGGCAGCCTGCTTTGTCCCCTGACGCCGCACAACTCAAGCAATCTCTGAGGCTTTGGCTTCGGGCGGATTCACTGGCCCACGCGCTGCCGGACGGGGCACCGGTCCGAAGCTGGCCCGGGGTTGTGGGACCGGAGGCAACGCTCCCTGACAGCAAGCTGTATTCAGGGGAGATGGCCACTGCGCCCACCTTCGCCAGAGCGGGCCTGAATGGGCGGTC
The DNA here is from genome assembly GCA_018676675.1 of Lentisphaerota bacterium. GTDB lineage: Bacteria > Verrucomicrobiota > Lentisphaeria > Oligosphaerales > JABHEG01 > JABHEG01. The sequence goes on from JABHEG010000200.1 coordinate 96,313, forward strand.
GTGTGTCCAATTCGACGGCTTGGCCAATCAGATGGTGATTCCCGGCTTTGCCAACGCCAACCTGGCCGGGAAAGCCTTCACTGTGTTCCTGGTCACCCAGTCCGACGACGGCGATTTCGGGGTCTGCGGGAATGGTGGAAATGGGAACGGGGGCGTCCCTCGCCTCTACCTGACCCGCTCAAGGTTCTATCACGACACCCTCAGCCGCTCCATCCGGGTCGGGCCTGCAACGCCCTCCCTCCCGATCGTGAGTGTCTACCGGCACGACGGCGACCGGACGGCCTCCGCACGGGCCAACGGAATTCCGGGGGCAACGGACCACGACCAACCGGTCGTCCCGGCATTCGGCTCGGGCGGCAACCTTGCCATGCCTTTTTGGAGCAGCGCCGTCAACCACCAAGGCGACATCGCGGAGGTCATTGCCTATGACCGCGCACTGACTGGTACCGAAATTCAGGCGGTCGAGCAAAACCTGGCCATCCGCTACGGCATTGGCATGCGTCCTCTTTGGCGCGCTCTCGGAAGCGAATGAACCCGAACTCAGAACGTAGAACGCAGAAGTCCGGGAACGGAAACCGAGCCGAGACACCGGCAACGGTGGGATGATCAACGCGCCGGATTTGCCCACTTCGAAATTCTGAGTTCGACGTTCTGAGTTCTGAGTCAGGGGACATTGTCTCGTCCTGGTATAGGTTGACACTTATACAAGGAGGAGACCGGTGTCACAGAGAGTAGTGCGATACAGTGAAGCGTTCAAGATGCAGGTTGTGGATGATCTTGAACGAGGTCGTTTCGGGAGTCCTTTTGAGGCCGC
>JABHEG010000224.1 GCA_018676675.1 Lentisphaerota bacterium
TCTTACACATTCTTGCGGTCACTCCTTACTTGCTGGCTTGCACTGTTCGGCGCCCACCTGAGACACTGCCAATATAGCGCTAACCGCCTGCGCCGCAACAGGTGCCATGGCATTCTGCCCGCTTAAGTTGACGGCATTGGGTACGGAGCGGCGCCAATTGTGTCCGTGCTGCAGGTAGAGGTTCCAGCCGAGACGCTGCTGGGCCCACCAGCGGATGACTTCCGGCCGTTTCTGCTGCGTATACGGCACCCGGCGGTTGAGGAAGAACGGGGCATCGGTCAGATCGGTCTCCGGAACGATGATGGTCTTGGCCTTGGGGATGTAGTCGCCGTGTTCGCCGGGCATGAGCCAGCGGATGCCGAGGAACTTCTCAAGGAAGGTGTACACACCATTGCGTGTTCCGGTTGACGTGCCGCCACCTGGTGTCTGTTCGTCATCGCCGGTGTCCGGACCGAGGATGTAGAGGTCCCCACCTCTGGTGAGAATGCGGAATCCTTCGAGCGGCACATCGGTGGCCGTGACGCCGTTGGCGCGTGCCGCAGCGTTGTCCCCGAGGCAGATCATCGGGGTCTGCGCTCTCTGAACGACCGCCAGCCTGGCACCGGTGGCTTCGTGCACGTAGTGCTGCAGCTCCTCAGCGCCCATCCGCACCGATTTCGGGGCGTCTGCGGTATGGTAGATAACGACATCACTTGTGCCCTGCTTTACGAGTTCGAACGGGGCGCTCCAGGCAGCAGCGCATAGACTGAGGCAGAGGATCTGGACAAGGTGAGAGAAGCGGGGCATGTGATCTTGTCTCCAGTCAACGGTTGGGTTGAGGCTGTTGCTTCGGAAAGGCTGCCGCGGAATGTAACCGCACAAGGCCGGACGTCACCTGCGACGTGTTGCTTTTGCGGACGCCTCTACTCTATTTGGTGGCATGAAAAGACCAACGACTGCATCAACGAACGGATCGGCCGGTGGGCGGACAGGAACGCGGTCACGCCCGAACATTGTGATCATTTTCGCGGATGATCTGGGGTACGGGGATTTGTCGTGTTACGGGTCCGAGACCATTGCGACGCCCAACCTGGACCGGCTGGCCTCGGAAGGACTGCGGTTCACCAACTTCTATGCGACGGCGCCGTTCTGCAGTCCATCGCGTGCGTCCATGCTGACCGGGCGCTATCCATGCCGAACCGGGGTCCCGCTGGTGCTCTTTCCCCTGGAGAAGACTGGGCTGCCGGCGGAAGAGGTGACGATTGCCGACCTGATGAAGGAGGAGGGGTATGCCACGATCTGCATCGGAAAGTGGCACCTCGGCACCGAGCCGCAGTTCCACCCTACCAACCACGGTTTTGACGAATGGTACGGGCTGCCGTACAGCAATGACATGATGATTTGGGACGGTGAGGAGCCATTCCGCGCCCAGCACGCACAGCAGGAACTGCCGTTGCTCAACTGCCGTGAACCGATAGGCACCATCGTGGAGGCCCCCGTCGACCAGACGAGCCTGACCAAGCGCTACACGGATCGGGCGATCCGGTTCATCGAGGACAGCCGGGATAGCCCGTTTTTCCTCTACTTCGCGCACACATTCCCGCATTCCCCGCAGTACGCGTCGCCGGAATTCGACGGCAAATCACGCGGCGGAATCTACGGCGACACGGTCGAGGAACTCGACTGGAGCGTGGGACGAATAGTCGAGACGTTGCGCCGCCTCGACCTGGACCGGAACACTCTGGTCTTCTTTACGTCCGACAACGGCCCGTCTCCCGGTAATCCGAAGCGGATTGTCGATGGCAAACCGCGCTACTCCGGCGGAAGCGCCGGTCCGTTGCGTGGACGCAAGGGACTGACGTGGGAAGGCGGCATGCGCGAGCCGGCCATCGCCTGGTGGCCGGGCAGCGTCGAGCCAGGCCGGGAGACCCATCAGCTGGCGTCGATTGCGGACGTCCTGCCCACGTGCGCGGCGGTCGCCGGCGCCTCCCTTCCGGATGACCGTGTTTTGGATGGGACAGACATCAGCGGCCTGCTGCTCGACGGCGAAGCCGCCGGACCGGGGGAGCGCTTGTTCTGCTACTACTTCGGGGCGCAGCTCCAAGCTGTGCGACGCGGGCGCTGGAAGCTGATCCTGCCCATTTCGGAGTATCCGGAGCCGCCACAATCGCTCTGGTACCTGGTAAGCCCGGAGCTGTTCCAGCGCCAGCACCGGCTTTTCCCGAAGGCCGCGCTGTATGATCTGTCCGCTGATATCGGCGAAACAGACGACCTGGCGACCGCCCATCCCGAAATCGTTCGGGACCTGTTGCAGGCTGCTCGCGAGTTTGACTGCGGCATGCAGGACGACCGACGTGAGCAGGTCTGGCTCGAACCCGCCGCCATCCCCGCCACCTGACGCCTCGTAGTTCGGCAACAGTCCGTGGTCGCTCCTCCTCGTTCGGAGGCCTACTTGACCACGCGGATTGTCTTCTGTCCCCGGACGGTACCCGCGAGAGGGCCCGTGTCCTGGGTGATGACGACTGTGTAACGTCCCGCTTCAAGCTGATCCGTTCTCCCTGAGAACGAGCAGATCCCTCCTCACCCCGGTTTGAGATCGGCAGCGATCACCTCTTTCCCTTCGTGGTCCTGCACCCGGAGCTTGGAGCCGATGTACGTCTTGGCCACGGAGACGTTGCGGAAGCCGGTGTAGAGCTCTCCGTGTGCCCCCTTGATGTCGCGAGTCAGCTCGAACTCCACGTTGCCCCTGAGCACCGGGACGCCTTCCTCCTCGATGGCTCCCTTCACCACCACGTTCAGGACCAAGTCGCCGAGAGGGAGAGGGGAGACGCCTTGTTTGGTCACGGTGAAGGTCCCGCCGCGGAGACCGGCTTCCCACGTGTCTCCATTCTCGACGCCGTAGCTGATCTTCGAGTCCACCAGCGTGAACGCCCAGGCCGGGACGGACTGAAGGGCAGGGCCGGTTTGATCCAGATTGAAGCGAATGTCAGACCGACCGGATTTCACGATTCCCACGTCCATCGTCTTCTCGAGGACTTCCGGGCCGGCCGCCAGCGACACGTCGACAGAGCCCCAGTCTGATGTGTCCCGAGTAAACAGGATGCTGCCCTTGCGGGAGTCGTCGTCGGCCAGGGCGAGCGGATGGATAGTGAACAGGTTTACGCCCGCGAGCTGGACCAGTGGGTGGAGCGCCTTGGTCGGGATCAGGTGAAGGGTACCGATGCCCCACGCCTCCTCGAGGATGCGGATGGGGCCTTCCTCATTGAAAAAGGTGTAGCGATCCTCGCCGAAGTCCGAGAAGGACCCGTTCATGTTGTAGTCGAAGAGAATGAGGCGATAGGCGTTCTCCCCCAGTTGCACGGGGCCTTCCCATACCGCGCCGCCGCAGCGGGCCAGATTCTCGCGGTCCACCGCATGCAGGAGGAGGCGGCAGGGGACAGTGTTTCCGTTCGTCGACGTGAGGTCGAACGCAGGCAGGACGAAGCGGACATCGTAGGACGCGGGCCGGAGCGTCTCTCCCTGCCCCAGAGCACCGTCTCCATCGACGTCGAAGAAGACGCTCTCTGCGAGGCCATCGCGGTAGGCTACTGCACTCCATTGCTTCTTGCCCCGGATGCTCAACTCGGAAAAGAGGACGTTGCGTCCTTCGGTGACGAGACGTTGACAGAAGGGGTCGTCGGGGATCTTGCTGACAGTGTGACGCCTTCCGACGGGATAGCGCCTTGTCTTTCCCTTGTAGGTGATGGTCTGGGACCACTCGATCCCGGGTTCCGTGGTTCCTGCCTCCCGCGTGGCCTCGAGCGAGACGGCCAGTTTGGCCTCAGTCCAGCCCTCTGTGGGGCGTTCGAAGGTCGGCGTTGCGAAGTGGACCACGGTACGGGTGGGGCGAAGCGTTTCGCCCGCACTCAGTGCGCCGTTGGCGTCCAGATCCACGTGCATGGCTGTCGCCCGGTCACCGTCATACTCGACAACTGCCCAGAATCCCTCCCTTCCCATCGGGACCCACCACCAGGTGACCTCGTGTCCCTCCAGGCCCTTCCTCCACGGCAAAGCGTCGGGGGAACGCTCCTCTCCCGCGAGCTGAGACGGGAATCTCTCGCGGAAATTGGGAATGATCGTGGAATAGACGTCGCTCTCGGTGTCCATGTCCAGCGGCCGGAAGGAGATGGGGATCTCAAGCCGGTCGGGCATCTGATCGATTTCGGGCACGTCGTAGCTCTTGCGGTAAGAGCTCATCATGTAGAGCGCCAGCACTGTGGGGATGCTCGCAGCCACAAGAGCCACAGCCAGGGCAGACGCCAGAGAAGCCGTTCGTGTTTGCATCAGTCATACCTCCGGAATGGCGCGCAATGTAGCGCGCGCCATATCTACCAGACGTTCGAACAGGCGGAATTTCCAGAAACGGGGCCCGGGAACGCCCGCATACACTGGGGTGGAACGGCGTTGAGCTAGGCAGGAAGAACGGCACACCGCTGCGCTACGTGCCTTACTACAAACGGCGCGATTCTGGTGACGGAATTCGTTCGTAGTTAGCCACATAGGCCTCGCCGGAGTGGCGTTCTTCGGTCCTCACAGACCGCACTTCCAAGGCACTTACTTAACGCTATTCGACTTGGGGTGGCTCGTGTCTTCTTCCTCTTCGGTACCGGTATCAAGATCGGCACCCGACAGGGCAAGGGCAGGAGGATGCGCCATGCATCCCGCATGGTGGTTGCGCGTCTCATTCTGCCCCAAGTGCAGGTGGTGACGGTCACTCACGCTGCTTTTGCTGCTGCCCTTCCGCGCGAGCCATCACGCGCCGGCCGCGAGAGTCTTCCGACTCGGTGTCAGCGATGCATCCGGGGCGGGCATTCCGTGGGTCCGGATACGCCGACCAATCTCCTTGAGGCAGGCGACGTCCTCAGGATGGATCGAGCCATCCGCGAGGGGGCCTACGTTGGCGAGGAGATTGCAGTTGTTGGACCGGGCATAGGCCAGGTTGCCCCAGATGGTGTCAGCATCCTTGTGAGTGGTGTCCTCCACGTAGCCCCAGCCGTTCTGCTGCAGGGTCATGCAGATCTCGTTGTGTTTGTGGCGGTTGATTTCCCAAGCGGCATCCGCCCGTTCTGCGGCTGCTTCATTTCCCTGTTTCCTGTAGTTGTCCCCCTGGGAGCTGAAATGGAATTCCGGTGAGGCGAAGTCTTCGGTGCCCGTGGCGCCCTGCTTGAAGGAGATGAGTGTGTCTGGGCGCTTGGCACGGATCAGCTCGTAGGTTCTCTCGATCGGGACTCGATCCGGCACCAGGTAGTAGGCAGCGATGAGATCCAGCCAGATCCCCGCCAACGGGAAATCCCGTTCGGCAAGCTCGGCGATACAGGCATGGGCGTATTCCCAGTACGTCTCGTTGTCCTCAGGCTTCTCCAGCTTGTAGCGTGGATCGCCGTTTGGGTAGTCCGGCCTGGCCATGTGGAGTGTGTCGCGCGTCAGCATGTAGGGATGGCGCCAGTTGAGCACGTGGGTGTAGTAGGTGAAGAAGCCCAGGCCTTTCCGGGCGCACTGTTCGCCCAGTTCCTGCACCAGGTCGCGCCCGCAGGCGTTCCAACTGTTGAACGCTTCGGTGCGCGAGTTCCAGAGGCAGAAGCCTTCGTGGTGGCATGAGGTCAAGTTCACGTAGGTCATGCCGGCATCAAGAGCCATGTCGGTGATGAAATCCGCATCGAAGTTGCTGGGATTGAAGGTGTCGTAGAGCTTCTCGTACTCGCTGACTGGGATCTGCTCGCGGAACTGGACCCATTCGTGCCGCCCGAGCTGGGAATAGAGCCCGTAGTGGATGAAGAGCCCGAAGTTCGCGTCTTTGAACCACTTCAGGTTCGCGGCGTGTGCGGACTGCTTCCAGGTGTCTCCGTACGCGTTCAGATAGATTGGTGGAGTCGACATGATCGCCATCCTGTTTCTCGTTTGCTCATCTGCAGAGCCGAGGGCAGAGGCCCTCTGTGGCTTTCCTGCGTTGTTCGGGCAACGTTCAAGGCGAGACCCTACGTTGCCGTGAGTTTTCTTCGGGCATTGAGGGGGGCCAGGGCGTGGTCTTTGGTCTGCTCCATCCGGCGGGCCATTCGGTCCTGCATGTCCCGGAGTGCCGGGCGGCTTTCACTGTGTCCGGCCAGATTTACGCATTCACCGGGGTCGTTGATGAGATCATACAGCTCGTCCCGACCGTAAGGGACAAACACGTACTTCCATTCTCTTGTTCGGAAGTAGTTACCGTGCCGTTCCCACAGGTCCTTTTGCCAGCCAACTGCGTACACAGTTTCAGACCGTCTATACAGGCGTTAGACGCGAGTCTTGTCCGCATTAATCGTAACCGTTAAGCTGGGGGTCGATTGAGCTCAGATTCGGGAGGCCGGGGGCCCGTTCGACGGCAGGGGTTTGGCAGTTTTCGGCGCTCCCTGAGCGGCGTACTGCGGACACAATGCGTCTCCTTCAATCAGGCTCCA
>JABHEG010000253.1 GCA_018676675.1 Lentisphaerota bacterium
TCTTACACATTCTTGCGGTCACTCCTTACTTGCTGGCTTGCACTGTTCGGCGCCCACCTGAGACACTGCCAATATAGCGCTAACCGCCTGCGCCGCAACAGGTGCCATGGCATTCTGCCCGCTTAAGTTGACGGCATTGGGATGGGGGCGGCGCCGAGGACGACCGGGCGCCAGGCGTGCACACCACGATCCTGAGCGGCGATGTCGACGGTGATGGCATCCTCGATGCCGGCAATGCCTACCACGTGTTCCATCATCCCGAGGGAACGAACCTGGACGAGACCGCAGTGCTCGACGGCGTCACCGTTAGTGCCGGAAACGCGACCGGCGCGGCGTCTCCTGCTGCCGGCATGTATAACGTCGGCAGCAGCCCAACTCTGATCGACTGCACGTTCACGGGGAACATCGGCAGCGGCATGGGAAACGACTCGGCCAATCCCGCCTTGAGTCGCTGTCTTTTCGAGGGCCACACAAGTCCGGAACCGGGCGGAGGGATGTATAACATCCGCAGCAGTCCAGCCCTGACCGACTGCGTCTTCAGGGGTAACACGGCACGATCTGGTGGGGGCATGCGCAATTTCTCGAATTCAAACCCAACCCTGGTCCACTGCAACTTTGACGCCAATTCTGCCGACTACGGCGGCGGCATGCAAAACGACAGCAATGCGAGCCCGACATTGATCAACTGTACCTTCGATAGCAACTCGGCCAACGCCGGCGGCGGCATGAGCAGCGCCTATTCCAGCCCGATCCTGAGCAACTGTGTGTTCAAGGAGAACGCGGGCGGCGGCATGAGCAGCGCGTTTGAGGGCGAACCCATCCTCTCCAACTGTCTGTTCCTCGGCAACACGGCTGCCTCCGGCGGGGCTTTCAGCTGCTTCAGAAACAGTACTCCGACGCTGATCAACTGCACACTGACCGGCAACACGGCCGCATTCGGCGGGGGCATACGCAACAGCGACGGCAACCTGACACTGGTGAACTGCGTGCTCTGGGGGAACCAGGCGCCAAACGGCCCTGAGATCTTCGACGAGGGCAACACCGCAGTCAGCTACTCATGCATCGCCGGCAATTGGTCGGGCACCGGGAACATTGCCGACGATCCGTTGTTCGTCGATGCCGTCAACGGGGATGTCCGGCTGCGCTCCGGCTCACCGTGTATCGATGCAGGTAACAACACTCCCACCGCCACTGACACGGACTTCGCCGGCCAATTCCGACGGCATGACACCCCCGACATAGCGGATACTGGTAACGGCGCCGCCCCGGTCGTTGACATGGGCGCCTTCGAGTTCGATGCGCCGGCGCCGCCAGAGATTGCCATTCAGCGTTTGCCGGCGGGCGTGATCCCTGACGCAAGCGCCGATTACGTGGGCGAGCCCGGCCCGGGCCAAGCGTTCTTGGTCTACACGATCCTCAACACTGGCCTGGGCAGTCTCACTGTCACCGACCTCAGCGCTTCGCCGCGGACCAATATCGGCTCCGTCACCTTCGACGTCGCGGTCCCTTTCACGGTTCTACCAGGCGCTGCACAGGATGTCACGGTGACCTTGGACGTCCAGGGGGCCGGCCTTTTCAACGTCGCGCTAACCGCAGTCAGCAACGACAGTGACGAGGCCATCTACGACTTCGTGATCCACGGAACGGGAGGAGCCGAAGACCTGGACAACGACGGGCTGCCCGACAGCTTTGAGCAGTATCTCATCGATGCCGTTGCAGACGATGGGATCGAGGAAATCGCTGGTGTGCTTCCGGAACACGACTTCGATGGAGACGGCTTCCCCAACGCCGTCGAGCATGTGCAGGGCACTGATGCCGCAGCCGCAGCCAGTCATCCCGAAGGCTGGATGTGGACGATCGAACTCGCCGGGACGTCTTCAGCCGCGGTGACGTTCGGCATGTCCCCGTGGGCCACGGACGATTGGGACGAGACCTGGGATGCCGCGCCGAGCTCGGGGGGGCGGAACACAACAGGCGAGGTCACGATCCGCAACGGACTGAACGTCTACCAACGCGACACACGGGCTACCGCAGAAGAGGCCGAGTGGCTTATGGTCGCCGAGTCTCTGGCTTCAGCCCCGATCACGCTGTCCTGGCGCGTCCCCTCGTCTCTACCAATTGCGTACGCGACGATGCAGGAAGTGGACGATACGAGCGCGCCCGTACCCGGCGGCGTCTACGTTGACATGATGGAGGCTGGGGGGCTCGTCATTCCTGCCGACCGACTGAGCCATCTCGCAGTGCGCTACGGGCCTCACGCGGTGTCCGAGCTCCCTTTGGCCGCAGGCTGGAATCTCATTTCTCTGCCACACCTCCCTCTGGACCCGAGCGTGGAGGCAGTGTTCAGCGAGTCAACAATCATCACCACTGGCAACGGCGGCACACGGGGTGGGGCAATCCCACACGTAGCCTGGGCATGGGACACATTTAACCAAGCTTACGTACAAGCGACCGACCTCCACCCGCTCCGGGGGGTCTGGATCTATGCGCCGGCGAACGCGGTCTTCAGGGTCGCGGGAATGGCGCTTCCTTCCGCCGAACGAGCTTGGCACCTTAGCGCTGGCTGGAATCTGGTGGGGGTCCTGCTGAATATGCCTGTTCCGCTGCAGTTCACAGGCCAATCCTGGGGCTGGGATGCGGCATCCATGGTCTACATAGCGCCGGGGCACATGCATGTCCAAGGGGGGTACTGGCTGCCCGCTGGCACGGCGCAGACCGTCGAACTTCCCGGAGCCGCAGATTGACAGCGCCACCAAATCCGGCCATCGATCGGGGGGGCGTGCGGCGTGGGGCCGAGCGTCTGTGCGGGTCCACCGACTTTCGGCGCTGACGGGCGGTAGTCAAAACAGGGCTGTCATTTCGTAGCCTTTGGCAGGAATTAGGCGACTCGGACCGGGGAACAACGGCAGGAATTCCAGGGATTGCGGCGGTGGTGGTCGGGAGACGTCTTCGATACTGAAGCCCGGCCCCCGCCGACCCCCTCCCCATCGATCACAGCCCCGAGCTCAAATAGCTCCAGGCTTCCTCAGGGGGATTCTCGAGGGTTGCGCCAGCGCGGGGGCGCTGGTATCGTGATGATCAGAAGGCAGGATCCCGACGGACACTTGTGAAAAGCAGCCGTGTATCGACCGCTTCCATGTTCTCCCGCCCTGGCAGGCTTTCCTACCCCCCTCCCTTCTTCCCCGCTTGCCAGGGCGTCTTCTTCGTCGGGTGATTCCCGGTTGCATGGGCACGGGGGCGCCGGTATCGTGATCATCAGAGTCCCGAGGGAGTTCCTGAGTGATTTGAGGACGAACTGCTGATGCTGGTGGGGGGATGGGGGCTGTTCAGGATTGCTGTTTGGTACGAAATGGGACTCAGGGCAGGAGCCGCCGTGCTGCGGACCTGTGGGCCGGTGGTGGTGAGAGCTGGGCGGGGAGAGCTGCCCGGGTAGTCGATTCGACTGAAGGAAAGCCGTGAGAACGGGGATCAAGACAATCATTGCCGGAGTCATCCTGTTCCCCCTGGGAGCGTGTGTCGTCCCGCTGGCAATCGTTCTGCCTCTCATTCTTCGTGATTCGGATGAAGAGCAATTCACAGTTCCGGGAAAGGCGCAGATCGCGATACAGGAACCGGGCCGCCATTACCTGTGGAATGATCACGAGACAATATTTGAGGGCAGGAGTTATAATCGTTCTGCAGACATTCCTGATGGAACTCAAATCATGATCACGAATGCTCAGACCGGTGAGCAGTTTGACTTTGTAGGCGATGCCTCAATTTCCTCAGGCAGTCGAGGCGGGGCAAGGAAGACGATTGGATATGTCGAGATTCAGACCCCGTGCACTGTGGAGATTGAGGTAGTCGGCGGAGACTGTGAACGAGTGTTTTCATTCTCAGAATTTGAGCTGTTGCCCATGCTCGGGCTTATCCTTGGGGCCTTTGCTTCAGCGGGGATTCTCACCATGGCAGGGCTCGGAATCACAGTGTGGGGTATCGTGAAGTTGGCGCGATCGAACGAGAGGGGCGAACAATCTCTTCCACCAGACGGCACACGCTTCGCTCCTGCCGCCGGTGAAGAGTAGCGTGTCCGCCCGCCATGGCGCACTACTTGAGGGTGAAAGTCCTTTGCACACCCGTCAGGGGGAAGTGCTGACGAAGGACAAGGGCGTCGAGAAACAACCCCGCGGCCCGAACACCAGTACCGGGAGGCAAGGCGATTCTTCTTGGTTGCACCCCCACAGCAAAGCCGGTATCGTGACCATCATCAGACCAAGGGACTCCTGAGTGGCCTGAGGAGGGGCTGCTGATGCTGGTGGGGGTGGGGACTGCTCAGGATTGTTGTTTGATACGAGACTAACATCAGCTTGGGAGCCGCCGTGCTGTGGATCTGTTGGGCGGTGGTGTGAGTGAGAGCTGGGCGGGGAGAGCTGCCTGGCTGCTCGATTCTGCACCAGAGGAGTGATTCCGTGTCCAGCAGACAGATGCTGAAGGAAATCGACGAGTTCGCCCCTTGGGGACTGTTTCTGTTGATGGCTTTTGGGGTCTGCGCATCAGCACACTGGCTTGCGCTAGCCAAAGTCGAGATGACAGGCGGCCATTTTGCGCTGATGAACGACCGAACGGTCGCGAGCCTGGCCGTTGTCGGATGGATGCAGGATCACATTTGGGTTGGTATTGGTTACCTGATCATGATTCTGTTGTTGGCCTTCTACTTGCACGCCCGGCACCATCGACGATGTGTTACGTGCCTGGTCTCGGGCATCTTGAGCGCTCCTTGCCTTGCATACGGGATGGTCTGTAGCTACATCATGGGCAAAGTGATCGGTTTCCAGTAGAACGACCCAAGACGGATCACGCTGCAGCCGTGATCTATCGTGTAGTCGAACAAGCCCGGGCAGCCACGAGCTGTCCGCTTCCCGATCATCCTGGGATCTTCCGCGATCCGGCGGCGCCCCTCTCTCAAGTTGACTCTCCTCCCCGTTCCCTGTATCATTCATCAGCAGACCGAGGGAGTTCCTGAGTGTCCTGAGGAAGAGCTGCTGATGCTGGTGGGGGGATGGGGGCTGCTCTGGATTGTTGCTTGATACGAGACGGGAGTCAGCTTAGGAACTGCCGTGATGCGGACCTGTGGTCCGGTGGTGTGAGAGCTGGGCGGCTCCTGGAAGACAGTGAGCGAGAAGAAAGGGGAGAA
>JABHEG010000386.1 GCA_018676675.1 Lentisphaerota bacterium
CCGATCTGCCCTTACACACATCTACTTCTCGCTGGACGCCGGGGAGCGGAGCCGATTCCATCGGGTGGCCGGCGATGAGGTGTGGAACCTGTACGAGGGCGTCGGCATACGCCTTTATCTTTGGGACGGTTCCGCCATTAGGCCAACCTGTGTGGTGTTGTCGGCTGAGGAACGCTGTTTCTGCCACATCGTGCCGGGAGGGACGTGGCAGGCGGCAGAACCGTTGGAGGGCACGGTGTTGGTGGGGTGTTCCGTGGCCCCGGGGTTCGAGTTCTCGGACTTTGAACTCATGGATCCCGAGTCTGACCTCGCCAGGCGGCTTGCCGCCGTGGCCTCGGACCTTCGGCCGCTGGTTGGCCCCTGAGACGCCTGCTGAACTGACCAAAGGGGGCGGGGCGGCCGAACGGTCGCCGGGCCCTCCCGTCTCCCGCGCAACTCTGTGACGCCCCGAGTGAACCGCTTCCGGCTAGCTCAGTTCGGTTGCTGGATTCGCCCTCCTGCTATCGCTGTTTCGAACGAAGGTACAGTCATTCTCTCCCTGGACCAGAGCAGCGCCTGCTGCTCTGAGAAAGTCGAGGGCTTCTCGACCAAATGCAGCGGTGACCTCCTTGGGGCGAGATGGCCCGATGATGTAGAGATCCTGGTCTGGTTTGCGGTACCATTCCTTCTGCTGCTCGCTCTTGCCTGGATCACCATGGTCGAACCACAGCGTGACATGCCAGTCATCCATATCCCGTCCGGCTAGGCTTGTAGCCTGGCCAGTGTGCCATTCGAGGCTCTCAATTTTGTTCACCGGTATCGTCTGATAGAACATACGGTGCCCGAGACAGGAGAAGCCGAAACGGACGTCCTGCGGAGCCGCCGCTGGCTCAACGATCTCGGCGAAGTGCTTGAGTGAGAACTCTCCGAGGATGCCGGTAAAGAACTGTCGCGTGCCTTCTTCTCTCCAGACTCCGACAAACACTGCGGTTACCAGCAACAACCAGATGAGGGAGGGGATCAACGCGAGTCCGTCGGCCAGATTGCTTAGCGCCAGAGCGACGAAGAAGAGGATGAACGATGTCATGACAGCAGCGCCAACCACGTCGCTGCCCGGTTTCGGAACACGGAGTCGTGGCGTCGATTGGTCGTCCATCTTCATCGTGCATCCAGAGGCTGAGTTCGTTCATTGCCATCTTGTTGGGTAACGCCTGGCGACAGTGGCACCGTGCTGCGCGACGTCGCTACGGTTCCCACGTGAGGGTGAAGTCGATGCAGATGTCAGTGACCGGCTGCGCCGTGTCGTAGCGGAAATGGCGGAATATGGCCCGGGCACTTGAGTAGCTGTAGACTTGGTGGGTGCGTTTGATCGAGGCCGTAAGTTCCACGTTGTCGACGATCGGTTGAATGGCGAGTTCGGGCGGCCCGGCGAGCCGACCGATCAGGCCGTCGAGGGAGAGTCCGCGTTGCTCGTCAGCCTGAAAGAGCCACGACAGTTTCCGGGGGCGCTCGAGCAGGACGTGGTCTCGGATTACCAACTCTCGGCCGGGCTGGATAAGGATGTCGCGCCAGTACCGAATCAGATCGGCTTCGTCCGGATACACCGGAGTCAGCTCGAGTCGGATCAGGCCCGTTCCGGAATCCTCGTGCCATTGCACTCGCCGGATTTCCTCACCGCGGTGTGGTTGGGAGGGGAGGGACATGGGGTAACCAACGTCGCAGCGCTGTCCTGCATCATCGATCAGCATGACTGACCCCGTGCTTGAGTGGAGGGCGTAGCCGCTGTCGGCGGGGTTCAGCATGGTCTGCCCCGCCAAAGCCAGCCGGAAATCTCCCGCGGCGACCTTCATCATCATGCGGTCACAGGGATCCGGGGCGTGGTGTTCCGCGTGGTATCCACACCAGGGGCCGCAACTCAGGCTAAGTGTCGTATCCAGGTTGTCATCCCGGAAGTGCACGAGGGCGCTGTCTGCCAGGTACATCAGTCTTCGGGGCGGCACATCCGGAACGTCGGGCAGAGGGGCGGGGGGAGGCGCGCCGGCGAAGAAGGGCCAGAATCGGCTGTGGTGGTGCGATGCGCCGAGATTCTTCCGGTGGTGCGGCTGCTCGCCCTTGTCCAGCAGGAGTCTGAGCAGTCGCGCGGCATGTGGGTCACCGGTTCGGGTGAACATGTGACTGAAGAACGTGGGACCCCCAATCAGCTGGAACAACCCGGTATCCATGTCTGCGAGCTGTTGATGGTCCTGCTTGCGCAGGACGTTCCACACGAATGGGGCAATAGGCTCAAACGGTCCCCAGTCGTAGATGTCATCCCCTCCGAGTGCGAGCAAGGTCCATCGGAACAGGCTGAGTTCTTCAAGATAGAGGTAGGTCGAGCGGTGTGAACTGGGTGGGATTGACCCATCCCGTGGCATCGCGTCAACACAGCGTCTTGCTCGTGGAAGGACGAACTCGAGCCATTCCTCTGCTTCCGGGATGATGCCATACAGGTTCAGGGCTGCCGTCCCGAACGTCCACAGGGATCGCCAGCCGTGGTCCTGCAGGATCGATCCGCCCCAGTAGTCGCGATTGAGGAGGGCGCGACTGACGAAGCTGTTTCCCTGCAGGCGGAGCTTCTCGGTCAGGCGCTCCCGCAGGTCCGTCCCGAGCTCGTTGTGGAGCATGTGACGTGCCCATGCCATGGCACGTATGATCAGGGCAGCCCCCATGTCGCCGTTGTGTCCATATCCGTCCGCCCGAGGATTGCCCCAGTGTTCGAGCTCGACGGTTTCGGTGACGAGGGCTATGGCTCGGTCTCGGGCATCAGCATCGTCGAGCAGTCCCCAGGCGGCAGCCAGCAGGGGAATGTCGAGCCGGTTGGCTGCTCGGATGTCTTGCCCGGGACCACGCGTGAGGGCCCATCTTAGTGCTGCGGTGAGGGAGTCCCTCATGGAGAATGGTACCGTCGCCAAATGCTGCTTCTGTTCTCTCCAGGAACCCGGGGCACTCCAGGGAGTTGGGACGTTCCCGAGGGCAGAACGGAGGGCGGGAGGGACGGTCTGGAGCCGGTCGACGGGATCCGGCTCGAGTTGAGCCGAGAGCCAAGCGGCTTCCGGGTAGTTATAGGGCACGAGTTCGACCGTGTGGTTGCCGTCGTTCTTGAGTCGGCAGGCAAATCGGCCGCGGAAGCGTTTGGCTGCCAGGTCTTCCAGGGAAATCCTCTGGAAGTACCAGAGCCCGATGGGCTGGTCGTCGACCGTCACCCAGTAGGATGGGACAAGGGCGTTGCTTGGACCAAGCTTGAAATCCCATGGGCCGGTTCGCTGGCCGCTGTTCCCGTAGTCATACAGGTCCGTATACAGGCTTTCCCAGTCGAAATCCTGTGCGTCGATAATGCTGCTGAACTGGAACAGGCCGGGAGGAGCCGTGAAGGAGAAGCTGAGCGTTCCATCAGGTCGGGCACTCAGCGGGATGCGTGTTGGACATCCGCTCATGGTGGACGTGATCGATGTCGCAACGGGGGGTGTCATGGTTTCCGCCTCTCGCAGTGACTCGTAGCCGGGGCTGACCAAACTGTGGCCGAACGAGTGGTAACGTCCCTCGCTTTCAGCCGATTGCCAACTCAAAACGCCGGCTTCTGCGGCAGCGATCGATCAACCGCAGAACGCGCTGCTGAGGGTGTTCTCTCCTCAGGTCAATGTCCCTATCTCTGGGCAGCACCCGTCCTGCTGACCCACTTCACTTAGGGGCAAGGCTTGCGTGATCGCGTCGGGGGTGACAGATTGATCGGCACGAGAGTCCAGGGCTTCATACGGGCCAGCTGTGGAACGGTGTTCCCCGCATAGGCGAGCAGGCTCGGGACGGCCATGAGGAGACTCAGAGGCGACATGCAGCACAGTGACAGTCGGAAGCCTCAGCATCGCGATCATCTTCCCGGGGAAGCGCTTGTCGGTGAGTCTGACCTTCAGTACCTGCAGACCCTGGCACGGAACACGATCGGCGAATGCAGAACACGTGTGACGATTGGCGGTCGCGTTTATCCTGCCTACATGGCGAGCGGCAGTCGGCAATACCCGGCCTTCTGGACTCGGGACGCCGTCTGGATTTCCGTCAGTGGGCTTCTCACGTCGGCGGACGTTGAGTCCATGGTCGGGATCCTCGCGCGCACGCAGAATGGTCCCGAGCCTCGTGAGCTGAAGTACGGGTTGAGCGTTCCGGCGTGGGCGGTTGCTGATCACGTCCTGTGTGAAGATGGTGGCGCCGTCTTTTTCCCGGGGACCTACAGCGCCGGTGACGACCAGGGCGACGGCAGGTTCGGGACGCGTGCTGCTCAGGACGCCTGTTACATGTTCATCGAGTTGGCTTACCTCTGGCATCGACAGACGGGAGAGACCTCCCTGTTTGAGCAGAAGATAGCGGGAGTCCGCCTGCTCGACCGACTTCAGTATGCGTTCGAGTCACCAGACCACGATGAGGCCAGTGGGCTGGCCGTTACGCGACTCGAATCCCGGTCAGTTGCGTTCTCGGACGCCATCGTCAAGACCGGTTTTCTGCTGGACGGCTCCATACTCCGCTGGCGGGCGGCGTTGAGATTGACGTGCATTATGTCTGCACTGGGACAGAGTGAGTGGAGCGCGTTCTACAGTGAGGTGGCTGCCCGGATTGCGGGCAGTTTGCCGGGTGCGCTTTGGCACGATACGCGACCCGATGAGGGCTGGTTGCTGTCGGCTTCAGAGATCGGGTGTCAGGATTGCGTCCGCGGAACGTCCTTCGCTCTGGCCCTGGGCATTCTCGATGCCGACCACTCAAACCGTGCTTCCCGTGCGTTAGCTGCGGCCTCCGCCTCGGCCACACTGGACGCCACCCCCAGGCCAGGCCAGGTCACCTACCAAGGGCACATCAGACATCTCCGCAGAGGGGAGTACTGGGAAGGAACGCCGATGGCCCCGGGGACGTATCAGAACGGCGGATACTGGGGCATGTTCACCGGGTGGTCTGTGAGAGGCGTAGCTATCACTAACCGGGCGTTGGCATGTGAGTTGGCAGGAGTGTTCGTTGAGCACATGCGGAGATACAGCGCGTTCGATGGGAGCGACGAGGCCCACCGTGGAGCGCCTTGGGAGTGGGTCCATCCCGACGGCACGCGAATCGGTCCTCTTTACGGCCCGACGATCACGCTTGCGTACCGAGGATTCTCCGACGGGTTTCGGGTTGACTCGATGCCCCGGCTGACCCCGCCATGTTGATGGACATGTTCAATCAAGGAGAACAACTATGCAGAGAGTGACGCCTTTCTGTTTGGCATCGCTGATTGTTTTCGGCGCGTGCAGAATGCTGTTGGTCCCGGATCCGACTACAGCTCAGAACCCCGGGAAAGTCGCTTACCCGCCAGTCGTCTTGAGCGGAGCGGAGCTCGCCGCCGAACACGCGCGAATCAAGAGTCGCTACACCACATTTCTTCTTGGCACGGAAGGGACGTTCACCGGGGCATATGGCGAGGAAGCCGCTGCGGGATTCCTTGACCGGATCGGGTGGGGGATCGGGAAGGCAATAGCATTCGACTTCTCGAAGGATGCGGACAAGACCTTCGCTGCCTTCGAGGGAGCGCCGGGCTACAAGGCCGAGAAATCGGTCTACTCCGTGATTCTCCAGCAGTACCTGTTGGGGCTTGCCTACGGCTACTGCGTGAACGCCCCCGGCAGTCCACACTACCGGAACCCAGCCGTGCTGGAGCGCTATATCCAGTGTTTGGAGTACCTGTATGGGCGCGGAATCCGAGCCGGCATGACGTTCCACAACAATGAGAACCGGATGAACATGGTGGGTGCGCCGAAGCCGGAAGGAGGGGCGGGCAACATCGTCAAGATGGAGCTGCGAATGGGGGCTTACTGCCAGTCCGTGTTGCTGATGGAACCGCACTTCCGAAACACGCCGACGTTTGCGAAAGCCCGGGCCCTGGTACGGCACCTGGAGATGCTTGGGAAGACCTCTGGCCACGTTCGATATTACGAACCCTATGTGAGTCCCCCGGGTTTCACCTACCGGATGCAGTCGGATGCCATCCAGAACTATGGCGACACGACTTTGGTTTCGGCGTTGCTTGAGACGGGCGCCGAGCGACGCGCAGAGATGCTGCTTGAAGCCCAACGAGTCTTCACGGATTCGCTCAAGGTCATCCCAGGCTGGGCTGACACAATCAAGCCGGACTTCACGGGGTTCCACCACCGTGGAATCTATGGGAGTGCCTACACCGGCGGCTTCATTCCGCAGGCGGCCTTCGGAGTTCACCTACTTGCCGGGACACACGTTGCGGTTGCGCCGGAGTCAGTCGAGAATCTGAAGCGACTGATTCTGACCTATCGTCTGTATTGTCAGAAATACGCGATGCCTTTTGGTATCCGTGGGCGCATGCCGGTGAGTACGGCCAACATCAAGATACAGGCGTTCAGCGGCATCCTCATCTACGCATCGGCGCTTGGCCTCGATGATGCCGAGATGAAGGGCGTCTTTGCCCGCCTGTGGGACAGAGACAGCGTGGGGCTCCGTTTCCTGTTTACCGGAGGGCGTGGCAAGATTCTCCGCGGCATGTACGCGCTTGACATGCTGCGTGAGCTGGACGCTTCTGCTCCGGTCCCCGAACCTGACCCAAGTGGCTTTTGGTACAAGCCGTACGGGGGACTGGCGATTCATCGTCGCGACAACTGGATGGTGGCCATGAAGGGGCACAGCAAGTACATCTGGGACTTTGAGAGCGGGAAGGAGAGCGAGAATGTCTACGGTCAGTATGTCAGCCATGGGGCCCTGACGATCTTCTCCCGGGGTGATCCGATCAGCGACATCGCCAGTGGCTACAATCTCAATGAGGGATGGGATTGGCATCGTATGCCCGGGACCACCGCGGTCCACTTCCCAATCAAGCCTCAGGAGCCGCTCAAGCATCGTCAGTTCAGCCCGGAGACATTCCTTGGCGGGGTGTCCCCTGACGGCGAGAACGGCGTGTTCGGCATGATCCTGAACCGGGACGAGGCAGCAGACGGAACACGGATTGGCCTCAAGGCACACAAGAGCGCGTTTTTCGTGGATGACAGCATCGTCCTGCTCGGGAGCGGAATCTGTGGGGGCGATGGCGTGCATCCCGTGGAGACCACCTTGTTCCAGTCATCTGTACCGGGAGAGGCCGAGTTCGAGCTTTCGGAGACAAACCTGGTTGACCCGAGTGGGAACACCTACCATGTACCGGATGCGTCCCGGTTGCGGCTTTTCGCAGGCGAACAGGAGTCGTTCCGCGACGATGGGAAGACGCCTTCCAAAGGGAACTACGCGGTCGCCTGGATCGATCATGGCCTGCGACCGGTGAATGCGGGCTACGAGGTCGCTATTGGCGTGCGTGGTGCGGCGCGGAGGCGCTATGAGGTCCTTCGCAGGGACAGCTCTCTACACCAGATTCGCTTCCTGGAGGAGAAGTTGATGGGGTACGCGTTTTTCGAGGCGGTTCCCGTTGACGGGGCGGTGGTCGAATCGGTGAGTGACGCATGCCTGGTGATGGTCAAAGAGACGACTGACGGGGCCATACTTGGGGTTGCTAACCCGGATCTCGGGTTCCTCCCTCCCGATGCCGACACGCCGACGTTCAGGTTTGTTGCGTCGGATCAGAACCAGTACTTACCGAGCCAGCCGCGTCCGGTGGTGGTAACGCTCAAGGGATCGTGGGGACTCCCGGCACCGGCTGGGGGCGTTGCTGTGGTCTCTCGGACCGGGAAGCACACCGCCCTGCGGTTTGCGTGTCAACACGGCATGGGGATCAGAGTGGGGCTTGTCCGGCGTTGAGGAGGATGCGGCTCGGCCCCCAATCGGCAACCTGGGAATGGCGCTCGGGGGCCGCGCGCCGTACAAGCCAGAGAGGTCTGCCCGGGTGTCTCACTTTGCAGCCCTACTGAGTTCTGGAGACCGGGGGGAGCGGCGGCTCCGCTTTACCTTACGCGGTTTGAGCGCATCCGAACTCCCTGGAGGTTTCGACCAGAGCGTGGTAGCTCTCTAGAGGCGTCCCCGGGGCGGCTCCGCCACCGACACTGAGTACGTAGCCGCCGCGGCGTCCCAAGACCTCGATATACATCCTGGCTGCGGCTGTGATGTCGGCCCATGATCCAGCCTTGAGGAGATACGCGTCCGGACCTCCCCGCAACACGACGCGGCCAGCCATCTTCTCGGCCAGCACGTGCGGATCCACACAGGAGCCGAATCCGTTGTGGCGACCGATCTTCAGTTCGTCCCGGATGATGTCGAGGAGGTGTTCGTTCTTGCCGCAGTTGTGGAACCCGCGTCGGCCGGGATAGGCCTTCCACGCTTCCTGGTAGTAGGGAACGACGAATTCCATGAACATCTCAGGGGAGAGCATTTCACCGGCATCGCATCCCAGGCTGAGTGGATGGCCGATGTCGCGTCCCATCATTCTGTCAAAGTAGGGGACGCAGTTCAGGTGGCTGTCGGTCACGATGCGCATGAGGTGGTGGGCCCGTTCTGGCTCCAGGGCCATCCAGAGGAACAGGTTAGCGCCTGCCAGGGCGAACGCTGCTGGGATCGGGCCTCCGCCGTGCACGAGGGTGAGACGGATCTCGATGGGGCGCCCATTAATGAAGATCTTCAGATCGTGACTTGCCTCCACCATGGCGTGGTACCACTCGATCCGGCGAGCGTTGAGCCCATCGGTGGGATGAGGCACGGCCAACGCATCGATCTGTTCCGGCTCGGTGAGTGGATGGGAGCACTTCGGTGGCCCGTCGTCGGGCCAGACGATCTCCATGTCGAACTCGACCCCGCGCAGGCAGCCGAAATCCGGCTGGAACTGAAGCACACTCGGTATAGGGGAATCGTCGTGGACGTTCTCGATCCGCCACTTTGCATTGAGGATTTGCTCCCGCAGGTTGTCGGCTGGGGACCGGATGTAGTCGGCCGTGGTACGCCCTCGTGCTGCCAATGCGGTCCATTGGTTGGTGTTCAGGACCACCGGCACGCGGTCCGTCGGCTCGAAGACGTCTGTTTTCCGCAGGCGGTCGCCCTTCTCGGGATTCAGCGCGAGTCTCCGCTCGTCGACCTCAATGTCAATGCGTTCCATCGGGTGCCTCCCACGTTCCTGCGCCCACTTGCCGGGCGCGATGTCTTGGCGTCTTTTCCCCCAACATACGCTGTGTTGCCTGTCTCTTCCTCCCCCGGCGGCTTGCGCAGACGGCAGGATCCGGTATCCTTCATTTCCGTTCCCTGTAGCGAAGCTGAACAGAGGAGAGCATCCGGATGCCTGAGAAAACACCTGCCGGCGAGGAGATCAAGGGTGAGACGGAGTGTGCGAGCAATTCTTCATCCGTTTCCATGGCATCGGCCCAGACTTTTGCCCAGGAGGTGATCCGTGTGCTCCCGCCGGAGGAGCCGTACGCTTACCACAGGCGGCTGTCAGAGGATCCTGTACATGTCGCCAGGCGGGATCCTGACGCTCTGCCGTTGGATGGCGAATTGGCATTGCCTGACCAAGGCTGGCGACTCGTCTGGGGGGCGAGAAGTTCGCCGGTTCTGGAAACGGCCGTCCTGGACTTCCAGGACTACCTGGCCACCTCGATGCAGGTTGAGGTCGAGGTCCAAGGCTGTGACTCGTTGGCGCATTGCGGGAGCCTGGGGCAGTGCATCGTCGTGGGGACGCGGGAGCAGCTGCCGGGATGCGGGGAGATACTGAGAGGTCCGAAGGACTACGAGATCGTGGTCACTCCGGACCGCGTGACCGTATGCGGCTACGATGAACGGGGGGCGATGTACGGGCTCTTCAATCTTGAAGCCCGGATGAATCTACGCGGAGGTCCGTTCGTTCCCGGGGATCTCAGAACAGTCCGGCACAGCCTCTACGACACCCGTATGGTTCAGTCCTGGATGGGCTGGATGGAGTGGCCGGACTCGCTCTTGTCGCACTTGGCCCATGATGGGATTGACGGCATTTTCGCCTCGGTCTATGCGAACCCGAATGGGGACTGCACGACGGCGGAGACGTCGACCGAGTTCTACGCTCGTCTGCTCCACAAAGTGCGTCGCCAGGATCCGGCTCGGATGCGGGACCTGATCGACCGGGCGACCCGCTTCGGCATCAAGGTCTACACGCCCATTATCTACCAGTATCTGGGCACCCCAGAGAGCGAGGAGGGCCTGCGCTGCCTCGTCCGCGACATTCTTGGAGAGTTCCCGGATATCCAGGGCTATGTCCTACTCACTGAGGGATTTTGGTACGGCAAATGGGGTGGCGGCCATGGTGCGGATAAGGAGCGCCTGCAGGAGTGGGCGCGGCACTGGTGCCGGGCGGTCGCCATCGTGACTGAAGAGTGCCACAAGGTCAATCCCGATATCGAGATTTTGCCGTGGGAGTACAACATTGACTTCCGGCCTCAGAACGTCGATATGAAACGCTACTTCATCCAACAGCTCCCCGATGCGACGATCCCGCTGCTTACCTGGGAGAATGGAAAGAGCTTTGAGATCGACGGGATGCAGGGCTTCCTGCGTGACTACTCGTTGAACGAAATTGGTCCGGCGGAAGTGACTGACGCCCAGATCGCGGCAGCTCGAGAGCGGGGCATGAAGGTCTACTGCAAAGCAGACTCGTTCGCTTCATGGCAGTTCGGGACCATCCCCTACTTGCCGTTCCCTTACCAATGGTACGAGCGCTACAAGGCGCTGGAGACGTACCGTGTGAATGGGACGCTTGAGAGCTGGAGCAGCGGGTACAAGCCGAACTGGATTGCCGAGATGCGGGCCTGGTATTGCTGGAGCGATGCTCCGCCTCTTGACGAGTTGCTCGGGGCGATCGCGGTTCGGGACTTCGGGGGCGGGGCCGAGGACACCGTATTGAAGGCCTGGGATCATTTCAGCCGGGCGATTCGCCTGGTGCCGGATACTGGACCCCGGATGGGGACAAACAGCGCGGTCGGGAACCCGCTCTTCTTCGAGAAGCCACCCGTCCGGACCGCGACGTTCAACTACTCCTGGACGGACCAGGGCCAGTGGGGCGGCTATCTCGGATCAAGCCTCGTACCGTACTGGCCGTTCACCGTGTTCTATCTGATCTTCTGCCCTGACTTCAGCAATCGAACGAATCGAGCTGAGGCCTATGCGAGAACGGCCTCCGGCATTCAGGTAGATGAAGACACAGCCGTTCTGCCGGTGTTCCTCAAGTACCTGAGGCAGGCAGCGGAGGAGATGGAGAAAGGGCTCACGTTCTACCGAGCCGCAGCGCTTCGGAGTCCGGAAGCCAAACGGAAAGACGCGGTGCGGGAAGTGGTGGTCGCTGAGCAGCTTCAACGGATGATGCAGAGCGCTGCTGCCATCCTTGAATTCGAGGACTTGCGGATGGCGTTTGTGACGGGGGAGAACGGGCAGGCGGCAGCGGCCTTGCTGGACCGCATGGACTGTATCCTGCGTGAAGAAATCGAGCGCACCGAACAGTCCCTCGTCGCCGCTACCCGTGACTCGCGCCTGGGGTTCCAGTTCGAACAGGACTACGTGTACACACCGTACTCGCTTGGAGAGAAGCTGCGGGTGCTGCGGGAGACGCTGGAACGGCAACTGCCGGACGCACGACGCGGGCTGTCGACGGAGGCGTGAGCTCGTGTGTAGCTTCTCCGCGGTTGAGCACGATTTGATCGCGGGATGGCACCCGCTCCCACATTGGAGGGAAGGGGGCAACGTGAGGGGCTTCGCCCCGCGACCGCGCTTGGGCTGACTGTCCGAGCCGCGACTAACGGGAGCGGTCACCATGTCCGTCAGAGCCGCGACTTCCGGGAGCGGTTTCCCTTGCCCAGAAAGACCGCTTACGTTGTGCGCGGCTCGGACAAGCAGGCCGGTTACGGCGGGGGTTCGTCCGGTCAATCCGGGGAGTCGCCCCATGACCTGGCGCCTTTGATTGTCCGGTAGTGCGTGCCGATCTCGATGGCGATGTCTTTATACTCTTTCACGACGCCCTCAGCTGCGTTGGCGACGTCACGGTAGCGCTCGGCGCGTTTCTGTACCTCATCAATACGGGTCCTCACGGTAGCCCCCCCCTGGGCGATGATGTCCCGCAATGCCTCGGACTCGCGAGTCGCTGCGTCGTGGTCAGCCGCGTCTGCCTCATCCGCCTTCTCCAAGACGGCGCGCACTGCTTCGACGAATGCCTCATACTTGATGCGTCGCATCGCCAAACGCCCGAGCATGTAGTCCATGTCATCAAGCAGCTTGAGCATTTCCTCCTGGGCGCCATCGGCCAGTTCCGGCTGTTCGGTCATCATGTGCTTCAGCTCGTCCGTCGACCCGCAAATATCGCTGTATGCCGTCTGCCGTGTGGCAGGTGTTTCAGCCGGGGCCTGCCAGAAATCGACTTGGTTCTCCTGGGCCCGAGCCCGGGGCAGTTCCAAGACGCCACCATCCTGGAACACCAGTAGCGGCGGCTCGCCATGTCCACGCTCCTCGATGTGCGCTCGGCCGCGGCGGATCTGCTCCAGCACGGCTTCCCTGTGCGGGGATGGAGGAAGCCAGCGATTTGTCTCATCAATCATTTTGGTCTCCCTCTGTCGCAACGAGTGGGCATTACGAGCTCGTCTTTGCCTCACGGCGGCGGATTGAGATTGGTCACCAATCCCAGGTCCGTCCTTCCGGGACGAAGGACAGGTCGTTCGTGACAATTACCCGGTCGATTGCAGTGGCGCGACGGGTGAAGCCTGGTCGCCCCACCAGCGATATGATGACGTGGTGCGCACCTTCGTCGAGATCCCACAGCAGCGGCGTCGCGCCGCTCACCGCCCCGGCCGGTCGCCACATGAAGCGCGTTGCCACCTTCCCTTTGAGGGAGTTCTGGACATACATCAGGTGCCTGGGGCTTTCGTCGATGCCCAACTGGAGGTATGCGTGCGTGTCAACGACCGGACACAGTTCGAGCCACACGACATACTGGTCGGTCCGAGGCACTGAGAAGGACAGGGCGAGACGGTATGGATCGGCTGTTACCACCTCCGCTGGCGTGACGACATAGCGGCCCGCGGACGCCGCGGGAGCATCAACCACCTCGTGGATTCCGTTGACGGTCTGGCCGGTCTCGGCCTCAAGTTCAACCCGAACGAGTTCTTTCAGGGGCGTTGTCCCCGACGTTAGTCTGGCTGGCGCCGACTCCTCTCCCCAGGTGTCCACAGCCGTGACGCAGTAGTGGTATGGGCGACCTGGAGTCAGGCCCCAGTCGAGGAACGTCGATTGGCTTGGAGATGCAACCAGGTGAGCCTGTGCGGGCCTGAACGACGCGTCGGTGCCCCGGTAAACCTGGTAGTGGTGAAAACTCGACTCATTTTGCGCATTCCACTTGAGCGTGATATCGAACCGGCGCTTGTCCGTTGCGCGCAAGCCTGCCGGCGTGGGCGGCGCGGCGCTAGATGTATCACCCAGTCCTCGCGGCTCGAAGGCGGTATCATCAGTCACCAGGAGCTTGTCGACTGCCACGCCGCTGTCGCTGCTGTGCAGAGCCAGGCTGATTCTGCCTTCACTGAAGGGCACAGCTTGAGCGAACCTGCTCCACGCCCACGTTCCAGCGGCAACTGCCAACGACGAGGGCTGGGCCCCGGGGCGATCAAGCGTGAGCCTCCCCGCACCGCGTACTCGTGCCCACACCGCGTACGTCCCGGAACGCGGCACACTTGCTTGAACCAAGAGCCTGCCTTCGCCCTCGCCCTGCCGGTGAGCGATGTAGCGGTCTGCCGACGCCTCTCCCGCGAAGTCTTCAGCCAGTGGCGCCGTTGCCGCTCCCGTTTCGGCTTCGATGTAGCACCGTACGGGCCCCGGCCAACCCACGGACCCCGGGGCGGGCACGGCCGCTTCCTCGGAGAAGCGACGGCTCTCCAGGGTAGAGTGTTCGAAGCTGGTGACCACGTAGAAGGCAGGACCGCCAACCGGCGCTGCGGAGTCAGTCCATGACATCTCCGGGATCGGCGCCCGGCCGCTGACCAGCCGGTACGGGCCACCGCTGTCGGCACTTCGCCACACTCGGTAGCCCGCGATCTCCTTCCTGACCGTTGGCACCGTCCACTGGACCGTCACGTTGTTGCCGACACGCTTTGCTGCGACCGTGGGAGGCGGCTCCGGTCTGTTCATCACTGACCAGTACATATCACGAGGGCCAAGCATGGTGGAGGAGTACTCGACTTTGGTCCCATCCGGACTCGTATTCGCGAACAGGTAGCTCCCGTACGCCGTGTTGGCCGTCTGTCCGTAGGCGATCCGGCACCAGTTCCCGGTGTCCACGAAGACCTGGACGAGTTGGCTCGCGAATTGCGAGGCGTTCGGCGAACCGCTTGTTCCGGCGAGGCACCACTCGGTCGAACTCATCCAGGGAATGTGTCCTCCGGTGCCGATCTGCATGATGAACTGCTGGTTGTCCCCAAACCAGTCGGTGCTGTGGATGGCGCCTCCGGAAAAACCTACCTTCCGATCACGTGCCGGACTCGTTCCGCCATGCGACAGATAGCGCACCTGCTGATAGTCGCCGGTTGCCAGGTTCATCACCCACTGTTGGTAGCGATGCTCGGCGGAAAGGTGTGGGAGATGGTTCAACGAGTAGCCCACATGCGGAGTGTTACCGATGAGAGTGACGTGTCCGCTGTAGAGCCAGTCACCACTGAAATCTGCCGAAGCTGTGCGCAATGACACGGGCCGGATAGCACCATCTTTGAGATCGACGACGGTCAGCTTCCCGTCGTCGCCGAAGCCTTGCCTACAGGCGACTGCATAGCGTCCGTTCTTACCGAAGGAGACGCGCCCGTCCACGCGGTCCGGCAGTTCGCCGACCTTGGTCTGCTCTCCTGTCCGTACATCGATGCGGAACATGCCGCGCCCACGCGAGCACAGCACGGAATCCGTCTTCGCAGGGGACCAACGCGGGTGGTTCATCGAGTCGTGCCCCGCCGGTCGCCAGATCCGTGTTCCCGCGGCGTTCATCAACATGATCCAATTGCCGTTGATCCGCTGGCGGCCCTGGAACATGAGCAGCGATCCGTTGGCGTTCCACGGGAAGACATTTGCGTACGACACGCCATCGGCGTGCGGGTTGAAGGTGACGCGCCAGGTTTCCGCACCGGTTCCCTGATCGCGGAAAATCAGACGCTCACCAACGTTTGCCTCGCCCTGGATCAGCCTGGCACAGGGCTTGGCCCACACATTGGTTTGCTTGACCGCAACAAGCCCGTGGAAGGGGTGGACGGACACGCGTTTCCCTTTGAGTTTGGCGACCGCAGCTTGACTTGAGGCCGTGTGTCGGACCATCACCAAGGGAGCGTAAGGTCGGTCGCCGTAGGACCCACCCCCCGGAACACTCGCGCTGAACAGACGTCCCGGTCGGTCGCGGTCGGTGGTCGGCGATCGATCCCAATGCGTGCGGCAGAACTTCACCCCCCAGACGGTGCCCGGACTGGCCGCCGCGCCGATGGCCGCCGTGTCGATGGCCATCTCCAGGTGCATGATGTTGCTCGCGATGCGCACTGCCACCTTGGGCCGAGGGCTCAAGTCGAAGTCGCCAGCGGACATCGCGCTTCCCAGACGTCTGTCGTAGATGCCCCCGTCGCTGTTCACGATAAGCTGGATTGCCCCGGGCCGGCCGAGGTCGGGGGCGAGGAAGATCTCCAGGCAGTCATCCTGCCACAGATCAGCCGCATCGTCGACTTTCGAGAAAGACCGGACCTGGTGTCCCGGCCGGAAGTGAAGCTCGGCGGCCAGGTAGAGCCGGGCAGCATCGCAGGCGAGCACGACCCGAGTCGGCACGGGTACGTCCGCCCCTCCGTTCCGGTTGGTAAAGCGTGTGATTTCGGTTGCTCCTGCCCACTCCTTGGCCTCGACCACACCATCCATGACCGGGGGCGTCGTCAGGAGTGGGCAGATCAGCGCGGGAATGCGCGCTGCAAGAGTCGAAGTGGAGATCGCTGCGGCGAGCAGGACCGGTGTGAGAACGGCAGGCGATCGCTGGTTGACCATGCTCTGATCTCTCCTGTGTGCGACATGATGAGCGCCGAAGCCCGGTCCCGGGGATGGTTGGGGTCTTACAGCTGTGCGAGTGCGGTCAACGCCTGGAGGATCTCGATTCGGACCGCATCAGCGACGGTGCGATCCTTGACCTCATCCCACCGGTAGTTGGCCCCATCCTCACCAGCCAGCACTCGGTCACAGGCTGTTGCGAGCAGCTTCTCTGCTGCCGTGAGGCGGTTTGCCGAAACGCCTTGCTTCCGGAGTTCTCCGATACGGCTTTTCAGCATGGTCAGGTACTCGAAATCCTCGATCCCCTCGCGGATTGCCTCCATGTACTTGGCTGCAGTCACGCTCGTCTCGTCCAGGTAGATGGGGCAGTAGGGGCCGTTTCCGGCGGCCGGGTACTCATTCCAGCATGAGATGGTCCTGCGCTTTTTGTCCCGCCCGGAATCGGCAAACGCCCAGAAGCACGACCCTTTGGCGCCGATCTTGAACGCGTGCCACTCCTGCAGGAGGTAGAACGAGAAGGGATCGAACGAGCGGGCGGGACCATCGGCGTTGTAGAACCAGAGCTCGCGTCCCTGCTTCTGTTGGTCCAGAAACAGGTCCCGGTACCACTGGTCACGGGCGAGAAAAGGGTTCCGGTACGGACACAGAACATCGACGCTCGCGAACATCTCGAGGCACTCCTTGCTTTCCTTGGGCTGAGGATCCTCCCAGGTCACAAGCTCCGGTTCTGCGGCCTCGATTGCATGGGCCCACGCTGTGATGAGATCGTACGCTTTTCTGTCGTGTGGCTCGTCGTAGATGAGCAGACCCAGTTGGCTTGGCCTGAGCCCCAGGTCGCGCATGTGTTCGGCCCAGAAATGGGCCCAGGTTCCGACTTTGGCATTGAAGCCATCCGTGCCCACCGGTGATCCGTTGAACTCGTTCCCGACGGCAAGGAAGACCATGTACATCCGGGCATCCGGCCAACGTGTGACGAAGCGGTCAAAGTTCGCAGTGTCTGGAGCTCTCAACATCTGTCCGGCTTCGTTATGCGTGCCGCGGGGCAGTGCTGCGGAGGTGGCCCACGGCGCGTTCACGAAATGGGCCTGAAGGTGGCTCAGAATCGCGTCACGGTTGGCGGGGGTGAGCCCATACTGCTTCTCACTGTTGCTGTAGCTCCAGCCACCAACACAGAGGCTTGTCTGGTCGGGGAATCGCAGTGGATACACATGCAGATTCACTGGCACGGGAGGGGGCTGGAGTCCATCACCGCGGATCTCTACCTGGCCCGTGTAGGTTCCGGCTGCAGGGACATCCCGTCCAAAGCTGAACCACATTTGCCTGGTCATCCCCGACGGGATGGTCACCGCGTAGTTCTCGCCCACCTGTTTGGCCTCAGGGAGTGCGGCGGCGACAGAGGTAAACCTGAGGGTGCCGACGTGTTCGACCGTATGGACCTTCAGGTAGTCCGGATTCGGGCCTCCCGGCAGTCCGGTGATACGCAACTGCAGTGTCTGTTCACGATCGGTTGCGTTGCTTAGGTTGAGTACGCCGGCCCTATACTCGTTGCGCATCATGTGCACGTTGACGGCAGGAAAGGGGCTGTCTTCAGCCGGCTCAGCGGATGGGGCAAGGGGATCCCAGCGGTGGTTCGACCAGAGGCGGAGAGCAGGCTTCTCCGCAGCGCGCCACACCGCTGCCTGGAGTTGGAAGACGCGGCGTTCGAGATCGGTCATTGGCAGCACGGCTCTGAAACCGGCCATCGGTACGGGTGCCATGTCCCGGATCGCGTCGTCCAGTGCGGCGGCCTGGCTCGAGAGTTCGGGGCGGCGGCCGGCCGGGAGCGCGGCGATGTCGGCCTCGACGGCGGCTAGGTCACGCCTGAACTGGGCCTGGATCAGATCCGCGATTCGGCGGTCCTCAAGGGATGCCTCCAGGTCAGGTGCTCCGGCGTTCGCGTAGGCGATCGAGAGAAGAG
This sequence comes from Lentisphaerota bacterium, assembly GCA_018676675.1. Lineage (GTDB taxonomy): Bacteria > Verrucomicrobiota > Lentisphaeria > Oligosphaerales > JABHEG01 > JABHEG01. The sequence goes on from JABHEG010000386.1 coordinate 17,930, forward strand.
CCGCATCTCCCCGGTACACTTCTATTTCGTCCAGGAACGTATATGTCGCTTCAGGTTCAACGTAGACGGCGATGTAGCGGCCGTGAGTTGCCAATTTGTCCGTCCACAGTCGGCAGGTCACATATTCCCCGTATGCGGGCAGAGCAGCGCGTTGCTGGTGCAATCGGACGAGATTCCCGCTTTCGTGCCACAGCTTGCCGTCGGGGCTGACGAACACCAGAATTCGCGCCGGCAGGTGAACGTCTGCGACCCCGGCGGCGGTACTGCAGGAGAGCCCTTTGATCGGCTGGTCCTGGCCGAGATCGATGGTGATGAGTGCAGGCCGTCGGCCACCCCATCCCACGGTTGTTTTTCGGGTCCAGAAATGGCCTTCCGTGTAGGCGCCATCGGTCAACTGCACCGCGTCTTCGGGGTCCATGCACAGCCGGTAACTGGGCCTGGTCATTGTGTAGGGCCTACCGAGTGCCACGTTTTTGCCCAGGTCGGGCAGCGTAGCGGTATCTACGGGCGCCGTAGGCAGGATCTCGACCTGGGCGATCCAGACCTGACCGGGTGCTGTTTTGATTCCCTGGAAATGCTGTGGATCGGCGGCGATTTCCACCGCGATGTTGGCCGTCTCCGCCCGGAAGCGGACAGCACCCGACGTCCACTGTTTTCCGGGGGGGATTACCAGAACGGTCAATTCGCGCTGGAGGTTCTGGTCGAAGAGTCGGAGCGAGGGGGTCAGCTGACTGCTGCTCCTGGCCATCGCCTTGAGCTCGTACCAACTTCCCGGGGTGAGGAAGTCACAGCTTGCTCGGACTGGTTTCGCGGCCACGTGTCCAGCGTCATAGCGCAGGCAGCTTCCACCATCCGGCCCTCCGGCTTCAGACCGGGCCCAGTGTCCGCCTTCCGGCACTATCCATCCGGCCGGAGAGGCGGCATTTCCCGGTACAGGCTGGGAGAAATCACCGTTTTTCAGGAGTCCTGCTTCGGCGCTGAGGAGAAATGCAAGGCTGATTGCATTAGCACTGAGAAGACGTGCGATCCTGGAGATCATCATATGGGTCCTTTTGGTTGTTCGAGGGGGGCTGGGATTTCCCAGGCCGTTTCCAGGCTGTGCCCAGACGCTTCTGCCACAAGGATGACCCGGTGCGGCGAGGTCCCTGGAAGTGTGCTGCTGACTACCTCCTCAACGCGCGCCATAGGGGCGCCTCGGTGCCGGTGGAGGACCGTACTCCCGTCGATGATGACCGTTACCGTGCTCGGGAGCAGGATACGTTCATCGGGCAGGAAGGTGTCGTCGTCGGCGAAGGTGACACTGAGTCGGAGCTGGCCATGGTCAGCAGGGCTCAGCTCCAGCCGGATACCCGATGTGTCCCAGGCCACCGTGGGAGCGCTGAAGGGGCTGTTTTCGGCGACCTGGGAAACCGGACGGTAACACCAGGCGTTGTAGTTCTGGTAGAAGAAGGCGCCACTGGTGCCCATCTCCTTCTGCTGGCGGACCTGTTCGTACAGTTCCCGTTCCGTCAGGTCGCGGCATTTCCCGGCTCCTGGATCAGTCTCATCGTGGCAGCGGGTGTTGACGTAGAAGTGCACAGGCAATTGGCCGCCAATTCGGCTGAGCCAGTCGTGGGTCCACTGTATGGGGGAACTCCTGCCGTGTCGCTGGACGGCTTCGGGATAGTCCGAAGTGAAGAGCAGGGGGTCGTAGTAATTCCACGATTGGCTGCAATACACCAGCACGGCATCGATCAGGTTGCGCGCTGCCCAGTCCTCCACGTCCGCGAATGCGGCCGTCCGCAGGGGATCGTTCAGGGGGACCATCGCGACCAGGAGCTTGTTGGGGAACTCCTGTCTCAGTTCCTCTATGAATCTGGTCGGGCCGATTTCGGCTCGGCATCTGATCCAGTCGGGATCGTTGTTCGCGACTCCATAGGCGTCTTTACCGTATTTCTCGCGGAACAGATCCACAGCCGGCTGTTCGTATCCGGTGACAGCCACGCCGTTCGCATCGGTGATGGGCACATCGTGGTCGTCGGACCAGCGATGGTAGTCGAGGATAAATCCGTCGCAGCCGTGGGCTGCTGCTTCTCTGAAGAGCTGCATCTTGTAGCGTCGAACAGCCGGATAGGCATAGCTCAACATTCTGCCCATCCTGAATCCACCCTTGGTAGCGGCGGCATACTCCGGGTGTTCACGGGCAAAACGAGTGAGGCAGGACCAGGGGTGTTCGGGTGGGAGACGCTGGCTCTGTTCGACGGCCGGGATGTGCCGTGCGTACTTGGCCAATATCTCCGTTTCCGGGTTCTCCAGCCATTTGCTCAGGCTGTTGAGTCCCGGCTTCTTGATGTAGTCATCATCCTGGATAAGGAATTCGAGCCCTTCCGAGCGGTAGTAGGCCTCGACATTCGGGGCCAGGCCTTTGAATCTCGGGAACCAGCCTTCATCACACATGGTCAGGTGAGGAAGGAACGCGATGCCATGCTGTTGCGCGGACACAGCTCCGAGTTTCAGGAAGTCGTGCTTGCGCATGGCACGGTGTCCGGCCGAGTCCGGCTTCCCCCCCCAGCGGCAGTTGTCAAAAGGGGAGTTCTCGATCTGACTGTGGTGAAGGAAGTCGCCCACGCCAGAGAGGCGCCAGCCCACCACGTCGACGCCCCGTGCCACACAGTCAGCGAAGTAACGATTGACTTGGGCAGGGCCCCGCCAGCCGTTGGCCAGCACATTGTCCGCCACATCATGGACGTCGCCGATCGTGAAGTCCCGACTCATGCTCGTTCCTTCCGCTTGTCTGGCCTGTTGTGTCACGGCTTCCGCAGCCTGCGAATTTCCTTGGCGATCCTGAGACGCCACTTTTCGCAGCGCGCTGTGTCGTTGAGGTCAGCGAGGATGTCGGCTGTGGCTTCCTGCAGCAGTGCTTCCGCTTGATTGATGGCTTCTGGACCTGCTTCCGCCGCCGCGTCCTTTAGAGCCAGGATGTAACGAAAATCATCCACTCCTTCCCGGTAGAACTCATAGCGGCGAGAGTGCAGGACTTGGTCCAGGCTTTTGTGTTTGCAGGTCAGTGCGTAGTGGACACAACGCTGGTTCTTGCTCCAGGGGTTGCCCACTTCGGAATAGGCCCAGACGCCCGTTCCCTTGATGCCGTGCTGGTGGTTTCGCCATCCCCATACGCGATAGTAGTCGTAGAGATTTTTGCTTCTTCCGAGGACGGCCTTGCAGCGGTAGGTCCTAATCGGCTTTCGGCTCATCTTGACCCAGTCCAGAAGGTACGGGTTTGTCTCGATAGCATCGAGGTTTGGTTCCAGATAGTCGAAGGCCCTGAAGAAGCGGATTGAGAGGAGCGTGTCGCTGATCACGGTGCTTGTGTTGCAGGAGAGCTTGATGGCCGGGGCAACTCGTTTGATCATCTCGGCCAGAGGGATCTCGACGCTGACAAGGGCCGCCTCGCTCGACTCGTCCGCCAGAACCATGTACCAGTCGTCGTCCTGAAGGCCCAGGTCCGTGATCACGTCTCTGAGGCGACGGAGCCAGTCGGAGAGAACCTGCTCCCAACGCTCCTCTGGGAACCGTATGTCACTGTCTCCAGTCAGCTTCTCAGCGATGCCGCTGACGGCGAATGCCCAGGTCAGATGCTCATTGCCCGGGGCGTCTTGCCAGGCTTTCTGCACGAGGCCTACTCGTCTCTGCAGACGCGATGCGTCAAACGTCGCGATCGCTCCCTTGGCGTCCAACACCACCGGGAAGGGCAACTCGTTGGGGTCCACGTAGACCGTGTTGAGCCCATACATTTTCATGTGCCGCGTGCCCTCCACCGGCAGTTTCGCCCCGACTTCTCCACGCGTGTAGATGGCATACGCGTTGTTGGGCACGCGGTCGTAGGATGGCAGGGCAAAGTCCCATACGGTGAACTGCCCGGGGATGACCTTCGTTACCCCGCTGCGGACATCGCGAACATTCAGTCTGCAGGCATGGTCTCCCGGACCGATCCCGCTCCAGCGGGCGTCGAAACGGAGCCACAACTGCCTGCTCTCTCCGGCACGAATGAGCAGCGGGGACTCGAGCGGAGCCAGGAAATCCCCGTAATCGTCTTCCCCGTACCGGTAGTAAACTGTTTGCCGGAGCAGCAGGGCATTCTTTGCGGGGCCTGTGTCGGCCTCGATCGCCACCTCGAGTTCGACGTCCTGCCCGCACGAGCTGACCGTGAAGGGGAGCGTGCGGAATTCATCCTGCGCCATCTGCATTTCGAAACGCTCAAATCCGCTGCTCTCAAAGCCGGGGTATTCCTTTGGGCGGGTATATCGGTAGGGCGAGCCCCGCCAAACATAGAACGCCTCTTTCCCGGACAGCAGGGCGCTTCCAGCCTGTTGTATCACTGAATTGAGTGTCCGTTTGAGCTTCCCGTATTCTCCTTGCAGCCCGGTCGTCAGTCCGGCTTCTGTTGCGCTCGCGACGGCCTCCAACTGTTTACTCAGTCCTGCGAGTTCATTCCCCGGGGAGGCGTTTCCTGCCAGTTCGTTCAGACGTTGGATGCCAGCTTTTGCCTCGTTCAGCAGAGCTTCTGCCGGGCATCCTGAGCCAGGGTCGTACACCGCCTCGATTCGGTCGATTCGGTAGACTACCTCCCGCTCAATGGCAGGGAACACGATCGACAGGAAGCGGATGGTGGATGGTTCGTTCTCCGGATTTTGGAACAGGGATGTGGGCAGTTCGCATACCATGGACGTTTGCCCTGGGATGTGGAAGACTTCGCCCTCGAGGTTGCGGCCCCCGTCATTGTAGGGCAGGCTCGAGATCACGAACTGCACTGGGAACAACCCCTTACCATCCACATAGGCTGTCAGCCGTATCCTGGAGTAGAGGGAGAGGTCAATGGGGGAGGTGATGTAGTCCTTGCCGAGGGCGACATAGGGCCAGCGGTCCTGGTGGAATGAGAAAGGCGGGACTCGCACTTCCAGGGCCCGTTTGCCAGTGACGATGTTCTTCTCTGTCAGGGAAAGTGAGACCGATTTCTTGGTGTGCATGCCGACAAGTCGCGTGAGCACTTCCGGGTTCTCGAAGTCGGCGATCATCAGCGGAGCACGGAGGACAGGTTTCGATAACGCGGCCACTGCTGGTCTCCTGTTTCCTCCGAGGCTGGCGGCAAACACCAGGAGGAACGCTGTAACTGACTTCACGTCTTCATCCTTTCCGGTCCCACCTTCTTTCCGCACCACAACATGGTTGCGGGAGGAAGAGACAGCAAGGGCAGTACGAAGGAGAGCTTGAAGGGAGCAACTCTCCCAGCCGCGAATGGGGGCGTCGATCAACGGTCTGAGAAGCGGTGCCAGGCGTCTGCCAGCACATCCCAGGCCTCTCGTGGGATATCCGGCAGACCATCGGCCGCTGTGCAGAGCAGGAAGTTCTTGTCTTTCATTCCTGGCGGCAAGGCACGTTCCATTGCGCTCACGATGTCTCGAGTCGGGCGATGGATCCAGCGGGTTGGGTCGAGGATGCCGTGCACGATCAGGTTTGGCCCGATCACATCCCATGCATCTTCCGGCGTCGTGTTGGCCGTCGGGGGCGGGGTCAACGCATCGATACCGTCCAGTCCGGTGGCTGCGATGTCCGCAAGCAGGTCTCGGATGTGGCCGCACATGTGAACCATCGCGACCTTGTTCTGGTCGTGGGCGATGCGACAAAAATCCGCGATGTGACGCTGACTCCAGCGTCGGTACATTCCCGGCGAGATCAGCAGCGTCGAGGTGTTCTCCACCTGGATCAGGACCTTTGCGGGAGTCTCGGCGGCGATCCGGATTCGTTCGAGGTCCCGCAGGTGCAGCAGCTCGATGAGCTTGTCCATCTCATCCGGGCAATCCGCGCACAGGTAAGCGAAGTTGTCGACGCCGGCATCCAGTTGGACCAGTTGCTGGACTGCTGTTGGGCCGATGTGTGTGGCAACGATGCCGTCGTCTCCAACCTGGTCGGCCAGTTCTTCGTACCGTCCGGGGTTGGGGGAGAAGGATGTGTTCTCGACCAGGTATCGGTAAGCAGGGAGGTCATCTGGCGATTCCAGCTTGTGCTCAAGCAGGCGACTTCCTTCCTGAACTTCGCGCAGCCTGCCCGCCGGGGTCTCCCACACGCGGACCCGGCGGTCTGCAGTCCTTGTCTGTCGGCATGCCACCGGGCTGTGCGTGACCAGGAAGTCACCCCAGCGCCAGAGAATGTCAGCGCCGATTCTTCTGGTGAACGCAATGGGGCCTGACTCTCGTTCCTCGTCTGAGTATCGGGAAATCGTGTCCGGGAAAACGATAGGCACCCAGGGAACACGGTCCTTTGGGCGCCTCGTGTATGCGGCGAGCAGCCGTTCGCGTCCTGTCATCATCCCTCCAGAGAGGCGCGTCCGCCATGGAGCTGTGGGTAAGCACTGCAGCGTCGGTGCACGGGTGGTTCCTCGAATTCCAGCTCCAACACTGTGATGTTGGCGATGGGATCGCGTAGTGGTTCGGGGCGCGGGTCCACCAGAATCTGCCGGTCGGTTTGGCGGAAGCCAACGGTTTCCCCGCCGGGAACGGTTCGGATCGCTTTGAGCTTGGTCTCGAAGCCCCCGAAGATCAGTTGGTCACACCAGATCCACTGCCAGAAGTAGAGTCGGTTCCCCCGTCGGGTCCACGCCCCCGTGCCACTGGCTGCGTGGACCGAACAGCGATCCAGAGCCCCGTAAACGGCTGCATCACCATTGGCACTCAGCCATTTGCCGACGGCCTTCAATGGTTCGACGGCCTCTGTGGGGACGTCTCCCGCAATGTCCGGGCCGATGTTCAACAGCAGGTTTCCATCCTGGCTGCACACGGTCTGCAGCATGCGCAGGATTCCCTGGGCATTGTAGCTGTATGGGGCGGCCTGGGCGCTGTCGAGGCGTCCCCAGCTGATGCGGTTGAACGTCATGCAGGACTCCCAGCCACGGCTACCTTCTGCGGCGGCCAAACGTTCCTCGGGAGTGGAGAAGTCCTCTTCCAGCTTGGACCGGTTGTTGATGATGATGTCGGGTTGCAGTTCCCGGACCATCTGGTTCATCTGCAGTGATCCCCATCCCTCGTGAGATTCCATTGGGCAGGAGACATCGTACCAGAGGATGTCGATCTTGCCGTATTCTCCCCCGAGCAGTTCGCCCAGCATGCCTCTCAGGAAGCCCTGGAAGCGCTCGCGTGCGTCGGGATCAAAGGCACAGCGCCAACTGTCCGGATGGTGCCAGTCCATGAGCGAGAAGTACAGGCCGACACCCAAGCCGAACTCGCGACAGGACTCGACGAATTCCTTGACGACATCGAACCCTTCAGGACAGCAATTGACGGTGTTGTAGGGATTGGTCTGGCTATCCCAAAGACTGAAACCTTCATGGTGTCGGGAGGTGAGGACCATGTACTTCATGCCGGCCTCTTTGGCCAGCGCAGCCCACTTGCGGGTGCAGCCGGGTTCGGGTTTGAAGTCCGCTGCGAGTTGCTCGTAGTCCTCAATTGACCAGTTTTCCATGGCCATGGCCCATTCGTTGCGGCCAAGGACGCTATGAACGCCGTAATGGATGAACATGCCGAAACGGGCATCCTTCCACCAGGCCATGCGATCCGCGCGATTTTCGGCGCTCTTCTGTTCGTATTCGGGCCGGCTCAGGTACGCACTCATGTTTTCCTCCGGTCACTTTTCCCACACGGTTGTACACGGTGTTCAGATTCACCTGCGAATGTACCACGACATCCAGGCAGGTGAAGGCGCGATTGGTCGGGCGTGCAATGCCTCAGCTACGTGGGGGGAAAACTCCGAGATGGCTCGACGGAGTCTCTCCCTCCATCGAGCCGCCTCACGTAACTTAGGGGTTACTCGGGGGTAGCGCTGCGCTACTTCGGCCCCCGTGTTTTCCGTAGCTCCGCTCTCCGGGCGGAGTTCTTCTGCTGTCCCGGGAGTCGCCGCTCAGAGTGCGGCGCTTACTTCGGCCGTCGCCGCTCAGAGGGCGTGACAGGCACACGGGAGTCGCCAGATCCGTTTTTGCGGCTACTTATCTCCGAGCCAGTTCCCGCCTCATCCGAAGGGGCAGTGACTATTGGGGTTCTCAGCTTGCGGATCAAGGACACCATCTCTGCCCGGGCTGATGTGAACGTTGCAGGAGGGACGTATGGGTTTGTGTGGACCGAGGGATCGGGTGGAAGTCTGGCTGCGTCAGACACAATTCTGGTCATTTCGGCCCGAGCATTTCCGGCAGCTTCTGTGTTTCCCTGGTTGTCGAGCTGCTCAATCATTTGCTCCAGGTATGTCAGGTAGCGGACATCATTGATCCCGTGCCGGCAACCTTCCCATTGCAGCGTTGAAACCGGGCCTTCCTGGCTGGGGTATGTCAGGAACCACGAGCGGAAGGTGCGCTGTTTGCCACCGGCCTTCACGTTGTGCATTGTCTGTCGAGTATCGTTGGTGTAGGGAAGCATGGCAGGTGGGCACTGGTACTCGTAGGGGAAGGCGCCCTGGAGTCCGCTTGACCACAGGTAGAACCCACAGAACAGCCGGTTACGGGTGGGGTTTTCGAGGTAGACTTGCCAGTAATAGGTCTCGAAGGGCGCCGTCGGTTTCGTCGTGCCGGCTCGGAGTTTGGCGAGGTAGAGCCCCGAGTGGCCGTTGCTGATCGCGTGGTTGGCCCAGTCAAGCCCTTCGCCCTGTTCCTTGAGCTCCTGCGCCGTTCGGGGCACGATTGCCGTCATCACGCGACCACCGGCGCGATGCTGCAGCGCGGAGAGCTGTTTGTGCAGCTCAAACTTCTCTTTGCTGTTCGGCTCGTCTACCCCATAGAAGTAGCACGCCATCCCGGCGTTCCGGCAGATCGACATCACCTTCTTCGCCGACTCTTCGCTGCGTCCACCGAGGACCACAATGGGACCACGCATGCCGACCGTCTTCATGGCGGCCAGCCATCGGTCGAGATTGCCGGGGTCATAGCAGCTCAGAGAGTTGAATCCGGCTGCCTTGAGCTCTCTGAGGTCTGCCAGGAAGCGGTCGTCGGGTATGGCTACACTGCCTTTGCTGTCCGGCCGCCAGCGGTAGTAGATTCCGAAGGTGTGTTTCGGGTCGGGGAGGCGGAAAGGCAGGACCTCCAGGGCAATCGCCAGGCGCGATGTGGCGAAGCCCCCTCCAGCCCTGAGCTCCAGAACGCCCTGGTACGCGCCCGGATGGGCGTTGTCTGGAATCGAGACGTTGATCCATACTTGTTTGAGAGTATGAGCCGGGATGTCCGTGCCAAACGGGACATCCAGAACGTGGGGCGCGATGTACTGCTTTGTCTCATCCCGTTTCTCGTCGATGGGGACACGATCGTCCCTGAGCAGAAGTTCGGGAACCAGGATGGCGTCCTTCGCACTGAAGACTTCCCAGTGCAGGGCGGCCTGCTTCCAGACCTTCACGACTCGTGGGTCGAATCTGCTGGCGGAAATCACCTTCCCGGCGTCCGTTTTCAGGTTTGACACCTCGATAGTCAGGTCATGAACGTCTGCAGCCCCGGCAAGAACCGCGAACGTAAGAGCCGTGACTTCGCCCTGTGCGGCCGTGAGGTTGAGACCGCGGGCGGGATCGCGCTTCGAGAGGTCTGTGTCAGCGTAGATGAACTCGAGTGGCACGACCGGATAGATGACCGGCTCTCGCTGGCTTTGGTAGGACTCCGGGATCTGAAGTAGTGTGTTGGCAGCACGAATCCACTCGCTTCCGCCGATATCTGCCACGTCTTTGAGGAGGCCCACGTCATCGAGATGGAGGATCAGCCTGTCGCCGTGGTCGTACCAGTTTTCCGCTACATAGAAGCGTATCTGGGTTACGCGTGTCAGTTCACCATCCACGTTCCCTCTTCGCAGTGGCAGGATGACTCGAGCCCAGTCGCCGGGGGCGAGCGTCTCGGGCGATACGTTGCGCCAGACCATCCGCCCGACTCCTCCTTCAGTCTGGACGCCGACTTTCAGGACCGCGCTCCTGATCGGGTAATCTCGGGGCAACCGGAGATGGAACTCAAGTGCCTTGTAGGCAGACCAGTCCTGAGGCTCCTTGAACGTCCGGTTCAGGAACAGCCAGCCTTGCGGGTACTCCGGATTGCCGCCGGTCTTGTGATCGACGTTCACCTGGAAGCGTATTGAGTACTTGCCTGACCGTTTGACTGAGGAGTCGTGGACGGCGCTGGCTTCGGGGCCTCCGGCAATGGTCCACTGTTCGTAGGCGTGGTAGCTCTCGAGGTCATCTACCAGCAGGGGAGGGGGGATGGCAGGCTCCGTTGCCGTGCCTGCCTCGGCCTCAGTCGTTGCTGATGAGCGTGGGAGGACGTGTGCCGTCGGGATGTCCTGTGCGCCGGTGAGAACGGTCGCCGCCAGAAGGAACAGAGCAGCTCTTTGTACCATCCCTGTAGTCATCGCGTTCTCCCATCACCGCTATCCCCCTCCGTCGTATGATAGTCACACCATGTTACTTCGCAATGTGTCCGGATTTGGGGCACATGTTCGCGCGCAACTCCGAGTCGACGCGTCACACGGAGTTTGCTGGACTACCGTATGGCAAAGACCAACTGAAGGCCGCAGACTGGCCTGCTGCGTCAGCCGACACGTTCCAAAGGTATCGACCTATGACAACAGTACTGAGATTGGCGTGGTGTCCTGTGTTGGCATGTGTGACCGCTCTGTCGCCCATGGGCGCAAGGGCCGAGCAGACCACGTTCCGGCTTGACTTCAGTCAGGGGATCAGCCCTTCTGTCGGGGGCGACCATCTGCACGTGGAGAACCGTGGGGCTCGTCTCGTTGAGGGCGCTGAAGGGAAGCCCAACGTGTTGCGGGTTGGCCGGAAGGGCAATGAGCGTTGGGTCGTGAGCTACATCGTCCCTTCAGAGAAGCGGAACGAACTGCAGACCGGGCATATTCCCTGTCCGTTTCCACTCCGGACAGCTACGGTCGGGTTTCGATTCCGCCCGGTTGACTGGGAGATTGGGCAGGCCCGAGGCGTCCCTTTCCTGCACATACGGACGGACGATACGGGATACCTGTCGATTTCCTATCGCATGTTGCGCGGCACACCGCAACTACAGGTGGTCTATGGCGTCCGTGACAAGGACAGAGCGGCGGCAGGCCGGATCCCTTATCGCTACAGCTTTACGCCTATCACCCCGAAGGTCGAAGACCACTGGTACGACGTCGAGGTCTCCTACGGTGGTGGTGGACTGGGGCTCCGTATTGACGAGAGCCGGAAAACCGACATCCTGGGCACTAGCACGCTCCCTCCACGTGAAGGGTGGCAGTGTGAAATCGGCTCGTTTGACAGCTGGACCGTTCGGGACGAGGCGGATGGCTTGACCGACATCGCGGAGGTGCGGATTGCGCAGATGACGGATTCAGTCACTGGTGCTGCCACGAAGGATCAACGCTATCCCATGGTTCGCGTTCCCCATTCTCGTGGCGAGATGGTGATCGATGGGGTGATTGGGGAATCGGGGTGGAACGGCGCGGCTTTGTTGCGGGGCGTGATGGAGATACGCGGACAGGCGTTCGCTGCGCACCAGCCACGGTTTCTCGTCACCTATGATGAGAACCATCTGTATCTCGCGGTGATGTCGCCGTTTCACGGCAAGCGCGAACTCGTGACCAACGCGGCCGAGCGGGATGGAGATGTGTGGTTGGACGACTGCGTCGAAGTGTTTCTGGATCCGACCCCTGATACCAAGGACTTCTACCAGTTTGCGGCCAATTCAAAGGGTGTTGTGGTCGATGCCGGGTATCACGTGATTCCCGGCGAACGATTCACCCGCGGCTGGGATCTTGAGGGGCTCCAGGTGGCTGCACGCCTGACAGACGATACCTGGGTACTTGAAATGGCCTTTCCATTCGCGGCGTTTGGGGCAGGCTTCCCGGAGGCCGGTGCGCGATGGCTGTTCAACCTGTGCGAGAGTCGGGTTGGCCTGGGGAGCTTCTCCATCTGTGAAGTTACACGCGGGTATGCCCACTATGAACGTTTTGGGGAGCTGCTCTTCGGGGGGCGTTGCCCGGGAGTTCGGATCAATGACTTCGGGCCACTGGCGTCCGGGAATCTCGCCATCGACCTTTCGGTTGCGGGGTTGCCAAACGGTAGCACGGCCCAGGTAACGGTCCGGGCATCGCAGCACGATGAAACGGCTGACACGTTCTTTCCTGTGTTCTCCCGCAGTGCCGAGGCGGGGGCGGCACCCCGCGTGGTCGTCACGGCCGACAGGCAGGCGCTGCGGAGTCACGGTCGGCTGGATACCACGGTCGAGCACACGTCGGGCGTGTTGTATGAGGGTAGACTGAACTACCGGGTGACGACTGAGGTCAAGCTCGAAACCATGCGCCGGATCATGGCTGATTCAGGACCCACGCTGCGGGTGACCACTGTGCAGCCGCCAACCGGGCCGGATGGCGGGCATCGCGTCCGCGTGCGGATCCTCGATGCGACGGGGGGCATCGCCCGGGAGGTGGTGGCGAAGATCACCGGTAAGCGCATGAGCACTCCGCTGGAACTGTCCCAGCTGGCGCCAGGGAACTACCAGGTCCTGGTTGAGCTGATTGATGCCGAGGGGGCTGCCGTGAATGCTGACACACCTCGTCCGTTCACAGTTTGGCCTGACCCTCCGCCGTGGGATTCGAACACCCTCGGGGTGAGCGAGAGTGTACCTCCACCTTGGACGCCGGTTGCGGTTGAAAGCATGGAAGGCGGAGTGATCGATGTCGCCTGTTGGAACCGTGTTTACCGCTTCGGTCCGCGAAGCTCATTGCCCGTAGCCGTTCGGTCAGGCGAGCGTGAGATCCTGCAGCAACCGTTCCGCGTGGACCTCGTTCTGAATGGGAAGCACTGCGAGATTCGCAAGGTCAGCCATCGGGTGGTTAGCCGGACGGACAGAGGGTGCTGCGTCGAATCGCAGTGTGTGGGTGACTGGGGCACGTTCGTGAGCCGCAGCACAATCGAGTTCGATGGGTTCATTTGGTCAGAATTCGAGATCCGGCCGACACCCCGTGGTGAAGGACGGCGCACCAGCGTCGACCGAGTCTCTGTGCTTTGGGACATGCCGTTGGCGGGGTCTACCTTGTTGAATGCAGGTTTCCGGACCCTCGAAGGCACTGGCCTGACCCCTGCTGAGTGGCACCGCAAGATGGATGGCGCGTTCTGGGTGGGCAACGAGCGCGGCGGGATCAGCTGTGCCGTGGAGTCGCACCAGTACTGGTCCAATGCGGACGAGCACCGGCAGGCGTTCGTCCGGCGTGACGCCGAAGGTACCCAAATCGGCGTTCACATGGTGGATACCCCTTTTGAGACAGAGGCCCCCGTTTTGCGCTACGGCATCGCATTCCTGGTGACACCGACTCGGCCGCGGCCCAACGGCTACCGGAAGCTCCGGGAGTGTTCCTGGATGGGAACAAACCATATGCGCAAACCCTACCCCATCAACATCTCATTCTGGAATGCGACGCCTTTCTTCATGGGGGCTCCGGCATGGGCCACGAGCGATGACGAGGTCCGTGCTCTATATGCCGAAAGGAAGCGGAAGCACGTGCCGCGGGTCCACAACTTCCACGGTCTGCGTGAGTCGGGCGCGCGTTCTACCTGGTACTCAACCTTTTCGCACAGCGCGCGCAACAGCCCGGAGTTCATCTGGTGTGGTGAGGACTGGCGGACAGGACCGTCGGACCGGCTCTACGGCAACACGCTCTACGGCTATGTGCTGGACATGGTCGCGGTGTGCAAGACGGAAGACTACAGCGACTATTGGCTCTGGCGTTTCGACAAGAGCAGACGCGAGGCCCCCGTGATCGATGGCATTTACTATGACCTCATGCATCTTCAGCGGTGCACCCGCGAGGACCATGGGCACGGGTACACTGATCGTGAGGGCAAGCGCCAGGCAACGGTTCAGATTCGCGAGCATCGCAAGTGGTTGCTGCGTGTTTACAGCTACCTCAAAGCGAGGGATCCGCAGACACCCGTGATGAGTCACCTGTCCGGGCACAGCGCATTTCTCATGGCCCACTCGTTCTCCGATTATTTGTGGGATGGGGAGCTCTGGGTCCGGGAAGTGATTCGGGACCTCTCTTACGAGAATCTGTCGCTGGATACCTTCCGGTCTGAGACACTCGATACCATCTACGGGCCTCACATACGCTGGATCAGTCAGTTGGGAAGGGCGTTGACCTTTCTGACCCCCAAAGAGCGTAAGAAGAAGAGCCTCAAGCCCTACGCCCAGCGACATTGTTACGCCATGCTCTTGGTACACGATCTTGTTCCCGCGGGTAACGACCGATTCCAGCAAGACACCATCACGCTGTGGGAGACACTGGACCGGTTTGATCTGGATGACGCGGATCGGTTGCTTCCGTACTGGGAGAAGGGCACCGGTGTTGGCGTGATGCCCGTGGATCCCAGCATCGTGGTCACGGCCTACGTCAAGCCTGATCGGGCGCTGCTGGTCGTGTTCAATAACACCGATTCCGCTCAGGATATCACTGTCACCCTCGATCCCCAACGGGTGTTCGGGGGCGTCAGTGCAGGGGGGATCGTCTGGAAAGATGCTGAGAAGCCTGATGGAAGTCGATTGGGTGAGGGGGCTGAGCTTGCGTTGCCAATCGCTCTCCGTGACTTCAGACTGCTGTGGGTAGACGTTGCGGAATGAGCATGTATGTGAGATCTGAAGGGAAAGCGACGATGAACGCACGTGAACGTTTTCTGGCCGTAGTCAACCGCCAGCCGGTGGACCGCATGCCGTATGTGTTCGGTGGACCACGCGCTTCGACCCTTGCAGCGTGGCGCAAGCAGGGCCTGTCGGAGGAGCAACAACGGACCTTCGGCAGCTGGATTGGAGCCGATGGGGCGATGGGTATTGGCAAGCTCTACTGCGGACCCGTGCCGCCGCTGCCGGAGACGGTCATCCGGGAAGAAGGCAATTACCGCTGGTGGCGCGACCATTGGGGCGTCTACCGGATGGATGCCATTGCTCAGCCAACCGATGGTTTCGTGACCAGGAGCTACCTGGAGTTCTTTGTCAAAGACCGGGCAAGTTGGGAGGAGATGCGGTCGCACTTGGATCCGCATTCCAAGGAACGAACCGGCCCGGGTGGCGATGGTGCACCCCTCACGAAGCTGAATCCCAATGGTTACCGGAATGTCGGTGACGGGCCGGGATGGGACGCCTACGTCGAGAGAGCGAAAGCCAGCCAGGTCCCGATCGGGGCCACGGTCCCCTGTCTCTACTGGACCCTGCGGGATATGTGCGGCTTCGAGGGATTGTCCATGATGTTCTACGACCAGCCGAAGTTGGTCCATGAGATGATGGAATACTGGACCTGGTTCCTGATGGAGATTCTCGAGGAGCCGCTTTCTCACATCACGGTCGATCATCTCATGCTCAACGAGGATATGGCCTACAAGACTCAATCGATGATTTCGCCGGCTCACATGCGCGAGTTCATGCTGCCGCATTACCGCAAGCTGTACGCATTTGCGAAAGGGAAGGGGGTGTCTGTTGTCGATATGGATTCGGATGGCTACAATGGCCAGATCCTCCCGGTGTTCTATCCGGAGGCGATCGATGGCATTCAGCCGATTGAGATTGCTGCTCACAACGACCCGGAAGTCATCCTGCGTGAGAACCCCGGCATTTACATTCAGGGGGGTATCGACAAGCGGGAGTTACGCTTCGGCAAGGCGAGAGCGCGTGTGGAGGTGGCTGAACGATACCGCGTCGCTCGCGAACACGGCGGATACATCCCGTCGGTGGATCACGGTGTGCCCCCTGATGTCCCGCTGCGGACATTCCTCTATATGGTGGAGCTGATCAAGGGGTTCGCGAACGGTGAGGATCTGGACACCTATGAACCGCCTTGCGAGTTCGAGCAGCAGCTTGGACCGATCGAGAAGATGTTCGACCCGAACGACGCAATTGCGGCAGCGTACGCGTTGGACGGGTGAAACGTGCTTACGCTGTCCGCGGCTCGGGGCCGTCAGAGCCGCGACTCACGCATTCGCGTCAAGCTACGCCGTAACCCGTTGCGGCAGAAGAATCGGGGCTCTGCCCCGAGACCCCGCCGGGGAAGAAGCTCTCCCCCAGACCCCCGCGTGTTGGGGGCGCGAACGCCAGCTGGGGAAGCCCCAACTGACCTTCGGGCCCCCGGTGGCCTCCGCTCGCGCGACGGGCGACCACGTAGACGGTGGCTGTGATGCCATTCCCTGTCGTGGTGTAAGGCGCTGTCACCCGAAGAGATGATGTCCATGGAGCAGGCCATGGCGGACGCAGAGGCCCGGAGTGGTCCGGAGCCGGCTGCAGTTGCGGAGTTCGCGGGGAGTGTGTCCGAGCAGGAAATGATGATGCGGGAACAGGCTATGGCAGATGCAATGGCCCTGGAGGAAGAGGTTCCATCTCCATATCCCGAGAACGACATGCTGGAGCCCATTCAGAACCGAAAACGCATCGAGAAACTGCGTCGAACCCTCGCCGCCAAGGCTGGAAATGAGTGTGTGGCGAATTCGCTACACACTGGAAGCAGCGCAGCGGGAGTGCCCAGAGCCCGGGTCATCGCGGCGGACATGATGGGAGTGGGAGACAACTACGTGGGCCTTGCCAAACGCATCAAGGACGCTTCGCCGGAGCTCTTCGAACGCCTTCGCGCCGGAGAGCTGTCCCTCTCAGCCGCCCTGGACGAACTCAACGGCGTCCCGGACGACCCGCAGGTCATCCGTATCAAGCGGGACCGCAACAGACTAAACAGGATCTTCCGCAGCCCTGATCAGGCTCCCCCCTTCCTCGACCGTCTGGAAGCCCTGCTTGCGGAGTTCGCCAGCCCCTGAGATCCCCTGGGGCCGCCTTGTCGCCCACGTCCTGTGCCGCCGACCGCGTTCCGGCCGCGTCTCAGCCGATCTCCGGAACTTCTCCGTCAGACGCAGAAGCACGGAATTCCCGGCAAACCCGTCAACGGCCCGACGCTGAACAGGGAGTTTGACAGCCCAACAACGCGGCGATATGTAGGTACGGGCGCAAGGGAATGTACCAGGGACTCCGACGCAAGGGCCGATGCTGACTGCCTTCTTGGGCAGTCTTGAGAAAATGTGCCCGGCCCGGCAAATGCGCACTGACGGGAATCAGAGTTGGCTCAGAACAAATGGACCGGATGTGAAGAAGCGATACATCGGGGACTGGCGAATTGCCGAGATGGAGTGCTGGGATGCCGACTACATCGATCTTGTCGGTCCGGGCCGAATGGAGATCGGGCGCGACGGCACCGGATCGTTTCACTTCGGAACGGTTGACGCCGAGATCGACTCGAAGGAGGGGAAGCTGGGGCACCAGAGCAGACTCGAGTTCACGTTCGAGGGCTCTGCCGAGATGGATCCGTGTTCCGGCCGGGGTTGGGCAGTGGTCGATGGCGAGGAGATGACCGGCCGGATCTATTTCCACCTCGGTGACGATTCGGGGTTCAAGGCAACCAGAAGCGGATGATGGCGGCGCCAACCTGCTGCTTCTCCTGACCGGAGAATCGCGCCGCGTCACGATCCCCGGCGGGAGAGCACGTCGTTGGCGACAGGGAATTACGACAGGATGGGACAGGCCCTGCCATTCACGCGAAGCGCCACGAGCACCGCCCTGGACCGTACGTTTAGATGGTGCCTATGTTCTCTGCTGATTGCGTGGGGATACGCCTGGCAGCGATGCGGCGCGGCGGATGCCGTGTCGTCGCGGACCAGACCCCTCGCCGCTCAGGACGTACTTCAGCAGTTGCGTGACCATCCCGGGGATCTAGAGAAGGGACTCGCGCTGATGATCGGTTACGGCACGCAACTCGCAGCCATCACTCGGAAGGCTGCCCCCGAGCAGGCTGACCATGATGCGCTCTGGGAGTTGTACAAGCCAGACGCTTTCCTCGCGGCTTACGACACGTGGCGCGACATGCTTCACAGAGCCCGGGAAGACGGTGTCTTTCCCCACACTGAGGAGCGAGAGCTCCGCCGACAATCCTCAGACACGCATATTGCTCTTGCCGTACTTGGGAATACTGCAAGCACGCTGAGGAAGGCCTCGCGACAACAACAGCGTTGGGATACTCCAAAGAAGTACTACGCGGCCCTCTGGCACCCGCCTCCCACTGCCCGTGCAGTGGCTGCCAGCCGAGCGAGCATCGCGCAACACCGGGCGTGGGAAGAGAAGGCGCGGGAACAGGAAGCGCACTTGCAGGCGCTCGGAATCAGCCCGCGCCTCTCCGAGCTTATCGCGTGGAAGAGACGGGAACCCGTTGACTTCGCTGAGTCCATGGCCATTCTGGGAGAGTACACCGACGCCATCGGGCGGGCGCACGAGGCGCGCGCTGGGGACGGCGAAGAAGCGGAGCGTGGTCGCCTGGCTTTGGTTTGCTTGGGAGAGCACCAGACTGTCAGCTATTTCCACAGACATGCCCGCGCGGTGCTCTCGGCCCACAAGGGCGATCGTGCTGCTAGGCCTGAGACAGGCAAGGAAGAACTGCGGCAACTCGAGAGAATCGTCAAAGAACTGGGAGAAGTGCGTAAGGCCAGTTCGCGGGAGGCGACAGAGCAGCTCGGACTGTCATCCGGCAAGCTCCTTCCCCAGGCCAGGAGTTTCCCGCCTGGATACCCACGGCGAGTCACCGGCGGGGAGGCCAGCATGGCCACCAGTTACCTCCAGGCTTTGGCCCAGAAACTGAGCCTGGGGGAGTATGATGCGGTGGCGCGGGAGTTGGCACACATCCATCCTGTCGAGAGGGCAGAGGAGGAATCGGCTAGAAAGGCGATTGTCAGCACGGTCAAGAGGAAGCGGGGAGAGTATCTGGAGCTCATCGCGCTGTTGATGAAGAGAGACAACTGGTTCGCCCTCTCAGGAAGGGAAATGTGGCTGATCCGACCTCAGGCAGGTAGGAACATGCTGAAGGAGCCAGCCCCGGTCCAGGTCCTCAAACTCTACCGTGACGGAGACCGCCCACAGTGGCGATTCAAGGATGGCTACAGCATCCTTGCCGAGATCCAGCAGCTCGGCCTGAAATGAGAAATGAGCAATCGCGCCTGTGCGATTCGCCCTGCGATGTCTGAGCAAGGAGTGCTCCCTGCTGACGGACGCCGGATCGCTGAGCACGTGCACACGCATGAGAGAGACCGGGACGGGAATGGCTTTGCCAACATCCGGATGCACTTGATGGCTCTGCTTCGCGCCGCCACAAGTGATCCAAGCGTTGGCAGGACACTGATGACGGAGCGATCCGGGTCCGGGTTCGGGAACAGACCAACCTGAAACGGTCGGATGCCGGACGGGTACCTGGAGGCCGGTTTTCCCAAACCGGGGTCCCTGGAACGCGCGGTTAGGGAAGAGCGCTCAGGGATGAGCTGCCTCCAGTGACGTGGCGCCCAATCCA
>JABHEG010000077.1 GCA_018676675.1 Lentisphaerota bacterium
AAAATATGAGTCATTCGGGAAATCCTCGGATGTCCTCGGGGCAGTCGAGTGGTCTGCCGCTTCCACGCGGTTGTGCGCGCGGTGCGCCTGAAGGTAAATCGTTGAGCCGGGGCAAGTCCCTTGGCGCTGAGGTGGAGGCGTTGACGTTCTGATGGAAGCCCAATCCAAGATGCTGTCGTCGCTTTTGGAGGCGGCCGTTTCCGAGCAAGCCTGGCCTGGTGCCGTCCTGGCTGTGGGACGTCGTGACTGCGATCTCTGCCTGCACGCGGTGGGGTTCCATACGTACGAACGGGCACACGTCATGCGGAACGACGATGTGTTCGATCTGGCCTCTCTGACCAAAGTGATTGCGACCACTACGGCTGTTCAACGGCTGGTTGATGAGGGAAGCTTGGGGCTCGATGAGTTGGTTGGCGATCGAGTGTCGGCCTTTGTTGAGCGAGGCCTGCCCGACCTCTCCCGGCGTCGCAGCGTCACCATCTCGCATCTCCTCACCCACACGTCAGGCCTGCCAGCATGGCTCCCCATCTACACGTGGGGCGGCGATTCTCGGTCGCGCTTACTGCGCCTCTGTGAGACTCCTTTGCTTGAAGAACCCGGGGCGCGAGTCGTGTACTCGGACCTTGGGTTCATTCTTCTTGGTATGGTCGTTGAGGCTGTCTCGGGTGAACGCCTCGATGCCTTTTTCGGAGCGAACGTCGCCCTCCCTCTCGAGCTGAGTTCCGCAACATGCTATCGTCCGGATCCCGTCCTGCTCCCCCGCATGGTGCCCACCGAACAGGTGGGGGATACTGGTGAGAGATTCGTGCATGGTCGTGTGCACGACGAGAATGCGGCGGCTCTGGGTGGGGTTGCTGGGCACGCGGGGCTCTTTTCCTGTGCCGCCGATCTGGCCACCGTCGCCCGCATGCTGCTCCACCACGGTGCCACGGCCCAAGGCAGGTTCCTGAGTCGAGACGTGGTGGACAGGTTCACCCGGGCACAGCGTTTCCCCGATGGGGGCTGCAAGTGTTTGGGATGGGACAGTCCCTCGGGGATCTCCTCCGGGGGGATCCATTTGAGTGATGTGAGTTACGGGCACACGGGCTTCACAGGGACATCGCTGTGGATTGATCCCGTGGCTGACCTGTTTGTCATCCTGCTGACGAATGCGGTGCACCCGAAGCGGGAATGCAAGACGCCGCTTTACTTCGATTGGCGCCAGCGGGTACACTCAGCCGCCTACGATCTGATTGGCGGGCGTCCACCGAATCCCCGCCTTCGTTTGCGTGAGCGTTGGGTGGGGAGTTCCTGAGGCAATGGGAACGGGGGTAACAGCTGGCTGAAATCCGGGATGGCGAATGCCTCTGCTGCCGCTATATTCGGGGCGCGATCCCCCATGAGCGCGGGCCGCTGACCGAGAGCGGCAGTCGGAGGAGGGGAGTGGCCCTGCTGGGAAGTCCGGAGACGCCGAGATGCCGGTTGCGCAACCAAAACGAGTGCTTGTCATAGACGATGAGCCGACCTTCAGCTGGTTGGTGCAGGTCCAGCTTGAGAAGCTGGGGTACGAGGTTGTTGGTCGGGCGAAAGATGGCGTTGAGGGTGTTGCCAAGACTCATGAGCTCAGGCCCGATGTCGTCCTGATGGATGCCTACATGCCTGACCCGGGGACAGGGCAGGATGAGATGTATGCGGGCCTGAAAGCGACCCGCATCATCCAGGAGGAGTGCCCCGCCGCGGTAGTTCTGCTCTCGGCGTACGAATCTCCCGAGCTGATAAAGGCTGCTGGCGAAGCAGGGGTCGGTGCGTACCTGACGAAGCCCGCCAAGGACAGCGATCTGGAGCGCGCGATCGCTGTCGCGTCAGCGCGCTTCGAGGACTTGATGGTTCTGCGCAGAGTCAACGGGGAGCTAGGGGACAGCAACCAGCGCCTGGAGTTGGAGATTGAGGAACGCCGTCGGGCCGAGGCCGAACTGAAGGAGTCTCTGACGGAGAAGGATGTCCTGTTGCGGGAGATCCATCATCGAGTGAAGAACAATCTGGGCGTGATCGACAGTCTTCTTCGGCTGCAGCTGGACCACGTGACTGACCAACAAGCGGTCGATGTGCTCCAGGAGAGCCGAAACCGGATCAAGTCGATGTGGCTGATTCACCGGGCACTTTACCAGTCTGACAAGCTGTCGAGCGTCGACTTCTCGGAGTATATCCGGCATCTGGTCGAGGAGCTTTTTGCCACCTACAACTCGTCGCCGGATCGCGTTCGTCTGGTTCTTGATCTCGAGGATGTCTCGTTGGACATTGACCGTGCGATTCCCTGTGGACTGATCGTCAACGAACTCATATCCAACGCGCTGAAGTACGCGTACCCTTCCGATGACAGCGGGGACGTTCGTCTATCCATGCGCCCCGTGGGCGACGGGCTTGAACTGGTCGTCAGTGACGACGGGGTCGGGTTGCCTGAAGACTTTGAGTTTGAGCGTGCGGCCTCGCTGGGGCTCCGTCTGGTGTCCCTGCTGACTCGTCAACTGAAAGGCGAGCTTGACGTGCGCCGTGAGGCGGGCACGCTGTTCAAGATTGTCTTCTGAGGAACTGACGTGGTCCGGACTTCCAGCCGGTGTCCGGCCCCCGTCGGCATTTTTGTTTCCATTCCATTTGCATCGAACGTTTGCCGTTACGGCCAGGATTGCCAGGAGGTAGTGTTTCACCATGGCAGGACACAAGTACAGACTCGAGCCTCTCGCCGTGCCCACAGTGGAGACGTCTTACCGACGCATCGTGACTGACTTACCCGTTCCGGAGTCGTTGCCGATTCTGGAGAAGCTTGCTCAATACGAGCCGGTGAGCATGCAGGGGCAACCGCCCGTGGTTTGGGACCGAGCTGAAGGATGTCAGGTGTTTGACCGCTGGGGCAACGCCTGGCTGGATTGGTCGAGCTGCGTGTTGGTCAGCAATGCAGGGCATGGTCGGGCCGAGATTTGTGACGCCGTGCGGGAACTGGTGGATCGTCCGTTGCTGTCGACGTACGTGTTTCCGCACGAGGGGCGGGCGATGCTGTGCGAGAAGCTCGCCGGGGTGGCCCCCGAAGGCCTGGATAAGGTCTTTCTTCTCTCGACCGGTAGCGAGGCCACGGAGAACGCTGTGAAGCTTGCGCGGACCTATGGGGTTGAGAAGCACGGTAGGCGGAAACACGTGATCGTCTCCTTTGGCGGGGCTTTCCACGGTCGTACCCTCGGGGCGCAGATGATCGGAGGGATGCCGGCACTGAAGGCGTGGATTGTTCACCTTGCTCCGGGTTTTGTTCAGGTACCGTTTCCAGATGGCTACTACAATAGCGACACGACGTTTGAGCTGTTTGAGAAGACCTTGGCCGACGCCGGAATTGCTCCCGAGGATGTTGCTGGCGTGATCTCGGAATCCTACCAAGGTGTGGGACCGAATTTTCTGCCTGACGATTACGCGCGGCGGCTTGGTTGTTGGTGTCAGGAGAATGACGTCGTCCTGATCATGGATGAGGTCCAGGCCGGCTTTGGCCGAACGGGTAAGTACTTCTGTTTCGAGCACTACGATCTTACGCCGGACTTGATCTGTTGCGGGAAGGGCATCTCATCCAGCTTGCCTATCTCGGCCGTGATTGGGCGGGAAGAGATCATGGACCTCTACCCCGCGGGGTCGATGACCAGTACGCACTCGGCCAGCCCACTGCCTGTGGCGGCTGCGATTGCCAACTTGGCGTTGCTTGAGGGCGAGAGTCTGGTTGAGCGTGCTGCTGACCTTGGCGCCCGCGTTCTGGCCCCCGGATTACAGCGAATTCAGGCTGCGTATCCAGACCGTGTGGCGGCGATCTATTGCCGTGGTCTGGTTGCAGGCGTGCTTCTGCGCTGTCCGGAGACCGGCGAGCCTGACAGTCCGTCTGCATTGGCGGTGAACGAAGCCTGCTTCCGCAAGGGGTTGCTCATGTTCTCTCCAGTCGGTGTGGCGGGTGAGTGCGTCAAGATTGCCCCGCCGCTCTCCACTCCGGAGGATGCGTTGCGGGAAGGTATTCAAGTCCTCGAAGAAGCGTTTTCGGAGGTGCTCGGATGACAGAGTCTGCATTGGCCGCGGTGGTTAGTGACGTGCTCGCGGAGACGCGTGCTTCCGGTTTTTGTGACCAGCTGACCGAGCTGTTGCTCGAGATCTGCCGGATCGACACCACTCCGAATGCGGACGTGGGGGTGATGCGGGATGCGGAGTCCGCTGTATTCAACATTCTCGAACGAGAGCTCGAACAGGTTGAGTTCCCGACTTGCCAGCGAGAACGGCGTCCGATCAATCCGGAGATTGCGGCTCATCCTGCCTATTCGCAACTGCATTTCACCAAGACAGAGGAGCGCCCGGAGGGGCTGTGTCCCGTAGCTGTCTACGGGGAACGGAGCAATTTGCTGTACTTTGTGCCCGGGGCAGGGCCGGCTGACCGACCGCACAGCGGCGTGGCGGTGAACGCTCACATCGATGTGGTGCATCCCTACTTCCCCCCCCGTCTGGAGGATGGGATTGTCTATGGCCGTGGTTCCTGTGATGACAAGGGGGGAATTGTCGGTATGCTCGTGGCGCTGCAGATTTTGTCGCGCGTTCTGGCCAAGCATGGCCTGCGCTTCCGGGACAACGTTGTGGCGATGTTCGTGGTTGAGGAGGAGACCGGCGGCAACGGATCGCTGTCTTTGGCGATCGATCGGGAGCTCAAGAAGCTGTACGATTCTGTTCTGGTGCTCGAGATCACGGACAACAAGCTGCACCCGGCCAATCGTGGGGCTGTCTGGTACCGGGCTGAGTTGGCCCTGCCGGGAGTGTCCCTGTTCGAGATGTCCGCCTTCGTGTATGAAGAACTGGAGAAGGAAGGACGCTCTATTCGGGCTGAAAGCCGCCA
Source organism: Lentisphaerota bacterium (assembly GCA_018676675.1). Classification (GTDB taxonomy): domain Bacteria; phylum Verrucomicrobiota; class Lentisphaeria; order Oligosphaerales; family JABHEG01; genus JABHEG01. Next base: position 4,883 of record JABHEG010000077.1, read on the forward strand.
TGCCCTGTTCCCTCAGCGCCCCGTCCAGACTTGTCACGGGATGATCGGGCCCTATGGCGAACACCCCAGCCGGATTTGCGGCGAGGTCTCCTTCGATCTCGTCCTTGGCGCCGAGCCGACGGATATGGTCGAGGACCTGGTGCGGGACTGTATCGCGTTCGCGGTTGACGAGTACATCGGCGTATATGGTGACAAGACCAAAGAGATCGATTCGGGGACGGGCCAACCCAAGGTTGACCATCACTACGATCTCAGCAGGACTGCCGACGGCTTCCGCATCGACGTGCATGGCTCAACCGGTCACATGGGTGCCATCCTGGAGAACGATGGAGCCATCACGAAGATGGCTTGTATGGTTCGGGCGTTGGCCCGGTCCCGGGCCGCGATTGAGGCGACAGGTGGGGATGAACTCTCGTTCTCCCTGGTGGGGCATGAAGACAAGTCACGCCTTGTTCTCGAGGGCGGACAGGGGTTCGTGCCCACGCACGACATAACGGCCGTTATGCCGCGCATGGAGCGCGCTGCCCAGGTCGGGGCCGAGAACTACCTCCGGATGGTTGGTCGTTCTGAGCAGGGCAGCGACGTGGTGCAGGTGACCTACGAGAAGCTGCACAATGCGGCGTTCGACGGGGATCCGAGCTCGGAACCTATGCAGAACGCGATCGCGGCAGCCACGACATGCGGGACCTGGGATGACGAGCCGATCATCGGTTGGACCGTCTCCTGTGACAGCCGCCTGTTTGCCACAGAGTATCCCGGGCTGCCTGTCGTGACGACCGGGCCGGGGCTGCTGACACACGCACACTCCGATGAAGAGCAGCTCAAGATCGACGAACTGCGCAAGACGGTCGAGTTCCTGGCCATCTATCTGGTGCGTCAGGCGGGTCTTGTTTCAGGTTGACCCGAAGGCGTTCAGCCCAGGATCTTCTTGAGGGTGAAGGCTTGCCAGGCGGACGCGTGAGCGACCGGCAGAGCAGGTAGGGATTGCAGGGCCGTCAGGGTTGGGCCTCCCTGGCGAGTCCCCCGTTGGGGATAGGCCAGTTGGTCCAGCGCCATCTGTAGCCCCAGAGGAAGACTGCCGCTTTCCGCGCCTCTCTTGCGCAGGGCCAGTTTCTGCCACTCGGTGATTGCTTCCTGGCGTCTACCTTCGGTTGCCAGCGCCCAGATTGCCCAGGCGGCGACCGGGAGCACAATCCCTCCGTTCACGCCGTCACCCGGCAGGAGCCCGAGGTCGCTGACATCCGCTGGTGGCGGCAAGGGGTAAGCGGGGGAAACTGTGCGCAGTGGGAGGGCGTCTGACGCGTTTGTCTGCATGAGGGCATCGAGGGCCGACTCTCTCTCGCTGAGCGTTCCGCATCTGGCAAGGACCGCCCACGCCTGGACCGCGGTGAAGAGTCGTCCGTCCTCAGGCCCGCCGACGGGGCGTCCGTCATCTGTAAAAGCCCGGATGAACCAACGCCCTCGGAAGGCTTCGCTCACACTCATCCTCAGCGTCCGCTTCCACTCAGCAATTTCGTCGGCAAACCGTTCCTCGCCTCGATGGCGAGCGGCTTCTTCAAGGCGCTGCGCTGCGAAGCAGGCCATCGCGGTTGAAAGCACCGACTCGCCTTGGCCTTCAGTGCCGACGCGATTCAGATGGGCGCTCCAATCGCCTCGGAGTATGCGGAGAAAGCCGTTTGGCCCTTCTCTGATCTCGTCCCGGATCCAGCCGACGGCTCGCTTCAGGTGTTCCCAGACCGGTTCCTGTTCGCCAGTGGCGTAAGTCACGGGTTCGTCGAGCGCATCCGTCAAGGCGGGGTTGGCGTTGAGGTATTCCATCCATGAGACGAGCAACCAGATTTCGCCATCGCTGCGGTCAGCCCGGGCGTCCACTGCTGCCCCCGCGGGGGAGCCGACTGATTCGCGGATCCGCCCCGTCGTTTCCTGGGCTCTCAGCGCAGCTACCAGATTTTTCCGGGCTTGTTCCGGGGCCACGCTGGTGAGGGCCAGGCCGAGCGCCAGCAGGTCTCTGGCGGCGGGGCTCGAGGGGGCTTTCTCCGGGCGGGTGTGGCGCACCGCAAATGCGCCCCCCCCGGGATGAATGACTGTTTCTTCACTGCCTGGCAACGGGGCTGCGTAGGCGAGCAGGCGGCCCGTATCCCAGACGCATTCTTCCTGCATCCAGAGCTCCGGCGCACGGGGGCGGACCGAGGCAAGTGACTCCGCCCAGGATGCTCTCACGGCTTCGGGGTCGTACGTTTCCAGTTCGTCCCGCAGCCAGTCCACGCTGCACTGTCGAGATGCTCCCACCAGGAAGCGCGCATCGACGCGTCCATTTCCGGGGATGGTCATGTCGTGCTCAAGTGCCAGGTAGCGGCCTCGGGTGAGCGGAGACCATGCTTCCGCTCCTGCGATGAACACATCGCCGACCTGTTCGTGCACATCCGCCAGGATGGCAACCCCGGGGCGTGTGAACGCGTGGGGCGTTGGCGCGAACCCATCGGAAGGGCTGGGGTTGAGCTGGAAGGAGACGCTTGCTTCGAGGGAGACTTCGTGTTCCGCTGCGTTGGTCAAGCCGAGCGACAGCACTACGAAAGGTGTGCCTCGGGGGGCTGTGACATCGAGTTCCACCGTGAGTGCGGGGCCGTCGGTCCCGAAACTCATCAGGCCTGTGTAGCGGACGTACCCTATCCCCCAGCGCATGGTCGGGGGCGGGGCGGTCTCCAGGTCGGCCGGCAGGAAGGGGATCCGGACGTCGTCTGCGCCTAAGGTCAGACGTATGCCTCCCAAGCTGCTCTCGGAGGCGGCATTCAGGCAGGTCAGGGGATTGGTCTGGGCCGTGATGAGTGGCAACGCGGCAAACTGATCGGGTAGAACCCAGCACGTCCCCGTTCCAAGCAGATGGAGAAGCGGAGGGCAGTGATGGGGAAGGCGCGAGATATCGAGGTCGTAGCAAGGCAGACTATTGTCGTCTCGCGTCCAATCGCCGTAAGCATCTCCGCCGTATTTTCGTGTAGTCATATGCGTCCCATCCCCAGCTTGGGGCCGTCTCTTGTCTCCGGAGGCCTCGGGGGCCGACCCACGTCTGCCGCACGTACCGGAACGTGCAGGGCAGAGCGGACGTTACGCCCCCCCGGTTTCAGGTTCCCCCGACATGAGTCGAGGGGACCAGGGGCCGTTCCAGGGGTCACTGAACAGCCTGACAGACTGTGATCGCGGCAACTCCGACGATGTCATCAACGCTGCAGCCTCGTGAAAGGTCGTTCACCGGTTTCGCCAGCCCCTGCAGGATGGGGCCGTAAGCCGTCGCGCCGGCCAGCCGTTCGGTGATCTTATAGCAGATGTTGCCGGACTGCAAGTCAGGGAAGATCAGGACATTCGCACTGCCTTGAACAGGGCTCTGTGGGCATTTCTTGTCGGCGATCGCCGGTACGAGTGCAGAATCAGCTTGGAGTTCGCCGTCCACGATGGCAGGGAGTCCGAGCTCAGCCACCCGTCTCTTGACGATTTCGGTGGCATCAGCGACTTTGGTAACCAGTTCGTGCTTGGCACTTCCTTTGGTCGAGAACGAGAGCAGAGCAACGCGTGTCTCACCATCCAGGAGGGCCAGCTTCGTCTGGATCGTAGCGATCGCGATGTCCGCGAGCTGCTTCGCATTGGGGTTGGGGTTGACTCCCGCGTCGGCATAGACGAGTTCGGAGTGGCCTGCAGGGGAAGGGTGTCTGAGGGCCATGACGAAGCAGCTGCTCCCAACCCGTATTCCTGGTGCCGTCCCGATGCACTGGAAGGCACTTCGGACCATGTGCGCGGTTGACGCAATGCTCCCGGCGACGAGGCCGTCTGCATGTCCCTCGCGCAGCATCATGTTACCAAAGTACAGCCGGTCTTTCATCGCTTCCCGTGCCTGATCCAGCGTCACTCCTTTGTGGGCTCGGATTTCCTGGAAGCGGGTCGCGAGCGGCTCAATCAGGTCGTCATCGAGGTAGTTGATGAAGGCGACCCCCAGCTTCTTGGCGGCTTCGAGGCCGGGCGAGGGGATCATCTCCTCCGCAGTGGCGAGTACCTTCACGTTTGCGATGCCCTGAGAGACGATCCGGTCCGCCGCCTGAATGACGCGTGGATCGTGCCCTTCCGGCAGCACCACGGTCTTGTTTGCTGCTCGAGCCTTTTCGAGAAGGCTGTCGAGGAATGCCATTGCCCAAATTCCTTCGTGTCGTGTGGTTGGCTGGTCTGCCCGGATGGCGTTTACATGCCGTCAGGTCCGCTGGTCAGCACCTTAATCGTCTCTCTCGCGATCATCAGTTCCTCGTCAGTCGGCATGACCACGGCCTTGAGCGTGCTTTCCGGCGTGCTGACCACGCCGTTGCCCCGAATTCGCTCGTTGGCCTTCGAGTCGAGAATGCACCCGAGGCCCCGGAGGCGCTCCAGAACGCGCCCGCGAATGCACACGCTGTTTTCGCCGATTCCTCCGGTCAGGACCACCGCATCTGCGCCTCCCAGGAGGGCAAAGTACGCACCGATATAGGAGACCAGCCGGTGGACGAACATGTCGATCGCCCGTTCCGCGCGTTCATTGCCTGCTTCGGCCGCCGCGACAATATCCCGCATGTCACTGCTGCCGATTCCTGCGACGGCCAGGAGTCCGCTCTGCTTGTTGAGCAGGGCGTCAACATCACCCCCGCTCATTCCGGAGTTGAGAAGATGGAAGATCACCCCGGGGTCGATGTCGCCGCACCGCGTTCCCATGACCAGGCCGGTGAGGGGGGTCATTCCCATGCTCGTGTCCAGCACTTTCCCGCCATCGATCGCGGTGATGCTGCAGCCGTTGCCCAGGTGGCAGGTGATCAGCTTCGCATTCGTGAGCGGGATTCCGAGGTAGTCTGCGGTGGCCTGCATAACGAATTTGTGGGAGGTCCCGTGGAAACCGTACTTGCGGATGCCGTGTTGATCATAGAGGTCGTAAGGGACTGCGAACAGGAAGGAGGCGGGCGACATTGTCTGGTGGAACGCGGTATCGAATACCGCCACGTTCGGGACGTGGGGGAAGGCGCGCTCGCAGGCTTCGATCGCCCCGAGGTTGGCGGGATTGTGCAGGGGAGCCAGCGGGGTGCAGTCACGGATGATTGTCTTCACGTCGGGCGTGATCCGAATCGGGTCGGTTGCCGCCTCGCCGCCATGGACCACCCTATGGCCGATTGCGTCGACTTCGTCGAGCTGGTTGAGAGGCCCCCAAACGTCATCGATCAGCGCCTGGCAGATGACCATCAGCGCTTCGTCGTGGTTTGCCACGTCCACCGGGCGTTCAAGGCTTTGTCCATCGCTCTTCTTGAAGACCAGGTTGGGCTCGTCCTGCCCGATTCGCTCGATGAGTCCCTTGGCGGCGACATGGTTGTGGGCCATGTCAAACAAAGTGAATTTGAGGGAGGAACTTCCCGCATTGACGACCAGGACATTCACGTTTCAGAGCTCCTTGGAGCGGGAGGATCGGGGGCTGAATGCGAACTGCGGTGCAGCCACGCCTGAGGCATGGCCGCCCCATTGGAAAAACGCCATTGCCAAGCCTCCGTTCATTCGGCTTTCCGGGACTCGTGACGAGGCGGCTGGAATCGGCTGTAAACGAAAGGCCATACTATATCGGGGGAGGGCCGTTCTTGCAGGTCGTTTTGCCGTGAAAACCAAGGTGGGAATACGACTATTCAGGCCGGCCCGTTTGCGGGACAGGGCATTCCTCGATGTGAATGTCGGTCCTGATCTGAGCGGCTTGGGCGTCGTCAAACGCAGCCGGAGCGGCGGTGAGGCAGGACGCGGAGGCGCAGGCCAGGGCGTGGGCGAAGGCTTCGACAACGTCGGAAGACGAAAGGGCTCCATTTGCCTGTCGACGGTGAACACAGTCCAGCAGGAGGGCTGCGGACGCGCAGTCCCCTGCACCGATGGCGCTCTGCACGCTGTCCAGCCTCGGGAGCTGAAGGCGCCAGGCGTTTTCGGGGCTGAACATATAGGCCGTTCCGGGGCCGTCAGTGACTCCAATGTAACGGACGGCGTACCGCCCGAAGCAAACCCGGGCTGCCGTTGCGATGTCTGCATCACCGGCAAGCTGGGTGAGTTCGCTCGCGTTGATTTTCAGGAGATCGATCCCTGTTTCCAGCGTCTTCTCGACTCCTTTGATGCCGTCCAACAGAACGAGTGTATCGCTTCCGGCTCCCGCAACGGTGTCGGCATAGAAGGACTCATCTACTCCAGGGGGATAGGTTCCGCAGAGGGCAATCCCGTCGTACTCGCTCAGCACTGGCCTAAGGGCGTTGCGAAGCTGGGCAACGCAGGCGGGGGCGACGGTCCCTGACGGCTCGATCAGCTCCGTGCTCTGGCCGGTGGCTTTGGAAACGACGGTCGTGCACGTGCGGGTTGGAGCATCGCACTGGACCGTGATACCAGCGATGCCAAGGGCCGTCTGCTCGCGGCGTAGCAACTCTCCCGTGTGTCCTCCGATGAACTGTGCCACGGTGACGTCCGCGCCCAGGTAGACCGCGGCGCGGGCGACATTCATGCCTTTCCCGCCTCCTGTTTCCCCCAGCCAGCTCACCCGATTAACTTCCCCGATCTGCAGGGCATCAAACAGCAACGTTTTCTGCCAGGCAGAATTGAGGCCTAGGGCCAGAATGCGGGGCGTCGTGGGCGTCGAGTTCGGGGCTTCGGTAGGCATGGTATCTTATTCAAGCTCGGATGGGGTGTTGGTGGGCGCCGGATGTGCCAGGCTCCGGCTCAAGACTGACCGGCAGCGACGACACGACACACTACCGGGGGGAGACGTATCGTTCCAGTCCACTCAGTTGGAACGAGCCGTGAACTTGCGCCAATTCGGTTGTCAGTTGTGGCCTCTCACGTGTAAGTTCGGGCAGAGGCCGTTTCCTTAACAGTTGCGGTTTCCCATTCATGAGGAGTAAGGCGATGCGGCTCTTCCTTGTCTCAGTTCTTTCACTTATCTCAGGGCTCCTCCTGCACGGTGCTCCCTCAGGCGATGATCTGGTCGTCTGTGACTTCGAGGATCGCCGACAGACGGCCCTTTTCGAGGTGAATGCCGGAACGACACGACTCGTGTCGGAAGGCGTGGTCAGGGGAGAGCGCGCTCTCGAGATCACCTTTGACTCGAAAGGGCGATATGGAGCGGCCTATATGACTACGGGGCGGATGCCGCGAGACTGGTCGTCTTTTGACGCACTTGTTCTCCACGTGACCAATCCGGGGGCGACCCCGATCCGGGCCACGCTGCTCATTGCGGACCAGGCGTGGGCTGACAGCGGACGCAGCTACTGGAACCGGCACAACTCCGGGACGATGCTCGTCCCAGGTCGGACTCGGTGGGTGATTCCCGTTCAGGGCCTATATCGTGGCGAAGCGGGGAGTCGCAACCGGGACATCAAGCGCAACATCGACGCGGACGCGATCGTGCGCCTTGATTTCGGCTTTGGTCGGCCTGGATCAACCGGTCGGGTGATTGTGGATGCGGTTGCGCTGACTCGTTCAGGGCGGCCGTCTGGGGTGCACTGCTTTGACTTTGGCCCGTCGAACCAGGCCGTGATGCCGGGATGGACGGGGATTGACCATGCCACGAAGTACACATCAGAGCGAGGTTTCGGGTGGGGACCGGCGGGAGGGACCCCCTGGCAAGGTGCGGCTCGAGACACCACATTCGGGCCACCTCTGATTCGCGACTTCTGCGAAGCCGGCGGATACCGTTTCCGGGTCGATGTGCCTCCAGGTCATTATCGCATCACCGTTTTTTACGAGAACAGCGGATACTGGGGGGGGGAGCAGGCCCAGCATGCCCATCGGTCGATCACGATTGACGGTGCGGAAGCGTGGACCGAGAGCCGTCCGGAAGCGGAAGGACACGCCCTCTATCGTTTCGAGCAGCTGGAGCCGATTGGGGTTGACATCTGGGACACTTACATGGCGACGGAGTTGGCCCGTCCGGTCACCTTTCCTGCCGAATCTTCGCGGGAGGGCCTCACCATTCGCTTCCGTGCGGACAGGACGTGGGGGAGCAAGATCTCGGGGTTGGTCGTGCAGGCCGAGGATGATGTTCGTGGGGGCGAGTGGGTCAAGGAGCAACTTGCGGACCTGGCTCGGGAATTCCGGATGACCGCCGTCTGTCTGGATCCTGAGGTTGCGGCATCAGCCATCCCACCCGCTTGGGAGGGACGCCCGCTTGCCTGGCCCATCCGGATTGACGATGAACTCACGCCTGGGACACAGCCGCCTGCCGGAATTCCGGCCCCAAGCGAATTGGTGATCAGTGCCGTCGCAGTTCGCGGTGAGCAGGAGCTCCTCTGCGCGGCCATCCGTCCTCAGCGAGATTTGGGCACCGTGCCTGTCCGCGCCACAGCCTTGGTCAATGCAAAGGGACAGCGTCTGTCATCCGAGGTGGCAGTGATCTGGTACGGAACGTCTCGAACGTTCAACACGATCGCCTATCGGACGCGGCCTCACACGCTGCGTCCTGCTCAAACGGTCGCATTGCCGGCTGATCTGACTCGGGGGATCACGGTTCGCGTGCGGGTCCCACGTCGCGCGGTGGCGGGGCGCTACCGTGGTCAACTCAAGGTTGGCAACGTGCTTGATGTGCCGCTCGAGGTCGTCGTGCTTCCGGTTTCAGTGGACCGGGAGACAAGCTTCCTCATGGGGTTCTTTGGGCTGATGCCGCCGGGACTTATTCCAGCGGAGAAAAAGTGGGACGTCCTGGAACAGACGTTGGCATTGCTGCGTGAGTACGGAATGAACGCTGTTTCCGGGGGGCCAAGCTGGCGATTAACCGGCTGGCGTGACGGACAGCCGCAGGTTGATTTCGGGGAGATGGATCGCTTCTTCTCGCTCCTCCGGAACCACGGCTTTATCCGGCCGCTCAACGGTTACGGCGGGGCGCGGTTCGGGGGGCTGCACACGCGCTATGAGAAGGGCCGAGACGGTGCGAAGGTGGAACGGGAAAGCGGCCTGGACTACGAGACGGCAGTCTTGCGAGCGTGGGCGGAAGTCGACCAACACGCACGGCAAAAGCAATGGCCCACTCTCTTCTACGCGATGTGCGACGAAACACGGGTTCGCGCCGATGCCGAGCGTGAAGTCAGCTTCATGCGTCTCATGGGGAGGGTGAGCAGGGCGTTTCCACGAACGGTCCGGACCAGTGGCAGTTACAGTGTCGATTTCGGCTCGCGTCCGGACGACCCTGACCGGATGCTGCATTGGCATCAGCGTTTCTTCGAGGTGCTTGATGTCAGCAGCCTGAATCGCCACGATGCGAGCGTCCTGCGTGAAGCCCGGGAGTTGGGGAGAGAGGTCCACATTTACAACCAGGGGCGGTCGCGCTATTCCTTCGGTCTTTATCAGTGGAGTGAGTATCGGAAAGGCGTGAGGGCTCGCTGGCAATGGCACCTGAACATTCTTCACGGGTACCAGTTTTTCGACCTTGACGGAAGAGAGCCGGATACGGCGATGATTTGTTACGGCCGGGACGGCATATACCCAACGGTGCACTTCGAACGTTGTCGCGAAGGCGCGGAAGACTTCTACTTGTACAACCGGCTTTGGAAGCTGGCGAAGAGCGAAGGGAAGGGAGCTGCAGCGGCCCGCGATGTTCTGGAGTCGCTCGTGGCGGACATCGCGCTGAACCAGCGCACGCCACCTCGGGGCTACGATCCAGAGGCCATCAAGCTGCGCGTGGCCCGAGCCATCGCTCGTCTGAAAGCCTCGACCCGCTGACGCCACGAGGGACTGCCCGGGTCTGCCCAGATGACGTGACCGGACCGCTTCCTCTGCTTGCGTGATGAAGATGGCGGCGATATGATTGCTGGCCCCCGCCCTGGACGGGCGACGGCGGCATCTCTATACAGAATAGGGGTTGAAAGGAGGAGTCGATGCTTTTTGCTTTGATGGCGAGGGTTGTGCGGGGCGTTGTTCTGCTGACCGTGATGTCTCTCGTGGTTTCTTGTGGGAAGAAGCAAGCCAAGCCGGCTCCTGTGATCCCGCTCGCGCTGGCTGGGAATCGGGCTGAGTTGAGTGGGGAGTGGAAGCTGACCTGCACGGAACGCGACATTTCCATCCCAGCGACGCTCCCTGGCGATGTCTACGGGGCCATGATTTCCGCAGGGAAGATCCCGGATCCCTACTGGCGTCGGAATGAATCGGGGGTGAAGTGGCTTGGGGAAGTCACGTGGGCATACTCCAAGTCGTTTGTGGTGCCGGAAGAGCTGTTGGCGTACGAATCGGTCTACCTCAACGCGGAGATGGTGGACACTGTGGCCACTTTTGAGCTCAATGGCACCGTTCTCGGGGCCGTCGACAACATGTTCCAGCGACACCGATTTGATGTGCGTTCACTGCTGCGGGAGGGGGAGAATACGCTGAGCATCGTTTTTGATTCTGCTGTCAAGGCCGCCGCGGAGCGGGGCAAGGCCGCCGGATATCCTGTCCCCAACATCCAGCACAATCGCTTCCGGTATATGAATTTCCTGCGCAAACCGCAGTGCCATACGGGGTGGGATTGGGGGCCGTGTCTGCCAGTTGCCGGTGTCTACGGCGATCTCAGTCTCTGCGGCGCAACCGCTGCTCGAATAGAGCATGTTTATGCGACCCAGGAACACACTGAAGGGCACTGTGATGTGACGGTTACGGCAGAACTGATCGCACGGCGGGCCACGGTTCAGGATGTGGTGTTCAAGTTTGACGGTCGGCGTCGCAAGGTGACTGCTGACCTTGTGGCGGGAGTGAACCAGGTCAAGGCAGCATTCAGCCTGCGGAATCCGCGTCTCTGGTGGCCCGTTGGCTACGGGGAACAGCCTCTTTACGAACTCATGGTTTCGAGCGGTGAGCAGAGCGTGAACAAGCGTTTGGGACTGCGCCGCATGGAGATCATCAACGTGGAAGACCCTCCGGATCCCGCGCTGAAGGAACCAAAGCCCCTGCCCGGCAAGAGTATGACGGTTCGGGTCAATGGTGCCGATGTGTTCTGTAAGGGGGCGAATTGGATACCCCCGGACGCCCTCCCAAGTCGTCAGACGCCGGAACTCTATCGGCAGCTGATCGGGGATGCAGTTGATGCGAATATGAACATGCTGCGTGTTTGGGGCGGCGGGAAGTATGAACGCGAGCTGTTCTACAGCCTGTGCGACGAGTTAGGCGTCCTTGTTTGGCAGGACATGATGTTCGCGTGCTCAATGTACCCGGCCACCGACGCGTTCATCGCGGATTGCTGTACGGAGGTCGAGTACCAGATCAAGCGCCTTCGTGATCACCCGTGCATCGCGCTCTGGTGTGGTGATAATGAGGTGATTGGGGCGCTCAAGTGGTACACGGAGACGAAACGGGAACGGGATCTCTATCTGGTGGCATACGACCGCCTCAATCGGGCGATCGGCAAGGTTGCTGCAGAGGCCGATCCGACGCGTATGTTCTGGCCCAGTTCACCATCTGACGGCCCGGGGGAATTCCGCGATGGGTGGCGCAATTTCGAGCGCGGCGACTCTCATTACTGGGATGTATGGCATGGGGGCAAGCCCTTTGAGGCCTTTACCTCGGTTCGCCCACGATTCTGCTCTGAATTTGGCTACCAGTCTTTCCCATCTCTGGAGACCGTGCAGACTTTTGCTGAAGAGGGGGACCTCAATGTCTCGTCTCCGGTCCTGGAGCACCACCAGCGGAACCCGGGGGGCAATGGCCGGATTGTGTCGATGTTCATGCGCTACTTCCGGATGCCGAGCGGCTTTGACCAGTTCCTTTACCTCAGTCAAGTCCAGCAGGCTCTAGCGATCAAGACAGCCGTCGAGTACTGGCGCTCCCTGAAGCCCTATTGCATGGGGACGCTCTATTGGCAGCTCAATGACAATTGGCCTGTGGCTTCCTGGTCAAGCATCGAGTACGGCGGGAAGTGGAAGCAACTGCATTACCAGGCGCGCCGCTTCTATGCCCCGGTGATGGCGGCTGTGATCCAACGTCCGGTTGAGAGAATGGACGGGGAGAAGAAGGTGAAGGTCATGGAAGTTCACATCCGTGCAATCAGTGACGTACCGGAGCCCTGTCGAGCTCAGATCCGGATGACGCTTTGGGACCTCAACGGCAAAGCCCTTCGTGAGGAGCGGTACAATGTATCCATCCCGGCTAACGGGGTCGCGGATGTTCTGACCATACCCGTCAAAAACCTGGCCCCAAAGGCCGACCAGGTATTCCTGACCACTGACCTGGAGGCAAAGACACCAACGGGCTACATGCGGCACCGGAACACGCACTTCTTCGTGCCATTCAAACGTTGCGAGTTGGCAGATGCCCGGGTCAGAGTCAGTGACGTTCGAGAAGGCCGAGATGGCTCCATCGATGTGCGTGTTCGCACGGATCGTCCTGCGTTTTTTGTTGTCCTTGATGTCCCCGGAATTGCCGGGACCTTCAGCGACAACAGCTTCACGATTCTGCCTGAAGACGACCTGCAGTTGACGTTTACTCCGCGCTCTTCCACTGGAGCAGACGCCGTGCGGGAGGCCATTTTGGTTACTCATCTGCGCAAGAGCTACTGACTCCTGCCTCCGTTCTTCTGTCTGTCCTGTTCGAAACTGCGGGATTGACGTGCTGCCATGAAGAGGCTATTATAAGATAGTGTTAATGGTCGAGCGTTCCACCAGAAGCAAGGGGACAGGCTGCATGGCGCACGATGGGGAGCGATGTCATCACTCGGGGGTCCATCTGATTGCCGAGCTGCCGGAGCGAGAGCGTCCGCGGGAGCGCATGATGCGACATGGTGCGGATGCGTTGAGCGATGCGGAGTTGGTTGCTCTTGTTCTCCGGAACGGTGTTCGAGGCCGGTCGGTACTTAGCCTCTCTCGGGATGTACTGGCGGCTTTCCGGGGAGATCTTGGGCGGCTGAGTAGCGCGACGATCGGAGAATTGCGGGCGATTCGTGGTATTGGGGTTGCCAAAGCCGTTGAGCTTCGGGCGGCGTTCGCCCTGGCCAAGCGACTCGCGGTCCAGGGCATCCCGGAAGCCTGCAAAGTGAGTGGCCCGGGAGATGTGATGGGGCTCTTTCGAGAGCACTTTCGCGGGGCGATGCAGGAAGAATTTCACGCGCTCCTGCTCAACACGAAACACTGTCTGATGCGCGATGAGTGCATCACCTTGGGGTTGGTGGATCGGAGTCATGTCCACGCTCGTGAAGTGTTTCGTACAGCCATCCGAGAGGGATGTTCCCGGATCGTCCTGGTTCACAATCATCCCAGCGGTGATCCCACTCCTTCCCCGCAAGACATCACGTGTACGCGGCAACTGAAGGAGGCAGGCGATATTGTCGGCATCGCCGTGATCGATCACGTCATTGTGGCTCGCCCGGGCGTTAGGGCTGGTCGGCAGTACGTGAGCTTCCGTGAGGAGGGGTTGTTGGAGGAGCGGGGGGCAGCGTTGAATCTGGAGGCAGCGGCCCTGAGCGGATGACACGCTTCGTCCCCCTGAACTTGAAACTGTCTTGGGGCGAGTCTATATGACCTTTCTGATATGTTGATCGTTCTCATGGCGCGTTCCGGCCACGGCCGCAGTTCGTCTGTGGCTGATGCCCGGCAGCCTGGGTGGCGGGTGCCAAATCTACCGAGACCGGGACACTGCTTGGAGCCGGCCTCATCTACAACGGTGGTCTATGCGTTCACTTCCGAAGCAATTCCCAACTCGAGACCTGTTCGCGTGGGCGGGGATGCTGGCTTTCCTCATCGCGAGTGCGGGTTGCGGCTTCGTGCCCATTGCTCCAGAGAGCCATGTCGAGCGGAACCTGGAGATTCTCGACAAAGCCATGTCGGACGGAGATTGGCGCAAAGCGGCGTCGTTGCTTTACAGCAAGATGAGCTACGAGACGGCCACTCAGACTCTCAAGGGGAAGGCTGCCGCCAGGGCGTTTCTGAAGTCCATCAAGGACATCCAGGGAATGAACGAAATTCATACGCACATCAAGAAGATGAAGAAGCTGGATGAGAAGCGTGTTGCGGCGGCGGTCACGATGCAGGCGCACATTACGCTCTCGTCGATGTCTCTGAAGTTCAGCAACAGCACGTGGCAGGCGAAGATGCTCTGGGTGAAGGTTGGGTCTAAGACCTGGAAGCTTGCCTCGGTGAAGGAGACGAGTACTCGGGCTCACGCTCGAACAAGTCGAGGGGGCATCTGACGCAGGGCATCCGCAATCCGGCGCGAATGCTCCTCGCCAGAGACAAGCGTGAGCCGCGTTGTTGACGTCCTGCCCTCCTCGGGTTCCTTGCCTGCCGAAGCCACGGAAGGTCCCATCATATGCAAGTGTTACGTTCTCTCGGCGTTGCTGCGCTTGCCTTTTCCGCAGCGACCGTTCCCGGCGGTCCGGCGCAGATGACTACCGCCGAAGAGCCTGAGGAACTGGGAAAGACCCTTGTGGGGCGCACGTACTTTCCGAAACCTGAGGGCACAGATGATATCAGTGTCCCGAATGGGAGCTTCGAGGAGATTCGGGAGGGGCGTGTCCATGGCTGGACTGTGACGGGGGGAACGTTCGAAGAGGAAGGGGCTCCCGCGGGCGGGCACTATGTGTCTTTCCCGGCCAAGGGGCGCCGTGCGCTGGGCGTCTCAGGGCTGGACATACGGGATGGCCAGCCACATCTCTTGTCTTGTTGGTTGCGTTCCGAAGCCCCTTTCGGGGGGACAATCTCGGTGTCTCGGGCAGCGGTGCACTATGGGCGCCACGTTCCCATCTCGTTCCCCTCGACCGGTGGGGAGTGGAAGCGTGTCGGCTGCTACTTCCGCAACCTTCCGGGGGGGGAGGGTGGACGTCTGTCGATTCGCCCCGGGCGAGCGGCGCTTCCCGCATTCTCAATCGATGAGGTCACGCTGCGCACGGCAACCGAGGATGAGTTCAGCCGAGCGTGGGGCGCTTGGCGGGCTTCGCTTCCCGCTCGTGACTTGGGTTCACGATCGACAGATGGTCGGAACCTGGCCTTGACGATCGGCAAGCTGACTGGTGGACGTGCCCTTTCACGCCCTTTCCTCATTTGGGCGATCGGGTCGAGCTACACCAACATGCTTGGGAACGGTGAAGCATTGCGCCAGCACATCCGTCGTCGTTTTCCCAATGCGCCGGAGATCATTTACAAGAAGCACGTCGGCTCTGCCGTTCCCTGGCAGTATGTGCGTGGATGGGCGCGCCACATCGTCGTACCCGAGCAACCCGATCTCGTGCTCATTTACACCCTGGGAGATCCGAGCGACCTGAACGCACTTCTACAGGAGCTTCGGGAAGGCACTACGGCTGACATCATCGTTCCCAGCATCCATTGGCGGATTCGGGACAAGAAGAATTGGGGTGTGGTGGAAGACGCGGTTGACCAGAAGGTGTCTGAGCTTCGTGAGGTCTGCCTGGCTCACGGGGTGGAGTTTGTGGAGAGTCGTCGTGAGTGGGCTGCGTACATGCGCGAGCATCGTATGGAGGTCGCCATCGACGCCGAAGCCGGACTGTTGAAAGATGCTGTGCATCAGAGCGATCACGGGGCGCTGGTTATCAACGAGAACATCGCCCGGCACTTCGCTGTTCCTGACACATTCTCCTACGAGCCTTCTGATCGGGAACGCCGGCTTTCGTTGGCCGAGCCGTTTGGCGGGAAGGATGGGGAGCAGGTGACCGTAAGCGGGGAGCATCGGAGAGGGGAGTCGGGGGAACTTGTCTTTGAGGAGGAGGGAGCGTGTCTGCGAGTGACCTTCCGGGGCAATCGCATTGACGTCTGGACCGATCTCCATCCGTCCGGTGGAACGGGCGCAATCTGCATCGACGGCGTTCCCGGGGGTGAGGTAACGGCTTTTTACCCGACGTACATCAGCTGTGGGCCGAAGAACGCGCGTCCGGAACGTGGCTCCATGGCCGACCAATGCCCCCACGGTGTCGTGTTGGGAAGTGCCCTTGTTCCACAGAAGTGGACCATCGAGATGCTCGACGACAACGGCAATTTTGAGCTCACCGGTTCCGTGACCGGCCGCGATGGGCGAGGGCAGAACGAGACAGCCTTCACCAGCACATCCGGGCAGATCAGGATCGTGCCGGAGCTCTGGCGTCGGCAGCGGGTAAGACGCAGTAAGGTCTTCACCAATCGGGAGGGAGACACCTTCACGTTTGCCGTTGTGCGCAGTTGCCAGTCCGTTCTGAGCACTCACGGGGACGTTGGCAGCGTGCAATGTCACCGTGTCGTTTCCGGGCTCCCCAACGGGCTGCATTTACTCGAGATCCGCGCCAAGGGAGATGGGGCTCTCGTGTTCCGTGGCGTGGACGTGTACGAACCCCCGGCGGGGCGTTGACAGGCACCAGTGCTTTCGATCGTGTCGGCCGTTTGGGCCGGCCTTGCTGATGAACCGGCAGCGGGATTACGTGCAACCTATGACAACCTCTCCTGCGATCACAGTCTTGCTCCCAATTCTCAATGCGGAGGATACGCTTCCGGCAGCAGCGGGGAGCATCCTTGAGCAGACGGCGACAGATTTTGAGCTGCTGGCCATCAACGATGGTTCCACGGACGGAACCGGTGAGCTGCTTGCCGGGCTTGCCCGGGGGGACTCTCGCGTTCGCGTTTTGACTCATGAACGCTGTCAGGGCATCGTCGCTGCACTGAACGACGGGCTTGCCGTTGCCCAGGGGCGGTACATTGCGCGGATGGATGCCGATGACATCTCTGCTCCAGAGCGTTTGGCATTTCAGTTGGCGGCCCTGGACGGGGCCCCGGACCTGGGCATGGTGGGAACTCGCGTGACGTTTGGCGGGGATCGTGAGACGCACGCCGGATACGCCCTCTACGTTGATTGGACGAACTCTCTGCTCGCCCCGGAGGCGATCTCCCTGAACCGCTTCGTCGAGTCACCGTTCGCCCACCCTTCCGTCATGTTCCGTCGCGGGTTGGTCGATCAGTTCGGTGGGTATCGCGATGGGGAGTTCCCGGAGGACTATGAGCTTTGGTTGCGTTGGCTTGACGCGGGGGTTCGCATGGCCAAGCTGCCTGAGACCTTGCTCACATGGAGCGATCCGCCATCGCGTCTTTCCCGAGTGGACCAGCGCTACTCTTTTGAGGCGTTCTACCGCTGTAAGGCCGAGTACCTGGCAAAGTGGCTCGCCAGGCACAATCCCCACCATCCCGACCTCGTTGTCTGGGGAGGCGGGCGTGCGACGCGGAAACGGGCGGAGCATCTTTGCCGGCACGGAGTCAGGATCTGTGCTTATGTTGACGTAGATCCACGCAGGATCGGGCAGGTTATCCATGGGCGTCCTGTCCTCGACGAGGGGGCTATTCCGAGTGCGGATGCGTGTTTTGTCGCTTCGTTCGTCGGCAGTCGGGGGGCGCGCGATGACATTCGCGGCCGGTTGCTGTCACGCGGCTTCAGTGAGGGACTCAACTTCATCATGGCTGCCTGAACCGAGGGTTCGCCCTGAGCTGGGGGAGGGGCGTGGTCTGGGGAACCTGGGCCCGTGTGGCGGGTGGGGAGGGACGACGGTAGATTAAGAGGGTGAGAAACTACGTATCAGGGGCGGGTGGGGCGCGACCAGAGAGTTCGCCACCGCAACGGGAGGGCACGACGGCTTGTTCTGGTTTCACTCCCCGCGTCCGCGGTGGCCCAGCGGGGCGTTACTGTCCTCAGGTCCATGTCGGCGGACGGTCCGAGAACTAACCGACTGGTTCAAGGAGATTGAATGCTTTCTGATCGGCAATACATGGACAGTAACCGACACGCAGGCAGAGTCGGCTTCAATATGTCGGTCGTGAAGGCCCTGATGTGGGCGAACGCGATTGTTTTCGTCTTGACCGGCTTCGGACAACATCAGGCCACGGGTGCTTTGGCATTGGGGGCTGCCCCCATCAGACGTTTCGAGATCTGGCGCCTGGTCAGCTACATGTTTGCGCACGGGGATTGGGGGCACCTCATCTTCAACATGTGGGGGGTGTTCATTTTCGGTCGGTTGCTGGAGCAGCGGCTGGGGTCGCGTCGTTTCCTTCAGCTTTACTTGACCAGCGGACTGATCGGGGGCGGGATCTGGTTGCTGGCCAACTGGGGAACGTCGCACTTCGTTATCGGTGCGAGCGGCGCTCTGTTCGGGCTGCTCATGGCCGCAGCTATGGCTTTCCCCGGCTTGGTCGTGACCCTGTTGTTTCCGCCGATCCCCGTTCGGCTAAAGACGCTGGTATTTGTCTATGGGGTTATTGAGGTGGCGTTGGCGCTCGGCCGCCCGGGAAGTGGGATCGCTCACCTTGCGCATCTGGGGGGCTTCCTGGGGGGCTTTGTCTACATGCGGCAACTGGTGTCGTCGGGTGGCTTCAGCCGTCGCCGAGGCTTTTTCGCCTCTATTCGGCAGCGTTGGAGTGGTCTCCAGGCGGCCCGTCAGCGGCGGGGATTCCAGGTGGTGCCGGACGAACCTGAACCGGATGATCTGGCCGCCGAGGTAGACCGGATTCTTGACAAGATCGGGCAGAGCGGCCTCGAGAGTCTGACGCCGGAGGAGCGCGAGACACTGGAACGACGGCGCAAGAAGCTACAGCGGGGACGCTGATGTGGCGGGCGCGGCAGTGAACCTGTTTTCGGGCCGGGCGCGTACGCCTGCCGGGGGGGGGCAGGCAGACACTTTTGCTACGAGCGATCGCCGGTGAAGGGGGGTGCACCGCCGTGCGTGGCTCTTCCTTACCTGATCGCACCAGCGCCATCGGCCGTGCTGCAGAGCCGTTCAGAACTGCTCCATAGGACGGAGACACCACCGTCTCACGATTCCTCCTCGGAACTGCGGCTCGGGGTGTCACCGAAGGGGGCTGGTGTCTTCGTCCCGTCCCGGGGCTATGCCGTTGGTGTCAGCCCCAAGGCATCCAGATGGCGGTTGAAGTGTTTGAGAAGGCACGCGTAGTAGACATCTTCGTGCTCGTCGAGCGTTGCGAAGAAGCGCTCTGCAAGGGGCGCATCGCTGAGAATGCCTCCGTACGTCACGTGCACCAGCTGCCGTGCACCATCGTGCTCCATGAACGCTGTCAGTTGGTCGTCCGGGACTGAGGAGAGCTCCGGGACAGCGTTCAGGTCCGGGGTGACGTGGTAATAGCGCAGTGCGTCCTCGAATGAGGCAAGCGCCTTGTTGTGCAGTTCCCGGTAGAGGGCGGGGGAGGCCTCAGCCACCGCACGGATCGCTTCCAGCCAGCTTGTGCCGGCTGTCTTGACATGGACGCGGTGATTGGTGTGTTTCCCGATGATGGGATAGGCGCTGAATTTGTCGCTTCCTGAGTGGATCGACACCTTGTAGTCGCCATGCGCCTTTGCGATGGCACAGTGGATGGCGAACTGGCGCTCGAACTCCTCGAGGTCACCGATGTAATCGATCGCTTTCTGGAATTCGCCGATGAAGCGAGGCGCGAGCGATGAGACGGTGATGTTGCGGTAGAGCAGTTCCCGGATGATGAACAGGTGGTGCCCGGGAAGTGTTGGGGCTTCGGTCTCGTCAATTGAGATCTCGAGGTCAAAGGCATCTCCCCGGCGTTTCAGGAGGAGATCGTGGACATCGCCGGCGAAGTCCATGGCTTCGAGGTACATCACCGCACAGCGTTTCGCCTCAATGTCGTCCAGCGAGACACTGGCAGACTCCACGGCGAATGTCTTTCCTGCATAGGTCTCACTGATTCGCTGCTGCACATCGGCAGGGAGCTGCCCGAATGCCTCCTCGACGTCCTGGGCGGACCACTTCTCTGCCGCGGCCAACATGACCTCACTCAGATCCAGTGTAATCATTGCCATTCCGGCGTCGACGGCTGTGTTGATGTCGTCCAGCGTCTTGAGGTGGTCACCGTCAGCTCCGAATCCCCCGGTGAATCCGGCCTGGAAAACGAGGAACGTCACATCGTCCACTACGCCCTCGAATGTTCGTCCTGTGAGGGTAAGTTCGCGGATGGACTGCTGGGCGAGCACGGGAGACACGTTGTACCGCGAGACGGCTTGGAGGTGTCCCGGCGTGGCTCTTCCCAGCCGGTCTCCGCACCCGAATGTTGTGCGTTCGTTCCGCAGTGAACGTGGTGCAGTCCAGGGTAGCATCTCACGCAGGGCCAGGGCATTGGCGTGCGTCAACGGACAGCATTTGGCGGCCACGGAAGGGCTTGAGTAGGCGGTGCCCTCCAGCTCGTCAGGCAGGGCACTCGCATTCGGGGCAACAGCCCAGAGGCGTTTGGCCCTGCCCGAACTGGTCAAGAGCAGGTCGAATCCACCGACCGACTGTTTGGAGGCGGCATAGACGCTGCTACCTGACAATTCAGGGACTTGCTGGCAGAGACCGTTAAGGAGGGATGTGAAGCCTTGACAGGACGTTGACATTGACGGGAACTCCTTCCGTGGGGCTGGGCATGTCTGTCGATAGTCGTGTCGCCCGGCCGCGGCCGGCAGCCCCGTGCCGGTGCCTCGGGCGTTGTGAACATTTTCAGCACGCTGTATAATAACTCAGCCTCTACGGACAAAAAGGCCGGGATCAAGGAATTGGCCATGCTTAAAGCAGATTTTGACTTTTCAGACACGTCTCTCAGCGGCGAAGAGCGTTTGGCCGATTTTCGTGCTCTGAACTTGGGGCTCGTCCTGGCTGTGGAGCACCTGTTCCGCCGGATCGACGCCTACGGGGACCTGTTGGAGGAGGAAGTGGCCGGCCAACCCGCGGCTGCCACGTACTTGGCGGAGGTTCGGGCAGCGTCCGCCAAAGGTCTGACGTGGCTGTCCACGTTTCAGCAGTCGGTGCGGGGCGCTTTGGAGCTTGAACCACTGGCTGTGAGGCTGATGCTTGAGGCCTGTGCAGAACGCAGCCGGCGAATCTTGCCGACAGGGCTCTCTCTGGAACTCACCCAACCGGACGAGGAGATTGTCATCGAGGGTGGGCTGTTCCAGTTGCAGGAGCTTTTCATCACGTTGATCCAGGCGTTTGTCGAGATGCTTGGGAGCAAAACTCCGGGGGTTGTTCACGCATCGGTGTCCCTGTTGGAGATGGAGGAGCGCGTTCTAAGGCTTCTGAAGAGCCCGTGCAGCCCTGGTCACTACCTTGCTTTCAGCCTTTCTCTGAACGGGGCCGTCTTTGAGCTTGAGCAGCAGATCTCGTTCTGGGACGCTTTGATGTTGGGTGAAGGGGAAGCAAAGGACCGTGACCTTGTCTTCCTTCACGTATACGGGACCGTCTTACAACATGGAGGGGATGTCGTCTTCCAGCGACTTGCGGACGGGGACGGCATTCTGAGTGTTCTGCTTCCCGTGAAAGACAAGCGCAAGGACATGCAGGCTCCCCACAACATCGACGACGAAGCTGTGTACGGGACAGAGACCATCCTTCTCGTCGACGACGAGGACATGATTTGGGATGTCATCATCGACATGCTTCAGGAGCTCGGGTATTCCGTCGTGCTGGCGGGGAATGGCCTTGAGGCGGTCGAGATCTACCGCGCGAATGCGGAAGAGATCGATCTGATCATACTGGACATGGTCATGCCGGAGTTGGACGGGCACGAGGCTTTCTTTCGCCTCAAGGAAATCGATCCGGGGGTCAAGGTTCTGCTGTCCAGCGGATACGTATCGGAAGACGACGCTCGGGACGTTTTGGACGCGGGGGCTTTGGGGTTCCTGCAGAAGCCTTACCGGATGATCGACCTGGCCCGCATCATTCGTCACACGTTCGATGCCAAACCAGGTTGATCGACCTGCAGCTTGGTCGTTTTCGCTTCCCCCCCTCTCTTGGACGTTTCCACTTAAGCCATGGACCATTGGGCCACACCACGTTGAGTCTGACACCACACACGACGGCCGGGGACGAAGGGAAAAGCAAGGGTGCGGGTGTGCGGATTGCCCGTTACCTGGCGATGGCAGGGATAGCGTCGCGACGAGCGTGTGAAGACCTCGTTCGCGGCGGTCTCGTTACGTTGAACGGAGCGGTCGTCGAGCAGCTTTCTGCCCGTGTTTCCCCGCGTGAGGATCAGGTGTGTTGCGACGGGCAGGCGGTTGTTCCTGAGGCGTTGACCTACATTCTCCTGAACAAGCCTCCCGGCTACACGTGTTCGGCCAGTGACCGGCACGCGGAAGCCCTGGCACGGGATCTCCTTCCCGCTGAACTGGGGCGCGTATTCAGCGTGGGACGTCTGGACCGAGATAGTGAGGGACTGATCCTGTTCACCAACGATGGGAGCTTCGCCCAGCGCCTGTCGCACCCTCGTTACAGGACTTCAAAGACATACCGCGTGGCCTTCTCCGGTGAGTACTCTCCGTCGATTTGCCAGCGGATGAAGCAGGGGATTCGAGATGAGGGGGAGTTGCTGCGCGTCGAGGCGTTGACCTGCATCCGCCAGGACGAGGGGGGAGGAGTGCTGGAACTAATCCTGCGGGAAGGCAGGAAGCGAGAGATCCGACGGCTGTGCCGGCGGTGTCATTTGCGCGTCGACCGCCTTGTGCGCATCGCGATTGGGGACTTGCGGGATGGGCAACTTCAGTTGGGCAAATGGCGGCGTCTTACCGATGCTGAAGTGGCGGGATTGTTGTTGGCCGGCCGTCGGGAGTAACGCAAGCGTACAAGGAGGACTCCACCTGAGTTCAGGAGTGGCATCGGAGAGGGAAGTGCCCCGGGCAGACCTCAAGGGGCGGCGGGGATGTTGGGCTTCCCACTTGTTTCTGTACCCAGAGGCTCTTGCAAAACCCCTCGGACCGCCCGCTTCCAGCGGCCGCCCCGAGGGGCTTTGCAGCTAATTTCTGGGCCTTCGGACGGTTTCTGCCCCGGGGCGGCGCTTGGGATGGCAAGAACCGTCGTTTTTGGGCACACT
>JABHEG010000332.1 GCA_018676675.1 Lentisphaerota bacterium
AGTGTGCCCAAAAACGACGGTTCTTGCCATCCCAAGCGCCGCCCCGGGGCAGAAACCGTCCGAAGGCCCAGAAATTAGCTGCAAAGCCCCTCGGGGCGGCCGCTGGAAGCGGGCGGTCCGAGGGGTTTTGCAAGAGCCTCTATAGATCAATCGTAAAACTGGACTTCCAGTACGCGCACAGGTTCATGAATTGGCCGTGCGAAGCAAAGATGCTTCATGGGCATTCGGGGCTTTTGGAGTTTGAACTCGAAGACACCGTAGATCAGGTGACGGGATTTGCCCACGCCTGCAAAGAAGGATTCAAGAAGGCCTGGGAGGTGTGTGACCACTTCCATCATGCGACCCTGTTCCAGGAAGGCGACCCGCTTCTGGACGCGGTTCTTGCTGTGTACAAGAAGCATGGCATCCATAACGACTCGGAACATTGCGTTCCCCTGAAGAAGATCGACCACCCGCTGGCCTGGTCCTACCCGGAATACAGGATCGTTGTGACCAAGAAGGTTTCCACATGCGAGAATCTCTGTGAACTCTTCTACGAGCTTCTCAAGGACAAGATGCCGATCAAGAAGATCACGTTCCGCTCTTCTTCCATGAACGCGGCAACGAAAACGTTCGAATGAAAGCGGAAATAGTGTGTTAGCGCGATCGTTCAGGCACGGGCTGCCAGCCCGTGCCTGAACTTTGTCCGTTCCCCTTACTCCATTCGCCGCTACAGCGAACGAGCAGCTGGGTGGCATGTTGTCGGCGTTTGTCCGACCGTCGTCGATCCGTTCGCTGTCCTTGCACGACGTAGGGAGTTGCCTGCGCCAACCTGATCACTCCTCCCGCCACACCCCGCCACGGAGGCGTTGCCCGTTGCGGACCCGCGCCATGTGGTAGACCCAGGCGGCCTCGACGCCCGTGTTGGCCCTGGCGGCCACCAGGGCGCGACGGTAGAGACCGTGGCCATCCGGGCGGAACCCTTCGAGGCGGTCGAGTGGTGGCAGGTCGCGGACCGGGTCCGCGAAGGTGATCAGCTCGCCGTGGACCACATCCCATTCGCCGTCGGCGTCCGGCATCACCAAGTCACGCACGGCAAACCGGGTCTGTGTCTCGGCGTCTGCCATCGGGTCGCCGGTGCCGACGGCCAGCACTGCGTCAGCCGGGATCTCTAGGGCCGGGAACCCGGCGGGCAGGTCGTAGAGGCGACCGACCGTGGTGGCGGGCCGGATGTCGAGGGCGTGGCGGCAGAACCGGTCGTGGTTCCACTGCCCGCGCTTCAGTGTGCCATAGACGAGTACGGAGATGGTCATGGTGCGATTCCTTTCGTTACGATAGCGCGCTGGCGGGCCTGGGCGATGAAGTCGAGGCGATGGGCGTCGGGCCGGAGGATGTCGTCCTCGCGGAAGATCAGCATGGCCATGGGCTCGACGACCATCGGTCGCCAGTCGTGCGGCTCGCGGTAGCTGGCCTCGATGGCGTCGTCGAGGACCGCCGCGTCGGTGGCATAGGCCACGGCGCGGTGTCGGCGGCTGTAGCGGAACTCGAGCGGCTTGTTGCCCTTGAGTACCACCACCCAGCCCGGCGCGCCCACGGCGGCCAACACGGCGGAGATCTGGCCACGGCACGGTGCGACCAGCCGCAGGAAGGTATCCGCATCGAGCGATCCTTCCCGGACGGCGGCGTCGGCCAGGCGGATGAGCAGTTCGCTGTCCACCTCGGCCCCGCGCGTCAGCCGAAACCGGCGGAACAGCTCGTCGGCGTTGTAGATCGTCCCGTTGTGGGTGCCGATGACCTGCCCGGCCCGGATGGGGTGATTGTTGCGGTTGTTCTGCTCGCTGCCCCGGGTCCGCCAGCGGGCGTGCCCGAGGATGGCCGTCGCCCGGTTGTCGAACCTGGCCAACGCCTCGAAGAATGCCTCATGGTCGATGAACCGCCGGGCGGGCAGCGGCCGCTTGGCAATGGCGTGGTTGCCGTCGTCGCGCAGCACGGCTACCCCGGTGGCATGGGGGCCGCCGCGCTCCGAGCGCCAGAGCATCTCGGTGAAGATGTCCAGCAGGATGTCGTACTCGGGAAAGCGGCGGCGCTTCCGCCCGAGGATGATCCCTACTTGTCGGCACATGCGGCCACCTCCGTTTCTTCGGCGGGCTCGGGTTCCTCGATCACCAGGTCGTCGGGCAGGAACTCGATCCGCGCTTGCTGGGCCAGCCGGGTGAGGAACTCGATGTCGGCACTCACCGGGTCTTCCGGGAGCGGCCTGCGGTTGGGTCCTTCGATGCGCAGGAGCACCTCGTCACGGTACTCGGCCACCGGCAATTCGGCGCTGAACGGGGTCTGCAGGCGCATCAGCTCGACGATGGCGGACGGCGTGTCGGCGGCAAGCACGGTCCCGTTGCCGGGGATGGGCTTGCCGTCGGTGGTCTCGGGGTGGATGCGGATTCTCATGGCGTTGTCCTCTCGCTGGGGGCGGCCGGGCGCGCTGGCCCGGCCACCCGGGTTTGGGTTCAGGCGTTGGCGGCGGCGACCGCCTCCGGGCGTCCGTTCTTCCAGGCGGCGCTCCCCGGCATGTTGGCCATCAGGTGGAGGCGCGCGGTCTTGAACTCGTCGCCGATCAACCCGAGGCGGAGGAGCCAGCAGCGGAAATCGTACTTGGCGCTGGTGGCGCTGAAGGCGCGCTTCTTGCTCGAGGCGGCGCGGGCGGTCAGGGCCTTGGCGGCGATGGCCAGGCAGAACTGGATGTAGGCCTTGATCTTCCCGGCGTGCAGCGTGCTCTCGAAGTAGCGGAACTCGACCGTGCCCCGGTACCAGACGTTGTGCAGGTTGACCCCGTGGTAGCGGGTGCTGTCGTAGTGGATCGGGTTGGTGTTGTGGTACCCGTACCAGAGGCGGTTGAGTTCATCGGTGGTGGTCGGGCGGCTGGCCTCGATGCGGCGGATCAGCTCGTCCTCGACCGGGCGGGTGTAGCGGGTCTGGCGGCTCTGGCTGACCCCGAGGGCGTGGAGGATCAGGGGTTCCTGCTTGTAGACCAGCTTCGCCAGGTTGGCGAGCCTGCGCCCGTCGAAGGGCGCGGCGTCGATGTGGATGTGAATTCCGCAGGTGGTGTCGACCTTGGCCCCGGCCCGGCGGATCGCGCGCACCACCTCCTGGAGCTGTTCGAGGTCGTCGTACCCGAGGACCGGGCTGACGACCTCGGCCTGCAGGTTGCGCGGTACGTTGGTCAGGGAGGCGTCGGCCATCACCTTCCAGGTCCGCCCGCGCAGGTCGGCGACCTCCCAGGGATCGTAGCAGGCGGGGTTCGCGCTGTGGGTTACGGTTCCGCCCACCACCGAGTGGATCGCGTAGGCGACCTCGCGGCGGCTGCGTTGAACGGTCTCGATCTCGATTCCGAATCTGATCTCGCGGAGGTTCATCTTTCGGCTCCTTTGGTTCTGTAACTCGTTCTGCGCCAGTCGGTTGGTACTGTTCGTGTTCACGGTCACACCTTCGCTCCACACGGGCACACAGCAAGGCGTCCAGGCACACTTTTTCGAGAGATTATCGAAGATTTATCATGTTTCCCAGCAACAGGTTACGAATCGTGCACCAGCATGCCGCCAGGGCGTGGCGAAGCCGCCCCAGGCAGGCCGGAGAGAGAGGGATGCGGCCGGGCCTCAGCGGGCGAGCTGGTTGGCCGGACTCGCAGGCGCGGCGGTGCGCCAGTCGAGGAAGATTCCAGCCTCGGGGCCCCGGTCTCCGGCAGCCATGGCGGCCACGACCAGGTGGAGGGGTGCGGCCTGGGTGAAGGCGTAGAGATAGCTGCCCCGGCCCGCCGCGAACGGCACGGCGGCCAGCGGCTGGTGGGTGGTGTCGACCGGCGATGCGGCCCCTGCCCAGATGCCGAATTGGAAGGCCTGCGGCAGCAGCTCGGCGGCGATCTCCCAACGGACCACCCGGCGCTGGTTGAGAATCTCCCCGCGCAGGTTGAGAATGGCGGGCAGCCCGGCGTGGAGGATGCGGCCGTCCCGGATGCTGACGCTGGTCGATGCCCGGCCCATGCAGTCGGTCCAGAACCACTCGGCCGGACGGGGTTCGATCTGCCAGTCGCCGTCCGGCAGCGCCACGTCCACGACTGCGCCGCCCGAGCCATCAGGATTGGCGGGCACGAAGCCGAGATCGAGGTCCTCACCGGTCGCCGGGTTGCGGGCGATCAGCCGCCATCCCGCCGGGATGAAGGCGTCGTGGCGCGCGGGCACCGCGATGCCCTGGGGCGCGCGCATGGTGAGGCGCACCGGGTGCAGGGCGTCCTGCCGAGCCCGGGCAAGGAAGCACAGCGGGACGCGCTTGCCGGTCGTGTCCCTGGCGCTGGTCAGGTGCGGGATCGTCCAGACCAGGAGCTTGCGTGCGCCGGGGTGCTCGCCCGTGGTGACACGGTTGACGGCGCGGATGTCGAAGAGGTCGCCGGAGGCGGCGAAGGTCGCCTTCGTTCCGGCTCCGAGGCGCAGCCGGTGATCGGCGTGGAGGCGCACGACCAGCGCCTTGAGGAAGGCGGCGCTGGCGTTGGCGGTTCGGGCGCGGGCATCGAGTCCGAGCACCGTGCGGGCGCAGTTGACTGCGTCCATGTCCCGGCGGACGCCCGCCCGCACGGCACTCAGCATCCGGGTCAACGCGACGATGTACTCGGCGTCGGACCGGATCGCGTGGTCGGCGGCAGCCCGGGCCCGGGCATCAGCCGCTGCCCCGGTGTTGGTCTCGACCGTGTAGCGGGTGGCCAGGGCACGCGCTGGGGTGGCGGCTCGCACCAGATCCTGGTCGGCCAGCAGTCGATCCGCCTTCTTCGTTGCCGTTGCCGCCCGGAGATCGCCACGGGCCGTGGTGACGGCGCGGTGCCGGGGGTCGAGGTAGAGGAAACTGCCCCGGCCCGCCTGCCAGAGGGCGACCGCAAAGATGTCTGGATCGGGCGGAGCCGCGTTCCACACGCAGGTCTCGTCGATCAGGCCGTCCCACGAGTTGCCGTAGCCGTAGGTGTCGTGCTCGTAGTCATAGGCCTGGCCACACCCCAGCGTGAATGGCGAGTACGGTTGTCCCAGGCCGCCATTGCCGTTGTAGGTGCTGCCGGTGGCGGAAAGCACGCCGTTCAGATAGAGGCGGAGCTGGCCGCTGGCGTTGTAGGTGAAGAATACATGCTGCCACTGCCCGGTGACCAGGCTGCCGCTCTGCACATAGGCGTTGTCCCAGTCGGGCGTCATGACGTTCAGGTAGAGCCGGTTCTGGTAGCCGACGGTCATCGACCACGGGCCCATGTAGCCCATCTCGTCGATGAAGCCGAGGACGCTGCGGTAACCGAGCGAGTCGGCATAGAGCCAGGTCGAGACCGCCAGTTCCACACCCGCGCCCCAAGTGGCCAGAGGCCCGAGGTCGGCGAGGTCCCGGTAGAGGCCGTTGGCCTGGGAGTTCGAGAAGCGGTTGGCCTGCCCGTCCTTGCCGGGACCGGCGGTCGGGGTGTTGTGGGGCGTGAGATTCTCCCCCGAGATCACGTCGAACCGTTGGCCCGTGCCCTCTTCGAGCTTCCAGCAGCAGACCAGGTGGTCCATCAGCGCGTCGAGGATGGAATTGCCGAAGCCGGTGCCGGACATCTCCCGCGCGGCCGGACGTGCCGCGATGGTGGCACGGGTGGGATCGACACCGAAGATGAACTCGAAGCCGACCGGCGTGCATGCCTCCGCTTGGCAACGCGCGGCCGGATGCGGAGCGGTCACCTGGCGAGTGCGGTAGGCGACCGCATCGAAGCGAGCGGCCATGCCGGTCAGCACGGTTTCGGCCAAGACCGTCGGCCGGAGGCGATGGATCGCGCCCTGCGCTTGGCGGTGTTCGGCACGCACCGGGGCGACGGCACGCCGGATGGGGTCGCCCTCGTAGAAGATGCCCTGGCCGGAGTTCCACAGCGATGCGGCGAAGAGCACGGGGTCGGCGGGCGCGCTGCGCCAGACGGCCGCTTCGTCGATCCGGCCATGGAAGAACCCGGTCGGCGCGGGTTCGTAGGTTTCCCAGTTCATGCCGTCGCAACAGCCGATGCCGAAGGCGGCCTGCGGTGCGAGCAGCCCGCCGTTGCCGGGTCCGCTGTAGCCGGTCATGTCGCCCGCGAGCGCGCCGTCGACAAAGAGCCGCATGCGGTTGGCGCTGGCCTCGTAGGCCAGGACGACCAGGTGCCACTGCCCGGCGGCGATGCTGCCGGTCGAGAGATACAGCTCGTCCCACTGATGGGTGAAGAGTTGGGCGGTCAGGCGGTTCTGGTAGCCGACCGACAGAGACCAGGAGAAGGCGTAGTTCTCGACGTTGTTGAAGCCGATCAGGAAGCGGTAATCATGATTGTTCGAGTCGACGCGGAACCACAGCGCCACGGTCAGGCTCTGCCCGGCCCCGCCAAAACCGAGGGCGTCCACGTCAGCCAGCTCGCGCCGCAGCCCCTGGCTCAGGGCCCGGTCGAAGGCGGCGGCTCCGTCCCGCATGCCCGTATCGCCGCCGGGTGCGTTCAAGGGTGTGACGTTCTCGCCGGAGATCTCGTCCATGCGTTGGCCCGATGCCTCGTCCAGCCGCCAGAGGCTGACCAGATCGCTGCCAAGCGCGTCGACGACCGGATGCCGGAAGCCGCTGCCGCTGACCTGGCGGGCAGCATGGCGCTGCGCGAAGGCCGCCCGGGCCGGGGTCTCGCCGAAGATGCAGTCGAAGAGGTCGAGGCGTTCGTGCCGCGCGACTTCGCGCGCCGCCGAGCGCAAGGGAAGGCTGGCCGAGACCAGACGGGCCACGGCGTCGATGTGCATGGGCGGTTTGCAGTTGACGAACAGGTTGTTCTCGACAATATGGTCGCGTCCGCCACCCAGCATGACCGCTTTGGGGACATCATGGAAGACATTGCCATGGATGTGGCATGCCGACCAGTTGTCGTCCAGGTAGATCCCGGCACAGCTCCTCTCATTGTGGCCGTAGCAGTGGTGGACGTGATTGAACCGAAAGATATTGCCGCGCGCGGCCCAGTCGCACCAGGCGTAGATGGCGCCGGCGTCGTTGGATTCCTCGCACACGTTGTGGATCTCGTTGAACTCCATCACGTGGTCATTCCCCGCGAAGCCGATAGCCTGGTGCGGGGCGTGATGGATCAGGTTGTGCCGGGCCACGTTGCCGACACCCTCCAGCTTGATGCCGGCCCGGTAGACACGGTTCCAGCGGCTGTAGTCGTGGATGTTGTTGTTCTCCGCCACATGTCCGGCGGGCGTCAACGTCCTGCGGTCTCCGCCGCTCAGGGAGACGCCGCCGTCGCCGGTGCCGGTGATATCGCAACCAACGACTCTCACGCCCGTGCCGCCGGTGACCTCCACGGCCCAGGCTCCGACATTGCGCACGGTGCATGCCTGAACCTGAACAGCGGTGCAGTCCTTCACCACGATCGCGTTGTCACGGGCACCTTCGACGACAAACCCGCACAGCACAAGGTGGGAGGCACCGGTCAGCGTGACAACGTGCTTGCACAAGCTGACCATGGCACGTCCGCCCGGGGCTCGGTCAGGCGGCCAGAAATAGAGGATCCCCTCCGCCCGATCCAGGTACCATTCTCCGGGTTGGTCAATCTCGCACAACAGATTGAACCCGTAGAACCACTGTCCCTTGCGGTAACCGAATGTGTGGTGGAGCGGGCTGACCGTCAGAATCCTCTTTGCCGTGTCGATGGCGGCAACGCGCTGCCGTTCCTCGGCCCAGTCCCAGAACCAATAGCCCTGAACCCAGGCGTCCTTTTCCTGCACCCATCGCGCCGGACGGTCGTCGTCGTACGCGAAGACCCCTTCCACGCAGCCCTTGGTGCCCCGGACGTCCTTCTTGGTCTGGCCCAGGGCCTCGGTGATCGGGATGAACCCGGTGTTGGGATACCGGGCCAGCACCATGGGGATGTCGGCAATGAAAAACTCGAGTCCGGGACTGCCTTTCTTGCCAAATCCCCCGCTCATTTCGCCATAGTCGGTGACTCCTTGGACTTTAATGTCGATCTGCTGCAGATGCGCGCGCGCCGTCTCGTCCACCCGGTCCAGCACCGCTTGGTTCGTGACCCGGGTCATTCCCGTCAGCATTTTACCGGCACAGAGTCGCACCTCATCGCCCGCCGCGGCGCGATAGATGATGGGGGCGTCGGCCGTGCCGCTGTCTTCGCTGATAAATGCCAGCGGTTCGCTCAGTTCGTAGGTCCCGGCATGAATCGTAACCGTCACGCCGTCGGTGGGGAACATTTCCGCTTTCCGGATCGCTCGGATATGGTCTCGTGCGCCTGCGACGGTCGCAAAGGGCGCGGCCAAGGATCCCGGATTGGCGTCATTCCCGGACGGGGCGACGTGGAACTCGGCCGCCTCCGATAGTGCGGGCAGACCGGAGAGGCCGACCAGCACCGTTGTTACGAGGGAAAGAATCCTGTAGCCGTTCACGGGGGTGAGGTCAAGCCCGATTTCACGTTGTTGTGAAAGAAGCGCGACTTTCTTTCGGGAGACGGCTGGGATCTAACACACCTCGCCGTTATAGTGGCGGCCATGAACACAACCATGGCCAGCCCGG
>JABHEG010000388.1 GCA_018676675.1 Lentisphaerota bacterium
CCGACGATCTCCTCCGGTTGCCTTGCTCCGTGTCTCTGTGTCCTCTAGCGCAGCGGGTGGTGAAACACATTCCGGCAGAGAGAATTGGACAACAAGAGCCTTCAGCGGACTTCGCAAAGCTCGGCCGCTGAGGCCAGTGTTGGCATTGGTAAGGACTGAACTCGAGAGATCACCATGAAAACACAACTCGATAGATTACGGGCCGCGCTGAAGCACCAGCAGCGGTATCTCCGCTTCCTCGACAGGATGGGCGCGTGGACCATACTTGGGGTTGGGGTGGCTGGGTTTGCGTTCGCTGTAGTAGCCAACCGTGTCCTTAGCGGCGTGCGTCTCCCGTTGGCCGGCTTGGTTCTCGCCGGCATTTGCTGCGGGGTGATGGCAGCAGTCATCCTCACGGGATCCATCTGGCTTTGCCGTAAGCTCGCGCGGGCACAGGTCAAAGCCTACCAGGAAGCGATCGAGAAGCTGGAACGAGAGCAATAGGAATTGCCATCCAGCGGCTGCTATGGACGGCTGCCGCCGCCGCAGAGCCTGTCGGTCGCATGGAGTGTCATGACCAGATTCAGTACTATCATGTTTGACCTGTCCGAAGTTCTGATCCGTGGACTGGTCGGGATTGAGGGGGAATTGTCGCACCTTCTCGGGCAACCTGAGGAGACCATTCTCCCCAAGCTCGGCGGGAATAGACTCCGGACTCTCTTTGGTGGCAGCCTGACCGAGGGTGAGTACTTGAGGCAGATTATCGAGTCAGAGAAATGGGACGTCCACCGAGACGACATCAAGGCTCTCATCCGACAGAACTTCCACCATGAGGTCGATGGCATGATCTCTCTGGTCGAGTCCCTGTCGCAGCGCTACCCACTGGTACTCGTGTCGGACCATGCGCGGGAGTGGATAGACTACATCGAGCACGTCCACGGGTTCATGTCACTGTTTCGCAACAAGGTGTACTCGTTCCAGACGGGACGGACCAAGGACGAGCCAGATTGCTTCCCTGCTTTGCTTTCGAGCCTGGGACTCAGCGGAGGGGATTGTGTCTTCACGGACGACAATCCGCGCAATGTTGAGCAGGCACGACGTACCGGCATCCATGCGGTGCCCTATCACGACAGAGCATCGCTGGTGCACGAACTGGGCAGTATTGGTATTGAACCATAGGAACAAGACGGTGCGAGCCAGACGCTCCAGGTGGCGGCTTGCCGCCGCCCCTGAGCTGACCGTTACATAAGGCAGAGAGCTGATTCCGGAGTACGCACAACCATAGCGAGGAGCAGACGATGAGAAACCTGCCGCAGCTCATGAGACGTCCGGTGACTACCGAGAGACTCGATGCGTCGATCGGCTCGAAGATGGCGTATGGCGCTGGCGCAGTCGTCTCCGGGGTGGGCATGCTGAAGATCGCCGGCCTCGAATTGACAGAGCATCAGCTCATGTTCGGTCTACTACTCGTCACTGGCGTAGCCTTGCAGTTGGTCGTGCTGGGAATGGCGCTCGAAGTCCGTGGGCAGTTGCTGGCGACCGGGGATAGGAGTCGATAGAACATGCTCCTGCAGCTGAAGAGCGGCGTTGTCCAGACAGATCGGGACCGGACTCCGGAATTGAGACACGGAGGAAGGAGATCACGGAGATGAGGCGCATACGCGCCGCCGTCGAACTGGAAGCCGGATGCGGAATCGGTCACCATCCCAAAGGGGAACGCTTGCCACGGGATAACAGCCCACGATCCAGGCCATCACCACCACCAGAAACGATGCCGGGGTGTGCGTCTCAGTCAATCACAGCTCGGGACACGACACGTACACCACCACATCCCCCACAGACCTGGACGTCTCGCTCGCCCTCCCCACAGCAGATTGATTCCGGACGGGCATCAGAGTGGAATGGTCTAAGAACTGACCCGCTGCCTGCCTTACTGCATTGCCGGATCCTGCGCCCGAACGTAGTCGAGAAGCTCCCGCGTCGCATCTTGGTCGATAACGAGTTCGTCGTACTCGACCTGCACCCCGTTCAGGTACTGCATGACCAACGTGTCACCACAAGCTGTCTCGGGCAGGACGCCGGTGACGAAAAAGCCGAGCCCTTCCGCCTCGCTGGCGAACCACGGGGTGCACGGGTCCTCCAGGCGCAGGTACATCTCGACCACCTGCACCTCCTCGCGTCGGACCCGGCGCAGTTCCTGTTTGAGCATCGCGACGGCGTCCTCACCGTACTGCGCAATCATCAGCTCGCACAACGCGCGGATCGAGTGGACCGAGGCGGTCATGAGCGTCTGCGCGCCCGGCTCGGGCCGGGCTGAAGGCGATGTCAGCTTGACCGTTGCGTCCAGCTCGGCGTATATGCGCTCGACGAATGCCGTGTGGGGCGCGGGAACGCAAAGCTCGCGGGGTGCCGGGGGGGTGAGGAATTTGAAGCCGATCACGTCGGAGTTGCGTTGTTTCAGCTGGTCTTTGATCCCCTTGAACGACAGTGTCTTCGGCGAGTGTGCGAGAAGGAATCCGCAGTCGCGATAGCCTAGTTTGCGGCTGAACTTCTGCGTGTACGGGTGAGCGGTGACTTCCTTGACCTGGAGGCCGCGCACCTCCTCGTCCCGGGCCTGTTGTTCCAGGAGCTCGGCAAGCTGCCTCGCAAACCCCTGGCCGCGAAACGCCTGCTTCGTCACCGCAACGCCGATTTCGGTGGGCAGGCTGTCGTAAAACAGCAGCGCGCAATGGCCGCCGATCTCCCCCGCGTCCCGGGCCACGGCAACCGCGGAGCGAAGCGCTCCATCCTCGTTCATCGCCACGAGCCGGTCCGGGTAATACGCGAACTCACCTGCGTACGAGTAGCCGTAGCAGTCGAACACCGCGCGCGCGACCTGGATCGCCTCATTGGGCTGCATCAGTCGTACGTCGAACGCGATCCGGTCCGGTCGGGTCGCTGGTGGTGTCACCACCTCTGCCTCTGGTGGCGCCGGTTCATCGACGCCGACCAGGGTCGTGGGCAAATGCTTCACCAATCGCGTCTCTTTGCCGTCGCGGCCGAGGTTGGCGAACTCGTACTCGTCCATCAACTGCCGGATCAGGAACCCGCTCAGCCCCGCACCTGTCTGCGTGTCCAGGTCCGCGTCCGGCCGGTAGTCGTCCTCCAGCGACGGATCCCAGGGGATGCCCTTGTCACGGACACGGATCTCGAGCCCTGCCCCAAGTTTCGTGCAGACAACGTCGAACGTTGCCGTCTCGCCGGGCGCGAACGCGTTCTCGATTACACTCGTTGCCGCTTCTTCGACCGCGAGCTCGACCCGATGCAGGTCCGCGCCCGTGAAACCGACGCAGGCCGCCATCTCGCGCACGTAGGCGAGCAGCACTGGCAGGTACGCCGTGTCGTTCGGCACGGTCAGTCGCAGCGAATCCCTTGCACAAGCATTGTCGGACACCGTGATCATCCTCCATCGCCCCTTCCCCAGGCGACACGCCCATATCCCTCACAAAGACCTAGTAGCGTCGGGCGCGAGTAGACCAAACCAACATAGCCGCACCCCCTGAGGCTTCAAGACACCGATCTGCCACCGCCTGGGGCCGGCCTCAAGGGCGAGCTCCCGGCCATTCTCCTTCCGAGGAACACCTGTCCTCACCGGCAGCTCGTCCCACGAGAAGGCGATCAAGGCTGTACAGTCCCCCGTGCCCTTCGGCGTTTGAGCTCAGAGGGCCATGAGAGCCGAGGTGCAGCCGAGACGGGCTGCTGCAAGCAGCAGTAAAGCGGCAAACTCGTCGGTGTCAACGTACTGCAGCTCCCCGGGAGGCCGACCACCGGGAACCCTACCGCCAGTCTACGACGACCCCCAGGTAATCGGGGTCCCTCTCGAGGAGCGCATCGTAGGCATCCTGGAAACGTTCCGGCGGGATCGTGTGCGTCCAGACGGGGCCGAGCGCAACCGCGCCATTCTGCAACCAGCGGAAGGCGGTCTTCAGATTCTGTTCCGTCGACGACACATGCAGCGCCGGCATCCCCCGTAAAGGCAACTGGAGCTCCCAGCCCCCGCGAACGACCAAATGCCGGGAATGGATCTCACTGAAGATGCGCTGGGCATCGAGATCTGCCGGATGTCTGGCTCCACCCAGGGTCGAGATTTCACCCCCGTCGGCCGTCGCTCGTATCGCATCCATAAATGCCGCCGTGTGGCCGGTCGCATTGACCGCCAGATCCGCGCCCCGTCCCTCAGTCACCCCTCGGACCTGCTCAACGACATCGCCCTTCTCGGGGTCCAGAACCGCGTCAAACCCAAGTTGGCGGGCACGTTCACGGCGGGCTGCGTCCGGATCCACGCCGATGGTGCGGAGTCCGCGTATGCGCCCGACCTGGCCGATTGTGGTCCCGACGAGGCCGAGGCCCTGGACAAACACGGTCTCCTGGGTCTTGGGCGCAGCATTGCAGTAAGGAGTCAGGGCAATGTTGACCATCCGGGCGAAGC
The DNA here is from genome assembly GCA_018676675.1 of Lentisphaerota bacterium. Taxonomy (GTDB): domain Bacteria; phylum Verrucomicrobiota; class Lentisphaeria; order Oligosphaerales; family JABHEG01; genus JABHEG01. Next base: position 4,448 of record JABHEG010000388.1, read on the forward strand.
AGGCTGTGTCAGCTCCCAACCCCTCAGGCAAAGGCAATGCCAGACCACCCGTTTTGAACATCCGAAGCGACGCATGACAGGCACGGCTGTCCGAGCGCTCGGGGAACAGGTATACCAGCTTGCCGACAAGCCCCTCTTCGTCCTCCTTCCCCACCGCAAGCACCCCACCAACGGCCGTGTATCCCGGACAGATGTGCGACCCGGGCCGCGCATTCGCGTACCCCCCGAGCTCGGTGCCCGGACTGATCAGAGAGTAATGCACCCGCACGAGGATCTCGTCAGCTGCCGGCGAATCCGGTAACTCAAAAGACTCGACCGCGATGCTGCGTGGACCATCAATAACGATGCGGCGACCGTTCATAGAGACCTCCACCTATCTGGTAAACCGGGAATCAAGATTGAGGAGTAAGAAGTCAGAATGCAGAAACTACTGTTGGGACACTCACGGTCGGTCAAGGCCAAGCCGCTCGTACTGCTCGGGGGGTGCGTCCATCCGTGCCATCGTGGCAATGAGCAGCTCGGTATAGTCGCGCTCCACGGGGTCTCCAGCCAGGTTCTCCTGCTGCGTCGGATCGCCGGACTGACTGAAGAGGAGCGTGTCAGACGCGTGCTCGCGACGCGCCAGGGACTGCCGGGCTTTGATGACCGGGAAGTCCGTGTAAGGCAGGAACTGTCCCAGCTCGGCGTCGGCAAAAAAGTGCTTCCCCGGCAAATCGTTCCAGCCGAACCGAGTGGGCATCAGGAAGTAGTGATTCAGGGGCTCATTCCGTTCACTCGCTGGGGCGCGCAGGTAAGTGTAGTTCCCGTCGGTGACATTCACCGTACTCGCAAACCAGCCGTAGAGCACGGCATCACGCGTAGCCGGGGAGTCATCATACAGCATGGGTAGCCAAGACTCACCGTGGATGGCGTGGTCGAACGAAACGCCGTAGTAGTCCAGAAGCGTCGGCATCAAATCGACGTTCTGGGTCAACTGACCGCGGCGTTCACCGGCATGCTCGCCGCCGGGGAGGCGAACAATCAACGGGATGTGAGCAAGTTCATTCCAGGCATGGCAGAACGTCTTGGAGGTCACATCATGCTGCCCCAGCATCTGGCCATGGTCGGTGGTCAGGATGACCAGCGTGTCCTCGAGTCTTCCCTGACGTTCGAGTGCGTCAAGCAATCGCCCGAACCAGCCGTCCACCATGGTGAGATTGGCCGCGTAGAGTTTCTGGAGGTGCTTGGCTGCGGGACCGTCGCCATCCACGGTCTCGCACTTGCTCCAGTTGTACAGTGGGCCCTCCCAATCGTCTCCATACGGTTCGACAAACTCGCAGGGACAGTCGAATGGCTCATGTGGATCGAATGCCTCTACCCACAGGAAGTAGTCGTCCACCTCGGCATTCTGGTCCAGCCAGTCGATCGCTCCCGCGAACGTACGTGGAGACGGGAAACCGGCTTCGCCGTCGAAGGTCTCTTTGTTGAGCACGTATTGATCGGACCACAGGCCCAAGTGCTCCGGCTCGTCCGGGCGCTCGACCCGGGATGCGAACAGGTCGTGTTCCTGCCCGCGATGGAAGGCCCACGAGTCAAACTGCGTGTGGTAGTCCTCGCCCCCCGGATGGAAATAGTGGTAGTGATCCGTCTCCATGTGAGTGAAAATGCCGTTCGCACGAAGCAACCGGGTGAACGGGATATCGAACGGCTCCATCCCGCCCCAGCCTTTCTCAAGGAAGTTCAGGCGCCCGGTGAACATGTCGCGACGGGCAGGCATACACGGAGCCGAGCCGAGCCAGTGGTTGTCAAAGGTCACGGCCTGCTCGGCAAACCGGCTGATGTTGGGCGTCTGGACCCAATCATTCCCGTAGGCACTCAGGAAGTGCCGGTTCAGGCTGTCCATCAGAACGACGATTGCTTTCATGGGGCCTCGTGCTTGAGACTGGCCAGCGGTGCTGGCGCCACAACGGTCTGCTCGGCCAAGCTGAGGAGCACCACAGATATTCAGGGATGCCCCCGGACACTACGTCAGACAGAGGGCGGGGAATCCCGAACGAAGGACAGGAAAAGAGGAGCGGAGGGAAGTTGGGGCTGCTGGACGGCTGCGTTTGCATCAAGACGGCAGGCGCCTATTTTTTTTCTCCTAAAAAGCCAGGCAACCAGCCCAAAGCCTGCGTTTCATCTGCAGCGGGCACGGTCCGTGTTCTACTCGACGCCCCTGCTACTCCTCAGGGGAAGGATAGACACACAGTTCGCTAAGAAGTCTGATCTGCACGTAGTTCTCAATCTCAGAGACCGCACTCACCCTCTGCTGCGACTCATCAGTGCCCCCCGTGTTCCCCACGAGCCGAATGGGGTTCTCACTCATCTCCGTCTCCCAAGATGCGCGTTGGTTCTCAGGAACGATGATAGGGCCGAGAACGGCTAGAGCAGATTTGCGTACAACTCCTTCCAACAGGCGTAGCGAGTTGAAGTCCAGAAGGAAATCGTCCTGCGTTATGAAGCTGACAAGATCGACTCCTAGTCGTCGTCCCAAGTTGCGGGCCTGCGAGAAAGGTATTCTATCCCTGGCCTCCGTCTTGAAGTCGGAATTCACCTTGCGTATAACAGCCGCTCTGCCACCCAGTAGGTCTGACGCCCAAAGACACATGTAATCGCCCTCCAATTCAGTTAGCAGAACTCTTGCTCAACGTTGTAAAGATAGCGACATAGCCGGGACCGGACGGATCGAATAGTCCCAGAAATGGTGTCGGCATACGTCCACGCCCGACTCTCGTTCAAGGGCGAGGAAAAGACTGCAGGATGTCCAGGCCCCGCCGAAACATAAAGCTCGGGATGAATACGAGCATGCCCGATCTCATGCAGAACGATGTGCTCAAGCCGCCTCTCCCAGGTCCTCAAGCCAAGCCCTTCTGCCAAGTCAAGACTACCAGGGAAATCTCGCACTACATGATCTCTGCGAACGGCAACATGGAAGATACGCCTATCCTGTCCGTCGGGACCGACCACAGAATCACAGAGCAACCAAGCAACAAACCCGTGCAGGTCTAGGCCGGTCTCGTCATCAAAATTCACTCCGCTGAAATCTGTGTTCGGGAGAGCTTGACCTATCCTCTCCCGACAAACATATCGACCGAAACGACTTACGCAAGCGCCATTGAGAGGATACATGCGTCGACTGTCTTGGAGGATCTGGTCGAAAAGTGACTTCAGGTCGTCAAGGAACCTCCGAATAGGCTTCATCGAGTCGCCATTCATCGTATCACGGAGGAGCTCGTCCAGCGGCAACCCGCCCGGCATCGCCTGCTCAGCGGCCCAGCGGTCCAGACCGTCAAGGATCCTCGCCGCAAGAAGAAGCAGATCCCAGTCCTCTTCCGTCTCAAAGCACTCAAAGGACTCCGGGCCCAAGAGCTCACGGGCCTTCTCAAGTGCCTCTGAAGCGCAGTCAAGCAGAAGTCTTCCTGCCTCAGCACACAGATAGCCATTCAGATCCTCCAATGCGGTGTCTCGGTCATTCTCGGCCGTAGGCATCAAATTAACTAGCGAGGCTCTTGCAAAACCCCTCGGACCGCCCGCTTCCAGCGGCCGCCCCGAGGGGCTTTGCAGCTAATTTCTGGGCCTTCGGACGGTTTCTGCCCCGGGGCGGCGCTTGGGATGGCAAGAACCGTCGTTTTTGGGCACAC
>JABHEG010000303.1 GCA_018676675.1 Lentisphaerota bacterium
GCTATTGATGAAGGCTGCACGCTACACCTACGCGTGCTTCGATGCCACAAGAGGGCAATACAACGACGCGTAGATCTTTCCACTTGAATGAGAGAAGGTTGCAGATCCCTCTTCCTGCATCCACAGTAAACTACCGCTAAGGGGATGTTGATGTCAGTGAGCCCTTCAGGGGGTCTTTTTTCTTCAGGCCAGAGGACGGTGCGTGGCGCTCGTGTTACATCGACCATCGGGACACGCGTTGGTACCACGCTGAGTTTACGGCACGATCCCGAAAGGAACAGAGATGATAGCGAAGACCGTCGGGCGACAAACAAACCAAGTCTTCGCCACACTCATTGAGTCGGTGAAGAAGTGCCCTGATTCGACTTTCGGATTGAGTGCAGGCGATTCGCACGAATCAATTGGGAGAATCGCGATGCATATTGGCGACAGCATCGAGAACGCTTTCATGACTGCGTCATTCAGAGAGAAATGGAATACCCCGGTACACGGGAGAGCGGAGTGCATTCTGTACCTGGAGTCTTGCAGAGATGATCTGATGGTGCCCTTCATTGAGACCAGCGACCTTGCGTCGCCTGATCAGCAGCCTGAGTACTTCGTCAGCAAGCTCGACAGAGTCATGAAGATACTGCGGCATGTGGCGCATCACACAGGCGAGACAGGGTGTCTGTTGAGAGCCATGGGAATCGACGAGGGCAAGTTCATCCAGTAGGAACCGATCGCCAACGCCCGGATGCAGTGGATGCTCTATTTCGTCCCACGCCACTGGCCCAAGGGGTTGACGTGGGCAGGCTATTGGCGTCGAGCGCGAATAGCGAGCCCACCCCCGGGCCAGTCTTCGATGAGGCTTCGTTCGGGATGGCAAAAGGCGATGCCGAGCATCGTCGTTGGCGGCCCGGGCGTAGACTCGCGGAGAATGGTCCGCCCGTTAGGGTTGCCCGAGAAACGAGGGACGGTCTCATTTGTCAAATGGTGAAGCCCCACCCGAGAAATCGTGTCCGGCCTACGGCTTACCGATCTCTGGCGCGGCAGCATTCCGGCCTCCCTGGTACGTACGTCTGTACGCACCAGGGCGCCCGAAACACTTCCACATCCAGGCGTCAGCAAGGGGTGGGCCTGTTATTCGCGCCCGCCACCACTGGGACATTTGGGGGAGCTGCTGAGCCCCGGACCGTCGGGGGCGGGGATGAGGCGTTTCGGGTGACATTGCCAGGTCTCATCTTCGCAGCAAAGTCGGTGTCCCTGAGCGGGAAGAAGTGGGGGAGTTCCGGTTGATCTCGAACGTGGTAGGCGAGGAGACTCAGACGTCCATCAGGGAGGAAGGACGCCCAGGCACGGATGCCGTGCGCGGGTAGAACTCGGTGCAGCGATGGTGATCCGGTCAGCCGCGATTTCGCAAAGCTGACTCTATTGGCCACCACTGTGACGCTTGTTCGCCAACTGGTGTCGTCTGTCACATTCCCTCTACGTGGTGACTGACCCTGCACCACGTGCCCCCTTGAGCTGCGAACGGAGCAACTGCACGATGCTATGCCCCGGGCAGCCGACGAATTCTGGAAGGTCACAAGAGCCTGGCACGCCAACTGCTGAAGGAGTGACATGGGCCGGGCGGCTGCTTGCGTTACTCCCTCCCCCCCCCTCCTCCCCATAACCCGACGCAAGTGGCCGCCTCGCTCTCTTTCCTCCGTTTCCCCCAAAGATGGCCACTGACCTTGAGCACGACTTCCTGAATCGATCAGAGATATGGAGAGGCCTGCATTTCAGCTGTCCAAGACCAGCGAGGCAGGAATCGGAGAATAGGGCCGCTCAGGGCACCGTTCGGTTGAGTTGCTGATCGGCCGCTGGATCTTGACGCATCGACGGGACCGAACGATATTCCAGACATGATTGCCGAAGCCACACAAGTACTGGACGCTGCACTGCATCTCCCACACCCCGCCAGGGCTTCCCTGGCCGAACGGCTCCTTGAGAGTCTTGACGTCGAGCCTGACTTTCCCATCCCCGCGGAGTGGCTCGCCGAGATCAACCGACGGTGTGACGAGATTGATCGTGGTGACGTTCCTCTGATTCCGGGAGAGCAGGTCTTCAAGCAGGCGTTCGAGGCATTGGGCTGAGGTCTGTCTGCTTCCATCCTGAAGCTCAGTTCTGGCCCTCCTTGCCTCCCAGTCTATTGCGTTCTATCTTGTTCTCATTCCCCCCGTTTTCTGTCCTCCGGGGCTGCCCCAGCGGCGGCGGGGGGGCCTTCCTCAGCATGTCTCTGCAACGGGAGATCCGCCAGATATGAATCCATTCCCTTTCAGGCAGGGCACGTCGAAGAAGAGCCAGGTGTTCACCGGGATCCCGACCGTTCAGCAATGGACTCAGGTCACGAAGACAAGAAGTTGGGCGCTTGCCCGAGCATCCCGGTTTAGCGCAGGGCTCCAGCCTCTCGATCTGCCGCTGAAGGAGTACCACGCCTTTGCCGAAGCTCCGATCGACTTCGAGGAGGAAGCACCCGCTGCCAAGCAACGCTTCAAGGATTTGCTGGCCGTGAAACTGCTTGGGATATGCGTCGCTTGCCAGGATTACCTCGGTAGCTCTGTCAACAAAGGGCAGTCCAAAGTCAAGAAGCATGGTCACTACTGCGTCGTTACTCTCTTGATGGAGGCCACCAAGTACGCAACCGAGTTGGCGACCAAGCCCAAGGAGACGGGGCTCTTGGTCTCCGCCCTGCAGATGCAGACTTTTGGCAAGGCTCGCGCACGGCTGAACTGGAAGATGATGCGGGAAGATTTCCGGCAGTTGGGTGTCCTTGGCAACAACTCAGGGGGGGCGCTAAAGGCGCTGGACAGCCACTACTGGCTTGAAGCCAACCTCGGTGGCTCAAACCCCAAGAACTTGCAGGGGGCGAGCGTCCGTGACAAGTGGGCGGCCAGCGGGGAAGAGAGCTTCTTCATCTTCGCGAAGAAGCGAGCGCAAGAGCTGGAACGGGACCTGAGTCACGTCAAGTACATCGAGAAGGGCGATCGGTGGCGTTTCCACATCGTGTTCCACAAGGGCAAGCTCTACCGGCGGAAAGAGAAGGCCACGCTCGAGCGGGGTGAGCCGTTGGGGTGCACGGGCAAGCTGTTTATCATCGATAGCCAGGGCTATTGCATGGTCATGCTTCCTGAGAAACTGGAGGGACAGATCTTCCATCACTCCTCGATGCCCGGGGGCGAAGCCGTTTTGTTCGCAGGGGCGATCGATGCGACCAACGGCAAGGTCACCCTGATCGACAACGGCAGCGGTCATTACAAGCCCAAGATGGAGCAATGCGTTGAGGGAATGAAGGTCCTGCAGGAGAACGGCGTCGATCTCAAGAACGTGCCCTTCAACTTCCTGGCCGGCATGGTCAAGATGGGAGAGGCGGAGCTTCCCAACTTCGCGATCATCGACAGCGCCCAAGAAATCCTCGATTCGCATGGAGACTTTGCGCGGATGCTGCAAACGGGTAAGGCCAAATGGGCGTTGCCCCATCTGAATAAGTGAGGGAGGGGGCGTGGGCGGTTCCCGGGGAGTGGGGGGCGTGGGCTGTTGGGAGCAGAACATCCTCTTGCGCCGGGCACCCTACGCTCCGCTTCAGGATTCCAGCAGGTCACCGGAGACGTTTCCCTGACTCACTCATTCTCCCTGTGCCGCAAGCGAAGCTTGCCGGCTTCCGTGTCGATCTGGAAGATGAAGTGGTTCAAGAATGACATGCCGAGGAGGCCGCCTTTGCCGCTGTTCCTGTCCGCCTCCAAGACCAGCGCCTGGACATTCTGGGCCTTGACAGATCGGCTGAGCCGGACCTCTTTCAGCGTCACAACACGTGCTGTCGTGACTGACCCGTCCGCGAGTGTGCAACGCACCCGTTCCGCTGTTCGCAGGTCCAGCTTAAGTTTATGAGCCAGAGCCGGGGAGATCTGCACGTCGGTTGCGCCGGTATCCAGCAGCAGTCGGACCTTCCGTTTCCGGTTGATCTTCACGTTGACGTAGAAGCTATTGCCTTCACGTTCGAGCTCAACGGTTCTCTCCCCTGCGAAATACGACACGGTTGCCCCCGTGATCTTACCGGTGGTCATCACAACTGCACCGGTCGTCTTGACCGCTGTGGTCGCCACCTTGCCAGTGAGCACGACGGCTTCCCCGGCGAGCCGGAGCAAACCGCCAGGACTCGGGAGGCAGACGAGCATCAGAGCGCCCAATGCCGCTGCCCACCAACATCGCACTTTCTCATGGTCATTCATGCATACTCCTCAGCCCGTGACCGGGCGTCCTCGCCGGGCCTCATCGGACCAGCCACGGCGTCCCTCATAGTGCCCTTTGAAGTCGGTGTTGGTCAACTCGATACGGGTCAGCCACTTCGGCCACTTGTAGCCGTAGCGACCGTCAGCCGTCAGGCGAATGGGGAAGCCGTGGTCGAGGGAAATGGGCACGCCGTTCATGGCATAGGCGAGCAGGAAGGCATCCGGTTGTTCGCGCACGGCCGTCAGGTGCAGGTCGGAGCTGAACCCGTCGGCTCCGTGCAGCGCGATCTTGTGCGCGTCCGGGGGAATACCGACGGATTCGAGGACGTCCAGGAGGCGTGCTCCGGTGAACTCGACTCGGCCCCAGTGTACGTTGGTCATGCATTGCAGCACCATGGCTGCGGACACCGCGGCAAACTCTCCTTTGATCGCGTCGAGCGACAGGGACACGGGCGTCGTCGTCGCCCCACCGATCTCGAGCCTGTAACCGCTCGCGTCGTCACACAGTTGGCGGTGCTGGTCCGGAACGCCGAAGATGTGGTACGTGAACAGGCGGTCAACGGGAGTGAGTTCGGCTTCTTCGAGGGGATCTGACATGACACATTCCCAGGCGTAGCTGCAGGAACATCCTGACCCTGAACACGTGACGTTCCGTCAATGGAAGGAACGAACGCGGCTGTCAGTTCAGACGTGCAGATTCTTTAAGGAAGGCCAGTCCGTCGCGCGCGAGGCCCTCCGCGGAGTCGTAGATCGGTCGCCAGATGCACGCGGCGGCGCACAGATCGACGATCCCGGTCGCGAAGCTCTCGATGGTGACCCAGCGGTCGTAACCAATGTCGTGGAGGGCGGCGAACACCTCTGGCCAGCGGACTTGTCCGGTCCCCGGCACCCCCCGGTCACTCTCCGACGCATGAACATGCCCGATGTAGTTGCCGGCGGCTCGAATCGAGGCCGCAGTGTCCTTTTCCTCAATGTTCGCATGGAATGTGTCGAGCTGCACTTTCAGGCGATCGCTGCCGACCTCACGGCACATCCGCACGGCGTCGGCCACGGTATTGATCACGTAGGTCTCAAATCGGTTCAACGGCTCAATCGCCATGTCGATGCCGGACGATTCCGCATGAGAGGCCGCTGCTCTGAGCACGTCGACGCAGTGGTTCCATTCGTCATTGCTGCACGGCTTTCCGGTCAGATAGCGGACGGGTGAGTACAACGGCCCGGCGATGGCTTCCCCACCCATTTCAGCTGTGATGTCGATCATCGCTTTGAGGCGCTCAACAGCGGCTTCGCGGACGGCAGCGGCTTCACTGCAGGGGTTGCACTCTTCCGGCATCACACAGCAGGCCGTCATTCCCATGCCTGTGCTCTCCAACGCGGATCGGGTCGCCGGCGCATCGAGAGTGCTGAGATCGCCAAACAGGATCTCCACTCCGTCATAACCGAGATCGGCAGCCTTCTGAACCAGGTCAACGTCGGCCGTGGTAAAGGCAGCTGTGTGGACGAGAAGGTTCAGTCCGTATCGCATCGTGTTTCCCTTTCCAGCTTTCCGAGTACTCAGCGGCTCGGGGCCGACTTCCGCGCAATGTGCTGTCTCGACAGGGCTCAAGCCGCGTGGCATCGGCGAGATTCTGCGCCTATCCGCGCGTTCGCGGCGTCGCCGGGTGCGCCGGGAGTATAGCGGACGGCCCCGCATCCGACAAGCATGGCGAGGAACGGGCACGAGCTTGATTTGGGGACGGGACGTCTCGCGGATAGGCCAGGTTAGACACGACTAGCGTTGACTCAAGCCGTGAGAAAACCCTCACGGCCTCGTGTCGTGAGTGAGCGAGATTGGTCGCGCAAACGACTGGCGGCCTCTCACGGGCCGTTGGGGATCGGCGATTCGGCGGCGTGGGTGCCCGCCCTTCGACGGATGTAGTTGGCGGTAACTTTGCAGAGGACAGCGACCACAATTGTCCATATCAGGCAATCGAAAATGGCCCCCGGCAGATCCCCCGGCTTACGGGAGTGCAAGAACTCAATCGGGAAGGACACGATCGCCATGGGAAGGAAGATCAGCCACATGCCGACCACGATCAGGAACCTATAGGGTGATGAAGCAGCTCGTCGATAGATCCACCCCTGAGCCTGGATGCGCTTGAGTGGATCCATACTTGACGTGTCCCCGATGGGGTTACCGCATTCGAGACAGAACGCGGCTTCCGGCTCATTCTCTCCCAGGCAGCTGCTGCAGACGATTCTCGGGGTGTCTTCTGGGGCCGCTCCGACCTGATCAGGCTCACCGTCCCACGGATCGGGAGGCACTCGCAGCCCGCGCCAGTAACGAGTCAGCGCAGCGAGGAGAATCAGGACTCCGCTCACCACCAGAAGCGGCATGAGTGCCTCAGTGTAGGACCTCATGATGTCAGATCCTCGTTTCCTTTTCTGGTCGCCATCATCGCTTTTTGCTGAGCGCTACGGGGCCGTCGGGCTCGGAGGGACGTCGGCAGCGGCCCCGAGGAAATTCCTCATTCTGCGCTGGAACTCCTCTTCCGCCAATACCTCCATCTTGCCGCTGACAAGAGTGATTTCCAGCACAGCTACTCTCTCGGCTGTATAAAGAGCTGTTCGGGTTTGCCCATGAATCCGCCGCCCCAGCCACGGTCGAACACGCGGACGCAGATCACACTCTCACCGAGCCGGAGCAGCCCTGCCGGGACCGTATACAGGCGAGGATGCCGGTAGAAGCTCGGCGTCTTGTCGTCAGTGGCGCCGATCCGGACTCCATTGAAGAACGTCACATCGAAGTCGTCGATCGGCCCCAGGGACAGGACCAGGTCTTTGCCGATCCAGTTTGGGGGGATCGTCACGGTCCGACGGAAGACGGCCTCGCCGTTGAGTCCCTCCCACCCTTTGCCCCAGTCCTGCATGGTACCCGGCACGGTGACTTCACGCAGGCCAGAGACATCCCCACCCTCCTTTACCAGTGCCTGGGCTTTCGCACTGATTCCCGGATCAGGATACACGTTTTCCAGCCCTTCCACCTGTGGTTTGGCCAAGGTCATGGCTCCCCTCCAGGTGCCGGCCAGTGATATGCGGTCCGCGGCTTTTCCAGCGTCCAGCGACTGCCGTGGAACCACGAGTGGGAATCGCCGATTTGTCCGGATCCGGGACCTGGCGTCCAAGAGCTCCACATAGAGCTTGTAGCGATCCGGTGGCCAGGCTCCTGTGCTGAACTCAACACTCACCGTTCCCGCAGCCCCCTCGATGGGCACGGTTTTGGCGTCGATCGGCTGCCAGAAGCGCTTGATCCGCACACGCAGCTTGTCATCGGGCTGGCGGTTCGGGATCCGGCTTACGTCGACATCTACCTGGAGCGTGGGGCCGACGCGCAGGAATGTGGTCTGAGCATCAATGCGCTCGTCACCTACGGGTTTGTCGAGAGGGGGGATTCGGGTTGCCTCTGCACCGTCGACATTGATCGAGAAGTCATCGAAAAAGATGGCCCCGGTTGCCGGCTTCAGCCCGAAGAAGAGGGCGACGCGGCGGACATCCTCGGGCACCGTGACTGCGGACGTGATCTCGCGCCAGTCGAACGTACCGACGAGCGTCTCGTCCGGCACGGAGAGCTGGACATCCTGCTGGTTCTGCCCGGTGTAAGACGTGAATCGGGCAAAGGCGGCCAACCCCGTCGTGCCTGCGACCGGCGCCAGTTCACTGCCTCGCGCCCAGAACCCGATGTGGATCGTGTCTCCCGGGCGGGCCGGAATCGACGGCGACCACCAGCCCAGTCCTTCCTCGGGGATCTTCTCGGGGCGCTGGCCGTCCACTTCAAGGCAGCGCCGGCCTGTTCGGGCGGACTGTCCCTTAAAGGCGGCGGAGGCCAGGGCGCCACCGCAGGAACCGCGGTACGCGTAGGAGTACATCACGCCGCCGTGCGCCTCCCGGGCGGGTTTGATCCCGGTGTATGCCCAGAATCGGAACATGTGCTCCTCGCCATCCCCCGTTCCCGGCCGCCAGAAGTAGGGCAACCCGCTGTTGTCAACGGGGTCGAGGAGTTCGCAGCCGTTGTTACCGATCATCATCAACACTTCATCCGAGTTCTTCCGGTCAGCGGCACGAAACGTGATCGTTCCCAGCCCCATGTCTTCCGGGGCCTCGTTTGCCACTTCCCCGTTGCTTTCATAGCCTGACACGCGACGAACATCGTCCAGCGACCGACACTTGTGGGCTCCGATGCTGGCCAGGTCGTGGTCAGGGCGGGGCCAGTAGACGTTGTGGTCGATGAACTGCGGTGACTGCTGGATATGCAGTGGAATCAGAGCATCACGCACCAGGTTATGGGCGAACACGTGGTTGACCGTGGGCAGGCCTCCCTTGCTGTTCCACACGGACAGGCCCGCGTGACCGCCGATGACCAGATTGTGCATATAGGTGCCGCGTTGACTGGCTCGGCAGGTGATGCCGCGTGTGTTGTTCTGGCAGGTGTTGTAGAAGGCGTGGCTGTCCGTCATCTCGGCTTCGATGTAGATGCCTGCATGTTCATTGCGCGCGGTCGTGTTTCCCACGTAATACACGCGCCCGACGACGCAATCGCCCCACAGAGCCCAGCCATCCCAGCCGCTTGGGGTGTTCGCGTTTCCTGCGTCGAGCACAACGTTGTTCTGGTACACCAGGTCATAGGCGCCGTTGATCTTCATGGACCCTGACCACCGGACCTGATGCCACGGATTCAAGGTGCACCCAATCACGAGGTTATCCAGGATCCGGCACCCGCGGGCCCGGTCTTGATGGTAGATGCCGTTGTCGAGTGTGGCGATGACCGTGTTACGCCGGAACACGCTGCCCGTCTTGTGCCAACCCGCGCCACGGATGCCGATCGTGCATGCGGTTACGAGGCAGTCTTCGACCACGCCATAGTCGGCGCTGCACTCAATCCCCACATTGGCTGTGCGGGTCACTTGCAGACCACTGACGCGGCAGTGATCCCGCAGGACAACGCCATGCGCCCGGATTGGGACCTCTACTGTTCGTCCTTCGGCCGGGTTGTCTCCTCCGACGTTCAAGAGCAGCTTTCTGCGCTTGCGGTCGAACTGCCACAGGTCCCTATCATCGTTGCCAAGAACGCCGATTTCCCAGCGCTTTCCCTTGAGCTTGTCCAGCTTCATGGTGGTCGGCTTCCCGTCCAGGAATATCTGCCCCGGGTCCCGGAGGCAATCGATCTCATAGACGTTGCTCAACTCCGGTGATGGTTGCCATTTAGCCGTTGGCACAATGTCCGCCCCATCGATGATCACTGCATCGTCGCCGAAGGCTTGGATCGTGATCGGGCTACCGGGAAGTCCGGGCGAACTGATTCGGGCACACTCGCGGTAATGTCCCGCATGGACGTAAAGCACATCACCGGGCTGCAGCTGTGTGCATGCGTAGGCGAGAGTGCGCCAGGGCTTTTCCTCGGTGCCCGCGTTCGCATCGTCCGCTCCTTCGGCTTTCTGTGCCACATGCCGAACAGATCCGTTGCAGATACTGCAGGCCAGTAATAGAAGAGAGATGGTCCATTTCCACATGATAGTCCTCGCTCAGTGTGGGTCGGGGGATTCGTTGACGTGGCGCTCAAACTGGATCGACTGACATGTGATGTGGATGCGGTCCGTGTGTTCCGCGGAGGGACGGACCTCGAGGTACATATCGGAAGGACTCCCTTCCCATCGGACACGCGGCAGGTCTTCCTGCTTGTCTGCCGCCGCGAGGACCGCAATGAAGCGGGCTTTGTCTGTGCGGTACACGGCCCGCAATTCCCTGAAAAAGCGATCATAGCGGTACGTTCTTCCCCGTCGCTCAAACGTCTCACCCGCGAGATCGGTCTCGGTGATCTGCAGTCCCTCCTGAGGGCAGATGAACCGGACCATGCAGATAGCTTTGCGCCGAGATCCCTCGATGAACGCGCTGTTTCGCTCTTGTTCTACTCGGATGGTATTGCCTCGGGCCGTGTGGAGCAACCAGGCGTATTCAGCATCCCCCCCGGTTGGGGTTGTGAGTTCGTCTGCGATCACCAGGTAAGGTGTTCCCGCTTTGACGAAGAGGAACTGGCGACGCGCTCTTGATACTCGTGCTTGTTCGGGGAAGGCATCGGTGGCATCCCCAGCGATACTCCATGCTGTCCCAAACTCCCGGACTCTCTCGGTCCGGCCGTAGACGTCATACTCTCCCTTGTCGCTGGCTTGCCCCATGCCATCCACGAGCACGCTGTTGTGGCTTCGGGTTCCCCGCGGCTCGTAGCCTGGGTCAATGGCAAAGCTCTCCCCTCTGGCGAAGAACGTGAAGGAGTTCTCGTCTCGGTGGTTGTGCCCCCGATGCCGGTCGAATCCGCATGTGAACGTCGCCAACGCGTCGAGGTCCCCCCAGCCACTGCGGAACGAAGCACGCCCACTCCCGAAGAATGCGTGCAGCGGCAGGTTGGCTTCCTGAGGGGGGAGCGGCTTGAGGGAGGGATCGGCGAAAAGGAGAGTGTATGGGACCGACGCCGCATCGCCGAGGTAGCCTCTTGGGTCAGCGCCGAACGAGCCGCTGCCCTCCGCGCCGTAGAGCCGCAACCATCCCCAAAGCCCAACGCGGTCTTGGTATCTGGAGAGAAGGTACATGAGGCCGCCGGAACTGCCGAGACGCGGGGGCGAGTCGTTCATGGTCACGACGTGACTGCCCCAAGGCAGGATCTGGCGAAGAACGTAGTGCGGAATGAGGCGAAGGGTGTCCATCTCTCGGAAAATATCCCCTTTGCCGGCGCGCTTCAGAGCCACCCCGAACGGGATCGCTGCCCAGGAGCCGTATGCGTAGTACCCGATGCCTTCGTAGTTGTAGCCCGTTTCGTCTCGTGCGTACTGAAGGTAACCCTTGACGTATTTCTCGGCCTGCTTGAGCCACTCACCGTGCTCGCCCAGAACGAGAGCACAAAACCCGAGACCAGCGTGAACGACCGCATTGTGGTTGCATGAGAGACGGTTCGGGGTAAAGAGGCCGAAATCGCGTCCTTTCCTGGAGTAGTCGTAGATCCATTGGCCGAACGCAGTGATCTCTTCCCGCACCAGAGACCGTTCGTCCTCGGTCATGTCGGCCCACAGCCAGTCGTAGGCCATGGCGTAGGCATGTGCGCCATCGCCGACGGCAAGGTGTCCATTCCATTCGACGAAATCCGCCACATCACTCTGGTGCGCGGCAGCGATCACCATGTCCACCGCATGTTCACGGTATTGCGCACTACCGGTCAGCAGACCCGTCATTGCCAACGTGCTCACGCGGTTGTTAAGGGCACGCCCCGTCGTCGCGGGCCCGTTGGTGCCCCGCATGTGCAGCGGATACGGATCGGTAGGAACATCGAGGAAGCCCTCGGCCCGTTCCGTCATGACATCGAACGCCTGCTTCTGCCAACCGCTTTCCACCTTCTCTCGCAGATGGGGTATGTCGGCGTCGGAGAACAGAAGAGACGGATGGGCTGGTTCCAGAGCGCAGGCATGCCACGTCAGGATACAGACCAGAGCCGTGGAGCCCAGCCGAAGGGCGACGGGGATGGCACCGGATCGTCTGTGTGACCGCCTCTGCATTATCTGGCGTACCCCATGTCCGGCTCTCCTCGTCCTTTCCCCGGTGGTGTTCGTCGTGCTCACTGTATCATTCTGCCCGGGGTCCGCCAACCATGGTGCCCGGGGCTCAGAGCCCTTGCAGGTGGCGTGGGAACTCTCACCTGACCGCGTAGGAAGCGGACCGCGACACTCATGCGGCGGGACCGAAAGGACCGGGATCCGGGATCAGCCGTCGTGCAAGACGACGTCGGCCGCAACTAGCCCCGAATGGCGCCGGGATGAGCGTCGGGAAATGCACCCAGTAAGAGGTCGCCGGATGGCACCGCCTCCCACATTGAGGTCAGTTGCAGCCAACGTGGGAGGGGCTGCCATGCCCCGATTGTCCCTATCTCAGTGCCATCCAAAACTCGCACCCCTGTCCGTCTGCGCCGTCCGGCTGGACAGTGCCGCACGCCACGTTAGCGTAACCGGGCCGTGCTCTCTGGCCCGTTGCTCCTCATGTTGGCAAGGAGATTGATCATGTACGCGTTGAGCCCCCTCAAAGTCTACGCTCTGGACCGCGCTCTGGACGACGCTGTCTGTGTGGAGCGTATGGAACGGATGCTTCGGGCCATGGACCTCGGTCCTGACGACGTCATCACGATCACCGAATCGAATCTCTCCGCCGTTGCTGCGGAGATCGCAGAGCTCTGGCCTCCGACCCGGGTGCCGGACGGTAAAATCGGGGCCTACACACGCCCCATCATCTTCACAACCATCGACTTCAATATCAACGGTACGGACCTGCGGCCGCTTCTGTCCAAGTGTGCTCCGGGCACATCGCTGGATATCCTCAACGCCATCTACGGACAGTTTGGCGCGGCGATTGATCAGCACCCACATGAACGGGACCGCCGCGAGAACTGCGTGTGTTGGCCCACGTACAATGTGGGCACGGTGAGAGGGTGCTCCCACGGTTGTCTCTACTGTGGGTCGGGCCGGGCTGGCAAGTTCCTGGCCATTGGCCTGAATCTGGAAGACTACATGGAGAAAGTGGTCGGACCAGCCATCGAATCCTACCCCTGGAACCGGGTGTTCCGCATGATCCTCAGCGGAGACCCGATCACCCTCGAACCTGAGTACGGGTTGCACGACCTGTTCTCACGCAAGCTCTCCGAGTTCGACGACCGATACGGGCACTTTCACACGGGCAGCGCCAACGTCGAATGGCTGGCCGAGCTGCCCCACAAAGACCGCCTTGTCGGCGTTTGGAGTGTGCCCTGCGAGACAGTCGCCCGGCAGATGGAGCCGGGATCAGCATCGGGTCTGGAGCGGATTGAGGCAGGGCGGAAGTGCAATGACATGGGAATTCCCGTGCGCTACAAACTCAAGCCCATCATCCCGGTCCGGAATTGGCGGGAGGAGTACGCGGACCTGCTCAAACAGGCTGTGACCGTGAGTCGACCCGAATCGATCGGCTTCTGCCTCTACATCTGGAACTCATTCGAGTCCATGACCGCTACGCTGCCCGTCGACCTTCTCGACCCGGAGTGCCTGGAGGCGGCACGGCAGGCAGCCCCCGAGATGCAGGGCGTACGGACGGGGCCGTTTCCGCACGCGACGCGCAAGATGATCTATCAGCACATGATCCGCGAGGTAAGGCGTTGGGATAAGGACGTCAAGCTCTACGTGAGCACGGAGACTCGTGAGATGTGGGACGACCTCGCTGCCGAACTCGGGCAGGACCCAAAGACGTATGTGTGCGGCTGCAGCTCGGTAGCGGTCCCCGGAGGCACCCTTGGCGCGAATCCGGGACTGAAATACTCGACCTATTGCCCCACACCCGCCTGATGTACAGACTGAATCGAGATCTTGCATGTCCGGTCTTCCAGGGCTACCCTCCTTCCAGTGGCGGCGGGCGCGAATAGCGGGCCCATCCCTTGCTGATGCCTGGATGCTTCCGCGCCAGGGATTGGCAAGCCGTAGGCCGGGCACTGTTTCTTGGCTCGGCGTCCATTACTCGACGAATGAGGCCTTTCTGTTTCCTGGCAACCCTTCCGCCGTCGCCCGCTGGGCTATGGCGGACAAGCACGGGCGGACCATTCTCCGCGATTCTGCGCCCGGCACGCCAACGACGATGCTCGGCATCGCCTTTGACGTCCCGGACGAAGCCTCATCGAAGACTGGCCCGGGGGTGGGCTCGCTATTCGCGCCCGACGCCACTAGTCGCTGAAAAGCCATTTTCCATGGGGCGCAGCAAAGCCGCGGGAGCTTCGATGACAAACGCAGCCGGCAGGGGTGATTCGCGAACGCTGACCTCGCCTTTCATGCCGCTCTCGCCACGCATTGACCGCTTCTACACGTTCAGTCGCACCCGAGCTGATAAGAGCCATGTAACGCCGCGTCCGGCCAACCTCGAAGACGCGTTTCTCGGGCGTTACGCAAACCGGCCGCTCTGGGAACGTCGCGCCCGCGCTATGGCCTTCGCTCTGGAGCATGAGCCCGTCTACCTGTTTCCCGAGGAGGAACTGGTCGGGATCCTGTACCAGGGGGCATCGCCGCCGAGGGGCTACACAACTGCCGCGGAGTTCGCACACTTCGACGCCGGTCAGCAGGCCCGTGCCCGGATCGCCCAGCTTGACGATACCTATGGCGTTTCGGGGGGTGCACCCGCCCACATCGGCTGGCGCTGGGATCGCGTCCTCAGGGACGGGATCGATGGGATCATGGCCGACGTTCGCCGGCGCTTGGCTGCGAGTCGTGACGTCAAGGCCAAACGACTCTACCGCGGCGCCCTCGTCCTCTGGCGTGCTGTCCTGCGCTGGAACGCCAGGCATGTTGAAGCCCTCCGCACGGCTGCCGGCAAGGCAACGGGGGTTGAGAAGGAGCGACTGAAGCGCCTCATCGCGATCTGCGCACGCGTCCCGCGGCTGCCGGCCAGATCGTTCCACGAAGCGGTCCAAAGCTTCCACATGCAGCATCTGGCAGTCATGTTCGAGAACCCGCACGGGGGGAACAGCCCGGGCCGCGTCGATGCCTTGCTCTGGCCTTATCTCGAGCGCGACCTCGCGGATGGGTTCATCTCACGACAGGCCGCCAAGGACCTGATCGACGAGCTTTTCATTCGTTTCGAAGAACGCCTCTGGAAACGCGACGGGTGGGTGGAGGCCATCGTGCCGGGCGGAACCAATCCGGATGGTTCCTGCGCGGTCAACCAGCTGTCGCACCTGATGGTTCACTCGATTGCGGCCCTCAACCAGACCCATCCGGTCGTCTACCCACGCTTGAGTCGGCAGACCCCGGAGAGCTTCGTGGATCTGTGCGTGAACTACCTGGTGCATGGGCAGAATCGTGCCCAGTTGTACAACGACGATGTCTGTATTCCGGCCATTGTGAAGGCGGGGACGCCAATGTCTGATGCGGCCGATTACATGGCCGGGGGATGTATGGAGGTCAGCGTGCAGGGCAAAGCCTGCGATCTCAACTTTGCCCGCACACACAATGTTGCCAAGACCCTCGAGCTCGTCCTGAATGGCGGTTGCGATTTGCGCACAGGGGATCGGCGGACGGCGCTCAGGAGGACTCTGGCAGACTTCCCCGCCTTTGAGGAGTTCTACACGGCCTTCGAGGCACAGCTCGACTACGAATATCGGCAGATGGTGCGGGGCATCGATATTCAGAGCGAGTGCTTCGCTAAGTATCGCCCGACGTTTCTCCTTTCGAGTCTGATTGACGATTGCCTGGACCGGGGTCGCGATCAGCAGGATGCCGGGGCCCGATACCACGAGTATGGCTTTGCTCCTCTCGGAATCACGGCGGCGGCCGACTCGCTGAATGCCCTAAAGCGGGCTGTCTTTGACGAGAGCTTTATCACCGCGGGCGACTTGCTTGCCGCGCTGCGCGCAGACTTCGAAGGTTGTGAGGCATTGCGCCTCCGCCTTTGCGGCCTGCCCAAGTACGGTGTCGAAGACCGTCACGCCGACGCGATGTGCGACCGCGTGATGCACAGCGTCTGCGCCATTGCCACGCGGCAGACAACCCGCTTCAGCGGGCAGCTCAAACCGATGGTCTTCAACTTCGTCTGGACCCCGGGAGCGAGCGCTGTGCTCGGGGCCCGGGCGGACGGATCCCGAGCCGGTGACATGATCGGGCATGGCATGACGCCGCAAAGATCCGCGATGGTCAAAGGCATCACCGCAGCGATGAATTCGTGTGCGACACTCGATCTGAGCGTCGTGTCCGGTGGAGCCACCACGATGTGGGACATGGACGCGGAGTGGATCACCTTCGAGCGAATGAAGGCCGTTCTGACCACGTTCTTCGCTGGTGGTGGAATGATCTTTCAGGGGAACACCACAAGCGTGGCTGAGCTTGAGGACGCCTTGCAGCGGCCTCAGGACTACCCGCATCTGATCGTCCGTGTAGGTGGGTACTCGGCCCGCTTCACCAGTCTCGACAGCGCCCTTCAGAAGGAGATCGTTGCCCGACACCGGCATCGCGCCGTCTGACCGGCGAGCCCGCTTGGGCCGGGGTGGCACGGGACGATGCGATTGAGTTTCTCGGGAAGACGGTCGCGGCATAGCAGCCCCCGTCACGTTACGGGAGCACACAATGTGGGAG
The DNA here is from genome assembly GCA_018676675.1 of Lentisphaerota bacterium. Taxonomy (GTDB): domain Bacteria; phylum Verrucomicrobiota; class Lentisphaeria; order Oligosphaerales; family JABHEG01; genus JABHEG01. Next base: position 16,403 of record JABHEG010000303.1, read on the forward strand.
GCGGTGCCACCCGGCGACTCTTTGGGCATCCGGGAATCAGAGAAACTTAATCGCATTGGTGGCACGGGAAGCCCCCACCGACTTCTCGGGAAGGAGCCTTGATCACTCCTGCCGGAAGCAGATCAGTTTCCCGGATTGATCGGCGAGCAGCAGCACGCCGTTCACGGCAGCCAGGCCGTCAGCGACCGGCGGCGCGTCGAGCTCAACGGCACGCAATTCCTTCCCCGTATCGGCCGAGAGCGCCAGCAGAAAGCCCCCCTCTTTCCGAGCATAACGGTTCTTCGCGCCGGCAGCGAACACGACGTCCTGAGTCTGGATGAGCGCTTCGACCTGTTGGTTCTTGTCAGTAATCGCATGATTCCATTTCTCATTGCCCGACCCTTCGCTGACTCCATACATGGTCCTGTTGCCCCACGTCCGGACGGGCTTCTTCAAAGCGCTGAATTTGCTTGCGCTGACCGGATTCCTGCCGACAAACGCCGTGATCTCATTGGCACCGAATCGCGTATACCATTTGCCGTCATCACCCGTGTAAGAGTGCCGCCTGTAGGTAACCACCTGGTTCGCCCAGAGGCTGTGGGTTGCCATGAGGGCCGTGTAGCCAAGAACGCGCTGTCCGCCTCCATAGCGGTTTGTTGAGCCAAACATGCCGGGGTAGCGCCAGAAATAGTCTTTGATGAGGAACTTACCGGGGTTGCGCACGACCGCCTTCGCTCGGGCACCATCACCTCCACCGACGGGGAACGCCAGGAGTTTCTTTCGGTCATTGGCAGGATGCACAGCGGTGCCTGAACTGACCAGGAGATCAAACCGGAAAAGCTCTTCCGTGTCACTGTGGCGTGTCTTCGCCAGCACCTCGCCGGTCGTGCTGTTCAGTTGGTAGTAGTAGATGCCGCCGTCCGTACTCGCGCCCCTGCCGGCGAGGAAGTAGATGGCATCCCCGTCCGGCACGATATCCCCCAGGATTGGCCAGGGGGACTCAACCTGCCCGAACGCGGACACCAGGCGTTCCCGGGGGGCGGCTCTGAATGCCCAGACCAGCTCGCCATCTGCGAGATTGAGGCACGAAACCGTCCCATCCGCGCTTCCCACGAAGCAGCGCCCCCGCGAGAGGGAAGGGGCCGTATGGATACGGGAGTTCACCGTGTGCGTCCAAAGCAGCTTCCCACTCTTGACCTCAACAGCGTGGACGGTGTGGGCATGAATCGCAGCGACCACGGCGATTCCGTTCTGAATGACCGGCGCGGTCAACGGATCATCCTGGGTGTACAAGTTCATGCGCCAGTCGGCCCGCAGCGCTTCCCGAGTCTCAGCTCCGTTCCAGGCCGCATAGGTCCACCTTTCCTGTATCTTGCCGCCCGCCTTCGCGACAGTTGAGGACGAGCGTTGGGCGTCATGGCGGAAGAGGGGCCAGGAGCTTCCCTTGCCATCGCCTGTGTCCCCCTGCGGAGACCCGTATGCAGGGCCCTTGTGCAACCGGAGGCCCTGAGGTCGACCAGCCGCGGAACCGTCATCGTGGGACCAGGCGCCGTAGCTCTTGATGGCAGCCCGGAAGCAACTGCATGCGTTGGCTGGGGCGTAGACCAGTCCGTTCGCGGGAATGACGCCGAAACCACACCCGTGCATGGCCCCGTCAAAGAAGGTCCGCTTTGCCGTCTTCACGTCGAAGAAGGTCAGAGGACGCGTCGTGATGATGTAGTTCGGTGTGGATATGGCGTTGGCGAAATTGCAGATGGAGGGGATCATCATGGCATTCTTCCCGGTGTAGCGTTTCTTCACTTCCCCTGTCTGTGGATCGAGTCCTTCGGTGATTCCGTCCCAGGCGTCCCGATCCCGTAGGGCGGCGACCAGTTCGCGGGTGTCGTTCGGTGGCCGGAAAGAGAGCCAGACAAGCCCTGAAGCCATGGTTACATTCAGGGTTTTGGTCAGCGGTGGCGCGTACTCCCAGAGCATCCGTCCGTCGTCTACTGAGAACACGTACACGCCCCGGTGAGTCCGCCATTTCATCACGATGATCCCGTTTCGGGACCAGAGGAGCGCCTGGACCTCCCTCCGTTGTTTCTCGAGATCAGTCTGCCAAGCTATTTCCCCTGTTGCCGGCTCAAAGGCTGTGAGAGAGCGATTTTTCGCCCCCGGCATCGCCCCAAGAGCCACGATGTTCTTCCCTGCCAGCAGGACCCCCGTGTAGTTGTATGGCCGGTCCAGGCCGCTGACTTCCATCTCCCGGCGCCACATCACGGCCCCGCTGTCCGGATCCAGAGCGACAAGGCCGGTGGTGGTCGTTGTGAGGAGCAGGCCGTGGGCATGGATCAGTTTAGATTTGATCCCGCTGACGGCCGAATACACCTTCAACAGGTCTCCTGTTTGAGGGGAAAAGGCGACGGGAACACCAAAGAGATTCCCGAAGAGACGGTCCGCCGTCGCTACCAGAGAACCGCCCAGGTCCGCCGCAGGGAGGCCCTCCTTCTTCAGAGAGGCCTTCCGGATTTCCTCTTCCGAAAGCGTAAGAGAGACGCCTGTCTTCAGGAGCTCAGGGTAGTAGTCCAGGAGATTTCTGCTCCACAAGAGGGCTCCGTTGAAAGCGTCGCGGGCCGTGATATGCCAGCGCTGCGAAATCTGTCTCCCCGTGAGCTCGAAATTGGATGGATCGTGGCAGGAAACGTAGTAGAGCCGTCCGCCTGATGTCACTCCTCCGAAGTTCCCCCGCTGGAATCCTGTCCGGTTCAGCATCGGCTTGTCCGGTCCCGCCAGCCATTGCACCCTGGACACGGGTTTGATGCTCCGGTCTTCGCTCATTCCTGTGGCTGCTGCGTCGTGGTAGCGATGCGTCCACTCATCCATATCCTCGGGATATGGCTTCGTGTATGCCGCGGCAATCCCCGGGGTCGGTTCCGTCCTCAGGCCCCGGAGCATGCCGGCTTCCCGTGCATTGTCCAGCAGCGTCGCGGTGGCGGGGGTCGCCTTGGAGTTGAGAATAACGAGTGTTCCGTAGGGGCTCAGAATGCGGACCGTCTCGGCCAGCGCCAGACCAGACGCGTGGAGTTGCGGAAGCCGGTCCACCACGACCACGGTTGCCAAGCCATCGGCATAGGGGAGTTGCCGTCCGTCAAGCTTCCTCAACGAAACAGCCCCGTACAGGTGCTGAGCATGCAACTGCTCTCGCATCCCACTCACGTCCGTGTCGTCAGCGACCAACCCGTGGATCAGGAAGCCGTGCGCCCGATGCAGGTTGGCGAGCAGGGCTGCGTCGGTGACCCCGATCGAGACCAGAACTCCCTGTCGGCGGGACAGAATACCGGTGATCGTTGCGGCGGACGGCCCGGCCGCCACGGCATTGGTCGAGGCCATACACAACAGCCACGCGATTGCGAGTATGGTGCCCTGGGAGCGGGAGAAGAGAGCATTGCATGGTGCCTGCCGCGGTTCTATCGGTCCTGTTTCCAATGGCATTTCCTCAGCGTTCAATGGTGAATGGTTTGAGGGCATGGTCTGGCTCAACTCTGAGTGTCGCAGAGGCTTGGCCAGGTACTGTGACCCGGAGGTGCGCAGCCTGCCACCTTGGTCTGCTGTTTCCGTCATCGATCCACTCGAATGTGGGCGCCCGTCCGTCCAGGGCGATAGCCCAGCCCAGCGTGGTTGCCTTCGTCTGTCGCCTGAGCACGAGACAGGGAACCTGGACGTGCGCTCCACCGATCCCGGGGCCCGTGCCGGCGACGACTTCGGTCGGGGCACCCCCGGCGCAGGAGAACGCCACGTCCCACTGCTCGTCGATGCGGGTACTGGCCGTGAACCCATTCCCGGTGTCCCGGATCGTTGGCTCCCTGAGAGTTTTGTAGGTGGGGCTATCGGGTGGCGTCCACGGCCGGCCCGGGGGCAGGTTCGTCCACGTGCCGGATTGGTGGTATGAGAAGTCCAGTTGGTGCCCGCGGTCGCTGACCACTTGGTCAACAAAGACAATGAGGTCCTGATCGACAAGCGCGGCGGTGCGGATGAAACGGACTCCGGGGATGGCCTCTCCGTCCTCCAGGATGGCATAGTCCACGCCGCCCTCGGTGCCGAACGCCAGACACTTCCCCGGGCGTCGTTCCTGCGATGTTTCATCGACTGTAAGCGTGCTGTGGGAGAGGGTTGTTTTGTACCAGTCTCGCTGCAGATCCAAGCCGTAGGAGAGGCTTCCAGGGTCCGGCGCGATGATTTGGCCGCGGGCATAGAGGATGAAGCCGAGCCGGTCAGGGTGGTCGTGGTATCCGGCGGAGGGGCTGTATTTGAGGCACAGCCAGGTAGCCTGTTTGCCTTCCCCCTGGGCCAGGACGGCGTAACCCGCCCCCGGATGGATCGCGCTCCTGGCCGTCACGTCTCGCTTTTCGCGCGTTGCGGTGGCGACGCCGTACAATAAGGCTTCACGGGTGGCGCGTTTGGTGTAGGAGAGCATGGCGCGAAAGGCGGGGGCGTCCCACCGGGCGGCGGCGAGCTCGAAACGCGCGCTCGATTTGGTCACGTCGATGAGCCCGGCGTCGTTGAAGTTGGGCAGGCGCATGTCGGGCATCACGGAACGGAGCGGAGCCTCGTAGAAGCTCTTGAGCTTGTCGACATACAGATCAATGCCGCAGTGGCGACAGGCTTCCGTAAGGGGGATTAGCGCAGACATGGTGTAGAAGTGGTATCCCCAGGAGCCTTCGTACCAAACGCCTCCGGGCAGGATGCCCTCGTCAAGCTGTTGCCAATAGCCCTCGGCCTCGTCGTTGAGGGCTTTGTCGAGGAGTTCCGGATCGTTGTAGAGTAGACCGACCAGACCGCCGCCGTAGCAGCCCTGCTGGTGCCGGAGATCGCCGAGATGGACAACTGCAGACGCATCGAAGAGCTGCGCTAGACACTTGGGTAGAAGCGGCAGGAGGAGTGTTGCGAAAAAGACTCGCAACACTCCCGAGATGGGGAGTTCCCCCACTTCTGCCCACGCGATTGCCGGTGCCATGCTGCGCGTGAACTTCCGTTATGTCCAGCACGCTCGCCGTCACTCCGGCCTCTTCAGGGGTGCCCGATGTGGCCAGGCTGGGCAGATGCTGTAGGTTTCGGGACACGTGACATGAGCCCGATGAGGAGAGCGAGACCATGGCGACAACCGAGAGAAAGGTCCGGGTAGGGTTCATTGGAGCGGGGGGATTCATCAGTGCCCACCATCTGCTGACGGTCCGGGACAGCCAGGTCATGGAGCTTCGCGGGGTGGCGGACATCGATGAGGGACGCTTGAAGACGCATGCCGGGAACATGCAGATCGGCTACACGACGACTGACTACCGGAAGCTGCTTGCTGACCCCAAAATCGACGTGATCGTTGTCGGCACCAAGCAAGACCTGCACGCCCGTTTCATCATCGAGAGTCTGGACGCCGGCAAGTGGGTACTTTGCGAGAAGCCCATGTCAGAGACTGCGGCAGAGGGCGAGGCTGTGCTGGCCGCCGAGGCGCGGAATCCCGGGCGCCTCGCGATCGGGTTCAACCGCAGATTTGCCCCAGCCTATGCCGATGCCAAGCGCCTGTTTCAGGGGGTGCCCCGGCCCTGGTATGTCAACTACCGATTGATGTATCCCAACCCGGGCAAACAGACGGGCTTCTACGCCAATCAGCCTCGCATGCTCTACGAAGGCTGCCACATCCTTGACCTCGCCTGCTGGTTGCTGGACGATCGCCCAAAACGGGTCTTTATGACCGGAGATCGCTTCCTGAATAACTGCTGCATTCTCGACTTCCCGGACGGCTCCCAGGTCTCGTTCATGTGTGGATCCATGGGGACGCTTTGCCTGTGGAAGGAATACCTGGAAGTCTTCGGCAACTGGGCAGCGATCACAGTCAGTGATTTCGTGGACATGCGCGTTCGTGGGATCAAGGGAGAGCAGGATCGCGTGTTCGCTCCGTACATGGGGGAACACGCGGACGAGATCCAGCGCTTCGGCTTCGACTTCTACGAGGCCTACAAAGTCCAAGCCTTCGAGCAGGCCAATGCGGACTACGCGCAACGCTACGGTATGGATCTTGTTCCCGTGCGTCGGCCCATCAGCACCCCGTTTGAGGTGTCCGACTACAAGCACGAGAATCCGGATGCCTGGTCATTCGTGCCGGACAAAGGATGGGTTTCTTCCCTTGAGCACTTGGCAGCGTGCTTCCTGGATGGAAGTGCCCCGGGCAACGCCGATGGACAGGCCGGCGCTTTGGCCACCGACCTGGCGCTGGCACTGCTTGAGTCTCTCGAGACCGGACAGGCCGTACAGCTGCAGCCGTGAGCCCGTGTCACAGGGACGCTGCAAGCGTTGCTGTGTAAAATACGCACACCATCGGGAGGACACAGGATCGATGACACGCAGCAAACAGACCCCCGAGACGAACATCGTGATCCGGGCGTTCCGTGCTGAGGATGCCGTGGCTGTAGCGGATGTCGTCCTGGAGGCGTTCACCAGCTTTCTTGAGGGGAAGCCGGCGGAACGCATTCTGGCGGCGCTCGGCGATCCTGCGAGGTACCAACCGAGCGGGCCGACAAGTGCTGTATACGTTGCTGAGGATGAAGGTGAGATCGTCGGTTACGTGAGTGGCTCCGCCAGTCCGTTTGGGTTCGGCACATTGTCGGTGATTGGTGTGAAAGCGAGCCACTTTGGTCACGGTGTAGGCACACGGCTGATGAAACGGATGGTTACCTTCTGGCGGCGGAAGAAGATGCGGAAGGTGACGACGTGTGTATCAGGCCACAACAGTCGGGCACTCGTGTTCTACCTGAAGAACGGCTTTACCCCGGTGGGCTGTCAACGGGACCACTTCATGGAAGGCGTTGACGAGGTAATTCTGGATCGATTCCTCGTCTGACACGAGTATTCTGCTTTGGTGACTCACCGCAGTTTGAGTGTGCCGGCTTCCTCGAGCTTCCAGGTCGGTCCCTTCGTGCCGATCCAGTTGATCCACTCCCGGTCGTAGCTGCGAAACACGCCCAGATTGAAGGGGACCGCGCCTTTTGTGTTCACGCCCATAGCACTGAGCGGGAGACGCCATTCACCTATCCATTCGTTCGGTTTCACAACTGCCTTGAAGCTGACTTTCGCCCGAACGGCTGCGTTGGTCGCCCGGGGCGTGCCGGCTTCGTCACTGAGCTCGTAGTCACCATTGGCGTAGCCACGGACTACCCAGGTGGTTGCCTTGTCCTGCGCTGTCTTGCCGCGAACGCACACCTCCGCGCCGTCGTCCGCCCGCCAGGAACTGCCCTTGGTCACCTGTTTGGTCGGTACGCGAACGCGAACAAGCAGGTCGTTACCGCAACGGGCCACGTTAGCTGAGCATGGTGTTGCCGAAAGCGGGACACCCGCGGGTGTCTGAGCCAAGGGAATTGCCTTGCCGGGCCAGTCGTTGCCTGCCGGGGGTTTTGGGACATTCGGTACTGATACCGCGGGCTGCCCCCTGGCTGCGCTCTGATCCCAGTTCAGCATCAGTCGCCCCGCCAGTTTCATGTCCCACGTTTCTCCCAACGTTCCCGCGTACTGCGCATACACGTCGTCTTCACTGCGGTAGACGGTCAGATTGAAGGAGACAAGCGTCTTCTTTCCCGGACCCACGCCCACGGCCGCCAGCGGGATGGCCCATTCCGAGCGCCACAGCTTCTTCTCCACGCCTGCGGCAAATGAGATCTCTTCGAGGAGCTTCGCGGTCGAGGCGGGGTCGCTGCCCTTCACCTTGGCCACCTGCAGGTCCCCGCCGGTGAATCCACGCAGAACGGCCAGGGAGTCCGTTTCTCCGTCCCGGACTTCAACAGCCAGCTCAATGCCTTCATCCTTGCCCCATTCGGTCCCGAGCTTGCGCTGATCCGGGAACATCGTCACCACATTGGCGAGGATGTAGAGATTCTCATCATCGGTCAGAATCTTGAGACTCGTGGGAGCGCCCCGGACACTGCGCTGGCTGGTGCGTTGCCCCAGGCTCGTCCCGCCGCTGGGCCACTCGGACTGCCCCAGCTTGCCGTCGATGGTCGGAGCGGACTCGAGCCGCTTCGGAGTGAGGTAGCGCGGCTTCGCGCGAGGAACGAACGGTCTGCGCGCGACATCGTCGGAGACCGTGCCTCCCTCCTCGTTTCGGGTGAAGATCAGGTTTCCTTCCCATTCCGTGATGGCGTCGGGTTCATGGACGGTCAGCTTGCCTTCGACGTGGAAGGTATTTCCCGTGACCTTGTGGCCCGTACAACGGGAAAAGGCGATTTTCATGTCCCCCTTGCAGATGAAGACGTTGTCGCGGAGTTCGCAGTCCAGCGTCATGTGATTCTGCGCGGGGTGTGGGATATCGATTGCGACGTTCTCGGCGACCACACAGTCGCGGCATTTCTCGTCGAGGTAGTATGCGGAGACGCCGTAGCCGCTGCCGACCTGCACCATGTCCCGCGCGAGATTGCGGCGGATCACGCACTTCTTGCCGCCGCCCATGTAGATGGCTGCGCCGTCGTGGTGGACCTGCATACAGCGGTAGATCTCATTCTCCTCGATGAGCGTCTCCGTGCCTCCGATGCACATACCGGAGTAGGGGGTGTCGTGGATGACATTCCGGCGAACGACGCTTTTCGTTCCGCCGCCGCTGATCCCGATGGAGTTGGCGCTGACCAAGCCGATGTCGTGGATATGGTTGCCCTCAATCAGGGCCTGGCCCCAGTACTTGATCCCGCCGCCGCCGAGATGGTGGAGATGACAGTTGATGACCTGGACTCCGCCTCCGCGCACCCCCCATACGCCCGCATTCGTGACCTCGACATCCTCGATTCGGACGCCGGGCGGCGTGTTGTCGGCATGGATCGTCCCGGGCCAGGACGAGCCGCCGAAGCCGGCCCGCTTCATCGGGGCATCCCCTGCCGAGAGAGTCAGAGCGCGGATGCAGGCGCCGGTTGGTCGGGACCCCTTTACGCCCTGCAGAGAGAGGATCTTCACCGTTGTCGGGGCGACCACACGGGCTGTGGTCATGTCCTCGCCGTCACGAGGCCAGTAGAACACCTTTCGTGCAGTCTTGTCGAGGTACCATTGTCCGGCGTGCGTCATCCCTTCACGTGTGTTCCAGACGGCGTATCTCTGGACTCGGAAGGCACCGGGCGGGTGGGCGCCACGGTCAGCGAACGTCAGCGTGTGCGTGGCTGGGTCGTGCCCGGCCACCAGCAGCGTTGACTCATCCCACATGTGACACACCGTGACCTCCGCGTTCCCGATGCGGAGATCAGTCGGCAGGTCGCCTTTCGCGTAGACCATAGTTGTGTATTCAGCCATGGTGGGTTTGCGCTCCCAACCACCGCCTGCCGTGCTCATCCAGCGCACGGGGAACGTCGTCTCATGTTCCAGGTATCCGGTCTCCGGGAAACGAGCCCGATCCGGCAGAGCATCATTGACCACGAGTACTCGGAAGGACCAGTCCGGCCGATCCGCCGGGAGCTTGGTGGACCAAAGGTGGTCGCCGTCTTTCTTCCATCCTGTCAGCGGACGCCCTCCGTAGACCATGGTCTTGCCCTGCCCGGCGCCCTCGATGGTCAACTGCGCGTCGCGGCCATCCAGAGCGAGCATCTCCTTCAGGTAGAAACGTCCTTCGGCCAGAACGATTCGACGCGGCTCCTTGGTAACGACCTTCCGACTGGCGGCCATTCCCGCCTCCAGAGTCGCGACGGGCCCGTCCTTACGGGCGGCGTTCGCTTCCGGCAGTGTTCCACTCCACGCATCGTTCCCTTGTGGGGAGACGTACCACGTCAACGGCGCTCCTACGATGCTTCCGCCCAGCAGGCACGTCGCTACGATCGAGTACAGCCATTCGGTCCGAATCATCTGCATTCCCTTCTTGCGCCGGGGCCGCGCCATCATGTCCGCACAGCGGATGTCATTGGCCTCGGGATTCGTCAGTCTCCCCTCCCGCTGAGACCCCGGGGGAGCCGTCTGAAAGATCTATCGATACGGCAGGAGGCGACTCTGGTCGGATCTTCATATCCCGTAGGTCGCGCGACAGTTCACTCTCCAGTTCCTCAATGGACGGGAGGCAGGTATCGAGGGGTTCGGGCAGGGCTCGGACGAGCTGGTAGTCGGCCACGCCAATGGGCTTCTCAATGCCGGAGAGGGCATACTCAGCCACCAGCCGGTTCTTGGTCTTGCAGAGGAGAAGCCCGATGGTGGGCTCGTCGTCGGCAGCCTTGACTTGGGCGTCCACAGCGCTGAGGTAGAAGTTCAGTTGTCCAGCGTGTTCGGGTCTGAAGGCCTGCGCCTTGAGTTCCACGACAACGTAGCACTTCAGGCGCGTGTGGTAGAAGAGCAGGTCCACGAAGAACTCATCGCCCGCGACTTCCAGACGGAACTGCCTCCCGACAAAGGCGAACCCCGCTCCCAGCTCGAGGAGGAAGCGCGTGATGTGCCGGACGAGAGCATTCTCAATATCCCGTTCGTGGGCTTCCGCCCCGAGGCCGAGGAAGTCGAAGTGGTAGGGATCCTTGAGAATCTGTTCAGCGACCCCGGCATCCGGATTGGGTAGGCGACGGCTGAAGTTGGTGACGGCGGCGCCCTGGCTGAGATGTAGCTCGTTCCTGATCTGGATGTTCAGGGTGTCACGGGACCAGGAGTGGTGCAGTGCTTCGCGGGCATACCACTCGCGGAGGGCAGGCTCTGAGAGCTTGGTGATGAGGGTGACGATGTGGAACCACGGCAATTGGGCAGCAGACTGCTGCCCAATTAGGCCGTCAGGGCATTTCTGGGCGAAGGCCTTCATATACTTGAGGTTCCGGGAGGAGAATCCCTTCATCTCCGGAAAGGCGGCCCGCAGATCCGCCGATAGGCGGTCAATGACCTTGGCTCCCCAGCCCTCGCGATTCTGGCGTTCGAGGATGTCGCGACCGAGGTCGTGATAGAGGCATATTTGCTCCTCGTTGGCCGCCAGGAGCGCGCGTTGGCGCGCACCGGCAATCCGCTTCTTCAGGCCGGCGAGCCAGTCCGCGTAATCCGCCGGTAGGACCATGCTTCTTCTACTCATGTGTCTTGCCTCAAAGCCGCCAGCCAAGTCCGGCGTTATGCCAGGGCTTCTTCACAGAAGCTCACGCATTTGGCCACTTCTTTGACCGCATCGGAGTCGTCCGGAAGGGTGTACTCCAGCTCGATGTCCGCGGGAACTTGCAGGCCCGTGCGCTTCACATACTGCAGTGCCAAGGCGACAGGCGTATCGCCCTGCCCGAAAGGCATATTGGGCCCATTGTTGATCTTCCGGTCCTTCAGGTGAAGGCTGAGGATCCGGTCGCGGTGCTTCTCGATGATCGGGATCGGGCACTCGTTTGTGCCGGCAACATAGTGACCTATGTCCAGGTTGATCCCCAGGTACTTCCCGTGGGAGAGGATAGGGCCGTCGTAGGTTGTCGGCGTGATTTGGGTGTGGTTGTGGAAGCCGATCATGATTTCGTGCTTGTCCGCAAGCGGGCCGAGGCGCTCGGCGGCCTCCTCCGAGAGTTCGCGGGTAATCCCTGTCGCACCCAGCGTTCTGGCTGCCTGGAAGTAGTACTCAATCTGCGCGTCCGGCATTCCGGGATTCCCGATGTCACCAAACTTGGCGATGTGGATTGTCACCCCCGCCTCGTTGAACAGCTTCCGCAGGGCCTCGAAACGATCCATCGATACTGAGGTCCGCCAATCCAGGAGCGCTTTGCCGTCGGCCTCGTCTGCGGCCGGGGCTCCGGCGAACTGCTCGATCGTGCTTCCCATCAGCTCGATGGAATTGATGTTGCACGCGGTCACGTGTTCGAGCATTGCCTCGGCGTTACACGGCATCGAGCGATAGCTGTACGTGATGACCCCGATCTGAACGCCGCCAAGACAGGAATTCGGGGCGTCGGATGGTGTCGTAGCGCTTGTGGTGTCTGCGTCTTGCATGGCTTGTCCTTCCAGTATGGAGATATGCTTCCGTATTCGCGTGATACAGCGATCCGCAAAGTAGTGCAGCCCGCTGCGGGAATCCAACCAAGCCCAAAGGAACGTTCGGTCACGGCTTTGCGGAGATCACGAGCTTCTCAACCGCGCCCACGGGGCGCTTGGCCCCGTCGTACTCATCGACTGTGTTCTTCGCGTCAAAGCCGAGGTCAAAATCCTCGGCAGGCTGTCGGGGAAGCAGTCCGGGGCTCCGAACGGGCTTTGCTGCCTGTCCGTTGACCGACAGATTGAGCGCGCCATCGGCGGCCAACTTCGCCTGCAGCACCAACGGCCCATTCGGCAGCGGATCTGACGTAACCCGGGTAACGGTCTGACCATGGCGGACAGCGAATACGGCGCGCTTGTCCTTGAGATAGAGCGTATATCCCACGGCCGACCCGCCATGAGACACCACGACACAGTCGGCCGGTTGCGGCTCGATCGTGCAGGCGATGGTGAAGGGCGTTTTCACCACCTGCGGGGCCTGCTCCGGCGAGAGCGAGTCGCCAGCCTTCAGCGTACTGAGGGCAACGGACTTGGTCTTGACGGCTTTGGCATGCTTCTTTGCGCGTCGCTTCCTTGGCTCCGCGGGATAGAGGATCACCGGGTTCTCTACCTTGCCGGCAGGACGCCGGCCGGGGGCGCCTTTCACCCCGATTTCCGCTTTCACGGACTCGGTAAGTTCCCGGAGGCGGGCCACGACGTCAGGATGTTCCGCGGCCACGTTCGTACGTTCTCCGATCTCAGCATCCAGATTGTAAAGACGCGGCTCCCGACCAGCGGCATCCGGCGCGATGCCTTTCCCCATGGTCTCCCGCTGGGGTGTGACGGCCAGTTTCCACGGTCCCTGACGCACGGCTTGCAGCCCGTAGCCGGAAAAGTAGTAGTGCGCTTCACGCGGGGCGGCGCTGTCTTGCCCAAGCAGGATTGAGGACATGTCTCGGCCGTCGATAACCCGATCTTCTGCCAGTGTGCCTCCCGCCAGTTTCACCAAGGTAGGGAGCACGTCAATGGTGCCGGCCACGGTATCACACGTCTTACCTGCTGGGACTTTGCCCGGCCACCAGGCAACTGTCGGAACCCGCATGCCGCCTTCCCAGGTACTGCCCTTCCCTCCACGCAGGGGGCCAGCCGTCCCCCCGTCGCTGCCCTTGATCAGCCAGGGACCGTTGTCGCTGGTGAAGAGCACCAGAGTGTTCTCAGCGAGCTTCAGCTCCCGCAAGGTGTCAAGCACACGACCGACACTCCAGTCCACTTCCTCCACCCAGTCGCCATACCGTCCGTTCTTCGACTTCCCCTGGAAAGCTGCCCCCGGTTTGATGGGGGTATGCACAGCGGTGTGAGCGAAGTAGAGGAAGAAGGGCGTCTCACGGTGTTCCGTGATGAACGTCACGGCTTCCTCCGTATAGCGCTCGGTTACCTTTTCCTGGTCGTCGTCGGTAAGCAGCTCGGCGGCTTTGCCGTCTCGGACCAATGGTACCACTCGCTGTCCAGTCTCCAGCGATTTGAGCTGCATATCGTTCGAGTACGGGATGCCGAAATAGTGATCAAATCCCTGATTCGTAGGCAGGAACTCGGGTTGGTCCCCCAAGTGCCACTTGCCCACGCACATGGTAGCGTAGTCCTGTAGCTTGAGGCGTTCAGCGATCGTGTCCTCTTCCGGATTCATACCGTTGGGGGCTCCGGGAAAGTAGACGCCCGGCACGGAGATCCGAGCCCCGTAGCAGCCGGTCAGCAACTGTGCCCGGGACACCGAACACACGTGAGCGGCGTAGAAACTGGTGAACCGCATGCCCTCCGTCGCCATTCGGTCCAGTTGTGGGGTTCGGTTCAGCATCGAGCCAAACGACCCGATGTCTCCGTAGCCCATGTCGTCGATGAAGATCACCACGAAATTGGGTTTGGGAGAGGGCACGGCGTTGGCTGCGGGGGGTGCCGCGATGACCGTCGTCGTGAGCGAGGCGAGAAGAGCAGTCAGCAGGCGTTTCATATGAGAGTCCTCCTGGTGGCGGCGGGCGCGAATAGCGGGCCCACCCCTTGCTGATGCCTGGATGTGGAAGTGTTTCGGGCACCTTGGTGCGTACAGGCGTACGTACCGAGGCGGCCGGAATGCTCCCGCGCCAGGGATCGGTGAGCCGTAGGCCGGGCACTGTTTCTTGGCTCGGCGTTCATCATTCGACGAATGAGGCCTTTCTGTTTCCTGGCAACCCTTACGGGCGGACCATTCTTCGCGATTCTCCGCC
>JABHEG010000023.1 GCA_018676675.1 Lentisphaerota bacterium
CGATAGGCTTCATACAGTCTATCGATGGTTGTTGTGTGACAGACATTCCGTGAACACTCGGAATCCATGAAGCGCTGCAGCAGATCCTGCGACTCGCGGTACAGCTTTGTTTCCTCCAGCACCGCCTTCGGGGTATCTAATCCGTTCTTTTGCCAGTCCTTACACCCCTTCAGTGCCCAATTCAGAATGCCGGGCAGTTCGAGCTCCAGCTTTTCTTCGAGATGCTTGTCGTCCTGGTCATCCGGAACTCGGATGCGAAAAGGGATGAGGCGCATTCGACGCCAGATCCCGACATCAGTCCCTTGTATCCGAGGACGGTGATTTGTAGCCAGGATGATCTTGTGGGTAGGATCGAATTCGAAGAAGTCCTGCCTCATCCTACGGGCTCGAAGTCTGTCTCCCCCAGTAAGCTGCTTTACCAACGCCTCCGAGAGCATTCGGCCAGGATCGTTTTCCTGGCAGACTACGAGTCGCCTGTCCCGAAGGTCCGTTAAGCCGGTGGGATGCTTATGTCCACCGGACTTCGCCTGTAGAAGAAGGTCTGACTCCCCCTGTATGGCGTGGTTCCCTAGCAGTCGCAGGAAGGTGTTTGTGATCGTGCTCTTCCCATTGGCACCAGTACCGTGAAACACGAAGATGCACTGTTCGGAAACATCACCCGTGAGGAAGTAGCCGAATGCCCTTTGCAGGTATCCAATTAACTCGCTATCTCCGTCCATCGCCGTCTTCAGTAGCGAATCCCACAGCGGGGCTTTTGCACCAGGGCGATAGGTTACCGGGGCCAGTGTCGTAAGCCTATGCTTAGGACTGTGTGGCAGTAGCTTGCCAGTGCGCAGGTCAATCGCACCATTTTCGCAGGTTAGCAGGAAAGGCTCCCGATTGAAGTTGCCACCCGGAACAGCGAGTTCATCCCGTGCCAGACCAACAAGCGAGTTGATTCGGTTCAGCGTTTCCGATGCCCTTGCGTGCTTCTCGATTCGGCCCTTTAGTGCCGGGTCTGATGCCTCTTTGGCCTCTTTTCTGAGACTGCGGACAACCGCCTTAGCCCTTCTTGTAACGTGACAGTCTGAATCCACTTCCCAGTGCTTCCCACTCCAGGCCTGCCACCCTCCTCTTCCCTGGCAGTACGCGAGTTCGTCCTGGTATCGATCCACAAAGCGTTCAGCATTACCCATGTCTGTTAGAGACAGCACAGGCTCCTCTGCTGTGACTTGGGACTTGCTCGGACTCGATGACCGGCTTTTCTTCTGAAGGGGCTTCTTGGTCTGGGATTGTGTGGGATTAGCAGGGGATAGGGCCGCCTGCTCTTGCCCCTTCGCCGGTGTGATATTGAGGGCGACTGTCCGGTTGTCGACACAATCTGTTCCAGCAGTGCCTATAGTGCCAATGCTCACGTCTATGTGGCACTGTCCCACACAGACGGGTATCTCTAGCGAAACACCTACTCTTGGAACACTGATCCCATTTGATCCCGTATCCTCTGGGATTGGGCTTTCATCATGCTCAACTGCCGTATTTGCACTGGTCTTTTGGTTTGAATTTCTATCTTTTTCAACTACAGTATATCTAGGAGCTTTCTTAAGGTTAGCCATGTGACTTTAGTTCCTTTACCTGTCCCCGCCCTTTCCCGGCGGGGATTTCCTTTGGTCCCTTTGTAAGTGCGTGGGACCGACGCTTCTCTATGTCTATTCATACTCTCGTTTCCTCTAGCTGTTCTTTACGAATTGCGTCTTTCTCCGGAAAGAAGCTCTTCTACCTCTTCTCTCCTGAATCTGGCTAACTTTCCCCACTTCAGCCTTCTGAGCTTTCCCTGCCGTATGAAGTTGTAGATTGAACTGCGGCTGCAGTCCATCTTTTCCATCACATCCTCAAACGTGAGGTACTCTTTCTCCGGGGGATTCATCCTCTCTTTCAGTTCCAGGACTACTTCCGTTAGTTCTCTAACGACGTCAGTGAATCCGGTTAGCCATTTTTCGATCTCGCTTCTTGCTGTGTTTTCGTTTGTGCTCATGTCGCTTCTCCTTTTTGGTTTTTGAGCGTAATTGTCGGGGGAATAGAAGCGGGTGAGCGGGAGGAGAAGCGGTAATGCAGAAAGGATGGGAGGAACGATATTGTCCTCAATACAGTATAGTATACATGCCGATATTTATGTGTGCAAATAAAAAAGTGTATTGACCGTGCATTTTGTTTGTAAGTTGTTCGGTAGTTTTATGTTCTACATTTGTCGAGACCGTTTTTACTTCCCGGACATGAATCCAGATAGGAAACTCCTGTTTGATTCTTCCCATGTGAACGTCAGGAAACACCGTTGGAAAGCGGGTGGGATTGCCGTTGGGTGACACGTCGAACCAATCCTCAAGGGGTTCCCACCTGAGCCGTCAGATTAGCCGGAGTTGTGGCCAAGAAGAGCTGACGACGTCGGGTCGTTGTCGAGGCCCTGACCGTCGGGCTCACAGTCTTGACTATGGTTGACCCGCCTCATATTGTATAAGTAAGGCTGTTGATGCCCGCAACAGGTCGGGTCAGACAGACCGTGCTCTTTGAGAACTTGACCAGCTTTTATCGGCTGGGTGTCGCATACCGGTATGTGTGCGACCAGTGATCTCGCAGTGGTCCAGGGGTACATATCCAACCTCACATAATGCATAAGGGTTCCATCGTGAACCCCGATAGCAGCTACGTGGAGTCAGCCCGGACCGAGAGTCGGAGAATGCTCAATACAAGGAGAAATCTAATGTATGAGCACGCAAAGACTCTCGCACAAAGCGAGAGCACAGCTACGGAGCTCAAAGCTTCGCAGCTGACCGTCGGGACGTTTTCGGCACTTGTGCCAGAAGATGTCGGAGTGCTGAAGAAGGTCCAAGACGCTGATGGGAATGAGAGCTACTGGTTCGAGCCATCTGATGGCTCGAAGAAACTGCTCTTCGATGCAAACAAGGCTGGGCGACTGAAGCCCATGTCGGGTTGTGCTCGCAAACTTGGCGATCTTGGTATCCTTCCGAAGATTTCCACGCACCCCCAACCCAAAGACTACGCTTCAGAGAAGTGGTGGTTCGACTATGCCAACCGGCATGGTATCGACCCTGATGATCTGAGGAAGATGTCGGAGGTGCTGCAGAAAGCGGCAAAGCTAAGGGCCCAAAGAGCTCTGGGCGATGCTGTTGCAGCAGCGGGAGGCATGGATAAGCTCAGGCAACTGATGGAAAGGGCCGGATAGCCTCGATGGGCTTCTAACTGAAGCCGATAGCCTCCCTCAGCCCCGTGTTGGGGGAGGCACCTTTTTTTCTCAGACAGGAGTCAGCTTGGCGAGGCATTGCCAGGCAATTGGCTTCTTCGCGTGTGGTCAAGTCGAACCAAAGCCAATCAGGTAATTCACCTCCAAACGACAATCAACCTTTCACTCAATCGACCCGATCCTGGGAAACTGGGGTCGGGTCCTTTTTGTGCTGCCATGGGTCTCAAGGTCCGGGCATCCCCAAGTACCACGGGCATCCCTTCAACTACTATGGCCAATCCATCAACCCGGGCCGCCGACTTGCGCGCCGCCAATCGGACCAGTACAATTTCCAGTACAAAAACCGTCGGGATCGGTAGCCGAGGTCCTCATCGGCTAGGCACGAATCAGCCCGAGGGGCAATTTACAGGCCCGGGATCGTTTCCCTCACCGCCCACCATCTCTCCTCTCCTCGGTCCTCGCTGTGGTGCACTGTGGTTCAGCGTTTCTTGGTGGCATCGACTTGTCCCTCAGCGGTGTAGATCATGCTGCTGCCGTCTGCGGGGCTGTTGAGAACGGCTATGCCGACGTCTTTCTCGTCGACACGTGCGGAGCCGAACCTAGCCGCGATCTTGCGATCAGCCCCGTGAACGGTCAGCCCCATTGTGCTACCTTCTTTCACCAGAAGCTGAAGGCGTTCACATCCGCTTCGATCAGACAGACTGACGCTGCTTCCGGCGGCTTGGCTGTCCGACTTGGTGGCGCTGGACTCGGCCGCAAGCTGTCGCTTTCCCGTGGGGTCGTGGAAAACCAACCGGTTCAGTCCAGCGCAACTGGTCAGTTCGATGCCCCTCTTCCCTGCCGAGGTGGCGGTTGGGTTAAAGAGTGACAATCGCGGGAACGCACCACTCTCTCCCTCCCCCTTCACCGGTCCCAGCTCGGCGAGCTCTGTACCATCGTCATCGACAAGCACAAGCCTTCTTGTCGTGATGACATCAAAAACGTCCGGAAGGGCAGGGCCAGCCGTCGGCACTTCATCGGCGAGTGGTCGCGGATTGTCGGCAACGGGGGGGGGCGAGGGTCTGAAGAGGGCAACGGACAGGGCTGCCGTCGCCAGCGCGAAGTTCAGCATGAGACTGATGTAGAGGAGGCATGACTTGGGGGATGTCGTGGCTTCCTCAGCCCTTCTTGCCGCTCGTGTCGTTGGAGGGCCGGGGACGGCAATCTCCTCGCTGCACCGAGGACACTCCATGGTTCTTCCTGCAAGCTCGGCTGGTGCTTCGGTCACGAAATGGCAGCCTTTGCAGACCAGGTCGATCTGTTCGTTCATGTTTCCTGTCGCCTTTCCGTTATGCCTCGTGCGAGCTCCACGGATTGTGCCCTGGGGTGTCGTTCAGACGTTCTCTTGCCGCGATCTGGAGGAGACACGCCGTCGTGCGTCGGTTGCTCGCGGTGCCAAACAAACACTTGTGGATGCCGGCAGCCGACCAGTGGGGTGTTGACATCCTGTGGCCGTGCGTCTAAGATGGGGCATTGGCGAGTATCCTTACCTTTGCCTACCAGGAGTTTTTACTCATGCCAGCCGACATGGCCCAGCTCTACGACCAGCGTCTCCGCCGTTATCTCACAGCTCTGCGCAATGAGAAACCTGACTGTGTGCCGATCCGGCCCTTTGCGGCTGAGTTTACGGCGAAATTTGGCGGGTATACCTGCCAAGAGGTAACTCACGATTACAGCAAGGCCTTCGAGGCCGTATGTACGTGCGCTTCGGCCTTCGATTGGGATGCTGTGGTGGCCAACATGGTCTACGTCTGGACCGGACTCACTCAGGCCATCGGGTTACGTTACTATGCCGTGCCTGGCATCGATATTCCTGCTGACACGGGCTTCCAGTACATCGAGCCGCCTGAAGGTCAAGCCTTCATGCAGGCCGACGAGTACGATCAGCTCATCGATGATCCCACAGGATTCCTCCTCAACGTCTGGCTGCCCAGAGTCGCCCAGGATGTGAGCCCGATGGGAGAGGCCACTTCTCCCGGGAACAACCTCTCTTTCCTCAAGGGCGGCATGGCGATGCTGTCCTACTTCAACGCCTTTGGTCCGCAGTGCGAGCGACTGCGCAACGAGTGTGGCATGCCATCGGCCATTGCCGGGATCTTCAAGGCCCCCTTTGATATCATCGCAGACAAATTGCGCGGGTATCTGGGCTTGACGATGGATCTCTTCGAGCGTCCGGAGAAAGTGCTGGCAGCTTGTGAGGCCCTGATGCCGCACCTACTGCACGTGGCGGCGTCGACCGCCGATCCTGCGCATCAGGTCCCGATCGGCTTCTGGATGCACCGAGGGTGTGTCCCCTTTATCTCCCCCGACCAGTTCGATCGCTACTATTGGGCCACCTTGAAGCCGATCATAGAGGAGCTTTGGAGCCGTGGTCACCAGGTCATGTTCTATGCGGAGGGCGATTGGAAAGCGCATCTTGAGAGTTTCGCCGAACTCCCTGAACGGAGCATCGTCTATCACGTTGATCAGGGGGATATTTTCGATGTTCATCGTCGACTGGGCGACAAGTTCTGTCTGAGCGGCGGCATCCCCAATGCTGTCCTTGGTTACGGGACGCCGGACGATGTGCGGGAGCACTGCCGCAAGGTGATAGACGGGGTGGCTCAGGACGGCGGTTACATTATGGATGCCAGCGCCATCATTCAGAATGATGCGCGCATCGAGAACATGCAGGCCCTGACGGACTTTACCCGCGACTACGGGGCCTACGACGGCCCAGCTTACGCGCTCGATCTGGCGGACGAACGCGTGGTCAGCGGCGGGGAGAGCCTGATTCCCGATCCTGTTCCCCCGCGCCCGGGGCCAGGTGTGTGTGTGCCGTGGGAGGCCAAGCGCCAGGAGCTTCCCCCAATCACGGGTGACAGTGGGCTGGTCCAGGCCGTATGGGAAGATGTGGACGGCTTGGCCAACATGTACATCTGGCAGTGCCTACTGTCGTTCTGACCCCCTTACAGCACGAGTTTCAGAAGCGACCTGTGCCCAACTGACCGGGCAAACGGGTACCTATGTCCTATGCCGGTCTTCCGGCCGCCACCAGGATCGCTTTGTCACCCGCTTCCACCGCGAAGTCTGCCCCTGGCATCAGGTGGTTGTCCTCCTGCCGCCGCACGCCGAGCACCAAGGCTCGCTCCGCTGCAAATCGCTCCCGTAGCTGTTGGTAGCGGGAGCAATCCTCGGGAATATCCACGATGTAGAACTGCTTCCCGTGTCTATTGCTGGTGAGTTCAGCCACAATGTCCCCCACGCCGGGGTCCTGGAGTTCTTGAACAAGCATCTGCCCGGTGAGGGAAGCCAGGCAGACGACGCTGTCGCAGTTCGCTCTCCGGAAGAAGACGTCATTGTCCGGCTTCATGCACTCGACAACCGTGTAGGTCTCGGGAAAGACACTGTCGATAGTGAGGGCGATGCGGAGGTTGCGGTTGTCGGAGTTCTGCGGATCAGTTGGGTCAGCGAGGATGATGATTGCCCGGGCCTCGGCGATGTTTGCCTGCTCGAGGACTTTGTCTGACGCCGGGTCGCCCCGGACAAAATGAGTCCGGCTGTCCTGGCAGTCCCCGGGCAACTCATCGAGGTGTTCGTCGACCACGATGATGTGTGCATTCTCGGTCGAAGCATCTCTGCGGACTTCTGCGGCGACCTTCAGCAGGGCGTCGACTCCTGTAAAATGGCAGATGATGACGTGCCCGGACTCCTCAATATCTTTCATGCCCTTTGCCTCCTTTATTCGTGATTCCAGAATTGCCGTTGCTACGAGCGAGAGCAGATAGCCCAGGATGCTGACGCCCAATATCATGGTTGGGAAGCCAACGATGAGGCGTCCCGCTACGCTGGTCGGGAAGAAGTCGCCGTACCCAACCGTTGTCATGGTGACCACAGCCCACCAGAAGGCATCAATCCAGCTGAGGTCGGGGCTTGCGGGCAGCTCGAAGTACATGTAGCCCGTCACGGCGAAAACCAACAGCGCGATGAAGAACACAGCCACGCTGATATGCTGACGCCGAGTGACGCTCCCGATCCTCTTGCAGAGGGAGAATAGCAGTCTAATCATTGTCCCTCTCCTCATTCCAAAGGGTTTTCAGCATCTGAGCGCGTCCCTTGATTCGGCTGTCGCTCCACAGCCCTGCGCTATTATTGACGGCGGCTTGTTCGGCCTCCAGGTAACGTTCCATCTGGGCGAAATCGAAACGGGTATAGACCAGTGTGTATCCTCGTTTGATGAGGTCCTCTGACAGGTTCAGGGTGAAGTTTCCCTCCTTGTCCTTGAGCAACAAGCTGCCCAGGAGGCGTCCCTTGGTGTCGACACGTTTGGGATCCAGGACGAGTTGAGCTTGCTGGTCCATGGCAGTGGACTTCAGATACTCGAAGCAGATCTTCCCGTACTCTGAAAGCAGGGGGTCGCTCACAGTCGCGTCGAATGACTTAATCCCGACGAGGCGGAGGACGGTTTTCCCCCCGAGCCGATTGAGCAGCAGGATCTCGTCACCATCGACGATTCCGGAAATTTGCACGATCTCTCCCTCGTGGAAGGCCTCCGGGGCGTTGGTCTTGAGGGTCCGACGGGTTCGGTGGACGCCGATGTAGAACCAGAGCGACGCCAGAATGAGCACGCAGGACAGCATGTCGAGGAAGTGCCGCGAGGCGAAGCTCATAACCCGCTTGGCGACCCGATCATGTGGTTCATATTCCAAGATGCTTCCTCCGATCAATCACCTTCCGGATCTTCCGTTCATCGAATTTCTCGGGAGGCAGAAACTCGAGGGCGAAACGTACGAATCCGCCGTGGAAGGCTGAGTCCAGCTCGAAAATGTGGAACTTCAGAGCTTCCATGATCTTGTCGGCCTGGCCGTGGAGTTCCTCCGGCAGCGACACTGTCATGAGTGTGTTCCCGCGCTCTTCGGAGGCATCCTCCAGGCCTATGGACATGAATCGCACCGCCGGCACGACGGCTTTCAAGCCCTCCAGGATGGCCGCATACCTGAATTTGTCTCCGGTTAAGATAAAGCTGTCATTCGTTCGTTCAACGAAAGACAGGCGGGGGAGGGGATCACCGCAGGGGCACGGGGTGTCGTCCAGGCGGGCAACATCTCCAACCTGGTACTTTACCATCGCCTGGTGGTGCAGGTGCAGCGTGGTCAGGAAGACCTCTCCCTCGTAGATGCCATCGCCGAGCGGGCGGGCTTCCTGCAGCGTCGGGCAGATCTGTTCGGGGTCAAAGTGGCACCCATTGGCGCAATCGCACTCCCCTCCCATGCCCCCGATCTCAGTGGTCCCGTAGAAGGAGTAGACACCGCATCCCCACGCCTCCTGTATTTCCCGCTTGAGCTCGGGGTGTAAGGCCTCGCCCATGTGAATGAAGGAGCGCACAGGGCACGTGTCGGGAGTCCAGATCGACCGGATGTGGGGCCAGGCCCGAACCATGAGACTGGGAAGCGTCAGCACGACATTGGGGCGCAGACCCGCCAGCGGCGCCACGGAGGTCGCGTAGTTGCTGGTCAGTCGCAGAAAGGTCGTCTGTCGAGCGCCGAGGTGTCTGGCGGCCCGGAAATAGAAGTCATAGATCTCGGGAACACCGACTTCCAGACACACGAAATGGTCGCCTTGGCGCATTCCTGCACGTTTGAAGACGGTCTCGGTAACTGCCTGCTCCGCGAGTTCGTCTTCCGGGGCGTTGAGCCGCAGGACGCAGTGTGCGGTGGAGCCGGAGCTGAGGTCGGCTGTGAATGGCCTTTGGTCCAACGCCTTCAGGGCCTCCGGATACAGCGTGTTACGGTATTCCTCTTTCGTCGTCACAGGTAGAGCCCCAAGCGCTTCGACCGGATCGTCGGTCGGAGAAACTCCGGCGTCAAGCAAGCGTTCGGCGTAGAACGGTGACGTCTCCTGAAGCCTCGTGAGGAAGCGGGTGAGGCGACTCCGGAAGCGAGGGCTGTCCATGACCAGGGAGACGTCTTCGCCGTGTCGGACAAAATGGTATTGACTCGTTGTAGACATGGTGTCTATGCCTCCCAGCCCGGAATCGGATGCTCGATGGCGTAACGCACCAAGGGCATGGTACGCGGCTCGATCGTGGTAATGTGGGGCAGACCTGAGCGCGGATCGACTTCGACCGCGTACTGCGTGCGATCAATGTCGAAGACCTCACGATCGTCCGGCCTCGAGGCGATCAGGTTCGCTTCGTCGGTGAAGAGCCAGGTCTTCAGACCGACTGCAGGGACAGGACGGTCCAGATGGTGTATCAGCAGTAATCGCTCTCGGGCTTGTGGGATGAGCGGGGGCGGGCTTTCCGGCAGACACCACACAATCAGTTCGGGCTTGTGGGCATCAAGTTGTTGCTGCAGATCCTCACCATGGCCATTCCAATACCAGATTGAGGCAGGCAGGTACTCCCAACCAAGTCCGGCCTCCATGTCGCACGCGAATGGCCCATGGGCGTCGTCTGTCACGATGAGGACGCGCTTGCCGCATCCGCTCGGCAGCCCGATGTCCTCCAGCGCTTTGACGACACGCTCCTGGCGTGCTTCGAGGTCATCTTCTGATTCCACAATCGTGAAGGGGAATCTCCGCACGTTCCGGTGGTAGGGAGGAATGTAGCTGATCAGTTGATGGGTGTGGTCGATGCAATCGGCTGTACCCCGGGCGTGGTGATACTCGACAAAGGAGATGAACGGGACCTCCTCCACCGTGGTCGGTTCCGTGCCATAGAGGTCACGGTAGAACGCGGTGCGTCGGTAGGCATCACGTGCTGCATTCAGTACCGTCGTGCCATCAGTCATAGCCATCAATTCCTTCCGGCCAGAGCTGTTCTCTGACTTCCGGGCTGATTCTTGGTCGTTGCCAGAAATGGGGTGTCAGGGGCTGTATCACGAACGTGAAGTCACCCGTGTAGGCGGGATCTGCGCAACGCATCCGCAATGCATCGAGTGCTGCTTCCAGGAGGCGACGCAGAGCAGGATCGGGAACGCACGACATGTTGCCTGCATGAACAAACCGTGGGTGAGGGAAACGTCTTCGCTTGGCGAGGGAAGCGAAATGGTGTTCCATGAGTGCCGACCGCTCTCCTCCCCAGTCGAAGTACACCGCGATGTAAGCCTGTGCCGATATATGAAGGCCGAGCCCCTGATCGAAAACATAGTCGTGGAGCATGTCCGGGACGTGGAACTCACTCCAGGTGAACAACTGATCCCCGGTCACGGCGGTGACTCGTCTCAGGTTCAGGCGCTCGACCCGGGAGACCATCCGCGCCCGGTACCCCGCCTTCATGTAGGCGTCGCGATCGGTCCCGGTCAGGAAGAGGAAGGGCACGTTGCCGTTCGTGGGATCGATCAGGCACGTCATCTCTCCTGCCTGGGCCTCCAGGAGGCAGTGCTGAGCCCACAGTGGCGCGTCCTCAAAACAACGCCGGGCAGCGCAGTCGGCGATGCGTTCCTCAATGTCGCTGGGGAATTCGCTGGTGGAGCCCAGAACAGGTCGGGAAGGCACTCCCAGTACGTGGCAAATGAACTGAAGGGCTCCCGTCTTCTCCCCGCACACGCCTCCGAAGCCTCGGGCCATGTTGGTCCACATCTCCGCCCCGGAGCGGAACGGAATGCCGTCCACGAGCTTTGACAGGTTCTCGAAGGGAGCTTCATGGATTGCCAGTGCGACGCGCAAAAGGAAGCGGGTCTGGTTGCCTGCGTCGAGCTTCTCGGCCAACAGGTTGACTGTGCCATCGTGTCCGTCACCCGGGGCGATATCGCGCAATCCGGTCAGCGATTTCCCCTGTCGGTCCACAACGGGGTAGCGTTCGAACTCGAACAACTCGTCAAACGCGGCACTGATGTCATCGACGCAGGTTTGGTACACGTCGCGTTGCCGATCCGCGATGGACATATTGTCAGACGCATGTCCGGGGGCTGTCTCCGCATCGTCCCTGAAGAGCTCGACAGCGTTCCAGTCATCGGCAAGTGAAATGGTTGCTTCATCGGTCAACATGCTGCCGCATTGGACCAGAGCGACGGGATCGTTCAGTGTCGACGCCGGGGAAGTCATAAGCAGACGGAAGGACTCATGCCGCACGGGGTCGGTGGGTTCGGGCAGGAAGCCCTCCACACCATTTGCCACGGCCGCAGGCATCCCGATATAGGTACGGAAGGCGCTCGTCCGCCACTCCTGCATCGTGTCAGGAACGGCGAGCTTGTACTCCGCGCTGTTTCCGCCACGGTCTGTGAAAACAAGGAGTTTCATTCACCATTCGCGCCCAGTTGCTGGAGTGCGGCCAGGACTTCAGCTGAGAAGTTTGTTTTGTAGGCGAGCGCCTCCCGCACGGGGTTGAAGAAGGAGAGCCCCTCCACGTGGTCGGCCCATTCACCCGGCCGGAACCACGCCGCGCCTTCCCCGTCCAGAATGCTCAGCAGAACCGATCGCTCGCAGTTTTCCTCCTCGAATTCCATCATTTGCACCCGGACATCGAAGCCATCCGGGACCCCGAGCGCCGGCGGGGCGATTGCCACGGAATCGTAGTGGTCGTAGCGTTTCGAGAGATCGAGGGCAGTGCCCTTCAGTTCGTCGACCGCCGTTTGACCGGCGGCGGTCATCTCGATGCCGACCTGCTTGAACAGCCTGCCAGTCAGGCCGCTGCCACGCGATTCGGTTCGTTTGATGTGGCCACGTTTCTCGAGATCCCGGAGGGCGGAGGTGACATGTGTGTACTTGTCACTGGACTTCCCCTTCAGAAAACCGTCCAGGGCATGGTCCCGAATGAACTGCCCGGCGTCCTCGCCGCCAGTTTCCTGGTGAAACGCCACACACATGAGCACAAAGATCGCGCTGTATTCGTGGCGTATGCGATCTTTCTCCTGTGTATCCAGCTCACTGATGACCGGTGTGAAGACGAGGTCCAGAATCCGGTAGGTCAGTGATTCTTCCTCTATGGTGCACAGGCTGAGGTGTCTTGATGCGCGGTTGGAGAGTGCAATGGCGGTGCCGGATGGATCGTGATTCAGGTGAATCTCCAGCGCGAGTTGGCCGGTCGTCTGGCTCTGGTAATACTGAGCCAACTCTTCCTGCATGAAAGGCAGTTCAGGGTAGGCTTCAATGTCGAGTCGGCCGCGCTGTTCGACATTGAGTACATGTTGCTCCAGGAGCTCACGGATCGGCAGCTCCGTGGCTCTCGGGTCTTCTATCGTCATGTAGAAGGCTTCTTCAAGAGGCGCGTCGCCGATCGAGATCCGGACGTCCCAGGGATCATCCCGGTATTCGAGCATATGGTTCGGCCGGAACTCGTATGTCGTTCCGGCCAAGTCCTTGGCGTATGGCATCGTTTCCCTTCAATCAGACTCCGAACCCGCTGAATCCTCTGAAGCCGCCCGCGCGGCCCCCGCTTCGGCCGCTGCTTCGACTGCTGCTTCGACTGCTGCTGCGGGAGCTTGAACGGGCCGCCTTGGCCGAGAAGTGTTTTGACTCGGCCAGACTCCCGGACTTCTGCATCTGGGAGCGAACGGCCCAGCCGGCATTGGAGTTCTGCGTCTTGCCGATGGTGCCGGATTTCCTGGTTTTATCTATGTAGTGCTGTCTCGCTCCGCTGACATCACTGCTCACGCTCTTGCGGAAGCCGCCACCGTACTTCTTGGACATCTGTCCTTCATAGTTGGCATTCTGTTTCACCTGCTCACGGAATTGTCCCGAGCCTCGGTAGGTGCGGCGGTGCGACCACATGTCATCGTAGCCCCTGCGTGGCGTGTAGTAGCCGCCCCAGCCGCGTCCCCAGTACCAATGTCCGAAGTACGGGCCACGGTGCCCATAGTGATGGTTGCTGTAGCGCCGGTCTCTGCGCGGCCCGTAGACCCAGGATTCCTTGTAGAACTTGTTGACGCCTGCGCCTTCCAAGGTCGCGCGTTTGCGTGCGCTGTCGATCGTGAGCGTGAACAGCAGATCATCCTTGCCGCTGACCTTCTTATCGTTGTCCAGATCTTCCCTGGCCTTGAGGACGAACCCCTTCGTCGTCTCTTTGCTGCTGAAGACGACAAGGCCTTCACCCTCGAAGATTTCGTTGATTCGCTTTTCGAAATCCGAGACGTTCTGGTTCTTCTGAAACGCCTTTCTCACAGCGTCCAGGTTGATGAAGCCCCGTGTTCCCGGGGCGTTAGTCCACTGTTTGGAGGTCTTCGAGCATCCGCTGACCAGAGAGGCAGCCGCGGCGATCCCGGTCATGAAAGCGTAGCGCTTGGATCGGCTGGTGTCGTTCATAGTGTTCTTTCCCCCGTCACGGCGGGAAGTACCCAGAGTGTCTACTTCAGAGGCAGACGACCAGGATGACTCCCATACCGATCGCCAATGTTGCTTCCATGTACCCGGCATTGATGTTCCGGTCCCGGACCACTTCGTCCCGGATGCGTGCGCTTGGCAGGAATACCCGGTCGTTAATTATCCGGGTCACGATAAGAAGGAGGCCACCTGCGATTGCGTAGTAACCGAAGTGCCAGGAGCGATCCCACACGGTGGTCAACTCGCCGGATTGCATGGTGAGCCCTTTCATCAGAATGATGCTGTAGGCCAGTACATTCCCCCCGAAGGCCGTTCCGGCTGCTACGTTCCGGTTCTTCCCGATCTCTTCCTGATCGTCATACCCGGTAGAGCGCTGGTAGAGCGCGGCGAACGCAACCAGGGCGCATTGCCCTGCCCCGAACCCGATGACGGCGGACAGCATGCCTGTGCATCCGTGGATTCCACCTGCGATGACGAGCCCCGAGCCGACGTATGTGGCAAACATGATGACGGCTACGGCGGTATTCTTGGAGTCGATGATCTCCCGTTCGTTGTCGAAACTGTGCAGGATCAACTTGTCGTTGACGACGCCGGCCAGGAACAAGAGTAGCATGCCGAGGAACGCGTAGAGCACGACTGGCCCCAACTCGCCGAGGAAGGCGTCAAGCGTGAGCTCTCCTTCATTGTCGCCCATGAAGACGCCGCACAGCACAGCGATGATGCCGAGGAAGAACCCGGTCAGCAAGAGGCCGACGGCCGGGTTGTCTTTCTCCGTCAGCTGGCGCTCGACAGAGTATGTCGTGAGCACGTCGAAGAGCTTCTTGCTGAACCACAGCAGCACCATGGCCGCCAGCACATAGCCCGCCGCGTACACCATCCACGTCAGTTCTTCCATTGCGCATTTCCTCCCGGGTGGTGGGCATCCCTCGCGGCCCACGGGTCTCGGTTCAAGTGAAACTAAACTACGGGGTTTGCGCACGGTTTTCAACTGGCGGCAGGCCCTGTTTCGTTCTCGCTCCCGCGGCTGCCTCGAGCCGCGTTCTCCCTGCCGACAGGATCCCCGCTTACGCTGTGCGCGGCTCCGCCGGCGGGGGTACTCTTCTTTCCGAGCCGCGACTTACGGGAGCGGTTTCCCCAAACAAGGGGTCCCCGCTTACGCTGTGCACGGATTCTCCTTGGGACAGAATCATCGCGGGATGGCACCCGCTCCCACATTGCGAGCCGGGAAAGACACCTTTCCGTCCAAGCTGCGACTTACGGGAGCGGTTTCCGCAGACAAGGAGTCCCGCTCCCGAAAGTTGCGGCTCTGTTTCGACAGCGAGTCTCACCTACGCTGTGCGTGGTCGGCACCGGCGATCAGCGTCGCGTCACCCAGATTGGACTGGTCCACGCAAATGGCCCCCGGGCCCGAGCCAGATTGTGGGGATAGCGGCCTGACCGTTTGAACGGACCGAGGTAGCTCTCTGCCGAGGAGACGTTGAGGGAGGGATCGCCGACCAGTTTCACCCGCAGGAAGTAGACATATTCGCCTGGTGGACAGTCATCGTCGCAGCAAATCTTCTCCTCATCTCCCGCCGGCTCCCAGCGGCGAAGGCAGGCTCCATCACGGATCAGCTCGATGAACTCGATCGGCTTTGGTGCTCGGACGTAAGCGCTGATCTGTGGCGCGGAATCAACGGTGATCTCTCCGCCTGTGATCGCGTGGTTGATCCGGAAGTCAATGTTGACCCGGTGGCCCTGGGTGGCGATGGTCTGTCGGTTTCTGTAAGCCGCGAACAGTGCCTCGGGGGTGAGATCCGCCGCGATGATGCCGGTCAGCGCTCCCCCCAATCCCGGGACGGCCCGATGAGAATCACTTGAGCCAATGAAGCCCAATCTATGGCCATCGCGCAGTTGCCCCATAGTGAAATCCGACTCCTCAAGACACACCCGCCACGAGGAACAGACTTCAACACTGCGCTCAAACCGATTGTCGATGATCTCATAGGAGCAGTGGTGCGGGTAACAGACTGCCGGGGTCTTCTGCAGTTGCTGCAGGAGATCACTCTCGCAGCGGGCCTGGGGATCCGTGCGGCGAAACAGTGGCCAGCCCGGCCGGGGGTACATGACGACGCGATGGTTGAACGAGGGGACGAGATCCCTGCGGTGGTAGGTGTATTCCCATCCCGGCAGGACGATGAACCGCCCTTCCTCGGTGCATCTCCTGGCGAACTCCTGGGCCATCTGCCATTCCGCCGAGCTCAGTGCTTTGTGTGGGTAGTAGTCGTTGTCGACGATGCATACTGCGTCCAACCCGGCCACATCTCGCGCGAAGTGGATGAGTTCATCGATATGACCTTCAGCATCGGAGCTTATCTCGCTGTGGCAATGCGTGTCAGCCCAGAACACCTGCTGCATCTCCTCATCGTGGCCCGATCTCTGCTCGCGCTCGGGAAGGCGGAGGTCTTTGACCTGCCACCGTTGCCAGCGTTCGGGCGGCGCCGTGCGTGCGTGCGGCTGAACGTCGTCAACCACGGAAGACTGCACGATATCCAATCCTGCAGAGTCGGCGTGCAGGAATGCAACCGGCAGACCATCGGTCGGCCAGTGCGGCGGCACCGAGTAGGCATATCCCCCACTGTGCAGGATGCATTGCTCACCCCAAACACCCGCGTGGCTAAGAGAGCGACCGAGCAGGTGCCCTGCCGTACTGGTCTCATCACTGCCGAACCGGGATTCCCAGCAGCACCAGAGGTGCCCGTCGTCGGTCATCGTGAGCTGAGGGTTGCGCCGCAGCCCTGCGTAGCCTCGGTAAGGACAGGCGTCAGTGGCCAGCAGTCCGTCGCGCATGTCTGCGACGGCGGCTGGCTCGTTCCCAGCCACCTGTGCGCCTGGAAATGCCGTAAGCGTCATTACCGGCGCGGACACCGCATGGTCGGCGATACCGCGGTCATCCATCACGTCCTCGATGACTGTCCACGTGGCATGCACCGCGTCACCGGGCCCCACGAGCAACCTGGGGTTGAGCCAGCGCTGGGAAGCGGGAGGAGACAGGCGCGTCGTCGGGCCCGGTGACGCGATGTCACGAACCGAGAGCGAATAGGTGCCTTCCCGGTAGCAGTCCCAGGCCAGAAAGACCCGGCCGTTGGCACTCGCAAGAGACGGACGGAAGGCATCAGCGTCTGTCTCCGAGACAACTTCAGTTTGCTGCCAACTCGTGCTCGAACGGCGCGTCATATGGATGCGTTGGCCGCTCTCTTCGCGCTGCGGCCAGGCGAGCCAAACATCTCGCCCATCCACGGTGACGGCAGGAGGGAGACACCAGGCCGGGCCGGCGTGGACGGTCTCTTCTCGGCACACAACCCCCGTAGCCGCGTCAAGGAACGCGCATCGGATCGCCCATCCCCCCGCCTGCCTGGCCTCATTCCAGGCCACAACCGCATTCCCGTTGGGCAGTGTGGCTATGGCGGGTTGGTGGCAGAAACCCTGGCTGTCGATGGTTGTCGTTGTCCGTTGTCCCCCTTCCACGCGGAGAATGAGGATGCTGTCACGCCGTCCGCGCTCCAATTGGAGAGCGACCCACAGCGCAGGTCCGGCCACTGCGGTCGAGAGCCTTCGCCCGAAGGTCGGTTCGTCACCGGTTGGGAAATGTGCTCGACTATCTTCCGGCATGGCACTGGTCCCGTCTCTCTGTGTCATGTCGCTCGACCGGTATTTCGGCCTTCACACGACGCCACGGTCGCCGATTCGGAGGTCAAGAAAGCAGTTGTCTCCGGCGGTCGACGGCATTGATACCTCAAGCAACAGGGCATTCCCACAGCCCGTGAAGGAGTGCGTGACACCAGTGGGCACGGTAAGCGTTTTGCCCGGAGAAAGCGTTCTCGTCTGGTCCGCGATGTTCATCACAACCTGGCCCCGCATCACGAAGAAGGTCTCGTGTTTGACGGCATGTCGGTGAGCCGGGCAGGTCTGGCCGTCCGAGACAAACAGGAGTTTTCCGCAGTACCCCGCCGCCACCTCATTGGCCACGGTGTACTGGATCAGGCCCCGTCGGCGGAAGTCGCCCAGGCCGAAGTCGACCACGACTGGGTCGATGGCCGGCAGGGCCAGGCCCCAGGCCGCAACTTGCCGGCTGCATTCCTCCAAGGCGTTTCGAACGTCGCTCGTTCGGGGGCGGTGCCGGTCGTCCCACCAGGGGGCGGAATCATTGGCCTGCTGCTCAGGCATGCTCTACTCTCGCCGTTGATTGCGTGGTGTTCAGGCTTCCCAATAGGGAGGGGAGTAACTGTGCAGAACATCCTTCCTGCGGCAGAACTCATTGAAGTCTGTGTCCAGCCCCGCTTCCCGCAGACGGTCCACCTCACGCGCGTTAAGTGGGAACACGACATCGAAGTCGTCCTGGTAGTGTGGAGCCTTATGCCTTGCCCCTTCCTGCTTTGTCGGGACGAAATCGTGGGCCTCGACCCGGAACCCGTGTGACATGACGGCGAAATCGAGGAGGTGTTGCAGGAATCGGCGTTCGACGGAGGCGGCCTCCTCCTTTCCCGCCAGATTCCTCTGTTCGTCCGGATCTTCGCTGTGGTCGTAGAGTTCGGCAACCCCTTCGAAGGGGTAGTAGCTGTAGCGATAGCGGTGGTCTTCAACGGTGCGGACCGAGTCACAGAACTCGCTGTAGTTGACCGTTCGCGGGTTCACCGGATACTCACGGCCGAGCTCAAGCAGTGAACGGGACATCCCGATTCCCCGTTTTGCCCCGGCGATGTCCAGAATCGTCCCCGGAATATCGATATTTCCTACCAGGGATACGGATCGCGTTCCCGGAGTCAGGGCGTGGTGGTTGGCCACGATCATGGGGATGTCGAGTTGGCCTCGGTAAGGGAAGGGGCCTTTGGCCGTGATGCCATAGTCCCACAGCATGTCGCCGTGGTCTGCCGAGAAGATGATGGTTGTTTGATCTAGAGTGCCGGTCTGTTCGAGTGTGTCCAGGAGCCGGCCAATCTGGTTGTCGATTGCCACGATCATCTCGGCGTAAGCGCCCCGTAAGCGCATGATGTGCTCGATGTCCGTCGGCCCGGGCTCCCGGGCGCGTCGGTACTGCACAGTTTCAGGCTCCGGGGTTTCTGGATCCACGTTACGCGTCAGCGGCTTCGGCAGCCGTTCTTCCCTGCACGTTCCACGCAGCTCAATGGGGGGATCAAAGGGACCGTGCGGGCCTTGGAACGCGACCCATGCGAGAAATGGCTGATCCGGGCTCGCCGTGTGGTGCGTCTCGATGAAACGAATCGCCTCGGAGGCGATCCAGTGTTCGTAGTACTCGTCCTCACCAAACGCGAAGTGACCATCCTGAGCGTTCCACATGCGGGTCACTTCGGGATGCCGTCCTTTCAGCCAGGCCAGATATGGTTCATCGTCCCCAAGCCGTCCTTCTTCCATCTGCCGGACATGCTTAAAGCCCTTTGCATCGTCCGCGGGGAAGTGGTGCAGTTTCCCGAATGCCGCAGTGGCATAGCCCAGCTCGTTCAGGCGCTCTGGCAGATACTCGACACCATCTCGGAAGGGGACGTCGTTTGTCCACACGCCATGATCGGAGACATAACGACCGGTCATCATGCTCGCCCGGGCGGGAGCACAGACGGTGGATTGCGTGATGGCGTGGTCGAAGACGACGCCCCTGTCGGCGAGTCGGTCAAGGTTGGGGGTCGGGACCGCATCACCGCCGTAGACGCTGAGGAAATCAGGGCGGAGTTGGTCGCACAGGAGGACCAGTACACTGTGTCTGCGGGCTGTTGGCATGCAGAGCTCCCTTTCGGAGACAGACTCTCGGGTGTGTGTTCAGAAGGTCACGTCGATCGTCTTTCCCTGCCCACGGTTCTGCGTTGGGCTGAGCCCCGTCACTTCCTTCGCCTTCTCAGCGATGTGCTCGGGGGCCACGCGAACGGTGTAGGTTCCCGGACCGAAAACGTGAGGGCTGAACTTGAGCCCGGAAACTCGCACGGTATAGAGGACCTCATTTCCCTCCTCTCGCACCACCTGGATGATGGGATTGGCGACCCCTCGGACCCGGACGGTCGGCAGGTATGACGCCGGCTTCCGCCCGTAATTCTCCAGCTGTGAAATCGTTTTGGGCCAGCCGCCGTATTGCGAGCCGGAGGCGGGATCGCGGGGATCTACGTAGCGTGGCCAGCACTCCATCGTGATCGTGCGTTTCGGTCTGTTGAAGCGCACAATGCCATAGCCGGGTTTCTTGCTGTGGAGCCACTTCGGTTCCGGACCGAAGTCTCTCTCGGGGTTCGTAGCAGCCCAGACCGTGACATGGTTTCCGAAGCCATCCAGATGCTCGCCCGTGTACGCAGGGAGCCCCGGGAGCGACCGGTTCGCCGGCTTCTTCGGCAACCACGAGCGCAGATAGAAGTTTGTGACGGACGGCACGAGGAACGACCAACCAGCGTCGTTCCAGGTCTCGACGCCGTGGTGGATGATCGTGGCCAAGTGCTGGTCCCCGCCAACCATGAAGCCGAATGCACGACGGATCTCGTGCAGGGCTCGTCGTCGTCCTGCCTGAGGCCAGCCATTAGAGTCGTAATCAGCCACGAGGTAGCGGTTGCCTCCGCCGTGGTGAGTCGCCGCGTTGGCGAAGACTGTCTGTGACAGGGCCGTCTTCATATCAGCCCCACGCCAGTCGGCGGCCCACTCGCGCAGGAACTGAAGCTGTCGATCGCCCAACAACTGAGCCCCTTCGACATCGGCGGTCTTCGGGTCGAAGTCCGGGTCGATGACATGGTCCGGGCGTCCTGCGGTTGTGGGTGGAACAAGCCCAGCGCACCCGGACTTGAACTTCCGATCCTCAAGGACGGCAAAGCTGATTCGGCCGTAGAGCAAATGGCAGTAGTAGACCCCGATATTCTGCTCGACCGGGGTTGGGTCGAACGGGTCAGGGAGGTGGCTCGTCTGCGTCCGCTCGACCATGCGGACCCAACGGGCAGGCATGACGTATCCCCCCAGGTTGTCGCGGGTGGTGCTGCGCCCCCCGGCGCCCCAGATATTGCCTTGATACACGTCGTGGTCATCCGGTATGCTCACACATGGGCGATCTCGCATGAGTTCCCGGAAGGCCCATCCGTAGATGTACCATTTCCGCAGGTAATCGAGGCATGCTCGGTCGACCGGCTTTCGTTCGGTGCCATAGCCCCCAACGTTCTCGTAGATCTGATCCCCGGAGAAGAACAGCAGATCCGGATCGTGGATGGTGACGTTCTTGACAATGTCGTTGTTCGGGAAGGCGGGATCCGAGTTCCCGGTGAAT
Source organism: Lentisphaerota bacterium (assembly GCA_018676675.1). Classification (GTDB taxonomy): domain Bacteria; phylum Verrucomicrobiota; class Lentisphaeria; order Oligosphaerales; family JABHEG01; genus JABHEG01. The sequence goes on from JABHEG010000023.1 coordinate 20,796, forward strand.
GCGGCAACGACGAGTGTCTCCTTGTCTACCGGGTCGCGTCGGATCGTGCCGGTCCAGACGTGGTCCTGTAGGGTTCCGTCGGACTGCTTCAGGGCGTAGACGAGACGGTAGGGGGTATCTCGGGAGGCGTCCCAATCCACCACGCGGCAGGTGGCCGTCCGGGCATCCGGATCGATGGTTGCTCGAGTCACTTCGCGGTAACCGTCATCCAGCTTGGCTTCCAGTCGGACGTGTTGTTGGTCCAGTTCTCCGATCGGCGCCATTTGTGCCGTGACTTTGAGGACGCCATGGCTCAGCGTGTACTGCGACCAGAGGATCGGGCCGAACGTGCGGTCGTCATGCTCATCCACTTTGCTGCCGCCGATGTGCCAGTTACTGAACCAGAACCGGACCTTGCCCCCCGGTCGAGAGTTACCTCCTCGGCGACCGCGTTTTCCCTGGGAGGGGGGGAGCCCCGCATTGCAGACCAGAGCGAACCCTCCGGTGAGCTGTTGGGCCGAAGCGCTGCCTTTCGTTTGGGCGAGGACCGCTCCCGTGGAACTGTTTATTGCCTGCAAGGTCAGGTCGTATCGCTCCCCGTTGGGCTGAGCGGCCAAAGCCAGGGCCAGGTCCGCCATGTGTGGTTTGAGCAGCCCACTGAATGCGCTCTTCCCGTCGTCCGACTTCTTGTCGGCACCAGCATCAAAAACGAACAGCTCGGCGATGACCGCGGCCGGTCTGGGCATTATCCCCGACGTGGCGACGAGCTTCAGGTAGCGCCCTCGACGCGGCTTGAAACGGACTTCCTGGAGCGCCTCTGTATCCTCGAAGGCTCCTTCGGCAGCGGCTTCCCAGGCTTCAGATGTCTCCGATACGAATAGCTGGTAGCCCTTGATCCGGCCGATCGTTGGGCTTTGACGCCCGACATAGGCAATGCCGTGGATGTCAAGTGAACGGCCCAGGTCGAGAACGAACTCGTGTGGGTACTTCGCTCCGCCCTGACCGAACTTTGAGTGCCAGATGGTCTGGGGATCGCCGTCAAACGCATTTTGAGCCGCCATATCGCCGTCGTTGTGCTGGCTGCTGACCCGGTGGACCTTCCAGCTTGTGCGATCAATGCCGACTCGCGGCGGCGGCGATGTTGGCCGGCCGATGAACAGGTGTCCGTCTGTGGTCACTCCAGCGTCGAGGCCTCGTCCCCGCATGGCATTGTCGCGGTAGTCAGCCAGCTCCGGAATGTCGTGGAGCCTCCCCTTGGTCCCGATCTTGATTCCGGCCCACCCGCGGCTCAGCTGTGCGGCGTCCCCCAAAGCTCCGAGGCGGACGCGAATGGTGAGGTCACCGGGGCGATCGGCGAGCTCCCGGGTGAGCAGATTCACGTTCCGATTTCCCCCGCTGGTAACACATTCCAGGCGTCCTTCCCGGACCTGCCAGTCTTGCAGGCGATTGGCCCAATACTCCGGCCCAGTCCACGTGCGAGCCGAGGCACTGGACCAACTGCTCTCAAAAGGGGCTGAGAGCACCGATAATGGAAGCGTCAAGAGGGGGAGAAGGGCCACAATGGCAGGGAACAGCTGTCGCGTGGGCATGGGCTTTACGTGCTCCTTTCCTGGAACCTGTGAGCGTCTTGATGGACGGCCTTCACTTAGGCCCCCAACGGTCGCGTGTTCACGGTTGGGCCAAGGCCTTGCGGGCTTCCTCGTCGGTGGGAATACTGCCGGGTTCATCTGTCAGGCAGATCACATCCAGACGGGGATTGAGCGCCACCGATCCCGAGGCCTCACGAGCGTAGATTCTGAAGGTGAACGGACCTGCTTCCAGGACGCGCGCAATCGGCGCTCCGGGAGGGACGGTGGTCGATCCCCCACCCCGCCCGGTCCAGTGCCAGCGTTTCTTGTTGACGCCACAGTTCCCGAACACCTGGTTCCCCTTCAGGGTCGCTTCCTCTCCGGCCGGGACGAAGCCGAAGGAGCAGTCCGTCCCGGTTGGGTACCTGACCCGCCCCCAGATTGTCCACCGCCCCTTCGCCGGGATGTCTACAGTGTACTCCGCAAACCACTGGTTGGTCTTCGTGTAGTTTGAGCTGCCCGTGCAGAGCAGCGTGTCGCCGCTCAGTGCATCCGGCTCCGAAACGGCAAGCCCCGAGCCCTTCCCCATCTTGCCCTGCAGACGGCTGAAGTCAGCCGCGCGGAGGAAGAGCCGGCGAGGAGGACGGACGGCCAGGGATGCCCCGTCCAGGGCCTTCGTGAGTTCGCTTACCGAAACACCCCGGCAAAGCAATGTGTGTCGGCTCGAGTCGACCGGGATGACCGGGCGTCCGTTCTGCTTCCCGAATGTGAGTTCCTTACCTGCAAAGGTGGTCAGTCGCAAAGAACCTGGTGGCAGGTCCAGGGCTATGGTGCCATCCCTGAGGTAGTGCCACACGGTGGCCACACTGCCGCCGTCGATCGATCCCACAAAGGCCCGGACGTCATGCGTTCCGCCCACGGTCGGGAGTTCCGCCATGGGGACGAACTCCCGTCGACCGTCGTGGTTGATCATGGCATAGTCCCGGTCCATCTGGCAGAGCTTCAGAGACGTTTCAGCCGAGATGGATCGCTCCAGCCGCAGTTCCTCGTAGGTCCGGACGATCTCAAGAATCTCAGGCGTGAGTATGTGCGATTCCATGGATGCGAAGCTGGTCTGCAGGGAGACGGGGACGTCATAGCCGAGACTCTTGCACATCAGGTACTCCGCTTCATCAAGCTGCAGCCCGTCCGTGTTGTTCTTCTTGGCCCAGATTCCGAACCAGCCGAGCTCGCCCGGCATCATGGACTTCCGGACGCGCAGCATGTACCGGACAGAGCGGTTGATGTGCTCCTTCACCGTTGGCCATTTCTCGGGCGGCTTCCCGCCTATGATCGCGCCGTGCAGTGTGTTCAGGTACGTGTCGACGGTTGAGCTGCGGGCAAACGAGTGCCAGAGGCGGTGGGTCATGACCGTACCCATGTGAACGATGGGGCGCTTCGTGAACCGCTTCATCGCCTGTTCCTGGAAGTTCGACACGTAGTACCGGTAACGCCTGCGATCCACGTCCTCGCCGCCGTCGAAGTAGACCATGTCGAACCCACATGTGTTGAAGATGTCCGCTATCCGGTCGGCGACCTCCTCCATCAGGTCGGTTTCCTGGTCAATGATGTACCCGTTGATGCAGCCGTCGACTCCGTAGTGAACGGCGGGCTCTCCCGCGTTGTGTCCGGCTGCCTTCGTGCCATAGCCGCCCCGTTTGCAGCCTTCGAACGTGTTCCATACGCCCTCAGGCCCAGTCTTTTCATACTGAATGATCTCCATGCCAATGATGACATCTCGGTGTTTGTGAACGCCCCCCTCCCAGTACTTGTCGGCCGTGGTTGAACTCCCTGCCCAGTCCCGCAGACTGCCCTGAACTCGGATCGTGTCCTGTGTCGCGTTGACGCTGTCGGCAAGAACAGTCTCGAACTTCCGCCAGAAGCGCGTGTCCGGGACCGGCGATACGTAGGGATCCGTCTTGGAGATCTTCGAGACAAAGGTATGCATGCCGACTCGGATTCCCTCGGCGTGCAGCCGGTCGACAACGCCCTTGAGCCCGGCAACGCCATTGGGGTAGTTGCGTTCATTGAACACGTAATGACCGACCCTCCTGCACCAGGCGCCGGAGCTGATCATGACTTGCCGGATGCCGGCTGCGTTGCAGTAGTCGATCGCCTTGTCCACATCGTCTTCTCCCAGCGAGATGAAGAAGTACGACCCACGCACAAGGTCGGTGTCCTTAACCGGTGCGCCGGCAGCATCCTCATTGGTGAGCATGCCGAAGGCGTGGGAAGCGTTGCGGGCGATCGCCTTGAAGCCTCCCGTCGGACAGGCAATCAGAGCCACCGCAGAGCCTTCCAGTTTGGGGCCTGGTGCATCCTGGGTTGTCGCCGTGAGGAAAACGCCTTTTCGGCCGTCCACCCCACAGTCCGGCTGCCGGTTGGCGGCCAGGAGGCACAGGGCTGTCTCATCGTCATAGGCGATGTTGAGGCGTCTACCCACGGTTTCTGCGATGGCCGACTGAAGCCTGAGCAGCGTCATCTTCCCGGGCCGTGTCCCCGCGATCTTGTCAAGCCGGAAGACAACCCAATCCGGGGCGGATGTGACTGTGTAGGCCAGCACGGTGTCCACGTCGGCAAACGTCACCTCAAAGCCGGTCGCTGTTGTGGTCAACCGGCTGGGTCGATGCGTTTTCGCGCCGATCCGGATGTCCACGAGAGGCTTTATGGAGGGGGAAACGATGCACTCTCGACCGGAAGGGACCGTGGTCAGGGAGGCGACTGTCGCGTTGGTCCCGAGGGTGAGCCGGAAGTGGTCACACTCGTATACAGCGTCGGCTCCCGCGGTCAGTGCGATTACCGCAGCCCAGCCGGCAAGTCTGTTCAAGACGTCATTCATTCTTCCGTGCTCCCGCGTCGACTGCGTTTCAGCGGCATCTTTGTCAGGTGTTGGCGACCAGCCACTTGAGGACGTCATCCCCCTCCTTCTGGTTCTGCACGCGGCAGTCGTAGAAGAGGAGTCGCGGATCAAGCTCACGGTGGAAGATCTTGATGGTTTCGGCATTACAGGGGACCCAGAGGCTTCTTCCTTTGGCCTGGATTTCCTTCAGCAGGTCCATCCACTCGATAAAGGGTTTGTTACGGGCTCCGGTTGTCCATTGGATACAGTCAAGTCCGTCGATTGAGCAGATGGCGTCCAGGTGCACGAGACACTCAGGACCATCGTAGTGGTACACGGTGTGCTCGAGGAAAGCAGCCTCGTATTCAAGGCCTGGCACGACGAAGCGTTTGAAGTGGTCCGGCCCGATGAGCGCGGCGAAGTCACACTGGATGGTGTTGGTCCGAACCGGGTGATAGGCCGGGACCCATCCACAGGTGCCGTAGCGCTGCATCTGAGCGGCGTCATAGAGACCTTGGTAGACGTCTCTGTAGACGGGGTTGAGGCTCTGGACGGCTCGGTCGATGGTCTCGGGGAGGTCCATCATGTCAAAGCACAGCTTCTCGGGTGTCCGCATGGCTGACAGGGCGTCCATTCCACTGTGCAGATCCAGATGGGCCACCAGCATCTTGCCCTCAAAGCCTGCTGCCATAAGCTCGCAGAATTGGACCATGCGCTGCCACCACGGGCTCGCCTCGTCCAGTCTGATTGGCAGTGACTCCTCCCAGTCCTCAATGGAGGGGACAATCCAGTTCGTACCGTAGTTTCGTTCGTCGAACTCAAGCTCAGCCCCCAGCCATGAGGAGATCATGTCGGGGCCGAAGCTCGGGGAGTACATTGGCATTGCATCTCCGCCCCACCACACGGTTGCCGCGTTGGCCACCACCTGATCCACCACCGCCTGGAGGTCTCCCCGCGCGCCGGCCATGTAGGGGACTCCGGGAGCCGGCTCGACCCCGTCCTTCTGGCAGCGGACAACGCAGCACGGGCGGTCAAGAAGTTCTTTCTCCCAAAACGCCAGCCAATGAGTTTTCGCGGTCTCGAAGTCCGGTTTGAATTCCAGCTGCATTGCTCGACTGCTCCCGTTTTTCATTGCCTGCACTACCGACCGTGGCACGTTTCACGCCCACGTCTTCTTGAGCAGACGTACTGAACCTATTTGACCTGCTCGATGAGGCAAGCCACATCGCGATCGATCGGGGGGATGGACAAGACCAGAGGCCTGTCTGCTGCCTCCACCTTCTGCGAGCCCAACGTCTTACCTGTCCATGTATCAAACCACTCCACCCGGTACGTTCCCTGCGGGAGTTGCGGGCAGGTAAGGCGCATCTTGGGCAAGGGTATGGGGGCTTTCCCGTCCCACAGCCGGCGCCAGGTACTTGAGCGGTTTTGCAGCCAGGCGTAGATTGCATTGTCCGTTCGGAAACCACGGACCCGGAGTGGGGCCAGATCCTCGAACGCGACCGCACCTCCGAGCTTGTACTCCACCTCAAGGCGGTCTTTGCCGAGGGCCTCCACTCGGATCTCGTGTTGCCCCGGAGGGACTGGCACCACTATCCGCTCATCGTAGGCCGTGCGCCAGTTGTCGTAGGCCTCGATGTACTCGGACTTCGGATCCGCTTCCTTGCCGGCCGGGAAGGGCGTCTTTATGGCCCGCTCACCGTCCAGGTCGACCAGGAGTGTGTTGGAGGCATCCCCGACCGACTGTGTCACGTGGATGATCAAATCAACCGGACGATCAAAACAGGTGACGAAGGTTGGCGGGGCTTTCCGTCCTTCCGCACAGTTCAGCTGTCCTCGGAGCATTTCCGGCTGTTTCAGGTTCCCGCGGGAGTCGATCTCGATGCGCGTGACCGGAGGGATCTTGAACGCATACTGTGACGAGAGCGGCAGGGGAACATCCTCGAAGTGTCGCTGTTCCGGGGCTTCGACGAAGGTTGGCTCCGGGAGGCTGCACACGCGGAATTCGGGGGCCGTCCAGGGGACCCGAAGGGCGAACTCCGCGAGGGGGCGGTATTGCCCGTAGAGATTGAATCTGTCCAGGTAACTCTTCACATACCACCATGCCCCCGCTCCGGCTCCGCCCGCGAACAGTGAACCCCACATGCCGTTGTGCAACTGGACGCCGTCGGGGTCGTACTCCGCATTCCCGGGCCTGAACTGCGGCCCGACGCCGTATTCCCCTACAAAGAATGGCTTCTCGTGCTTCTCAATGGAGGGTCGCGTGAGGGTCAGCAGGCCCGGTGCGAGTTCGGTTCGACCGTAGAAATGGTACTGAATAATGTCCATTTCGGGCAGAGCCCAGATCCGGTCTGCCAGCGTCTTGTCTCCCATCAGGCTTGTCGTGACCGGGTGCGCGTTGCAGTCGATGGAGCGGAGGTAGCGGGCCATGTCCCGGTGCCAGAGAGTTGCGTTCTCAATCATGGGTTCCCGGCAGCTGACCTCGTTCCAGAACTCCCAGGCCATCAGATTCGGGTGTCCTCCCCAACGTGCAACGCAGTAGCGCAGCTTGTTTCGCACCATGCGCCGCGCCTCCTGGTGGCTCCAGAACTCCTCCGGCTGGTCACAGACGCCACCATTCTCTTCGATGTAGAGATCGTAGGGCCTGCGCCACGACTGTTTGGACGCGTTTACGTTCCCGTTGGCATTGTCGAGGCAGTGCATAACCTGGAGGCCCCGTCGGGCGGCGAGCTCGTAGATTTGGTCGATTTCCCAGCACGTCTGCTGATGGTAGTATCCCAACCCCAGATAGCCTGTTTCAGGATCCGGTGTCATCTCGATGGCGAGCCACCAGGAGTCCATTCGAAGGCGCACGAAGTTCCCTGCATTGTCGGCGAGCTGGTTCATCCACGCCAGGCACTTCTCCAGACGTTCGGGGGGCACCCCCTTCCCCAGTCGCGTCATGTAGAAGAGGTTAATGCCACTGGGCACATAGGATTCCCCGTTCTCGAAGTCGAGGTATAGGCGGCTTTGCTTGCTGGTGCGGACAAAGCCCCGGGTCGTCCGGGGAGTACAGTCGAAGCTGCCTTCCGGTCCTGCCGCCTCCTTCCCCTGGTTGCGGGCGGTGATTCGGAAACGGTGTTGTCCTGTGAGTGTCGGGGTAAAACGGACACGCCAGCCCTCGGTCTTTCCCGAACGCCAACCCGCGGCCCCCTGGGACGGCTCCCGCCGGAAGTAGGCCGGCCGAACCGCAGTGCTCCCGTCCGGCAATTTGACCTCTGCGCTCACATCGATCTGCTCCGGGTCGAACGGATTTGTGTACGTACCGCCCACTTGGAAGTCGAGGTCAAAGACCTCATACTGACCGACTGTCTTCCTCGGGGGGCTCGGAACAGCAAAAGCAAGAGGCGCTTTGGAGCTCAGGCCTGCCGCTTCAAGCTGTGCCTCGCGTTCCGCCCGCCTGAACTCCCGGGCCTTGGCGGCGATCCGGGCTCCGGCGTCTGCTACGCCTGGGCGCACCGTGAGACGGACTGTCGCTTCGGCCTCCACGGCGGCCTCGGCCACGGCCTTCTCAATCCGCAGCCTGAAGGAGCCATGTGGCGCGGCTGACCAGTCCGTCAGCCGCCATTCAGCGCCCTTCCCACCCAGCTCGAACTGAAGCTCCCGTCTCGCGTCGTAGAAGGTGATCCCGGTGATTGGAGGCTGGGACCCTATGCCTCCTTCTTTCGTGATCTCCCCAAATCGTGGCCCCCGGGGTGTCTGGGATTGGTACGCCGTCCCGTAGAGGGTTCCGGCCGGGATGTCCAGATAGTAGTAGTTGTCCGTCGTTCCCGTACCGGCAGAAATGGCATAGCGCAGAGACCACTGTAGGCCGTTGGCGATGCCCTTTGCCTTCTTGGTGTATGTCAGGATCTGGGGGATTTCCTCCCGCACGATGAGCTCTGTGCCCCCCCCGCCGGCCTGCAGGTCGACGTCCTTTCCGTAGCCGGAGACCACGCGCCACCCTTCACGGCGGTCGATCAGCTGGAGTTGTTCATAGCTGACGATCGTCTCACCGGCGTGTTGCACACTCAGGCGTCCGGATTCGTCCCATGCAAAAGAGACCCCGATGTCGTCGGGTTCCGGCGCGGCTTGGGCGGGTTTGGCGCAGAGGCAGGCAACCGTCAGGCACACCAATACCCGGGGCAGTGCTCCCTGCAGGGCTGGGAGGAGGGGGAAACCGGCTGAATGACGTCCGGCGGGGGGAGTGGCTTGGCATCCAGGCATCTGTTCCTCCGGAAGGCTGTCAAGGCGAAGAGACCGCCTATCATACCGGGCTTCCCGCCCAGGCGCAACCGTGGCCCCCCCCGCACCAAGGCTGTTCGATTCTCACTTCTCTGGGAACGTGAGAGCGTGAGCACGGGAGTCCGGAGACGCTGTCACGGTCCCACGCTGTCACACTATCGCGAACGGACCAGATTCGTCAGGATGAGACAGCTCTCTCTGCCCCCAATGCTATTAGCTTTCTTTGGAGACGGTCGCGGCATGGCAGCCCCTCCCACTCTCGAGAAGCACACAATGTGGGAGGCGGTGCCACCCGGCGACTCTTCGGCCAGACACGGGGGCAGAGGAGGTTAATAGCATTGGCTCTGCCCCCCCTCCGCACGGGGAGAGCATGCTTCAGGCCCAACCGAACCATGTGCCCATGGCGGTGAGGGTTGCCTGAGCCATTCTTGGCCCAACGAGGAGGGGGAGGGGGGGCGCCGCCAACGATATCGCCCCTCTCTACCTCTACTTCTTGGGCTGCGTGGGGCCTGTCGCGGGCTTCGCTTTCGTGCCAGCTGGAGCGGCGGGCTTCGCCGTGGGCGGCGGTATCAGCTGCGGGGGCGCCGCGCCTGGTTTTACCAGAGCAGGGCGTTGCACGGCAGGGCGTGGGGGGCGCACTTTCCGGGAACCGGGCCGGCCGTATGTCGAGCCGCGGGAGGACCGCAGCTTTGAGCGGAGTTCCGAAAGTTCCCGACGCACTTCGCCTTGACGCTCATACAGCTTCGTCAGACCAGGGTCGGCTTCCTTGTAGATACCGGATCGGGACTCGTGGAGGGCGCGCAACTCTGCCTGCAATTCAGTCTGCTTCTGGGTGACTTCCGCGAGCTTCTTCTTGACCGTCTCGTTGGTTGTCTGCAGTTCCCGCTCGCGTCTCCGGATGTCGACGAGGAGCCTGCGCTGTTCCTGGGTCAGGGCGCGCATCTTGATGGCTGGGTTTTCAGGCTTCGGTTCGGCGGCCCTGGGCTCCGGCTTGGCTGCGGGGGCTTCCTTGACCGCCGGGGTGGCCTTTGCCTTCGGCTTGACTGCGGGGGCTGCCTTGGCCGCCGGGGTGGCCGTTACCTTCGGCTTGACTGCCGGGGCTGCCTTGACCGCCGGGGCCGGCTTCTTTGCCGCGGGTTTCGCTTCCTGTCCGGGCACTGTGCTCGCCAGGCAAATCGCGGCGAGGGTCGCCGAGAATGTGTTTGCGATGATTCTTCGACTCATTGCTGAATCTTCCTTTCTGTATCTCGTCTTGTCGGGCCACGTGACACGAACTGCATCTAGACCAGCGCACCATCGCGTGGCTGGAGCGATCGTCGGCATGTCATTGAGCAAGCCCCTAATGTATTGCCCGGCGCAGTATGGTCAATCGGGGGCCGTTGCGTGGCGGCAGATAGCCTCTCTGAGTTTGGGCCCATCCCACTTTTGTAAGGTGTCCCCGGCTGATGCTCCGCGGTCCATGTGTCCGGCAATATGGGCTCCCAAGGGGGGCCGAAGCTGGCTCCTGCGGGTGCGCACTCTCGGTGGTCTGGACTGGCTACGGCAGTGGCACAGCGCCAATGCGTGGCTATCTTCACGCGTTACATCAAACGACATTGAGGTATGACAGGCTTTGCTGAGAACCATACTGGAGGCACGATGAGAACGGATCTCGATAGACGGATTTCGGTGTTCACGCTGATCGAGTTGTTGGTTGTGATCGCCATTATCGCGATCTTGGCCAGCATGCTGCTGCCCGCGTTGAGCCGGGCGAAGGACATGAGCCAGCGTAGTTCATGCAGCAACAACCTCAAGCAGATCGGCCTCGCTATGATCATGTATGCGGAGGATCACGACGACCGCTTCCCATCCTACAACATCGCGGGCAGCGGGCCGGCCTACAACAGCTGGTATGAACAGATCGACCTATACACCAACAACAAGCAGATCCGGCGCTGTCCCGAGCTTCCCGACTACCACCTTGGCTATGGTGCCAACTGGCGTCATGTCATCTGCTATGCCGATTCCGGTACGTCCTGGGCCGATCTGGTCCGCAAGTTCTCGAGCTTCAAGCGTCCGGCTGAGGACATGGCGTTCTGCGACAGTCACAACGGGGGCTACCGCGGAACGAACAGTCTTCTGGAAGGGACTTCGGGATTCCAGGCCGTGTACTGCAAGCACGATTATCCGAACTCAGCGTACAGCCTGGTCAACAACGCGGTGTCATCGCGTCACAGCGGCGGCTCGAATTGTCTCTTCGTAGATGGGCACGTGACGTGGTACAAGGTCGGACGCATTCTGTCGACCGGCAGCGACTCATTGTGGGGGCACACCAACCTGTAGGTCCGGTGCTGTCGATCACTGCCCCGCGGCTTCCCGAGCACTGTCCTCTTCCCCTCTGAGGAGGAGGAACTCAAGATCTTCGGCCGTCAGTTCCCCGAGCTTAGTGGGGGCTCCGGACAGCAACTGATCGAAGAGCTCGCGTTTGCTCTCCTGCAGGGCAAGCACCCGTTCCTCGATGGTGTGGCGCGCAACCAGTTTGAGTGCTGTGACCGGCCGCTCCTGCCCGATGCGGTGGGTTCGGTCGGTGGCTTGATCTTCGACCATCGGGTTCCACCATTGATCATAGTGCAGGACTGTATCCGCCCCGGTCAGGTTCAGGCCCGTCCCACCCGCCTTCAGGCTCAACAGGAACACAGGGATGCCGGAGTCTGAGTTGAAACGGTCCACGCGCTCTTGCCGGTCACGCGTCGACCCGTCGAGGTACTCATAACGGATCCCCATCTCCTCGAGCCACGGTCGGAAGAGGGACAGCACGCCAACGAACTGGCTGAAGACCAGTACGCGGTGCTGGTCGTCCAGCGCTTGGAGAATGATCTCCCTTGCCAGCTCCTCCTTTGCCGAGGGGGCGCCATTGAGGCGTGAGGCGTTTTGGATCTCCTGGGGCAGCAGCGCCGGGTGGCAGCAGATCTGCCGAAGCCGGAGGAGTATCGACAGCAGCTCGAAGCGTCGGTCCTTCCAGCCGCCTCGTCGGAGTTCGTACAGCATCTCCTGACCGTGCCGATGCATCCGATCATACAACAGGCGTTGCTCGGGAGCCAACTCACAGTAGACGACCTGTTCGATCTTCGGGGGCAGCTCCTGCAACACCTGCGTCTTCGTCCGGCGAAGAATGAACGGGCGTATGTGCGCCGCGAGCGTCCTGACTCGGTTCTCCGCCAAGCCATCCTCGATTTCGTATTCCTCGCGGAACTCCTGGCGGGAGCCCAGGAAGCCGGGCAACAGGAAGTCGAAGAGAGACCAGACCTCGCTCAGGGAGTTCTCCACGGGCGTCCCGGTCAAGATCAGCCGATGGTCAGCTCGAAGGGCCTTGCAGGTCTTCGCATTGACCGTAAGCGGGTTCTTTATGTGCTGTGCTTCATCAAGTACGAGGTAGTTGAGGTCGATGGACTCGTACTGTGCTATGTCGCGCCGCAGAAGGGCGTACGAGGTAATGAGCAGATCGTATGACCCCGCCCTTGAGATAATCGGTTGCCGGTCGCTGCCCCGCACCGTGGTTGTTCGCATCATAGGGAAGAACCGTTCGGCCTCCACCGCCCAGTTCTCCACGAGGCTGGTTGGGCAGACCACGAGCGATGGCCGGGGTGGTGACGAGTCGTTCCGGAGACGTGTCGCCGCCATGATACTCAGCGCCTGAACAGTCTTTCCCAGACCCATCTCGTCGGCCAGAATGCCGTGAAAACCGCACTCCTCAAGGAGCCTGAGCCAGGACACCCCTTCGTCCTGATAGCCGCGCAGTTGCTCCCGAATCCGTCCCGGAAGCGGGACTGCTGGTCTCCCGGCGGGGCTGAGAAGCCTCTCGCGCAGCGTGAGCCAGCGTCCGGCGACGCCGGAGAGATAAGGGCTCAGAGCTTCGCCCAGAGGAAGGGCGCTGTAGATACCGAAGCGGAACCGGTTACCCTCATGTTCGACGGCACGGCGGAGGAGCAGTCGGAGAAGTCTTTGGCGGTCTTTGGGAATCTGCACAACGGCTCCCGAAGGCAGAAGAACCACCTGACGCCCCTTCATCACCGGACGGCGAATGTCATCCCAGAGGATGGGTTGGTCGTCGGCATCGGTCAGCGAGCAGTCCAGCTCGAACCAGGATGGCGTCTCCTCGCCTTGTCCCACTGTCATTTTCAGCATGCCGCTGCGCTGACGGAGCTCACTGAAACCCGGCGTCCAGTAGAGCAACCAGGATTTTCCCAAACGGCCGAGATCGGTGTCCAGGAAAGCAGCGATCGTCTCCGGGGCTTCCATCGTGTAGCGCTCCCCCATTCCCTCCCGCTGGGAGGCAAAGCCTGCGCTGACCAGAGAGCGTTGGCTGGTCTTCTCCGCATTATCGTCTCGGGTGACGAACCGCCGTCGTTCCCAGAGAATGACCGGCGTAGGGCCTTTGACCCGTTGTCCGTCATAGTCAAACTCGAGCGTGGCCGAGATTCGTTTGTGGTGCCAGTCCAGGCAGAGAACCGGTTTGCAGCGCCCCGTGCGCGACACCAGCTCAGGGGCTGACTCGGCCGGCACCAGTTCTGCCGGGAATGCTGCGCTGGTACAGAGCTCTTCGAGTTCTGTAAGGTGGGCTCGCGCCAGCTCCGTTGGCTCCCCCTTCAGGAAGAACCGTAGCCAAGGGGAAGGAATGACTCCCGGGAGCCACCAGAACTCTCGGTCCACGCCCAACCAGTATCCCCCGCGGCCCGCAATATGGGTTACATGGGCTCGTGGCAACAGGCCCCGGCCGGGCAGTCGCAAGCCGGGGGTCACCAGTCCACCCGAGGCATTGCTCTTGACCGTCAGCACCAGATCCGCCCGCTGTACATGTACGCGTACCTGGCCTCCCGCCGTCCTCAGGCGTTCGAATCCCGCAGCCGTGTGCAGGAAGTCTGACATGTCATAGGCTGTTGCCTGGAAGGCCGTGCCCACCATGTCGGCTTCGCGGACCAGAAAGCGCATAATCTGCTGTTCCTGGGGGGAAAAATCCCTGAGCTGCATGTCTCCGGCAGCGTGCCCAAGCTCCACCAGGCGCTTCATGTTAGTACCGGAGTATGCTTTGCCGCGATGGCTTATCGATGCCTCGATGCGCGCCTTCCGCCAGCGACTCTCCATGGTGATCAATGGGCCTGCAATCACCAACTCAAGCCGAGCCGCGCGATCGGATTTGCCGAAGAGGGACTCGAGTGCTTCCTGGCGCGGTCCCCGGATTCCGTCAGGGGTTGGGGCCTGGGGAGGCGGTGTCCCGGGCTTCTCTTCGTCGGTCGGCGGGAATACGGTCGCCGGGGCTTCGTCATGCCGTTCGAGGAAGTCCAGAACGTCGGGCTCATCCTCAAGCAGCTGCAGGAGGGATGCCACTGCATGGTCGCAGAGCTCACCGGGTTGCCTGCAGCTGCATCTGCAGGCGATACGCTCCTTGATGAAGCTCAGCCTGACGAGTTCGAACGTGCCGCTTGCGTTGGCTACCCGCGATTCGATCAGCCGGCCTGATCGCCGGAGGTCAAGAACGGCCCCCTCAGCCAGGAGCTTGAGCCCACGCCCCCAGTTCTTCTTCCCGGCCAGTCGACTAAGTTGTCTATGCACAGCAGAAGCCATTAGGTGTCCCAGGTTTTCCTATGACATCCACGCCATAGAGAAACGCGGACTATAGCTCCGGGGACGTGTGTTTGCGAGTGAGGAGCCGGCGAAAGAGGGTTCCCCTTGGTTAGGCGGGGGCGTGCTCAGTCAGAAATGGCCAAGCTGCCTCAACCGTCCTCAGGCAGATTGGTGCCAAGCTGCGCAAGTCAGTGTACGCCCTGACTTCGACAGCTTGGTACTGGTCCGCAGCGCGAAGCCGAGCGACGCAGGCATTCCTGAGGCCACCCCAGAGAGCAATGACCGCGCGGACGCGGTCGCTCCATCGGCAGGCGACGCCCCAGGTCCAAGCACGAATCCTGGTGCGCGTGCCTGCCCGCCAGCTACCCGACCGAAGCGCCCGTGGGCAGTTCGCCATCGACCGTCACAAGCTTGAGCGCTTTCCCGGACTTTGCCGCCAGAAGCATCCCATTCGATTCCACGCCCATGAGCTTGGCTGGTTTCAGGTTCGCCACCACCACGACCGTCGAACCGATCAGGTCGTCCGGCGCGTAGTACTTGGCAATCCCGGCGACGATCTGTCGTTGCTGAGCTCCGATCTGGACCTGGAGTTTCAGGAGTCTCTCAGAATCCGGCACGACAGCGGCTTCGAGTACCTTGGCCGTCTTCATCGTGACTTTACTGAAGTCCTCGATGTCAATCAGCTCGACGACCGCTTGCGTCTTCTTCTTGGCCTTCTTTTGCTTGGGCTTGGGCTGAGCTGTCTTCTTCGTGTCTACTCGTGGAAACAGCGCCTTGATGTCGTCCAGGGGGCGCCCGGTGGGCAGGTTTCCCCAGGTCGACAGTCGTGCGACGTTGGGTTCCAGCTCATCGCCGGCGAGGCCCAAAGCCCGCCTGAGCTCAGCCATCTTTTCGGGCATAACCGGGTAGAGCAGCCCTGAGACGATACGCAGGCATTCCGCGCCGCTGTAAAGGGTCCGCGCCAGCGCTTCACGGTCGCCCTGTTTCGCCAGAGCCCAGGGGGCCATCTTGTCGAAGTAACGGTTGCCCTCACGGACAGCCGCCTGCACTTCACTGAGGGCCCGGTCCAGTTGCATGGCGGACAGGTAAGACTCCATGTGGCCAACTGCCCCGAGTGTAGCATCGACCAGATCTTGTTCATCAGGGCCCGCCGAGCAGGCGGAAGGGAAGGAGCCGTCGAGGTCGCGCCGGACCATTTTGATCACTCGGCTTGCCAGGTTGCCGAGGTCGTTGGCCAGATCCGCGTTGTAGCGTTTGACGAATGCCTGTTCGGTGAAACTCGCGTCTTGGCCCAAGGTCATTTCGGCCATCAGGAAATAGCGGAAGGGGTCGACGCCGTAGGTTTCGGCCATGGTCATGGGGTTGACCACGTTCCCGGCGGACTTGCTCATCTTGCTCTGCCCGGCCAGCCACCAGCCGTGGGCGAACACGGCTTGAGGCAGCTCGACTCCCATGGCTTTGAGCATGGTTGGCCAGTAGACTGTGTGCGTTGTCAGGATGTCTTTGCCGATCAGGTGGTATGAGGCCGGCCACCACTTGCGGAAAGACTCCATATCCCCCGGGTATCCGATGGCGCTGATATAGTTCACCAGAGCATCAAACCAGACGTAGGTGACAAAGTCGGCATCGAAAGGCAGCTCGATTCCCCAGGCGAGTCGGCTCTTCGGCCTTGAGATGCATAGGTCGCCCAGAGGCTTGCGCAGGAAACCGAGCGTTTCGTTGCGGCGGAAATCCGGCTGGATGAACGTCGGATTGTCGGTGATGTGCTGGATGAGCCAGTCCTGGTACTTGCTCATTCTGAAGAAGTAGTTGGACTCACGGATGCGCTCAACTGCCCGGTTGCAGCCCGGCTCCGGACACTTGCCGTCAACCAGATCCTTCTCGGTAAAGAAACGCTCGCAGGTGACGCAGTACCACCCGTCGTAGTCGGCTCGATAGATCTCATCCCGGTCGTACAGATCCTGCAGGGCTCCCTGCACCACCTGCTTGTGGCGCGGTTCGGTCGTCCGGATGAAGTCGTCGTGGGTGATCTCGAGTTTCTCCCACAGTTCCTGAAACCGGACGACCGTGTCATCGCAGTGCTGCTGCGGGCTGATGCCATTCTTGATGGCTGCCTGCTGGACTTTCTGTCCGTGTTCATCCGTTCCGGTCAGGAAGAAGGTCGGGCAACCAAGCAAGCGGTTGTAGCGGGCCAGCACGTCGGCCAGAATGGTCGTGTACGCATGGCCGATGTGAGGCTTGTCGTTGACGTAGTAGATCGGAGTTGTGACATAGAACACGTCTGAACTCATGGGTAGCGTTCCCTATGTATGTGTAAGCGCAAGAGTATGGTGTCGCGGCACGGTTCGGGTGCCGGCGGAGAGAAGAGGGGGAGAGGGGATCAGTTGGTTCGACGCTCACCGACTTCGCGTTGCCAGAACATGAGGACGGCAAGCACGACGAACAGCGCCACGTACAGAATGATGTACACTCCCCCCAGAGCCACGTAGCGGAGCGGAATCTCCTTGCCGGCAGCCAACGCGTCAGCCATCCAAAACAGCTGCCAGTTCGGGATGCAGGCATAGAGCGAGGAGATCAGCCAACTTCCTTCGGCATGGCGTCCGAGGAGGTAGTCTGACATCAAGCCGACGACGAACACCACCGAGCATATGACGAGGTTGCTGACCAAGTCAAAGCGCGTCGAGAGTGCTGTCGCCAAGGTCCCCATGGCCCAGACGGCATAGAGAACAAGCACCAAAGCCGGAACGACATTCCAGGCGTAACCCACGCGTTCGCCTTCGACCGGCACAAAATAGATCACCACAAAAGCGATGGGGATCACGATGAGCATGGAGAGGACCGCAGCCATCGGGAAGGATGACCGCGTGATGTAGTTGTGGACGCCGCCCAGAAGACAACTCAGCCCGATTGCCCCGAAGTAGATGGCCAGAACCGTATTGTCCAGGCGGAATTGGTCCTTCGCAACGCGCACTGCAATGATCGTGGCCAAACTGGCCAGGATACAGAACACAGCCAATGCGGCCAGGATGCCGACGATTTTTGCGATGATGAAAAGGGGGCGGCGGACCGGTTTGGCCAGAAGGAGGAGGGCTGTGCCGTTGTTAATCTCTCGGGCGATGGCATAGCTGGCGGACAAAACGGCCACCACCCAGCCGAACACCAGGGTCGTGGCCATGGCACTGTCCACCACCAGCTTGACCTGTTCGCGGAACACAAACAACGTGAATACGGGGAAGATCCCGATCAGACAGAGCGCCGTGAGCAGCACGAGAAGATAGATGGGCTCACGGACCGTCTCACGGAACGTGTTCTTCGCAATCTGGTAGAGGCACGTAAACACGTCTTTTCACCCAATAGATCTTGTCGCGAACGGGCGGGCGGCCTGGCTGGCCGAAGATGCCCTATCGCCCGAGTGTCCCTGTGGGAACAACGGAGCGCGGCGCGGCGATTGGTTCGGGAATTCCGCCCGGGGCGGTGGGGAGATCGACCCCGACTGGGGGCTGGCCATCAAATTCTCCCAACTGAATCAGGTAATCCATGTACTTCTTGGGCAGGCGGCGGTCCTTGGTCAACGTGGCCAGGGCCTCCGCGTTCTTCTGCCAGTCGTTGCTGGTGACCAAGACCGTCGGATACCGGTCACGCAGTTGGTCCACAAACGCTGTCGGCGTGTAGTTGTCTCCGCCGACGAACAGCACGCGCTTGGGCTTCAGAAAATCGACGAACTCAACGTACTTGCCGGCCTCGATAGCCATCGCTTCCGGACCTGACGGGAGGAAGAACAGCTCGGTTGCGCCGCCCGTCGACGGGGAGATCAGGATGATCGGCTGCTTAGTCTTGTGCTGGACCAGTTCTCCCAGCAGGCGCGACTTGGCGTAGTTCCCGGTGATCAGGAGCGTGTCAACTCGGTTCTTTGCTGACCAATTCCGGAAGAATGTCATTCTGTCGAAGAAGCCTGCCTGGGCTTGCCCACAGAGCGCCAATCCCACCACCAGGACCAAACACCGCTGCCATCTGCCAGCTCTTGTCATCTCCATCTCCTCCATGCTCTTCACCGGCCCGTTTGCCACTCTCAGAAAAAAGTGATATCAGCCGTACAGCTGAGGCCTCTCGAATGACCACTGTTCTCAGAACCGGTATGGTGCCGCCGAGAGTGGTCTCGGATCAGGTGGCCTCTGCCTCAGTACGACGGTTTCCTTTTTACGCGGACTGTCTATACTATACCAGATCGTCACCAAGAACGTCAACATAACGTTCATAGTCGGCCTCGCAAGCGTTTACAGTTGAATGGACAGGGCTCGCCGAGCGCCAACGCGGTTGGGCTCATCCGCCCTCGCCGTCCCCATCAACACGAAGCCGCTCGCAACCGGGCGTTACGGCGAGACTGGCGCAGGTATTCAGGTAGGATTCTCACGATGGCAACGGTTCATCCTCTCCTTGACGTGACATCTGGTCGGCGTTCGCGTATGGCCATTTTTATGAGTGGGTCCGGAAGCAATGCTGAGCGCATCCTGGAACGCGTGGAGGCGAAGGAACCGGATGTCCCTTTCGAGGTCACTGCTCTGGTAACCGACGCTCCTGAGACGAGCCGGGCTCGGGATCTCGGCGCCCGCTTCGGGCTTCCGGTCGTGGAGAACGACATCCGCGCCTTTTACCGGGAACGGGGTGAGAGTCGTGTCTCGATCGCGACCCCCAGGGGACAGGAGATCAGGCAGGAATGGACCGATGCTCTGCGGGCTCAGCTGGCGCCCTGTGGTGTAGACTTCGCTGTGTTCGCCGGCTTTGTGCCCCTCACGAACCTCACGGCTGATTTCCCATGTCTCAATGTGCATCCCGGGGATCTCACCTACCTCAGAGATAACCGCCGCTACCTTGTCGGGCTCCACACCGTGCCCATAGAGAGGGCGATCCTGGAAGGGCTGCCGGAGCTCCGAAGCAGCGTGATCGTGGCGTTACCTTACACCGGCAAAGGCGATGACATGGACAACGGACCAATTCTCGGGATCTCTCCCCCGGTCGCTGTCCTTCCCGGCGAGGAGACTCTGGAGGAGTTGGCCGCTGTCATGGCCGAACGCCCGGAACGCAGACCCAAGGGCGGATTCGCGGACCCTCTCGAACAGATGGCCGAAGCCAACCAGGATCGCCTGAAGGAAGGGGGCGACTGGATCGTGTTTCCGCGCGTGACTTTCGATTTCGCCGCCGGTCGCTTCGGCACAGATGAGGCAGACCAACTCTATTACCGCCTCGGCTCAACGTGGCATCCTGTTGAGACCGTCGTCTACGGCGTCGAGGATCGGGAGATCATTTTCGCAACGGGGGCCGAGTAGAGCCGGTGCCAGCGCCCCAGTCACATGTGCCGCGGGACTGCTCGCGAGACCTGAGGAGGGCTCACAGACCATGATGGACATGCCGATAACGAGTGGAATGGGACCGGTTGGGCTCGCAGCCCTGTTTGTGACGGTACTGGTGACGCTCATCCCCGTCGTCTTTATGACGATCACGATGTGGCAGCTCTTCGTGAAGGCCGGACTTCCCGGCTGGGGAGCCATCATTCCGTTCTATAACGGGTTCCTCTTCGTCAAACTGGCGGGTAAACCCGGGTGGTGGTTCCTGCTCATGTTTGTGCCCCTCGTGAACTGTGTCATTGCTCTCCTGCTCCCGTTCGGTGTGGCAAAGTGCTTCGGGAAGAGCGCAGGTTTTGCCGTGGGGCTTATCTTCGTGGGGATCGTCTTCTTCCCCATCCTGGCCTTTGGCAGTGCCGAATACGCACCGCCCAGCACCGAGGTCCTGGAGGAGGAGGAAGACGACGAGGACGACGACGAGGAGGACGACGAGGACGTTCAAGAGGCGGTGGCCATCGCCGAAGTTGACGACGACAGCGTGTGATGTGATCGCCGATCCCGTGTGTCAGGAAGACTAGTACCAAGCTGTCGAAGTCAGAGTACACCTGATTGCCGCCATTGCGGCTGTGGGGGTGCTCCGCCGCCGGACAGGCATACCTGGGGTATGTCTTCCTGGCGGCGGAGTGAGCCCACACCACAAGGGCAGCAAGCGCTTCGCGCCGAGTCGGTTCCGCGCGAGAGCCGCCCCGCCGGGAAACGACGATGCTACGGCA
>JABHEG010000022.1 GCA_018676675.1 Lentisphaerota bacterium
ACCATCATGATCGTGGTCGGTGCAATTGCTGGATCCCGGACCGACAAGCCCGATTGATCGCAGAACAAGAGGACCGAGAGGGACGCTGAACACTGCCGCCGCTTTGCTCTAGCAGTCTCCAGCGCCCCTCATCCATTCGTTGTGCATGATGACCGGCAGGAAAAGATGAACGCAAGACGCCATAGGGTTGCTGCTCTGCTCTCGATCTTGATGGGATGCGTGCTTGTCTTCATGGCGGCAGTTTCTTGCAGGCGGGGAGGAGGGAACGAGAGGAAGCCGATCATCTGCGACGCCAGAGAATACGACAACCTACCCAATGGCACGCTGATCGCGATCACGGGCAAGACCGGGCGCCCTTTTCCTGAAGCGAAGGAGATGGAGTTCGTCACTGCGGACGGGACACATCTGACCCTCATTGGGGAACTCGTTCTTCACGCCCCGAACAATCAACTCGTATGCGTCGTGGGGACCAAGGAGGAACTCTCGCTCCCGACTCACGGGTTCACCGGGGTTGGTCCTCCGCCCCGTTGGCTCAAGCAGATGATCCATGTGGAGTCGATCGAGAAGGCACAACATCTGGATCCACTTGATGGCTCTGCTTCGCGCCGCCACAAGTGATCCAAGCGTTATGCGGCTACACGTCATAGCTATCAGTTCAATAAGGCGTCAGATGAACGTGAAAACCAGACAGGCCAATCGACGAGGATGGCCCATCTCGATCCTTGTTCTAACGTACCTGGCTGTGAGCTTTCCCGTTTACGGGCAAGAGCAGAAGATGCCTGCTGCATCTGACCTGAAGGCGCATGGCGTGACGCAGGATCAGATCGATTCGCTGGCCGACATTATGCGGCAGTCCGTGGAGCAAGAGGAGATCGCGGGGGGCTCCTTTATTGTCCTCCACAAAGGAGAAACCATCTTTCGAGAGGCCTTCGGATATGCCGATATCGAATCAAAGCGACCGTTCACTACTGACGAATTGCTTCCCATCGCATCGGTCTCCAAGCCCTTTATGGCAAGCGTGGTAATGGCGCTCGTTGATCAGGGAAAGTTGAACTTGGACGATCCGGTGGAGAAGTACTTGCCAGCGTTCAAAGGAAAACGGGTTAAAGGCAGTCAGTCGCCCGCGCGGCCGATGACGATTCGCCACCTGCTATCGCACACAGCAGGCTTTTGGGGGAACAAGGGAATCACTCCTGAGCAGAGAGATCTGATCCGCAATTTCGAGCGCCCTCTGGCCGAAACAATCGAACTCGTCGTGGAGTACGATCTCGTCTATGAGCCAGGTACGAAGTGGATTTATTCCGGAGTCGGATATTGCGTGTTGGGACGTGTGGCGGAAGTCGCTCTTGGCCAGTCGCTCGAAGAGATTTCCCAAGATGCGTTGTTTCGCCCCTTGGGTCTGAATAACACGACCTTTTTGCCTTCGAAAGAGGCGCGAAAGACAGTGCCCACGGGGTATCTGAAAAAAGGAGCGAAGCTGCAGAGGCAACCATCCCTAGCACAGATCGAAGAACTCCGCTTCATCCTGCCGGGGGGATCGCTGTTCACTACCTTGGATGAGATGGCGGTGTTCGGTCAGATGCATTTGAATGACGGCGTACACAAGGGAAAGCGAATCCTTTCCGAGGAATCGGTTACCGAGATGCGGCGACTACAGTCGCCTGACAGACCAAAGAGGTCCTACGGATTTGGATGGTTCCGGGGTGACGTTTCGGAGTCCGGTTTGGCCGATCTCCTTTTTCATAGTGGCCTCTTGGGGGCGCGATTGCGGGTAGACCGGAGCAGGGAGGTGGTCTGCGTCTTTCTCGTACATCAGTCTTCGGCTCAAACCGTGGAGCAGCCAAACAAGCTTTTTGAACTGGTGAACGAGATGTTTCCGGTATCGAAAGATCGTTGACCGTGCCAACGTTAGAACCGGCATCTCTTCGCAATCGCCGCATAACAAACGGATGAACCGGAGCGGTAAAACGCGGTGGGCTCGCTCCGCTCGGCTACGTCAACTCACCGCCCGGTTATCCTAAACGTTCGCCCAGAGGAGAAAAATGACTGATTCGGAAGAAGTGGCGAGACGCAAGGCCGCTGCACTTGCGGCAATCAGAGCCGAGTCGGATCCCAACGGCGGATGCCGCCTGTTCGTGTCACATCATCTGGATGAACTAGAGGAGTCGTTCTGGATTCAGCTCTGTGGCACAGCACGCCCCGCGTATGAAGATGTGATCGAGAAACTGGTGCTGCAATCCCACTGGAGTGAAGATGACGAAGACGAGGGTATCGACAGCTTCGACTTCACCTTGCCAGATGACGTCACAGACTATCTGATATGTGTGAGATTTGACGACAGTGGCACCGTCGACGACATTGCGATGGAGAGCTGAAGACAGGGCGAACAAGGTCAATGGAGAGGGACTTGGCGTCGCTGGGCGCTCCACCAAGCCCCTCATTGCAGCGTTGGGGCAGGATGACCGATCATGAGACTCGACGGCAAACGGATCACCTGGGTGCTTGGAGCCCTGCTGCTGTGGGTTGTCTCGGTCCTGGCGGCGGCGTACGCGCTCCGACGTGTGATGATTCACAATGTTGAGCGGACGGTTACTGGAATGACCGTCATGGATGCAAGGGAGCAGGATCTTGCCTGTCCGGTCCATGGTGGCGCGCTCCTCTTGGACGTGGTCAGTGTCAGATATGGGCTGATCCGTGTTCCGCGGGAGCAAGCAGAAGCGGAGAGGAAGCACTTCCCCTGTGCCAGGACGGAGGCTCTAGGGGGATGCCTCAGACGCCCGTGGCAGGAAGCGCTTGTGCTCTACTGCCCGGAGTGTCGCCGTACTAAAGGCGAGTGGAGGCCACTCGAGCAGGGCGAAGCAAGACAGGAAGCCAAGCCCCAACCAGCGGATTCTAGGGACGGCTAATCGCCGCCCCAGATCCTGTCGTTCTGGAGGAAGGACAGAAATATGAGTCGCTTCGCTGTTGCGTTGGTCTGTGCTGCCTGTCTTCTGGGGTGCTCGGGAGACAGGCAAGCGCGTGAGCAGATAAGGAAAGTGACGCGACGGCGGACGGGGGAGCTGCAGCGACAGGCTCGACTAGATCGTGATGAGGATCGTGCGGCGGAGAACTATGACGGTGCTGACTTTGCAGGGACAGTGCTAAGTAACGCGGCATCCTCTTTTCAGCGTGCCTCCTTCGACAGTGCAAACCTAGCAGACGCAAAGCTCAACGGGTCTTTTCAACTGGCCAGCTTTGTTAATGCTGACCTGTCCGGAGCCGAACTTGCGGGCAGTTTCCAGTGCGCTTGCTTCGACAACGCCAGCCTGGTGAATGCAACGCTTTCGGGCGAAGGCTCGTCATTCCAGGCCGCTTCGTTTGTCGCCGCGGATCTATCGGGTGCTTCCATCAAGGGCAACTTCCAGTGCGCTAGATTTGCTGGAGCGAAGCTGGTTGGCGCTACAGTGCTCGATTCTGGTGGTCCGGCTTTCCAGGGCATGGATATCGACGGAAGTTGGTTTGAGGGTGCGGATCTGAGCAAAATCACCCGACGTACACTGGAAAGCTGCTTTTTCGGTACGCCTCCCAGCTACGACGAGGAGACGAGGTTCCCGCAGGGATTCAATCCGAGAAGGCAAGGATGGACCAGTCGCCGAGCACAATAGGCATGGACGAGTTCCGGACTTGCACAGCACGAATCGATGAGACGAATTCCAGAACATCAGGATGCACCTGACGGCTCTGCTTCGCGCCGCCACAAGTGATCCAAGCGTTAGGCCCGGAGGAAGACAGATGACTTCACCGAAGAAACTAGGACTGCAATCTGTCGCGACGGTAATGCTGTTCGTGGCCATCGTGTGGGTCGCGACGGGATGGGCATTTGCCCGCTTCGTTCATTACCACTCCCAGAATTGCCTTCTGAGTCCCGTGGATTATGAGGCCGAGGTCGTCTCCGCTACTGACCACGCACGGCTGTCAGATGCCAACGCGATGAGCGTGCGGCTGTCAGACGGCAGGAAAGTCCACAAGACAGAGATCTGGCACTCAGTCGTCCTGCCGAACTACAAGCCAATCGATGGCGGCGATCGGTACGTGCTGGTCACAGTCAAGGGAACCGCACCGTTCCTGCCTGCATTGGAGGCAACACTGGTCCCGGTCTTCATCGTGCTCCTGATCGCATTGGTGTGTGCGATCAGGCCTCTGATGAGATCAGCATCCGAACAGAAAGAAGAGGCGGCTTAACAAGCGGGTGGACAGCGGACCGGATAAGCTGCCGCCGCTCCTTCGTCGCTCTGGCAGCTCACCCGGCCGGTCACCCGCGGCGTTGTCCAGACAAAACAGACCGGAAGCGGACCCCGGAATTGAACCACGGGAGGCACGGAGACACGGAGGAAGAAGATCACGGAGATGTGTCGTACACGCGCCGCCGTCGAACCGGCAGCACGCATTCGCCCCATCGCTCT
>JABHEG010000223.1 GCA_018676675.1 Lentisphaerota bacterium
GGACGCCGAACACCTGCGCTCGCACCCGCTACCGCACTGGGTTGAGCGCATGACGGTGTCGTATCTGCGTCACCGGGGCGGCGAGGCGGTCAACAAGCGGGACGGCTGGCACCTGGTTTGGCCGGATGGCCAGCGGATCGACGGGTGCGTGTTCACCTCACGCGACTTGGGAGCACTGACGGGTGCGGAGATTCTGAGCCTGGAGAACAGCCGCGTCCGGGGGTTGGCGCTCAACATTCCGGAGACTGCCGTTGGTCAGCCGCTGTCCCGTGTGTCCATCAAGAGCCTGCCATCGCAAATCGAGGGCCTCTGGGGGTTGTTCGAGATTCGTGTCCAGGCGGGCCTCGACCGGAGGGCCCAGTACATACGCGCACCACTCACACAGCGCAGGTACGTCAGCGTCTTTCTGAGCGACGAAGACAAGTTGTTCCTGCCGACCGCCCGCCACATCTGGGACGCGATGCAGAGCGGCGATCCCGTTATCCACGGCAGCCTCTCCGAGGAAGACTCCGAGGCCGCATACGAGCGACTGCTAAGTGCCGCCGAGACGGCAGGGAAGGAACCCTTCGAATCCCTGAGCCGGGAACACGACGCCTCACTTGCCCGTGAAGAGGAGCGTGGACAGACGGCCTTCCGTTCCCGACGCAAAGCCATCGAGCGTGTCGGCCTCCCGGAGGTCCGCCAATACCGGATGGCCCGGTGTGAGGAAGAGGAACGGGAGTGGCGCGCCGAGATTGATGCAGCACGCCTGATCGTCCCCGAAGTACGGCCATTGCTGCTTCTGCGCATCCAGCCGGGAGGTGCGGCATGAGCAGTTGGCGAGATGCAATTCTGAAGGACTTTGTGCCGAACGTCAGTAAGCTGACCCTGGTCGCGGACCCGGACGGGCTTCTGACTGAAGAGAAGCTGGTTATCGCTTTGCGCAAGCGCGGCTTCGATCTGGTGGAATTCACTGATCCCGTCGAGTTCCGCTACGTCTACGAGTCCAAGTACCGGGCAATCTGGGATCGGGGCGAGCATACCGACCTCATTGTCATCCTGCGTGTTCAGGATCGGGAACTGGAAGGGCTGCCCTACGATCTGCTGCAAGCGGGACGCAAGCTGTCGTTCAACCTCGGAGCGTTGTTTCCCAATCTCAGCTACCCGGTGATCGAGAAGCTGGACCGCAGCCTGTTGGACGCCATCTACGAGGCCCAGCGCAAGACCTCGCCCGACCGAATGGGAGATAACGCGACCAAGGACTTCGTGCTGCGACACGCCTTCGGGATCGCGGCGGAACTGATCACTACCGACGTCGAACTTCTCCGGGCGCTGCTGCGGCTGCACTATGCCACGGCGACGATGCCTGCAGTTCTGTCAGATCGTCTCGTGCAGGTGCTGTCGGGAACCACCTGCTTTGCCAAATGGCCCCTCGCGGACATCGTCCCGGACGGAGAAGCGTTCTTCGCCTTCCTGCAGGAACGATGGCCCGTCTTCCTCGACGGCGTGTCCACCAAGGGCGAAGTCCGTGAGGATACTGAGGAGTACGGGCTGCAGTATCCGGGCCCGACGGCACTGCCTTTTGACCATCAGGACATCCGGGTCTACATCGACAACCTGTTTCTGGAAGGCAAGCTGACGCCCGTGGCCAAGCCTGGCGTCGATGTGCAAAAGCAGTCCTGGATGCGCAGCGGCATTGCCGATACCAGCGCGCAGGACCAGGCATTGAGGCTGGAGAAGCTCTTCGACCTGATCGCGCGAGACCAGCCCACGGCGGAGTCACGTCATCTCGACTGGATCGCGTTCGCCCTGAGATGGGCTGAGCTGTCGGCCCTGGTCCACACCGCCAACGGCCCGGAAGCCGTCTCGAAGCTGAGCGACCTGCGCGGAAAACTCAACGCGTCATTTCGCAAATGGCTGCAGCAGAACTATGCGGGGCTGATCAACCTGCCTCCGACAACGCCTGCCATGGTTCACCATGTTCCCCGGCACATGGCCCGGGTGTTGGAGGACGCGGATACTGCCCGGACGGCTTTGATCGTCGTGGATGGCCTGGCGCTGGACCAGTGGGTCACGCTGCGCCAGGTCATTCAGGAGCAAGACACACACCTGGTGATGCGCGAGACGGCGGCATTCGCCTGGATACCGACCCTGACCTCGGTTTCCCGGCAGGCCATCTTTTCAGGCAAGCCGCCGCTCTACTTCCCGTCATCCATCGCGACAACAAACAGCGAGAACAACCTGTGGCGGCAGTTCTGGGAGGGCGCAGGACTTTCCCGCCTGGACGTCGCGTACAAACGTGGACTGGGAAGCGGCGATGTGAAAACCGCCCTCGAGGACACCATTCACCCGACGCGCACCAGGGCGGCGGGCGTGGTGATCGACACGGTCGACAAGATCATGCACGGCATGCAGCTCGGCGCAGCCGGAATGCATAATCAGATCCGGCAATGGGCCCAGGATGGCTTTCTCCTGAAGCTGGCGACGTACCTGCTCGACCAGGGCTTCGATGTCTGGCTGACCTCCGACCACGGCAACATCGAGTGCCGTGGTGCGGGACGCCCATCCGAAGGCGTCGTTGCCGATACGCGCGGTGAACGTGCCCGCATCTACCCGAGTCCCGAGCTTCGCCAGGGCGTTGCCGAGAAGTTTCCCGCTGCCGTCGAATGGCAGCAGATCGGGTTGCCAGCCGAGTTCTTTCCGCTCCTCGCAGACGGCGAGGATGCGTTCATCAAACCGGGTGAAACGACAGTCGCACACGGAGGAATTGCCATCGAAGAGGTCCTCGTGCCTCTTGTGAAGATCGAAAGAAGGACACGATGAGCCCCAAACGGCATGAGGTGATAGGCATCAAACAGGTCGTCCGGCGCGAATGGTACGACTTCGCGCTGGACCGTCTCATTAGCGGCGATTCCACCGCCGCAATCCGGGCTGGACTCGACGAGTTCATATCCGAACGACTTCAGAGCGGCGGCTACGGGGAGCGCGGCGATCAGACATACACGAAGGCAGTGACTCAGATCATGAGATCCTGGGTGACGCCTGGGAACGACCTGGTGCCCTTCCGCGATGCGGCCCTGGACCACGCCAGGAGCGCCGACAGGTTTGAGCGCGTCGTCCTGCACTGGGCCGTGACCATTGCCGCCTATCCATTCTGGCACCGGGTGGCCGTTGTGGTCGGCAGACTGCTCAACCTGCAGGAAGCGGTCAGCCAGAGCCAGATCCGCCAGCGCTGCTACGAAGCATTCGGTGAGCGGACCACTATCGAACGCAGCGCGCGTCGAGTCATCCGGTCATTTGTAACCTGGGGCTTGCTGGACGATTCAGAGACAAAGGGCATGTACCGGCGGAGTGCACCTGTAGTCGTCACGAACCACGATCTCGCCGCACTGCTGATTGAAGGTGTGCTGCTCGCGATTCCCGAAGGGCGGGCGCCGCAGTCCCAGGTATTATCGAACCCCGGGCTGTATCCGTTCCAGCTTCCCTCGATGAACGGCGGAATGATCGCTGCTCGCTCCGAGCGGATCGATGTGGGAAGGTTCAGCCTGGACGATGAGCTTCTCAGGCTGCGCCACTCGGGAGCCTGCGCAGTGAGAGGCACCCAGTCACGGTTAGTGCCGGAATGCTGAGATGACTGAACAAGACACCAATCTGGTAAAGCAAGCTGAATCGCTGCTCAATCGAGGGCAGGCTGAGGCCGTTGCCAGTCTTATTCGGTCCCGTTTGCGGGAAACCATCGATACAGGGACGCGCCAGGGCTCGATGCTTATGGCACAGTTGGCTGGGCTTCTGATCGATGCAGGCAGTGAGGGGGCCATTGAAAGCGCCGTCTACGAGGGAATCGGCATTTTCGAGAAGGAACGCGACAACCTGAAGCAATTCGTTGCCAACAGCAGCATCGAGTACAACATCGGCAATGCCAAAGATGCCCTTTTCAAGCTACGCAGATCACGGGTCGGCTTCCGCTTCTCCCCAGAATCCATCGCACTGTTGACTGAGGCGAAGAATCACTACTGGCGGGCGTACAAGTCAGCGCCCAAACGGAACGCGGCGTTCCGGTTGCAGTTGCTTACGAACTTGGCGAACGTGCTCGACACAAGTGGCCGGGTGGTCGAAGCGCTGCAGCTCTATGACGAGGTCCTTGACGCAAATCCAGAGTTCCCGCAGGCGAACGCTGGGCGAGCCGGCGCTTTGATTTGGCTTAACGTTCTGTCCGGGACCTTCACGATCAACCTCGTGCAGCAGTCCATCAAAGGGTACGACACTGCTTCCCGGGCGCCGAACCTGCCAGCGACAATGCGAGCGAATTGGCAAACCAGGGCCGATCAGTTGCGGGAGAGGGTCAGGGAACTCGGATACGGCAGTGATAGCGATGAACTGGATAGCTGCGCGACAACGCGGGAAGAATACGAGCACTCCGAATTCCGTAGTTTCTGCCTGGCAAACCGGTTGGCCCTATCCCACCATTCGTTGTACTGCCACTGTGCCGCTGCGTCTAAGGACGACCTCGCCATTCCTCGCTCAAGAGCCAGCGTCGTAGGCGAGAAAGTCCCGATGATGGAGCACCTGCTCAACAGGATCAAGTCGGAATTCGCCTTTGCTCGACTTCTGCTATTCTGGTCTGGAACAGCATTGGCCAATGACTTTGGGGGATACGACGGAGAAGTCGTCTTCACCGACCTGTTTGAGGGGCAAGCCGTCGGGACGGCCGCGGAGATGCTCCGTACAGCCTTCCGCCTTTGCTTCGGCATTCTAGACAAAGTCGCACGCGGGGTTTGTGGGCTGTTCGAATTGGCGGATGCCAAGGAAACGATCTACTTCGAGAGTTTCTGGCGCGGCCAGCCGGAGCGATGGGAGAAGATCAACCTGCTGGACAACTACCCCTTGCTCGGGCTGTTTAGCCAGGCAACAGACCTGAACGCCCGGAATGGCGAGTGGGGCTTCTACAAGGACTGGCGGAATGCTCTGGAGCACAATCTGCTGGTCGTGACAGACGAGGATTCGTCGCCGATTGACCCATTCGGAGTTCTGTCAGCGGAGCCAACTGCCCCTGTGTTGGGACTCACCGCGTTTCGCGATCGGACGTTGCACCTGCTGCACCTCGTCCGATCAGCGATATTCAGCTTTGTGTTTTGCGTCCGCCAGGAATGTGGCACCGACGGCGATGCCGGGCCCTCAATTCTGCTTGGGCCAAAGGCGACGCATTGACCTCAGTGGGAGAAGACCATGTGGTCAGACAATGAAACAACTAGGGACCTTCTCGGGTTCCGTGTCCACGCCGATCTCATCTATGAAATGGTAACCGACCCCCGTCTGCTTCCCATCACAGTCGGAGTGTTCGCAGACTGGGGTGGCGGCAAGAGCAGCGTTCTGCGGATGCTCGAAGAACGGCTCAACGCGGAGGCCGGGGCTGACGGCCGGTACTGCCTATACGTGAACGGGTGGCTGTTCGAAGGCTATGACGATTCCAAGGCCGCACTGATGGGGTCGATCTTGACCCAACTTGTGGCTCACCCAACACTCGGGAAACGGATCAAGGATAAACTCCTTCCGCTTCTGAAATCCGTCGATTACATGCGCTTCATACGACTGGGACTGAAGGGGGCAACTGCTGCCACGTTCCTTTCTACGATTGGGATCGAACCTGCCTCTGCACTAGCGGTGCTGGGTGCGCTGGCCCCCACCTTGGGGCAGGAAGATGTGGCGACTGAGGGTGGGAGTGACGGTGGCGCCCAAGAGCATCCTGCAGATGTCGTGGCGATCCGAGATTTCCGCCAACGCTTCAGCGAGGCACTCCTGAAATCAAACGTGCAGTCCCTTGTCGTACTTGTAGATGATCTGGACCGGTGTTCCCCATCACGCATCATCGAGAACCTGGAGGCGATCAAGCTCTTTCTCAATGTTGATCATACAGCATTCGTCATTGGGGCTGATCCGCGCCTCGTGAGACACGCCATACGGCTGCACTACAGAGGGCTATCTGGAGGGAATGGGGCAAAGATTGAGGACGAGGAACAGATTGTCAATGATTACTTGGAGAAGCTGATCCACGTCCCATTCGGTCTGCCACGATTGTCCGTTCCTGAGGTCCAGACGTACATGAGCATGCTGTTCTGCGAGTACCAGCTCGGCGACGATGCATTCGGCAGATGCAAGCACGCCTTGGCGGAACACGTTTCGGCCGATCGCTACTCACCGATCACAAAAGAACAACTCCTGGCCTCCGTCGAGAGTGGCTCGACAGCGCCGGAGGACTTCGAGGAGACACTGGCGTTCTGCGCTACGGCGTCGCCGCTCGTCGGCGAAGGGCTCAAGGGCAACCCGCGGTTGGTCAAGCGCTTCCTCAACACATATGTCATTCGTGAGAAGCTTGCCAACGTAGCTCATCTGGACATTGATCCCGCAGTTCTGGTGAAGCTGATGGTGTTTGAGTATGGTCACCCAGACGCGTACCGTGAACTCTACGATTTCGTTCGCCAGTCGGACGGACTGCCGCCGCAGATCAGGGAGTGGGAGGATTACGCATCGGGAAACAGTGAGACTGCCAAGTCCACTGCTGCTGAACCAGACTGGCGCAAAGACGACACGTTCCTGCGCCGTTGGACACGAATGGAGCCCGCCCTCTCCGGCCATGATCTTCGCGATTACTTTTGGCTTTCGCGGGACCGGCTGGATGGCACTCTGGGCGAACTCCGGCTTCTGCCGGTTTTCCTCAAGCGGCTTGTCAGCGGGCTGACGGCTGTTGATCCTGCTTCACGGGAGACTGCTGCAGATGAATTGGTTTCCCAGGGAGACGAGGACCGCGAGCGAGTCTTGGCTGAGGTCGGGAAGTTGCTCGTGGCAGCGCCAGACAAGATTGAGCCGTGTAGCGGCCTCATCGAGTGCGTGCTACGGAAAGTGGCGGGAGCCGAAACGGCACTCGCGTTGGCACTTGGACGCGTGGACCAGGAAAAACTGGCAATGGGGGCTGGGTATCGGTTTGTCAACGTCCGCAGCAAAGGGTGTGGGCAAGAACTGACCTCAGTTCTCGACGACCTGAGCAAGAGCGAAACACCGGTAGGGAAAGTCATGGCTGGTGCGGCCAAGAAACGGAAGCGCGAATAGGTATGGGGACATCATCCGGCTACACACCAGCAGGCGGTCCGCAGTGGGGCGCGGCGAAAGGGGACGCCGCCAATGCGGTCAATCCACAGAAGAGCGGAAGTGAGAAACTCCCGCAAGCTCTCCAGTCTCACTTGGCCGCACGGCTTGGAGGGACTGGTCAGACGTCAGGTGGCGGCGGGGTCAGTGGGGCCGCGGGAACGCACGGCGGTGGGGGCGGCCGTCGCAGTGCTGGTGGCGGAACGGCCTTCCGTGTCGCCAGAGCCACTGCCCAAGGCTTGGGCCAGTTCATCAGTGAAGTGCAGACTGACGGCCTGCGAGAAGCGTTGGTATCACGCGGGCTGGACAGCCTGGCGGATAGACCGCTGCAGGAGGTCATACAAGGTATCGTCAGCACCCTGACGGAGCGAACCGGCTACATAGAGGAGGCCGATGCTCTGACTGCGGCTGGGAAGGTCTTGGATGACCTGCGGACTGGTTGCGATACGCTCGATGAGTTCGAGCAACGCCTGGACAAACTCACAGACTCCGCGCGCATGTCGTGTCTCCTGTCCGAGTTCTTCCGGCATGTTCTGGTGGAGGACTTCATGCGGCACTACTGGCGCCACCTCCAAGAGAAGTGCTCAAACGGCCGGCTTGAGGAGCTAAGGAAGCAGCTCGACGACCTCCTGTTCGAGAAACTGCAGTTTGATCTGGACTATGGAGAGCTTGGCGAAGTCGAGTGGAGCTCGGACGAGGCCCAAGCCCTTATCGAGCGCGTAGAGCGTGAGACATTTGAGCTCTGCTGTGAGGTGGTGTCATGATCGTCGAAGTCAAAACGGACTGTCGCCGGTCGCAGGCTCGGCGTTGCTTCTCGAAGACCACCTTGGTTCTGCATGGAAGTGAGACGTGCGAAGCCGACCTTGGTCTTGATGTCAAACAACTCGTTTACTCCCTGGGGCGACCGGCCCCCGTCGAACTCGATCTGTTGTTCGTGTCAGCCTGTGCGTACGGAGTGGATCGCCTCGTGCCGAGGTCCGACACTGAAGACAACTGGACGCGGCAGTTTGACGTCGAGATTCCAGTGCATGAGCTGGATCGGTGGCAAAACGTTAGTTCGTCGCTCAACACCTGTCTGTCCTTTTTGACCGGGGACCAGTGGCGGATCAGTTTCAGATCTCGTGGCACGCGAATGTGGTGGCCGATGAAGAGGCGCCCACGTTCTGTACGACGTGTCCCTGTTCTGCATGTTTCCGGGGTCTCGCTGTTGTCCGGGGGGCTGGACTCACTAGCTGGCGTCATTCGGGAGGCGGAGTTTTCCGATGGCGCTATCGTCTGTGTCGGTCATCATGACCACGGGCATGACAACTCGTCGCAGGACAGGCTTCTGGCGCACCTCGGCCGTGGGTTTCCAGGCCGGATTCACCCCCTTCAGGTCTACTGCGGCGTAAACGGGGGCAGTGAGACATCACTACGCTCTCGGTCCTTCTTGTTTCTTGGCCTGGGAGCCTACTGTGCCACTCGCACTGGCAAGCCCGAGATGGTGATGCCTGAAAATGGCATGATCGCCCTCAATCCTCCACTTTCGCCGGCTCGCCGCGGAAGTTGCAGCACTCGCACCGCACACCCTCATTTCATTGGGCTTTACAATACTCTCCTTTCCGAACTGGGAATTCGGGCCCATATCGTGAATCCGTACGAGTTCATGACCAAGGGAGAGGTCGTTGCCAACTGTCCCCGACAGGATATCCTCTCGGCAGCAGCTCTCGACTCGGTCTCTTGCGGCAAGACAGGACGGTTCCGGACTTGGTCAACGAGGAAGAGAAACGTGCGTGGCTGTGGATCTTGTGTCCCCTGTCTCTATCGCAGAGCATCCTTGCACGGAATTGGCCTGGATACGGAGCTATACGGCGACGATGTGTGCAGTGGTGAAATCGACATCGACTCGAAAAGGAAGTGTACTTTCGACTTCCGCGACATGCTTACCTTCCTGAGATCTGATGCGGACATTGGAGTTATCGAGCGGGAACTCATTGCCGCTGGCCCTTTGAACGTCTCACGGTTATCTGAATACGCGGACCTCGTGATCCGCGGAAGAGCTGAAGTGAAGCATTGGCTTGAGGATACGGCCGATCCAGCCCTGCGCAGGCAATGGAGGCTAACCTAGCAATGTTGCTCGACGTCCACTGCCATGTGGATCACTATGATGATCCGCTTACGGTTCTCAACGAGGCGGAAAGACGAGGCGTCTTCATCTTGTCTGTCACCAACCTGCCAAGCCACTTCGAGGAGGGGCAAAACCACCTGAGGCGCTACGCCAACGTCCGGGGAGCTTTGGGGATGCATCCTCTCCATGCAGGAGAGCATTCTGGCGAGATGTCAGCGTTCCGCAGGCTGCTGGACTGTACGACTTTTGTGGGCGAAGTGGGGTTGGACGGAAGCAGGGAAGCGGGGGAAACGATGGCAGTTCAAGAGAAGTCTCTTGATAGGATACTGGCGGCCGTGAGTGGAAGTGTGTCAGGCAAGATCCTCAGCCTACACAGCCGACGGGCTGAGAAACGTGTCCTGTCGCTCCTCCAGGAACACCGCATCCGTAAGGCCGTTTTCCATTGGTATAGCGGCCCGTTGGGGTTGGTCGACGATATCTTGGCCTCTGGCTACTACTTCTCCATAAACCCCAAAATGTGCGGAACCGAACACGGACAGAAACTACTTTCCCGCATTCCGATGAGCCGCATGCTGACTGAAACCGACGGGCCCTTTGCAGGCCCGAGAGGACGCCCCTATATGCCCTGGGACGCGGCAATAGCGTTGGCTGGTGTGGCTGCGGCCAAAGAGTGCACAGAGAGACAAGCTAGGGAAGCCGTCTGGGCCAATTTCCGGGACCTTACGGGTTCGCCGCCAAAGGTTCCCGTTAGGCCGCCCAGACGAGGCACGGTTGGAGAAGCTGTGGCTGAATGAAGGGAGCAGTGCTTCATGCAGTCAAAAGCAGACGCCGTCCCGAGTATTCTTGGCGATCGCTCTACGAACGGTTCCTCCAACAGGATGGTCAGGATGCGCAATGATGGCAAACTACACCGTTTCTAACTCAGCATACCCCCAACAGTTCCTTCAACAGCTGACCGTCCCGGTCATCACCGACTCAAAGCAACCCCCACCTGCCACGATGGGGGCGTCCCCGCTGCCAGCGACACTGGTCTTCAGCTTCGATGAGGCGATCTCGATGGCTGACAGACACCTTTTCATTCAGGGGCGCCCAGCCAATCCGGTCCAGATGGTCTGTGACTGGACTAATGTCCTGAGATGGGAGTCCAGTGTCTTCTGGAGTGTTGATCCGACGACCAACTGGTACGGGCACAACACCGGAGGGCCATACCATTTTACCAGTGAGCACCCGACACACTCGGGGGAACTCATAGCAGAGGGCATTGCGATAAAACTGCTCACCAGTTGGTTAGGGATTCCCAGGCAAGCCGTCTGGTTCCTGCCGGGAACGGGGGCCCGACCTGACTATCAGATAAACATGATTCACGGCGGATCGCAGTATGGCGTCGAGGTCCGGTGCCGTCGCTCCCCGCCGCCTTTGGTGTCCAGACAGGCGAGGACATATCTGTTCGCACCGGACTACAAGTCTCTGGCAAAGAAGAAAGCTGGCACTGTGGCTTCAGGCCTTGCCGCAACCCTGGGGATCTACTGCTACTACGGACTACCTGCCAATTCGTGTGCCGCAGAGAAGCCGCGAATCCACCTGGCAGATCCCCCTGCTCAGATCGACGCCCTCCCGTCTGAGCGTGAAGTGATCAAACACCTTATCAGGTATTACACCGGCGTGACATCCCGGATTGGGCTGTGGTCGCATCTTGAGCACCTTGAGAGAGCTCGAGAATTGCTGGACGGTGGGCTAGCACCGGAGCCGGCCTGGACCGGCGCACAGGGGAGATGGCCCTTTGGTTATCTCGCGCGAGAAGCCGAAGGACAGCAGTACCGCGGGCGTTGGTTTTCCTCTATGATTCTGTCATGGCAACGGCAGGAGCTGAGCAGGGCTGAGATTGTGGCACTACTGCAAGCTGGAGTCTACGGCACGGTCACGTACCATGGCGTCAATGAGCGCGTTCTTCAGTTCATAGAGCAGTGCCAGTGGACTGCTTTGTTGGACTTCTTTGATCCGGCCACCGCTTACATCTCGAACGCGGGGCTACTGCAGCATGTCACATCTGATGGTGTACTGAAACTGGATTACCGAGTCACTGATCCTGATTCCAGGGACGCCCGAGATGTCCGTGCCAGCCTGGATCTTGAGTGAGTGAGGCGGCGCCTGCTCTATTTCACATTGGCTGTCACCCCGCCCAGCCCGCCGGACAGACCCAGATTTCGGCAGGCCGAGTTCGCGCGACCGCTACCGTCAGGCCGTTCGGTTACGAGCAAGATGCCACTGAAATCCCGTCCGTGTTCCTGCCGCTCTGTCTGCAAACAAGCGGAGGAAACGCATGGCACAGGCAAGTGATACTGAGATTCTCACGGCGATCGCCGACCACCGAGTGCTGACCGTTGAGCAGATCGCCGCACTGCCGCTCCACATGTCCTCGCCGGCGGCGGTCAACCGGCGTATTCGGCTGTTGGAGCCCAGTGGCTGGATTGCGCGCGGGCAGGTGTCTCTGAGTGGTCGTCGGGGACGCCCCAAGTCGATCCTATCGATCACGAGCGCCGGGGTCAGTCGTTTGAAGAAGGACGGCGTGCTTCGTGAGGACGTACCCGCCGACAAGGTGACTGCGGATAGCTTGCAGGCCAGCATCCATCATGAGCTGCTGTTGAATTCGTTCCGGGGCGAACTGCTGCGGCTGCAGGCAGACACCACGGAGCTCAAGGCAACGTTTTTCTCTGCAAAGTCTCCGTTCAATCTTGGCGAGCGAGGGACCTCTCTGCTCGCGGACGCGGTCCCAACGAAGCCCCGAGGCGGGGACAAGCGATGTTTCACGCCGGACGGCGCATTTGCGTTGACGCACGAGGAGGCCGGGAGAAGCCTGTTGTTCTTCGTCGAGATCGACATGGGCACCGAGCCACTTGTCAGCCAGGCCCCCGATACGTCCGACATTGCAGGCAAGGTCACCAACTATCGTACCTACCTTGGCACCAAAGGATACAAACGCCACGAGAAGACATTCGCTACGTCACTCAATGGCTTCCGGGTCCTGTTCGTGACGAACACGTCCAAACGCCGGGCACAGATATGCAAGACGGTCGCCGGGTTGCCCCCCAGCGATTTCGTCTGGGTCACCGACCAGGACCGCCTCTTCAAACACGGCCCCGCTGGCGGCATTTGGCACCGCGGCGGCCGCACGGATGGAGCTTCAGGATCGATCATGGGCAATCAACACAGGGCCTCTGGGAAGTGAGATTCTCACAGTGTCATCCAAAGCGGCCGTTCGGCAATCATCTGCCGGATGGCATTGCCGGGGTTGGGGCGGAAGTCTCTGCGCTCTCCAGGTTACCGTATTGGCACGAGCGGGAAGCCCCATCGCCAAACGTGGGCAGCGGGCCTATGTTACCACCACGCCGAGAGAGCATCGCTTTTGGCACGGAACAGACCACACACCAGCTTTGGCCTATCGATGGGTGCTTCAGGATGTCGATCACGAAAACGGAAAGGCAGCGGTCAGACGCCAAGCTGGCCTCTCTGATGAGACTGACTAGTCTGAGGATCGATGGGCTTCTTGCGGGCTCTGACTCTGGCGACAACGAGGCGCGTAAGGAGCTCGCGGCTTTCTGCAGGAGCGACAGCGTCGGCCCGCGCGAGAGGCAGATGGTTGGGAGTGCATACCAAACGGGCGTCGATGACTTGCTTCAGAGGCGGCTTGAGGTACACGCGCTTGTGAACGACGTTCGTCCTTTCGCTATGGCGAACTGGATCTGTAGAAGGCTGGGTGAATACAAGGGAGACATCTCGTTCGCAGAAGAACTGGTCTGCCTGGTGAACGAGGGCATTGAAGCACTGGCCATGAATGGGGATGGTGGCGCGATCTCGCTTGGGTTCGCGCTGTACGCGGCGCGTCGGGAGAAACCCCGGGGGTCGGGGGCTCCCCAAGAAGACGGGCAGAGCGGGACCGCCGGCAGATCTGAGGTGAAGGGAGAGTACTCATACCCGATCGTGCTCAACACGTTTCTCAGTGCCTTCGGACCCTACCTGCATGCCAAAGCCAGGAAGATGTACCCCTATCCAGAGGATCCGAGGAGGGATTGGGAGGATCTGGAAGCCGCCGGGCGAATGGGGTTGATGCAGGCGCTGGACACTTTTGCCCCGCGCAAAGGACTCTCCTTCTGGCGTTACGTGGTGGCGAGGGGGAATCGTGTCCACGGGGAAATGGTTCACG
Organism: Lentisphaerota bacterium; assembly: GCA_018676675.1. Lineage (GTDB taxonomy): Bacteria > Verrucomicrobiota > Lentisphaeria > Oligosphaerales > JABHEG01 > JABHEG01. Next base: position 13,428 of record JABHEG010000223.1, read on the forward strand.
AGATTAACAGATTGCGGGGGAATTCAGACCGACTGTCTCGTCTCTACAAAATCGTGAAAAGTGTCCGTGAGGAACTGCGTGTGTCGGGTGAAGGCGAACCGTCATTCCAGTCGACCGCGGCGATGATCACGAGGAGGATAGAGGCCGGCTTCTACGATGGCGAGAACCAAATGGCAGGCGTCAAGGAAGTCACTACCGAACAAGTGGCGGCGCTCCTAAGTCAAAAAGAAGAACTCGAAGAGGAAGCCTTGGGTGATCCCCTCGTTGGGGAGGGCCATACGGCGTCCGCCATTGAGGCAGATGAACTCCGGGAAGATGGACCTCTGCTTGAGAGGATTTACCGCCAGCTGGACACCAAAGGAGGGAAATGGGGTGCCGTCCTCCGAATGACGCGAGTCGAGAAGAAGTCCGCCAAGAGGATCACTGCCTGCTTGGGCCTCAGCTATGGGTACGTTAGACGCGTACGTTCCTGGGACCACGCGCCCCTAGTTGCCGACTGGATGTTCCAACAGATGCTCGCTTTCGCGGGACAGGGACAAAAGGAGACCGCGATCGAGAGTTGGCATGAGCGCGCACTTCGTCTTCACTGTGAGGTCCGGCGCTCGGCGCTCGATGGGCTGGACCGGGCCATCTATCACTGTTTGGCTCAGCTGCAACCGGCTTGGCGAGCCACAATGGCATGCTATCACGCGATGGACGGGATTAGCGCCAGGGACAGATATGCAGCTGTGGCTGAGAAGACGGGATCGCGGACAGACAAAGTGCGACAGGTTGTTACGGCGGCTTCCAAGGTCCGGGGATACGCCTACGTGTGTCTTTACGGCGACGGTTCCCGTAGCGAAGTGTCTTGTGAGAGCCACGCTGTTCGCGAGGCAGTCGCCTTCGGTCTTCGGGAATGGGGCAAGCGCGGCGGCGCGGACACGTGAGAGAGATGAAAGACATTGCCGTGAACGACGATGGTCCAATGGAACCAGACAGGCAAGCGGTCGCCCAGAGGGTAGAGGACCGCGCGCTATTGCGGTTCCTGGACGACGAGTTGGGTGTGGGGGAGACCAGTTGGGTCGAAGCACACCTGAGAGCCACGCCTTCGGCCATCAAGAGGCTTTTCCGACTGATGGCGGACCGCGCCCGCCTGAGCCGTTCAGTGCGTTTTCCCGAGCCGGATGCCGGGGACTTCGGGGCAGCAGACCTGCTGTCCATCGCTCGTGACGGATCGCTCGATCGCTACACGCGTGGGGGGGCTATTCTGCGGCTCGGTCACATCAGGGCGACTCCGGCGCCCTTGCCGGAGATCCTCAGAGCGCTCCTGCCTCTGGCCGAGGAGAGCGGATCGGGCGTTCAGGTAGCGGCGCTGGACGCCATCGGGCGTTTCGGGCCTTCTGCTTGGTCGGAGAGGGTGAGAGAGACACTCCACAGTTTGGCCCGACCCGGAACTGACGCCGGGCTACCCATCAGGAGTGCGGCGGTGAGAGCGATCGGATCAGTCTGCATTCCGACGGAAGACAACGGAAGCAAAGACCTCCTGCTCGGTGTGGTCGCTTCTCGTGACGAGCCTCGACGGATTCGTGAAGCAGGGATTGAGGCCCTCAGCTCTGTTCGTGACCGAGACGTGTCTCGTGCTTTCGGTGAGGTGGCCGCAGATCAGCGGGATCGCTGGCTCATCAGGTCCGTAGCGATACGCGCCCTCCCAAATGTGTCGGGAGTTGGTGTCGCGGGCTTCCTTGAACGGCTTCGTGCAGCTGAGACCGATCATCTGGGAGTCCGTGTCGCAGCAGCAGAAGCGCTGGCCGGGTTCGTGCCTGTACTCACGTTTGCGGGTCTGCCCTACGAGAGCGACTTGCGGCTAACGGCTACGCGGGGCGAGGGACATGGGGTGGAGATCTGCGGCGCGATCGGGCCTTTCGAGTTCGAGGCCTTCGAGTCCAGACCCGCCGGCCAGGCCGGGCCAGGGATAGACATCTGCATCTCAACTCGGGAGCGATGCTTCTTCGGCAGGAGCATCCGGATTGTGATCGGGGAATGCGCTGACGTCGTGCTCCAGCTGAGGCCGACACGCCGTGGTGACGTGGCGAAAGGGAGCACTGAGCTGATGGGAGCCGACGCAGCAGCGATCATCGACCTCCTCCGAAGCCAGGCCGCACCGCCCCTCCGCCTTGCGTGGACAGGCGATGAATAGTGAGGAGGGAGACATCGAGTGCCTTCCCTCAGCTGGCCATACCTGCCGTCCCCCGACGAGGACGATCCCAAGAGGTCTTCCAGGATATGGGCAAACGGCTTCTGTCCGATATTCTTCACCCGTGTGACGGAGGCCGTCCAGGCGCCCCCCGGTACTGAGGGGATGCCGCCTGATAGACACGACAGGCTCGATCTTGTTGGTTCCATCTTGGGACGCTGGACGGGCTGGTCTGCTGCGGAGGACCTCCAGGCGGCCCGGGCCATCCTCCGCGTGGCCCGCCTCGTCTGCGACTCGGGGCGGGTGGCCACCGAAGCGGGGCTTGAGGGCATCCTCGGGAGGCCGACTGCCGGCCAGGAGCGCGACACCTTGCGGTCGCTCGCCAGCAGCCCAACCGCCCCTCCCCTTGCTGAGGCGTGTATTATCTGTCTACTCGTCTGGGACCCGAAGGAGGCCGATCCCGCATCCGACGGCCCCAGGGGCGTGACCGCGCAGTTGCATGTCCAGCTGATTCCTGGCCGGGGTGAAACGTATCCTGCCGTCGACCGCCATTGGTACCTCAGTACCGACGAGTCCTTCGACCGGGCATTGAGCCATGCTCTTGCCGCTGTCGATGCGTGCTGCGGCCTGGCCCTGCCCCGCACGCATGACATGCGTTGGCGTCTTGCGGTCGACCCGTCTTTGCGCATCACGACGTTCCCAGAACTGAACGGTCCTTCAATGGGGCTTGCGTTTGCGCTCTGTGCGGCACGTGTCCTTTCCAAGCACAGTGCGAAGCCGTACGCCGGGCTGGACCTCGTGCAAGTCGCTACGAGCGCGTCTCTGGATGCGGACGGCGGGTTGGTGCCGGTCGGTGAACTGTGGGCGAAACTCGGCGCGAGGGCTCGCCAATTGGCCGACTACGGACAGCTACGCTTACTTCTAGTGGCGGACAGGCAGGACGGCATCCCAAGCGAGTTCCGTGACAAGGGAGGCGGACCGTTCGACGTCGCCCGCGCCACGTCACTTGTCCACGGGATAGAAGTCCTTGAGGAGAACAGCCGGTCACGACAGTCAGTGACCGCCGCGATGCGACGGAGGTGCGAGCAGCTGGAGGTGGCAGTCACCGGTGAGCGACGACTGATGTCCGAGGCCTATCTCGTCCTGCCGCTCTTCGAGAAGGTGACGGGAACTGCAAGCGGAGGAGAGGCCGACGGGGAACGCGATGCATCTGAAGGCGGCACCGGCTTCCTTTCAGCCCGGAGGATGTCTCAGGAGGATGCCGGGCGGGTACCGCCGGGGGCCAGTGACCCCCGCTACGTGAGGCGGTCGGTTCGCGAGCTGTTGCGACAAGATGGCAGGTCGGCTCCCGCGCGAGTTGCTGTCATCGCTCCCCCGGGCAGTGGGAAGTCGAGTTTCCTTCAGCACGTAGTTCTAGAGAACTCGACCGACAGCGAGAGTCCCGGCACGGACGGACGCCGTCGAATCCCAGTGATTCTCGCATTGGGGAATTGCAGGGGGGAGTTCAGGACGTGGGAAGGAACTCCGCCGCGCCTGACTCGGATCGCTGAGCTGTTGGCCGCGACCTATCAGGACGTGGAGTATCCGCCAGAGCCGGAGCGGTGGCGGCAGTGGCTCGCGGACGGCGATCTGCTGCTCTGCCTTGACGGACTGGACGAGGCCGAAGACTGCATAGAGATGGTCAGAACTGGGCTCATGGAGTGCGCCAATCAGTGCCCGGTGGTAGTGACATGCCGGAGTGCAGCCTTCGAACGACACCAGCACGTCTTCCACGGATTCCGCAAGTGTTTCCTCGGCGACTTGAGTGACGACCAAGTTGCCCAATATGTGGAGAATTTCACTGTCGGGAGCCGAAAGGAGAGATTTGCGCAGGTGGTGATGGAGTGCCTCCGCAGCAGTCCTCAGTTGGAGTCCCTTACGACGAATCCGCTCCTTCTGAGCATGTTGTGCAGTGTCGCGGAGGCGGGGCGCGCGGGCCCAAACAGAACGGTTACGGTCACGTCCCTCCTGGACGAGACGTTGGACGTCCTCATCCGCCGGACCAAGCCCCATGCACACTCAATGACGCAGCGGACACTCCGACTTGGGCCGGACATGAAACGAATGGTCGCTGAGCGGGTGGCTCTGAAGCTCTCAACAGACAAGGCGGGGGCAAGACAGCTGGCGTTTGACCGTCGACGCCTGCAGTCAGCCTTCACCGAGTCGCTGCGTGAGCTCGGGGGTGTGGACCCGCGTTCCGTGGGCGAAGTCGCCAACAACCTCATCGTGGACGCCACCCGCAACTGGTTGCTGCGGCACGATGGACGTCTGTATCGCTTCGCTCACCCGCTGATTCAGGACTTCCTGACCGCTTCGGCCATTGCCAGAATCGCGGACGAGGAGGGATGGCAGGCTGAACTCCCTGTGGGAGCGCTGTCAGGGAACGTTCTGGGCGTGCTGGACAGGAAGGCCTGGGATCCAGGTTGGGCTGATACGTTTCGCTTCATTGCTGGCCTGCTTGAGCCAGGAGTCGCTGTGGAGTTGATCGGTTTCCTCGCAGACCGGCGGCGCGACGATGTATACCGGCATCGACTGGCGATGGCAGTGACGTGCTTGGGCGAGATGCGCAATCCCCCGGATGGGCTGGCAGATCGGCTCACTGTGGCCGCGTTCAGTTTCCTGTACCGGCACTGGCTTGCCGGCGCCATCCCTTCGGGCGTGCCCCACATCGCACCGTTGGTTGAGCACTTCTCTCCCATACTGTCGACGATGGCCCGCCTGAACAGGCCGTACCACGGACTGCCCCTCGTTTCCTGGCTGTGCAGGAAGATGGCCGAAGGAAGGGAAAAGCACCCAACCGGGAACGGAGACCCCATTACCCCCGCCTACGCCTTGGTTCTGATGGGGATGTCCACGCTCATGAGACCGGAGGTCATGGCTGCTTTTGCGGAAGCGATGGCTGGAGAGGACGACGAGCGGGCACCCCCTGTCTGGTTGGTGTTCCACAACGCGATGCTCATGAACGAGAGGCACTCGACTCAAGTCCGAAGGGTGATCACCGGGGTAAAATCCCGGATCCCGGTCGCGATTTCGCCACAGCGGAGAGAACAGGTCCTGCGGAGCCTGGCAGAGGTTGAGACGGTCGCTGCTGCTGTGGGCGGACGGCAACAGGTGGACAGTCAGCCCCCCGGTGGCACGTCTACGGAGAGCGAGTTTCCGCAACAACAAGACAGCGGACCATCCGTCGTTGACACGTCGATGCGGCAGATCGCGTCGCTCTACGACCGAGGTCAAGATGAGTTTGCGTATCTGAGGCTCGGGAGTGATCTGTGCTCAATCTACCGGCATCTGCTCTGCATCAACCCCGATGCGATCGGGCCCGTTCTCACGGCGCTCCGCGCCAGCCCCAGTGGATGTCTAGCAGGAGCTTGGCGTGATTTGGTCGGAGCGTGCGAGGAAGTGGGACTCACGGGAAAGGTCGTTTCAGGTGTGCTGGACCTATGGGAAGACGGCCTCGATCCCGAGGGGAAGTGTGTCGCAGCAGTCGCGTGTTGTGTCAGGGACGACACACCGGAAGGTGCTCTCTGCTCCTGGGCGTTCGAGGTCGCTCAGCCCCAGGCGTGCCCAGAACTCCGGGACAATTCCCAACGCGTGCTTGCTACGTTGGCTGCTTCCATATCAGAGACGCCGCGTGCCTGGAGCTGGACGTTGACTGCCCTACACAGCGGCGATCACGGTGATCGTACGACTGCTCTCAGGATCCTGGCGGATGGCCAGCTCTCCGCTGCCGGGCGAAGGGACCTCATTCCCGCTGCAATGGCTGAGTTCCGTGGGGGGGACACCGCGGCGGTGCCTTACGCTGCGCTCGCGCTCTGTCGGATCGGAGGTGTGAAAACAGCCGAACGGGAGGTAGTCCCCGCGCTCCTCCACAGGTTACCGACGAAGAACCGACAGGAACAGATACTCAGAATGCAGGTACTGCATGATGTGGTGAGTTCCTTCCGGGTGGAGCCGACGGTTGTGGTTCCCCCTGTGTGCCGTGTGCTCAAGCGCAAGATGGACTACACAGCCACATTTTTGGGACTGCAGATACTCCTCCACTACGCAGGAGTTCCGGAAGTGGGTTCGTCTGTCGTCAAGGCACTCGGTCGAGGCATTCGCCATGGCGACGCGGTCAGCTTGGCGGCTCAGTTGCGCAAACTGGAACCATACCGCATGTGCCCTGTTGTCCGCTGGGGGATGGTGCGGGCTCTCCTCTCCGGGGTCGCGGGGAAGGACCCGCGTGCGAAGGCCAACGGCAAGGCATTGCTTGCGCATCTTCTCAAGGGGCACCGCCTTTTGGGCCGGGGCCTGCGGACTCGCCTGGTCCCGTTGGCGGATCTATGCGCCCATCAGGACGTCTGAGGCGCATTCCATTGGGGAACGCACGCCGCGTCGTATCGCGACCACTCCCGGCGCTGACGATTCTCGCAGTTTCGCGGCCTGCTGGTACTTCCGTGTCGCTTCGCCCCTCCATCACTCCTGGCCCTTAGCCCCCCTCCCGTTGACGCCTCTTTGCAGGTTGCGGCCTCCCGGCTGTTGACCTGATTTTCACCCTCTTCCCGGCACCGCGCTGTTGTGTCGTGTGCGCCGCACACGCCGAGCAGGTGCGCCACGGCCGTTCCGCACAGGTCACGCAATACGCAACGCCGCTTTGGGTGACGTCTTGCCATTGGGAAACAGTCCTGTATCGCTCCCCACTGCCATGACGGAACGGGCCTTTCGCGACAAGCATGCCACGTATTTTCCCGTCCTCAGGTAACACTCTGGCCAGGACTGACAGAAACATGCTGTGACGGTCACGACCCTGGTGTCGTGTCAGCCCCGGCGACGGATACCACTCGCTGGCGAGCGCAGAGCCAATCTCAGAGAGGAATGACAGAGATGAGAGAACGACAGTTGGGGGCTCTGGCTGTGAGGTCGGGGGCATTTCTCCCCGAGGATCCCAACCCGGAAGGAGAACGGGACGCCCTGGGGGCATCACCGCAGCGCACGCAGTCAGGGGACGCACATGAAAGAGGGCTCACCGTCCGGATCTTCGCCTCTGAACTGCAGGCCATGTGTCGCTGCGCCTCCGAGGCGGGCAATGTGGAGACGGGCGGGGAGGTGTACGGCTTTCTCACTCGCAGCGGAGACCCTGTCGTGTTTCTGGCCACGGGGCCCGGTGTGGGCGCAAGGCATGGCACGGCCCGATTCCAGCAGGACATCGACCATTTCCTTGAATGGAACAAACTCCTCTACGACCTCTTTAGCTGCGAGTTCCTGGGACGTTGGCACTGGCATCACTCTCTCGGCGGAAGACTCCCAAGCCCCGTAGATCATGTAAGTGCCGCGTCAATCATCCGGCGCAATGAACTCGACAGATTCGTCGAGCTGATCCTCTCGGAGGACCGGATAGGGACAGAGACGCGCATCCGTGTCGACGGCCATGTCTACGAGGCCGGATGCCAGCTCCGTTCCCCGTTGAAGGTGATGTCCGGAATCAGTCCCATTCGCCAACAACTACGGGAAGCGTCCGAATTGCCCAGTGCAGAAGGGCTCTCGTGGCAGTTCCCGCGAGACCAGATCGCGTTCACCGAAGCTGGCGGGTCCGACCGTAGGCACGCGGTTTCCGCGGTGGATGGCGAGCCGCATCAAGAAGCCCTGACGATGGTTGCTCGGGATGCCACCGTGGTACCCTCGAACGACCGGGCTCCGCCTGCCAGGCGGCAGTCGAGTGCGCTGCGGTCGCCTGCGTACCCGGACGGACGAACAGACAGCCGTACCTGCCGAGACGATGCCAGGGAAACCCCCTGAACGTGGAAGGAGCACCGACATGGAAGCCATCGGTCAAGACGTCCTGTTGATTCTGATCAACAAGAAGCTGCTCGAGCGGAAGTTCCCCGGAACCGTCTACGGGAAAGACAGAGAAGGCAGGCCCTGCTTCCAGGGAGCGTTTCGGAGCACTGCGGGGCTGGAGCTCTACACGCTTCGCCTTGTCCTTCCGTCGGGCTCTCCCACTGTGGCACCCCGCCTGTATGTCTGGGACCCGATCAAACTACCGATGCGTCAGGGGGGATTTCTGAATGACCACCCATCGCAGCATCGCTGGCACACCTGTCCAGCGGGACCGGAAGGGCGAGTCCAGATCTGCCACGCGTTGAGTTGGGATCCCTCTTATGCGTACGTCGAGGTGTTCCTGAAAGGGATTCTGTGGCTGGAGGCGTATCGAGCCCACCTGGATACGGGGAAGTCCATCTGTGACTACTTCCGGTAGGCACGAAACGTCCACACGTGGTTGCTCCGGTCGAGGAGGCCTGCGTGGACGTGGACGGGCGTCCGAAGAGGATGCCAGCTCAGAAGAGACGCCACGCCCACACGATCTCCCAAAAGCAACGCGGCCGGTTCCGGTATCGTGGCCTCAGAGGTCCGGTGAGTTCTTTGGCGTCACGTGCATCAGACAGAACGAACGGGTGCTGACAGAAAGGAGACATCCAATGGGCAGGGAGACAGAGAAGGTCAGGAGAGCGATGGAGGCAACAGCTCAAGGGAATGATGAGGGTACACAGTTCTTCTACGATGAGGAGAACCGGCGGCTTCGGGTAGAACCGCCTGGCAGCGCCGAATCCGACAGCGGTATGAAAATCACGGCGGACGACCTGATCGTCGGCGGCACCACCGACTGAACCAGACTCCCGCCGATCCTGGGCCGCCCCGGGAACGGGGACATTCGGAGACGCACTGGCCTGAAAGGGCTGAGCATGCCAATGGAGGCGACGAGAAAAATGGTGGTACTGCCTGCAGAACTCACTCGTGAATCCCCGCCCGGGGGCCGGCAGCGGGAAATCCGGTTCTGCTGCTGGGACGGTGACGTTTACAACGCGTTCCTGGCGCAGACCGGAGATGTGCCGGGGACAGTCCGCGGTTCCCTGTCATGGCTGGGACCGAGTGATGCGCTCGGGCCGGAAGAGGCGGGCACTCCCACTGACGCCGTCCGCGTACTTGCCATGCGAACAGAAGAAGAGAAAGGCCCTGGGTGTGCCGAGGACTCCGCTCCCGTCTTGCGGGCGTTCATTCGGGACGGGGGGACGTGGCATGAAGTGGCTACACAGGTGGTCGCCGCCGAGTCCGAGCTGTTTTCACGGTCCAGAGGCTTGCTCGAGAGCGACGCTCTGAGCGGCAAACTGGTGGCGCACTTCGGTCTCGGTTCCGTCGGAGCGTCAGTCGCGGTGTTGTTGGCTCAGTCGGGAGTCACTAACCACGCGGCGGTGGACGGGGACCGTCTTGAGGCGGGCAACATGGCACGCCATGACGCGGGGCTCTCCCATGTCGGGCGTCTGAAGACTGACTACGTGGCCTACCGGATTCGGGAGAAGAACCCCTACGCACACGTCGAGAAGTATGCGACTGCAATCACGGGAGAGAACCTGGAGGACTTCCGCTCCGTCGTCCGGCGCAGTTCGCTGGTGGTCTGCTCGATCGATGACCGTGAGGGGAAGCTCCTCGTCAACCGGCTGTGCCTGGAAGAGGGTAAGGTGTGCATCTTCGCCGGCGCGTTCCGACGGGCCTATGGGGGACAGGTCCTGCGGGTAATCCCCGGCGTCAGTTCGTGCTACCAGTGCTTCATCCGCCGGTTGCCGGAGGAAGCCGACGGGCTCAGCAGCTCCAGGCCGGGAGAGGGCCAGCACCAGCAGTACACGGACCGGCCGACGACCATTGAGCCGGGACTGGCTGTCGACATCGCCCCGATCAACGCATTTGCCGCCAAGCTGTGCGTCCAAGAGCTGCTGCGAGGGAAAGAGACGACGCTTCGTTCGCTCGACGAGGATCTGGTAGCGCACTGGTACCTGTACCTGAACCGCCGGGAGACTGACACGCAGTACGAGCAGCTCCGGCCGCTCGGTTTCGGCCTGGATGGTCTGCGCATTCTCCGCTGGTACGGCGTGTCCGCCGAGCGGGATCCGCGCTGTCAGGCCTGTGGTGACTACTTGAGTATCCTCGCGGGGGAGCATGGCATTGACCTGGCTGAGTTGCAGGACACCGAAAAGGCAGACTTGCCCGGCCTTCTGGATGAGCCCGCGAACGATCTCCCCGGAACGAGTGACAGAGCGATGGGATAAGGACGGACAGATGACCTCCACTGAAGAGAAGCAATTCACTAAGGCGTACCGCGTTCTTGAGATCACGGATCCCCGATACCACGGCTACGCGACCGTGCCGAATGGTGGTGCCCGGGATGTCGCTTGGAGGGCGTGGGAACACCTGCTCAGGTTCGCCGCCGAGATGCCTCCAGGGGCAGTATCGGTATCGCTTCGTTACGTGTTTCTCCCCGAAGCCGGACGAGAGCATCCCCAGCTGCGTTTACAGCTCTCCATCGTCGTTCGGGCGGACGAACGGAGCGCAGGTCTAGCGACGACGTCTCTCATTGAACACTCGCCGTTGGGGGAACTCTATCTGCTTCAGGAGGCCGAGCCGCCAACGTTGCCGTGGCGTGATCTTCGCAGTGTATGTCACATCCACCGGCGCGACGCGGCCATCGCTCCCCTGCTGTCGCATGAATGGAACCCGGAAATCCCAGAGGCCTACTTCAGCTGCGACCAGTTTACGGCTCGACGCGAGAACGACTATCTGCTTATGGACCAGGTGGGGGGAGCCCTGCTGCGACCAGTCGTCGTCGATATCTGCGCTGAACCGATGTGTGGCAAAGCGTTGCGCCGAGCCCATGTCGCCTATGGGGCGCGTCTGAGAGCGATCAACCAAACGTGGTGCCGTGAGGACGGGGAGGACGCCCTGCCTCTCTTCGGAGACAGCGAGGAGGCATGGCCAGGGCGGCGCCGGGAGAACGTGCTCAAGCCATACCGTCGCCCGGACCCCATGGCGGACGAGATCAGCCGCCGGCAACGGCGTTTTGGAGAGACGCTCGAGCAGCCGAGACTGCGTTGGCACGCAGTTGCACTGGCGACGGACGAGGCATCGAGCCGTCTCGTGGGCTCTACCGTGGCCGAATGTGCTTTCAGTGAGGGGACCTACCAGCTTTCTGTGCACAGTGATGCCCAAACGCTCGAGCGACTTCGTGATGCCGTTCAGCGGTGTAGACCGCTCGACAGCCGGGTCGCTCCCGTGCTTCTGCTCAGCTCGGAAGCGGCAGGTACCACGGACCTGAGTGGGCTTTGCCATACAGCGACAGCGGACGAACTCCAGGGACTTTTCAGGCTCCCGGTCGGCGGAACTCGTTCGCCGCAGTGCATCCGAATGAAAACGGATCCTCCTATCGCGGGTGCGGACGACAAGATCGTGTTGGGACACGTAGATGGCCATCCAGTTGGTGGCCGGCAGAGGGATGCGACTGCGTGGCCGGCAGGCATCCCGTCGGCGGTCCTGACCAAGCACGTGTTTGTCTCTGGCATGCCGGGAAGCGGCAAGACCACGGCGCTGATGAACCTGATGATCGAACTCCACAAGCGAGGCATTCCCTTCCTGACCATTGAATGCAGCAAACGGGACTTCCGGGCGCTGACGAAGCTGGCAAGAAAAGGCGATGCCGAGAGCCTGTCGCTTGCTCAGGACCTGCAGGTCTACACTCTGGGGAAAGAGGACGTCTCGCCATTCCGGATGAACCCCCTTGCTCTGGCGTCCGACGTAACTCTCCCCGAGCACCTCGACTCCGTCCTCGCGTGCTTCTACGCCGCGATGCCTCTGTCCGGGCCACTTCCGGCCGTGCTGGGCGAGGCGCTGGAACTGGTTTACGAGGGACAAGAGAATGGCGATCCCCCGCCAGTCATGGCAGACCTTGTCAAGGCCGCAGAAGAGGTCCTGAAATCGAAAGGCTACTCGCCAGACGTGGAATCGGACATCCGTGCCGCGATCGAGGTTCGGCTCACGGTGCTGGTGTGTCGCAGCATGGGGAAGATCCTGCAAAGCCCGTCCGCAGTGCCTGCCGTTGAGGCCCTGCTGTCGGGATACAGCGTCATTGAGCTCGACAGGCTGCCCGTCGATCAGAAGTGCTTGACTTCACTCTTCCTGCTCAAGGCCATCCTCGATGAGGTGCGGTCGCTGCCTCCGCACGCCGACGGATTACGCTTCGTGGTTCTCATCGACGAGGCGCACAACGTCGTGGGCTCGACCAGCTCGTCTGTTCGATCAGAAGACCTGGCTGATCCCGGTTCCCACGCATCTGAGTACGTCTGTCGGATGCTCGCGGAGCTGCGGGGGTTGGGTGTCGGCATCGTCATCAGTGACCAGCTGCCAACGGCTGTTGCTTCTGAGGTGGTCAAGCAAACCGGAACGAAATTGGCCTTCCGCCAGGTCGATTTGACCGACCGGGAGATCATCAGCCGGGCGATGCTGCTGACTCAGGTCGAGGAGGAGGATCTGGCCCGGCTGCGCCCAGGGGAGGCCTTCTTCTTCACAGAGGGACTCTACGCGCCACTTCGGATCAGGACGGTCAATCTCCACCAGGACCTGGATCTGGCCCCACCGTCCGACTGCGAACTCGGCAGGATCATCAGGCGTGAACCGTGGTTCAAGGCCAACGCCACGGCCTTGGGCGCTCTCGAGTTCACCTTTGCCAGTGGGCAGAGCGACATCTTCGACGGCGAGAGGGCCAACATCGCCGCGAAGGCCGCCCGACTTCTCTCTTGTCTACTGAGCGCCAAAGCGACCAACGACGACGCAGCAAGACAGCGCAAGTTGGTAGCGCTGCACGCGGAAGTCTGCCCGCTGCAGGAACGCCTCAGATCCCTTTCCAGAGGGTTCCGCAGAACCGTCCTCCCCTCAGTGGAACGCTACTCCCGCCAGGCTGAGCACGACCATCCCTGGCCTCCAGAACTGATCGACGCCTGGGGGGAATTTGCCCGCCGCGTCCACGACGTCACGCTTGCCGACACCGAGAGACTCTTGGGCCTTCTGGGTCGTGTGGTAACAGAATGCGGCGCATCGAGGAATACACGGGTATGAATAGGAGGACAGAACAATGAGCAGGCGACGTGGCGAATCAACAAGCAGGGATGACATCCGTGAGACGGTGGACAGGACCGAGGAAGACCTCGACAGCCGCGGAACGGAGCTGGAAGTACTTAAGGTGGACGTTGAGACGGTCCGGAACGCCGTAGAGAGAATCAACTGGGGTGGGACATCCGATGCGGTCGAGATCATGGAAAGCGCTGTGGACGGTGCCGAACAGGCGGTCATCGATACGCACGGCCGCCAGACGGCGGAATTGGACGAGGTCCAGGCAGAGAACGCTGAACACGGAGATGAGCTGGGCGAGCGATCGGATGTGGACAGGGAGGATGCCGATCACATCTCAGACACGGCCGGGGGGGTATCCACACAGGAGAGCGTCAACGAACTGACAAGGGCGAGGGACGCCGTGCTGCAGGACATCGATTTCCTGCTCGAACAGATCGATCGTGCGCAGACTGCGGGGGAGCGCAGTCAGGAGCTCCAGGACATTGTTGACCAGGCGGTGGGGGCCAGCGGAAGAAACGTGAGGTGAAGTCGTGGACATGGAGAACGGAGAATCTGGTGCGCACCGGCTGGAGTATGACTTCGATGAATTCATCACGTTTAGAGCCGGGTTCTCCGGCAAGATCGGGGGATTGGAGGCGGCGCTGTCCTTTCTGCCGGCGGTCGACAAAGACGGCAACTCGGACTGTCCTTTCGCCGAGAGTCTCTACGCCAAGAAGGAAGAAGCGGCGGAATTCGTGCCGGCCTGGATTGAGGATATGGAGGAGAACTACCTGCCGGCAATCCGTCGGGAAATCGAGAGGACCCAGAGCAATCAGGAGGTCCTAGACGAAGCGGTCAATGAGATGGGGCTCAACGCCGCTCAACAGCAGCTCTACCGAGGCCTGGATCGCCAACAAGGATATCTCCATCGTCTGATCGAGGAGATGCAGAGCATGGAGGAGGACCTTGCCTGGGCAAGGAGGGTCCTCGATAAGTCCAACGAGAGAAAGTGGCCCAAAGGGAACCCGCGCAAACCGGTTGCTGCGCTGCCGGGGATGCTGCCCGGAACCGGGCGTCCTCTTCCGCGAGCCGAGAGCGCAGCGACGGAAGCATCGTCGGGGGGGGCGACCCTCGGCACTGCGTTTGGCCTGTCGCCTTCATTGTCGCCGGAACCCGCTTCCCTTCCTGCAGGGCTTGCAGATCTGCTGTCAGCGGGACCAATGCCGTCGCCTCGGCCGTATCTCTAGGAGGACCAGGAGGGTGGCCATGGTAGAGAGTACGAGAGCAGGAATGGCCCTGCTGGGCTTGGGCGGGGAGCGCCCGGGGGTTGTGGCGCTTTCGGGAGACGGCCGGCACTTAGCGCGAGTCGCGGAACTGGACGAAGGCAACAGCGTTTATGCGTTGGATGCTGCTCCTGATGCGTTGTCGCTTCTCTTGGGGAGCAGAGGGGGGAGTGTCCATTCCGTGCCATTGCCCTCTGACAGCGATCCAAGGGCGGGCGGAGCAGTTGGTGCAGCGACAGGGCTTTCCTCATTCCCTTCCGTCGGGGCCCCAGTGCTAAGCGTGTGCCACATGGGGGAGCATGGGGCCGTTGTCGCTTCTCTGCATGGGGCGTTCCTGTTGCCGACCGGAGACGCGAACGCGGAGCGGGTGATTCTGGAAACTGAGGGAAGGGAAGTGTGTGCTCTGCAGCGCCTCGGACCGCTCTCGCTTGCCGGTCTCACGACGGATGGGCATCTACTGACATGGTCCTTGCCAGGTCCGGCCCTGGAGGCAGGAATCGCTGCCGAGGAACCGCCTGACTGCTGGGCTCTCGTGGCATTGGTGTATGACGTAGCGAGGGGAGCGATCTTCTATCCCGGTCGTTCAGGCACACTCGTCAAATGGGAGCCTGGCGAGCGAGGCGTGGAGACGGCCCCCGCACACGATAGGGGATGGTGCGCGCTGTGCGCCTGTGGGGAGCAGTTGGTCACCGTCGGACGCAGCGACGGGCGCCTTACGGTGTGGGATCTTGATTCGCTGATCCCTATAGAGCACGTGAACGGTGCCCCTAACACAGTCGCCGCATGCCGGCATGGCCTCCCAACAGATCGACGCCTGCTGCTGATCGATACACACGGTGCTGCTCGGCTGGCGACGCTGGAGAGCGGGTCCTTGTCCGCAACTGTCGTGGCGGTTAGAGACTGCCGAACGGTGTGGGCTCTGGATGACCGCCGGTTGCACGCCACGACAAGAGCCGAGGCAGCCAAAGCCGCCCACCGGGTGACACTACAGATCATGTCCCTCAGGGACAAGGGCGATTTGAACCGTGTCGCCGTGTTGCACACGGAGCTGGAAAACCTGGGATATGCCCATGTATCTCTCGCGCTGAAAGCTGAACAGGCGCGGAAAGAGCGGAACGAGATTCAGGAACTCCGAGTCCGAGAGCAGCTGACTATGGCAATGGGCGGAACAGAGCCCCTGGGCAGAGACCTCGCGCTCCGCTACGCGCAGTTGCTTGAGAAGCACTGGCAGCTCGACGCAGCCGTGAGCATCCAGGCTCAGCTCCAGGCTCTGTGGCCATCCCTGTCCCTCCCGTGGGATGCCGACACTCTCACAACCAGATCCGCGGCAGCGGCCCAGACGGATGCCTTGGTTGTCCCGGACATCCCAGTCTCTGCAGTCATGGCGGCATCCCGGGTGACAGGCCGCCCATTGGCCGGGCGGTGGGTGTGCGCCTCTGGCAGGCCGCTGGTCTGCCGGGAAGGGACGCTGACCGTGCACGATATCCATCATCACGTGCAAGACCGGACGTCTGGCGCCGAAGCTGTGGGTGTACTGAAGGAGCTGGGCACTCTCAGGATCGTCAGTCGTGAGGGGGTCCGTTCGGCCGAGGTCCTACTGCTGTCCGAGGACCGCTCGCAAGGCAACGAAGCTTGGCAACTGGGAATCGAGGTAACACCCGCAGGCTCTGACTCGGTGGTGACGGTAATGGCAGTCGTTCGCCCCGCTCTGCTGAGAGACTCTGCACGGGTTTCGGCTCGCCTCGAACAGGAGGGAAGAACGCTTGAGGCCATCGCAACACAATTCCTCAATGGCCTCGGCCGAGTGGTAACAGAGTCCCTGCGCCGGGCAATCACGGTGAGAGCGTCTTGCCGAAGGAGAGGAAACCAGCAATGACTGCACAGGAAAACGGCCAGGACGCCTCAAGCGCGGGAAATGGCGCCGAGAGACCAAGGGCAGGGACGACGGGGGCGCGTGGGGACGGCGGGTTCATGTCGCCCCGACGAACGGAGACCGCGAACCGACCTCTGGCAACCGTGGGAGATTACCTGTTCGGCCGCTACCGGATTCTCGAACGACTGAGTCGGAACGGCAGGTCCGCCGTCTTCAGAGCTACGGATGATGTGCGCCGAGAGACAGTGGCGCTGAAGCTCTTGTTGTTCGGACAGAGGCAGTCTCTCCAGGCCGAAGCCTTCTTGCGGCAGACGCTGGCCATCGCAGAGAGGCTGACTACGGGAGACGCGTTCATCCAGGTCTACGACTGCCATCGGCGCCGAGCAGAGGGAGGAACGTTGGTGGCGATTGCCATGGAATATGCCGACGGCGGATCGTTCCGAGATTGGCTCCACAGCAATGCCGGCGACGTAGGGGCTCGCCACAACGCCGGAATCGACATATTCCGGGACATCTGCTGTTGCGTGGCGGAACTGCATGCCTGCGGGGTGCTCCACTTGGACATAAAGCCTGGGAACTTCCTGTTCTTGCGAGAGGGCATCAGGCTTGCCGATTGGGAGACATCAGTCATCCAGGGCGAGGAGAGCAGTGCCACAGAGTGCGACGGGGCTCAAGGTTGGCGCTATGGGACGACCGAGTACATGAGCCCAGATGTCATTAGGGCCCACAGCGCTGCCGTGCTTGATGAGCGGGCCGATATCTACTCGCTCGGGATCATCCTCCACGAGCTCCTTTCTCCCACCTGCCGCCCCCCGTTCACTGGCTCACGGAGACGTGTGAGGGGTCTCCAGCTCGAAATGGTCCCTCCCGCACCGCCGGGGATTGCGGCGCCCTTCGTCCGCGTGCTTGACCGTATGCTCGACAAGGCCCCCTCGGGTCGCTATCGGACAGTGGATGAGATCCTCAGCGAAGTCGATCCGACAGACCATGGCAGTGCCGGGGGGGGAGCCCCACGTCCCGGAAGCGCAGAGGAGTGTGTGAAGCTATGGCACGACGTCGAGCTCAAGATGGCAGAACGGAGCTTCGCAGAGGCTCGACATCTGTGCGACGCCATCCTGGAGTTGGTGCCAGATGATCCCCATGCACTTCAGGTGAAGGGACAGATTGAGGGGCGTTTTGCGGAGGCCGAGGGGATCTATGCGCACATCGCCAACACGATGGGAAGCGCCGATCTGGAGGAAGCCCTTGGTCTTGTGCAAGAAGCCGTGGACATCTACCCGGAGCACCCGGCCGGCAGAATGGTCCAGACACAGCTTGGCCAACGCGGGGAGAGTTACAGGCAACACATGGCGCTGGCTCGCAAAGCAATAGAGGCGGGTGACCTCATCTCGGCCTGCTGCTATGCCAAGGCCGCGTGCCGTGTCAATCCCGGCTCCCCGATACCGGAGGCGATGCTCGCGAGGCTGTCGGAGCGATTGGAGCTGAGACGGTCCCTGAAAGCACAGGTGGAGCGGGCAGTCGCCAGCCGGGACTTCGGCCGAGCACTGCATCTGGCAGAGGAGCTGGACAGGATGGACGCCCAGCGTGTGTGCAAGCGGACGAAGGAAAGGCCCGGTCTGGTCGGACGCCCCCAACCAACCACGATCCGGTAACAGAACGGAGAAGCTGACGGAATACAGGCTGTGTAGCGCATGGACCGTAATTGGCACGGTGTCAGGTGACGCCGCCTACTGACCTTCCGGAAGGAGGATTACAGATGCTAACAGCCGAGATAGGGCACCCCCCGACGCCGCATACTCCCCCCCGTGTTCCCTGTCCGCTGAGCCGCCTTCCGCTTCTCGGTCTGGCCCAGCGGATCGCGCGTCATTCGGATCGGCAGGCGTTGCACGAGTTCCACAATGAGCGGACACCGTTCCGTCGGTCCCACGGGTCCCGAATGCGTTTCGTCGAGTTCCTCAGTCTGCTACGTTCTGTTTCCGCGAGAGAACGTCCTACCGAGCTTGTGGATCGGGCACACGATCTGACTCTCGACAAGTTCATGCGTTTGCCGGCAGAATCGTCGGCTCGGGACGCAGGTGAAGGAGAACGCGGCAGGCTAGGGATCGACTGCCGGCGGTACTTCCTTGCATTCTCCGAAGCCGTGAACGGCAACGGGAAAGGGGATGAGCTGTGGGACGAACTCACTGCCGCCAACGTGCTGCAGAACTTCGTCTCCCGGCACTTCCGTCTCTCGCTGTATGAATGCCTGCGGAGCACGGATCGAACAAGGTACGTCTGGCGGGTGAACGGCTCCGAGGTAACGGTCTTGATGCCCCGAGGCATCGCCGGTTCGCAACGCCGCGCGTGGCTTCAGGCCCATGTTCCAAATCCCGACCTGTCGCGTCCGGGGGGACGTGACCGCATCCAGGTCATCATCGACGAGTCTCTCGGGACCCAGAGCTTCCATTCTCTCGACGCCGACGACGGGCCACTCCACCTCGATGGAGCGTGCGAGCCAGCGTTTGATCCTTGGTCAGGGACCAGCGATGTCAGTATGGCGGGATTGGCAGAAGCGGTGGCGAACGAAAAGGCCGCGAACATCGATGCTCAGCGCACTGCAATACGGGCGCTGGGGCCGAGCAAGCTCCGGAAGCTGGTGCTGGAGATTTTCGCCGAACTCTCGAACGGGACCTACTCAGGCCAGACCATTGCCAAGCGGCACGGGCTCAGTCCGCCGACGTTCTCGCGTTTCGCTGGACTGGCCGCGACGTCTTGGAAGGACACGGACGCCAATGGGCCGCGCATTCCCGACTTGTGGGCGAACACGGCCTATGTGCTCACCATGGACCCAGTCTTCATGGAAGTCGTGGATGCGATGGGACTGTTGGGCGTTGTCAACGCGTCCGCCAGACAGGCTAGGACGGCGCGGAAAGGCGGTGCCAGATGAGCGATCAACTGCTGTTTCTACTTGAGCTCATTGAAGCCATGGATGCACCCGATTCCTGGCCCGCCATAGCAGCTGCCCTGGGACGCATCCAAATGCTCGGCGCATGTTTTGAGAACCGAGATGATGTGCTGCAATCTCGGGCCTTTGTCGCTGAGGTGGCACGAGCATGGGGAGTGGTATTCGAGGTCGCTCGCGATGGACGGAGAGTGGGGCTACTCGAGCCAATCGGTGGCCCGGAGACGAACTCACTCCAGGAGATTTCCCCAGGGCATTACACCATCAAGCTGTTGACCGGCTTACTCATATGGGAAGGTGAATTCGCGCCGAAAGATGTATTGCTGCGGGATGCCTACCGGGACGGCGAATGGCCTGCCGCCGCGGGTGACACAAAGCCGGAGCTTCGCGGATGGAAACTGTTCGGAGGACGGGCAAGGATGGAAATCCTGCCCGGCCAAGATGCAGGAACCATGAGGATCACAATCAATGCCTGAGCGCAGTCCCAACACCAACTATGTGGTCGGGCGGGCCATCTCTGTTCTGGTCTTGACACACACGGATGACGCCGTCGCCGCAACCACGGCCATCCACGCTGAGGCCCTCCCCGGTGGGCGACGGCGTCGCCTGTCATGGACGGGGCCAGTTCGGTTCGAATGCCGGGTCCGACGCCATGTGGCGAGGGTGGTTCTGCCCATCGTCGATGCCATCGGGCACGCACTGGGGCTTAAGCGTGGATCATTCGAGTTGTCCGCGACTAACATCGGTGCCGCATCAGCGATTGACGCAGGGGTGCGTGTCGGAGGCATGTCTGCCGATCTTCCCATTTTCCTGGCGATTCTGTCGGCCTACCTCGAACTCCCGCTGACCGATGACGTAGTGAGCACCGGGCACATCGCATCAAAGGCAGGCGATGTTCGAACGGTGGGCAACATCCCTGCGAAGCTGCGTGCCGCGATCTGGGCCCCAAGGCACCACGTGTTTGTGTGCCCCGACGTCGATGCCGATTGCTCCGTGGAGGCCCTGTTGCATGGGGAGTGGGAGGATGCTACGGCGGCGCTTAGCGAGGCTAGAGGTGACATGCGAGTGGTGCCCGTCAACGACCTGCTCGAGCTTCTCGAAGCGGTCCTCTCGCCCCAAGCAGTTGTCCTGGCAGGACTCAGGGCGGGCTTCCACGGCCATCGCTCAACACCTGCCGGCGATGGGAGTCTCCCTGAACGCATAGGCGGCTACCTAGCGAGTATGGCAACCGAGGCGTTGGATTCCGTGGTTGGGGAAGCCCTTCTCGGTGCCGATAGCGAAGCGTCACGCGGCTTGCTCGATTCTTGGGCATTGTACCACATTCGCCGGGGAGAGTACCCCACATCGGGTGGGGCATGGCTCCGGGGATTGCTGTCTGCCGTTCCGCCAGCCACGCGGCGGTTGAGGCTTGATTACCCGCTTCTGGATGCCGGTCTCCGAGATGGCCTGCTGGATTTGGCTCCAGCCTGCTCGATCAAAGATGCTGCGCTCCTGCACGTCACGGTCACCGACGAGGCTTCCGCAGCAGACACGTCGCGTGGGGGCTCTGTCCAGAGGCCCGAAGCAGATATGCGTGGCAGTGATGCGTTGGTGGCACTGTTGGACAAGATCAGCGCGCAGTCGCTGGCCGAACGGGTAGGCCTTCCGGTGGACGCAGCCCGGGCATCTTACGTGTTGGACAGCGTCTTGGTTCGCTCTGCGGACGAGTTTTTCGAGGCAACGGGAGCCTTCTACTTCCACCTGCTCAGGAGTCTCGACGCCGTTGGCCCCGGAAGTACGGCCAAGGATCTGGGACCCGAGGCCCACGACATCATTGAGGAGGCATTCCGCCGGGAGGGAGGAATTCGCGCCGCCGTTGTTGAGGGGATGGAGGGAACGTCCGGAGGGATGAGGTCCGTGCTGGACCGCATGACCGAGCTCCTGAAATCCAAGAAGCGGGAGCAGTTCATCCGATACGCCTTTGGGCAGGCCCTCGACCCATTGGACTACGACGGACGAGTGGAACTGATCGGGTCGCTCTTGAGCCGTCTCAAAGCCGACTTGCCACGGGACCTGGCGGAAGCCCCGCCCGAACGCTTCGCCTCGTGCTTCGACGCGGTTGTCCGCGCATACGCGCAGTCAATTGAGAATGTCAGCATGCTATTGCGTGCCATGTGAGAACCCATGACAAGAGAAGGAGATCCAAGATGACTCGAATCCACCAACTGCTTGCAGCACTCGATGAACGACGAATCGCTCAGGACGTGGGAATTCCGCAAGACGAGGCTCGGATGTCTTTCCGACTCGAGCGCAACACGGTTCGGGACTGGGATGAGTTCGAGGCGATCATCGGCGCCTACTACAACCATCATAGCTCCCGCTGCATTGCGGTTGGCGCGAGGATGGCTCCACGGGATGCCAGGACTGAAGCAAAAGAGATCCTGGAGCAGGGATACCGACGGCAAAACGGTACGGTCATCAGTGCCTACAACGCCGCCCATGACGGTACTGATGGCGGTCTCCGGATGGTGCTCGACATGATTGCCGATGCACTGCGGGAGAAAGCCGTGGCCAACTACGTTCGGGATGCATTCGATCGCTTTGTCAGACCGACCGCGTGGGACGAGAAGGTGGAAATAGTCGGCCAGCTTCTGCAACTCAGCATGGTGCCCCTGGATCCAAGTATCGATCGGGAGACCCCAGAGCGCTATGCGCACGATTATACGGAACTCGTCACGGCGTATGCCAGTGGTCTGCGGGCTGTGGGGAACCACTTCCGCCGGCTTTGACAATCATCCTCCACACCGGGCGAAATCTGTTCTGTGCCTATGCGGGGCGATTGCTTCTGGGGGTCGTCTCAGCATAGCAGAAGAAAAGGATGAACAGGATATGAACGCTACCCTTTCTGGTCTTCTCCGTTCACTTGAGGCCATTCCCGACGACGTCCAACGATGCGTGGATAAGGCACTCAATGGCTTTGTGGTTGCCTCCGGCCGTATCACGGACTGGGACGCGTACTGCGGCCTTCTTGCAGCGTTCTACGCCCGTCTGGAGTCCGCCGTTCTCGGTATCAACCCGCCGCGGAAACCGAATATGGAGTTCGACTTCTCCCGCTGCGTTCGTCTGATGGAAAGGACCATGTATGGAGAGAGCGCCATGCAGGCAGGCTTCGAAGTGGCCAGGACTGGCACGGAAGGAGGCGTGCGCCAGCTCCTGGGGAGACTGGCTGCCGCCTACGGGCAGACTTCGGCGTCGGACCAGGCCAGAGCGTTGGTCAGCCTGTATTGGGAGAAGAGAACGCATCCCCAGCTCTTCTCCGACATGGACGAGTATATCGCCGCGTACGGGCACATGTTGCCTTCGGAGGCGCTGGAGGGCAACGCGCCTCGGATCCGAGGGAAGTTCTGGGAAGCTCTGGCTGCCCATCCAGTCGTAATGCGCTCGCCACTGCGAGCGGTGCGCTGACGGCAGGCCCGACGACCAGCGCCGATCCAAGGCGCGCCCCCAGATCAACGCTTAGGTGGGGCGCCACCTCAGACTGAAAGCGCATGCAGAGTTCTGCCGCCTAGCGGATAGAGAGAACCGTGTTCTGTTCGCTCTCTGGGCCAAGTCCAGCCGAATGAGACCGTGGGTGATGTAGCCTGCCGTGAGGGATGACGATGTCCATAGAAGCTGCGATGGTGGCCAGAGCGCGACCGCAGATAATGGCCAGGACGATTGCGGCCATGGCAACTGCGGAGGCGGGCAAAGGGTGCTCTCCCGACCTGGCTGACGTTCCCGTGCGCCTTGAGCCCCCTTACATGGCGTTGGGGCAACTGGGACCGGGGCGGCCCTCCGAGAATCCGCCTGCCTTTGTGCCGGACGACGATCCCGGCGGGTTCATCAGGTTGAGAGTGTGGACGGCACCCGAACAGAAGCCCGATTGGAGTCATGCGGAGCTATTCCTGAAACAAATGTATGGCCTCGGTCACAGAGCTGGCTTCGAAATCGTGGGTAACGAAGATGAGATCTCTACCAGCATCCTCTGTCAACCGTGCGACGTGCCAGTGGTCGTCACAGCCTTCGAGGCGCAGTTCGAACACTGTGAGGTGACGTTGTGCGCGGCCGACCCGCTACAACAGGCATTGTCCTCGCCCGAGTTTCAGCTTCGATTCAGGGATTTCCTCCCGCCTCCTCCATACTCCCATCTGCTGACGAATCTCACTGAACTCAAGACTACGCCTTTCGCCTCCCTCTTGATCGCGCTCGGCAGGATCCGATCACCATGCCTCGGATTCTACCAGTGTCTCTTTGAGCCCGTTGACCCGGGACATGACTGGCACCGGAATGTCCAGGCTCTGTTGGATTTCGAGTACATCGCCAAGCTCAACTCAGGGTCGAACCTGATGAGGAGCTACCTCCAGCAGGCTCCCTCCGGCGATCTCCGGGGCATGGCTGAAAACGTTGAGACCAAGGCGCACAGCGACAAGCCCTTCTTCGCATGTGCGGTGCGGGTGGGAGTTCTGGGAGAGCAAGATACTGAGGCCGTCGGCCACTTGAACGCCGCTTCGACGTGCCTATCTCTCTTTCAGCATGGCGGGAAGAGGATGGAGGCGGTGAGTGGTGATGCCTACTTCAACCGTTACCCGGAATCAACTGTGCGTCGGATGTTGACAGATGCCGTGTCATATCGCCCGGGGTTCCTGCTTAACTCACGAGAGCTTGTGGGTTTGGCACACGTCTTCCCCGTGGAGAAGTCAGGTCTTCGCGACCTCCCGCTTCGTCCGCTCGAACCCCTGGCACGCATCAACAGTGAACTTCAGCGCGGAACCCAGATTGGCAATGCCGAATACGCTGGAAGGGTTTTCCCAGTGTGCATCCCAGAACTGGTGAGATACCGAGGAACCCACATATTGGCATCGACAGGCATGGGCAAGACGGTCGCCATGATTCGCATGGTCCTGCAAGACATCGTGGCCGGCAAAGGGATCGCCTTCATCGACCCGCACGGCGACGCGGTCCGGGATATCCTGCGGCTCATTCCGGAAGCTCTGCATGACCGCTGCATCTATTTCGACCCGGGCAATCCCGAATGGACTCCGCTCTGGAATCCACTTCATCTCTCCCCCGGGGTTGACCGCCACAGGTTGGCGGATAGCATGATTGCCGCGTTCCGGCATGTCTGCAGAGATTGGGGCGATCGGCTCGGGCATGTGATCAGGAACGGTCTCGTTGGCCTGCTCTACACCGACGATCCCTGTCTATATGATCTCTACATGCTGACTCGACGTGACAGCCAAGAGGGGCAGGCCGTCCGCGACAGGATCCTCGCCGTCGTACAGGACGAAGCAGTTAAGCTCTTTTGGGAAAGGGACTTCAAGCACGACTACAGGGCGAGCGAACTGGCGTCGCCAAAACACAAGCTCTCACAGCTGGTTTCCGCTGGGCCAGTTTCATCCATGTTCAAGCAACGCGAAAGCAGGATTGATTTGCCTACAATCATGGACACCGGCATGATTCTCCTTGTCGATCTGTCCAAGATCGGACCGGACATCCGTGACACGTTAGGTGGTCTGATTCTGAACAGTCTCCTTGATGCGACTCTCAGTCGGACGAACCAAGCCAGGGACCAGAGACGACCCTTCTCCGTCTACGCCGATGAAGCCCACCTTTTCCTGGCAGCCGACGCAATCGAGGGACTTGTCACCCAAGCGCGGAAGTTCCGGGTGAGTTTCTGTCTCGCACATCAGTACCTACGCCAATTCACTGCATCGCGTGTTGATGGGCTATCCACTGTGGGTACGACGATGGCGGGGAGGATAGACAAACACGACGCACAGTATCTTGCCAAGGACCTCCAGGGCCTCGTCGATCCCGCCAAGCTCACGGCTCTTGACCCATACGAGATGATCGCCCGTATTGGGGGTGATGTCGTCCGTTTCAAGACACTCGATCAGCCAGCACCAGGCCCTGAGGAGCTCGCGGATCGCATCGTGGAAAGGTCGCATCAGCTCTACTATCGCAGGGCCTCGGAACTCAATGGGCCGGGATGGACACGCTCGGGAGACCAGGGCGTTCCTGGGGCAAGGATCGCCGGCCCTCAAGCTGACGAGTGGCACTTCGCTGATGACGAGCTGGCCTATGAAGAGTTCTGAGCGACAGATCTCCCCGCAGTCGGCCGTTGAGGAGTTGCTCGAGTTGATGACAGACGAACGGTTCACCCGACATATAGAGGCATCGCTTGAGCAGACGGCCATGGCGTTCGAATCGCCTCCCTGCCAGGTCGTGTCCGCAGCCGACCTTCTAGAGTGTGTGGCCCACTTCACGCAAGTGGCAGTCGCAACCGTGCTGTCGGGACAGGCAATTCCGGAATTCGAGGCGCAGGAGCAGGCGCTGGAGATTCTCGACCGCCATTACGTTTCCGGCCCTGCGACGGGACACGAAGCCGCAATTCTAGCGGTCATCGAGCTTGGCGAGGACGCTCTCCCGGACATCATTGAAGCGCTCAAGGTCGGGATGAAAACGCACTTCCAGTCCCGACACATGCGCTGGGCCTACAGCCGTCTGGTCAGTTCGCGACCATGGCGCGAGCGATGTGCCATCGCAGCGGCCTGCCGCGACCGCCTGAGACATCTGTTGCCCGACGCTCTGCTGGACCTGGCTCCGCATCGCCTCGAACCGGTCCTACTCGATGTCCTCACCGCCTATGTCGGCTGCACGAGTACACTCTTCCAGGTCGTTTCAGGCTGACACGTCCCGGACTTGAAATCCCCATGCCGTTTCTGCCGCCTTGTTTGTGAAGGCCACACGCAGGCGAGCTGCGAGGCCAGTCAAGCGCAGACAGGAGTGCCAGATGCCCCGCAGGCGCAACACATCGGAGAAGCTCGAGCTCTTCCGCCGCCTCTTCACCGGCCGGGCCGACGCATACGGCACATACGACCCGAAGACGGCTCGTGTCTGGCAGGTCAAGGAGCCGGTCACAGAAGCCGTTCTCCTGGCCCATCTGCGCGGACAACAACCATATGGCCTCTACCTATTGGGCGGAGACACTACGTCGGCATTGGTCATAGACTTCGACGACGGGAATCCCGATTCCGCCAAGCAGTTTGCCGGTGCGGCACAGGGCTCCGGCCTGCCTGCCTACATTGAGCGCAGCAAGTCGAAAGGCTACCATGTGTGGATCTTCTTCGCTCAAGCTGGAGCCAGTGCACGAACCGCCCGAGCGATCGCTCGACAGCTCCTGGCCTCTCTCGGACGCGAAGATGTGGAGGTCTTTCCTAAACAAGATGCTCTGGACGCCCGGACCAGCTATGGGAACTTCATCAATGCTCCCCTGTTCGGCCTCCTGGTCCCGGCGGGCCGGACCGTGTTCGTCGATCCCTCCCAGGACATGAAGCCGTTTCCTAACCAATGGGATTTCCTCGAACACGTCAAACTGGCAGACGATGCGATGTTGCAGGGGGCACTGCAAGGTGAGGGGGGGCGAGATGAAGCACCGGCACGAGAGCCCGTGGCGACTGTGCCGGCACCGACATCGAAGCGATTCATGCCCCGGCCATCCCTGCCGATCTGCGCCCAGCGAATGCTGAGCGAAGGTGTGACGGACAACCAGCGCGTGGCGTGTTTCCGCCTGGCCATACACTTCAACCGCCTCGGATTGCCTTTCGACATCACGGTCATTGCTTTGAGGGCCTGGGCGCAGAAGAATCGACCAACTGGCGTCAAGCGAACAATCACAGATGCTGAGGTCGAGCGCCAAGCCGACAGCGCCTACAAGAAGGCCTATCGCGGCTTCGGCTGCGACGAACTGGCGGTGCGCCCCTTCTGCGCCAGCGAATGTCCTCTGTCGTCGAGACATACCCAAGCAGACACAGCGTCGGGACCAAGGATGCCCGAGGTGGGGGACGCGTGATGGCGAGCGCCACAAAACAGATTCTTGATACGATCTTCGCGAGCTCGGACTATGGCCTGGACGACTATCTGCGTGACCTCGGGCTGAAGTCACCGGAAGCTGAGCCAGAAAAGCTGGCGCGACAGCGTCTGCTGACGAACAAGCAGGCGTGTGAGTATCTGCAGATTTCGCCGACCACGTTGTGGCGCCTGGTGAAGCAGAGGAGGATCAAGACGGTCAATCTCCGTGGACGCGCCCGGTATGACGTCCAGGAGCTTGATCGGTTCATTCGCCGCAGCCAGAGATAGATGGCTATCGCAGTAAGTGTCGGGAAGCCTGCAATACCAGAGCCACTCAAGCCTTGTCGGTCGCCTGCATCATGGCGGCAGCGAGGCCGTGGATGGCTTTGATCTCAGCCGGCGTGGCCTTATGCAGCTGTTCCCGGACACTTCTGACCAGTTCGGTATCGGTCCCATCCGGCAGGGGCAGTGGAGTCCCACCCCCGAGGAAGTTTGGCATGCGTTGCATCGCCTCACGTTTGGCTTCGTCCGAGGCGTGATCCATGTACATCTTGGTCATCTCGGGCGTCATGTGACCGACCAAGCTCTGGACCAACGGCAACTCGAGACCGTTCATGCCTGCCAGGTAAATGAAGGTGTGGCGGAGCGAATGGGCGTCGCGGACACTGGCGCGCCGGTCACGTCCCTCTATCACTCGGCTGGATTCGATCCCGATCCCGCCTTTCCGTCCCTTCTTGGTTTCCCGCCCCTGGAGAAACTTGGTCAGTGCTTTGCCGATGCCGCCACGCAGTGGGAACGTCACCTTCTCACCACCGTTGGGCAACTCCACTACCTTGCTCGTAAGGTAACGCCGGACAAGCTCAGGGAACACGTACTCCCCGTCGCGTTCGAGCGTCGCCAGGTATTTCTGCAACGCTGGCATACAAGGAATACGGAGTTCAGCAGCAGTCTTGTTCCGGTCGGTAGTGATCAAACTGTGGTCAGGAGATATCTCCTGCCACTGCAATGTACAGATATCCCCTTCGGAGAGGCCTGTGTTGACGCCCACCATGAACAGTGGGTAGAACCACTGGCCGCGCGCTGCCTTCTCGATGCGGGTGAGTTCCTCGAACGTGTATACGTCGCGCTTGGCGATCTTGCCCTTCAGGCTGAGTGGCTGGATGTGCCCGAAGGGGTTCTGGGGCATGGCGGCCTCGTCCTGGAGCGCCCTGAAGACCATCTTGCAGCTCAGAAGGTACCGGTTGGCCGTGTTCGCCGACACCTTCTTGATGCGGTGCTTGTATTCAACATCTTTGCCTTCCCCGGTCCGGCGGTAGGAGATCGACTTCTCGTATCGACCTTCAGTTCGGATGCGATGTACGTACTGCTCGGCCATCCGTGTGGTCACATCATTGATGACCTCGATCTCGGCATGTTCACCCGACAGAAAGGCCAGGAAGTCCTGCCAGCGTGCATGGTGGTTGAGAATCTCTCGCTGGCTGGTGTTGTATTGCCGGGGTTTCTTCAGGAAGCTGGCCCAGGCCTCGGCCAGAGGAATGCGCTTGCCACCCGACAGCTGCTCCCGGTAATTCTCTATGACCGCCTTCTCTGTTTTCTGCGCGTACAGATCCTCCTGAAACGCCTTCTTCCTGGCCTCGACCCTCTTGGCCTCCCGCTCGTGGGTCTCTCCCGTACTGCCGCGGAAACGCTTGCCACCAACATAGAACTTGTAGTAGTAGGTGGGGGACAGCTCCCCGTTGGGCATCTTCTTCCGGAAAACGGACATGGCCGGGGCACTCCTTCTGGGGCTCGTGCAACGTGCCGCAACGGTGCGGAAGCCAGTGGAAGGCGTCGTGCCTCCGTTGCTGATTATGGCCCCAATATAGCCCCAATCGCCCCATATACAAGCTGTTTCGTGCTTAGCACCTATGGACTGGGGGTCAAAAGGTCCGGAGTTCGAATCTCCGCATCCCGACCATTTTTTCTACTGAGAATCAACGAGTTACGCTCAAGCAGCGTAGCTCGTTTCTTCTTTCCTGCTCCGATCTGCTACGTGGTTTGCCGCATCAGTTATTGCCTTCCTGCACGTTTTGACCTGTCTTAACCTGTGTCAACTCATGGTGATCTGTAGGGGGTGACCATGCCACGAATGAGCAAAGCGGCCCAGTCAGCGCCGGAGCTTCCGCAGGGTCACACGACTCTCCCCGCTCCAAGCACCGCTACACCAGGCAGCCACCATCGTGCTTTCCGTGTCATCCGCGACGAATGCGCGAAAACACCACTTCGAAGTTGTGTGGCGCAAGTTCTGCACTTCGGTTTCCTGGTGCTTCCTGCTTCTTCTTTTCGCTTCTGCGTTCCTGTCTTTGCTGCTGTCTTCGGCCGGGTGCGTTCCGCCCGCCGTGGAGAATGGGTCTCTAACTCGTCGTAACGGCGAAGATAGCGGGACGCAGCCCCGCGCCTTCTCAAGGCACGGCTCCCAAAGCATCTGATGCGTAGCATTCGAGAGAAACAGACATGAGTGATGCCAAGGCGTCGCCAGGCGAATCAAAAGTCCGGGATTTGGTCGGTGATCCGTATTCACGCTTCGTCGCGTTCGCCCACAGAGTCGATAGCGATCTTGGTCCGTTGACGCTGATCTGGAAGTACTACAAGCCAACTGGTTGGTTCAAGAACGGGATGATCAAGAAGAGGAGAGTGTTCCTGTTCATTCCGCGAGAAAGTGGATTCACCTTCCGAATGGTCTTCAACGAGGAGGCCATCGCGATCGTCCGAGATGAGGACTTTCCCGATGTCGTCAATCAAGGGCTGGACGAGGCGAAAAAGTACCCCGAAGGGAAGCCCTTTGACCTCGACGAAGCCAGTTTCGATCTTGATCTCGCCGCGAGGCTCGTCGACGTCAAACTCCGGTCAACAAAGTAGCAGGAACACCCCGTGTCGTTGCGAGTGTCTGGTCGGGATAGCGTCCTAGAGTTGTAGTGACTCGAACTCAAACAACTCGAAAGCTGCGGATATGCGCCTTCCGCTGACCGGAGAGATGGCGCCAATCCCGACCTTTGGCGCACAAAACGTGGCTTCCCAGATCCTCCCAACCGGCCTCCATTTCTGACCGTCGAGACTCATCACACTAGTGTAACGGTAGCCACGTTTGGTGATCCGCAGCCAGACAAGGTCTGCCTCAACAGGTGACGGTGTCCCCGAGTTCATGTAGACGCCATCGATCTCGCACCCGGTCTCTATCTGCCGCGTCCCAGCCCAAACATGGGAAAGCCGCTGGTAGTTGTTGTGGTCCTGATAGACACAAAGGAACGCCTGCTCGAACGGCTTCTCCGGAGCAAAGCGTACGCGGGTTGTGACCCGGAAATCCCCGGGTGGGGCATGCTGAAGGAACACGTTCCGGGCATCCGCCCTCTCCTGGTGCAAATCGCCATTGTGTGTGGTGATGGTCAGAGCCCCGTGCCCCAGACTCCATGTTTCAGGGACCTCGTTGAGGACGGTCCAGTGCTGTCGGTCCAAGGTCGGTCCATCGAAGTGATCGGTCTGCGCCATTCCGAACGATGGGGCCCCGGAGGGCATCGGCTGGGGTGTAGTCGTTGGTCCGACTACGCTGATACTCAGCGTGTCTTCTTTCCTGCCGGTCAACAATCGGTCAATGGCCAGCTGTCGTGCCCCACCGGCAGACTTGTGCCGATGGGTGTGGTACACCAGAAAGAGCTCTTGCCCGTCAGGTGACCGAACGAGCCCATTGTGGCCTGGACCGGATGCGGTATGCGAGCGTTTGAGGATGGGGCTCCTCTGCGGCTTGTTCCACGGGCCCAGGGGGGATGATGAGACGGCATAGCCGACCGCGTAACCCGGACTACCGAAGCCGCTCCCGGAGTAAAGCATGACATACATGCCCTCCTGCCTGAAAACCACAGGGCCTTCGTTGATTCGGCCCTCCCATGGCTGGTCCGGCGCCAGACAGAGGACACGTTCCCCGGCCAATTCCGTCAAGTCAGGGGTCAGCGGCGCCACAAAAACACGATTCGGGAACTCCTCCACGAAGTACAGATAGGCTCTGTCACCGTCCCTGAAGACGTGCGCATCAATGCAGGACTTCCCATAGTCGAACATGGGCGCCCGCACATCCACGAAGGGACCTGTAGGCGAACTGCTCCGAGCGGCACAGACGCGTCGGTTCCGTTTGTCGTCCCTCTTCGCGCGGGCGCTGTAGTGCATGACGAAAGCTCCGTCTTGGGCGACGACCTCGGGGGCCCAGAAGTCGAACTGCCCCCAGCCGTCCGATGCCTTGGCGAACGCCTCGCTCCGGTAGCGCCAGTTCACAAGATCACGACTGCTCCATACGAGGAATCCCCGACCGGGCCGAGATGTGCCGTACACGTAGTATGTGCCCTCGTGAACCATGGCGTGTGGGTCCGCCAGCAGGACAGGAAGCGGATTGCAGTACGTGGTCTGTGTCGCGCTGTCAGCGATTGAGTGACTACTCGAAGCGAGCACCAGCAGGACGCAAAGCAGAAGCCGGGGGCCGTGGGCCCCGACAGGCTCACGCTTGTTCCATCTGCGGTCTGGTTGGCGGTATGTCACCATACTCACGTCACTTTTTGGCATGCCGGTTGGGGTTCTAGGACGCCTCCGGCTGGGAGAACTTCAGACGCATCGCCTCGATCACGGTTCCACCGAGGCAACCATCTCTAAAGATACCGCCCGGCCCTCCCCGGGCAAGACTATCCCTCACGTGGCCCAGGACCGTCTGTGTATCTTCCCTCGTCGATCTTCTGTGCCAGCGGCGGCGCGTGGGAGTTCCGAGCCCTCGAGACAACTGCCTATGCAAGACTCCGCCCGCAGGGAGGCGAAACTCCCGCCCGCCGCCACTAAAGTGTCCATTGGCAGAAAGACGTTCCCGCCACATGCTCCGCCCGAATCAGGGGCAGTGCGTCTCCATCAGAAAGACATCCAGATGCGTTCATACACCATACTCCTCGTGCCGCCCCTTCTTCTGGCATCCGCCGTTCGGGCGGAGCACCGAACGCCATTGTCGGAGTCCTGGCAACTGCAACCGGCTGGGCGAGCCGACATCACAACCGTGGGCGACAAGTGGACTGAGGGAAGCAATGCGCCCTGGTCCTGGAAAGGACCCTTGCGCCGCCCCAAATTCTGGAGCGACCTGGATGTCAATACCGTCCACTCACTCTGGTACAAGCAGACACTCACCATTCCCGCCCCACCGGAAGGGCACCGTTTCCTGCTGGACTTCCACCGCATTGAAGGTGACGCGATTGTCTTCCTCAATGGCAGGAGGATAGGCGAGCTGCTGCGACCTGGAGGAGAGGTAGAGATCTCTGATGCCATTTGCCCCGGCCCGGAACAGGAACTCCTCGTCTTCCTGACGCGGGACTACACTGGCATATCGCGCGGCTTC
Source organism: Lentisphaerota bacterium (assembly GCA_018676675.1). GTDB lineage: Bacteria > Verrucomicrobiota > Lentisphaeria > Oligosphaerales > JABHEG01 > JABHEG01. Next base: position 45,912 of record JABHEG010000223.1, read on the forward strand.
GAAGAGGACCCGCTGCGGTACCGGACCCGCGGCCCGAAAGGGCGGAATCTGCCAACGGTCCGGTGGGGTCTGGGTATCAGTGCCCCCGTGGAGCTCATCGTCCGGCCGAAGCCGGCGGCAATCGCCGGGACCTTCGCCCGCCCTTCGTGGCGCGGGAGACGTCTCGAGGTGGATGTTGATATCGAGACATCTGAAGCCGTCCCCAACACCCATCTTGAGTTGATCGTGGCCGACGCAGACGGCACCGCCGTCCTGACCACCACCGGTGCCCCTATGAGCCTGCCGGCTGGGCGCACAACCAGGACTGTGACTGCTCCCTGGGAGAACCCCATCCCCTGGGAACTCGAAGCCCCGTACCTCTACACGCTGGCGGTTCGCCTCCACGGACCAGACGGCGTCCTGGACGGCCTCGCCGGACAACGCTTTGGCTTCCGCGAAATCTGGACCAAAGGTCGCGACGTATTCCTCAACGGCCACGTCTCGCGCTGGCGCATGGAATGGACGGCGTTCGGCGTCAACGCTAATTCAGTCTCCCTGCTTCGGCTCCTGGGCCGCAATGTGCTCTACGCCCAGAACAACCCTACCGCCTGGTGGTGCGACTGGACGGAGACCCCCTACTATAGGGCGGAACTTCTCGAGCTTCTGGATCAGACAGGCATCGGTTTGCTCCTGCCCGTTCCATCCATAAGCGGAATTCGGGACCTCCTGCTGCACGATGAGAGAGCCCGGGCCGACTTCCAGCGGGAGATGGCCCTGTGGGTCCGCCGCTACCGCAATCACCCCTCCATTCTGGCGTGGTCGGTCAGCATGAACTCGTTCAATCCCCGGGCTGCCGTTCACCCGGAGACGATGGGACAACGGGTTGACTACTCGCACCACCAGGCGAGAGCCATTGAGGATGCCGTCGCAATGGCGAAAGCCAACGACCCCACCCGCCTGGCCTATGGTCATGCGGACGGCAACCTGGCAGACCTGGCAACCGCAAACGTGTACCCGAACTTCGCCCCTCTCCAGGAGGTCGAAGACTGGCCGGAGATCTGGGCGACCAAGGGCGACATGCCATTCATCGCTGCGGAGTACGCACTGCCCTATGGGGGCTCTTTCTACAACAAGACGCAGTTCCTCGGCACTGAGTTCGCTGCCATGTACTTCGGGAATGAGGCCTACCATCAGGAACCGGACGCATTGCTGCGGAAAACTGTGGACATCGGCCTGGGCAACCGGGGCCACGGCAACTCTCTGGCCAAGGCCGTTCCGGATTTTCCCATGTACTGGGCATTGCGAAGCCTCTACGTGACCCACAGCGATCGCGCGTGGCGGACATGGGGCGTCCTGGCCTGGCATTACTTCAACTTCGGCATCGGCTACGGGGATCCACCGGGCTACACCGGCAACCGGTTCAACCGCTACGCCGCGATGCGGAAGCCGGTCACGGGGCGCCCCGACTGGGCCAACCCGAACTACGACATGCACGGGACCGCCATGCAGCCGCTTCTGGCCTACATCGGCGGTCATCCCGTCTTCACGGACAAGACGCACGCCTACCACGCCGGCGAAGACATGATCAAGCAAACCGTCCTGCTCTGGGACGGTCCCGGACGCCCCGGAGTCGATGTCGCCTGGCGTCTGCGTCAGGGGGAAGTCATCCTGGCCAGAGGGAGATCCTCGCTCACCCCCGAAGCAGGCGATCGGTTCTTCCTTCCCATTGAATGCAGGGCTCCGTCAGTCTTGACCCGGACGGAACTGACCCTCGAGATGTCCGTCTTCGAGGATGGGGAAATCGCTGCGTCTGACACCTTCCCTATCCAGGTCTTCCCCCGCCCCGAGTCCCCGAACCTGGATACTCGTGTCGCCATTTGGGATCCGCAAGGCAAGACTGCCGCGGAGCTCAGCAAGCTGGGCTTCCGGGCCACGACCATCGTGCCAGGTGTTCGGCTTGCCGACTATGATGTGCTCCTTGTTGGCCGGGAGGCCCTCACCCCCGGAGCCCAGCTCCCGTGGACACCCAACGACATCAGCCGTGGGCTTCAAGTGATCGTCTTCGCTCAGCAGCCGGAGATGTGGGAAGCTCTCGGATTCCTGCCTGATGACCTCATGACCCGGCGGATCTTCCCAACCGTTACGGACCATCCCGTGCTCGACGGTCTCGAGACAGTCGATCTGCGAGACTGGCGCGGATCGCCGGATCTCCTGCCGGCCTTCAAACGCCGCTACGGACACGACGGCCCACGAGCACCACGCAGCAGCAACCGCGGCACGGTCGCCAGTGTCGTCCTGCGCCTGCCGGATGCGATCGGTTTCACCCCGATCCTCAACTGCGAATTCGATCTGGACTACTCACCGCTGCTGCAGTGGCAACACGGCAAGGGAATGGTGCTCTTCTGCACCCTCGACCTAACCAGTCGCCTCGGAAACGACCCGGTGGCTATCCGGCTGGTGACCAATCTACTGCGGTTCGCAGCCGCGGATCGCCCCATTGCTCCGCCGGTGACCGTCGTGCGCCCGGAGGATGCCTTCGATGACGCAGCCACGATCGCAGCCACCCGGTCGGGACAACGCGTTGTTGTCCTCCCACGACCGGCTGATGAGCTGAAAGCCGCAGGATTCTCCCTGGAATCGAAGCGCCTGGTAAGAGCCACCAATCCTGCCGGGAAGCTCTTCACCAGCATTGGGCCTCGCCTGCTGCGCTGGCGAGATGCGATCGCAGTCAACGCGTTTTCGTCCGATGGTCAGCCAGACGGCTGCACGGTCCACAGCGATGGTCTCTTCCTGATTCAGAAGCTGGGGAAGGGAGAGCGGCTCTTCGTCCAAGCCGGTCCCGAACTCCTTGCAAGGCGTTACGCGGACGATTCCGGGAGACGGGCCGCCGTGCAACTGAGCGTATTCCGCCTGCGCCAACTGACTGCACAGCTCCTGACGAATGCGGGAGTGCCCACCGATCCTGCCGTAGCAGCCCGGCTGTGCGAGCTCCGAGCGGGGCCAGCCTATGAACGGCTGGGAGCCTGGCACGTCCTGGGACCTCACTACACCGGAGAAACGAACCCAGCCAAGATCCTGGCGAGCCCTTTTGCAGGGGAGGAGAATGCGATCGCCGGCGACACGAATCCCAACCTCACCTACACAACGACCGATGCCCGAACCCTGGATTTCCGGACCATCGTCACCGCGAGAAGCGATGGTTTCATCGATCTCACAGCCCCGCTCAAACCCACAGCTCAAGCCGTTGCCTACGTCACTCGCACCGTCAGCAGCAGAATGGAACGTGACGCTATCCTGCGACTCGGGGTCGACTATTTCATGCAGGTTTGGGTGAACGGGGACATCGTCTATTGCATGGCGGAGGGCCACGGCTCGCCGAAGCCCAATCGGCACGAGGTAAAGGTGCACCTGCGACCGGGAGAGAACGTCTTCACAATCAAAATCCTCGCCGGCAGCAAAGGGTTCGGCTTCTGGGCCAATCTCTCAACCGGCAACACACCCGAGGAAACCGCAGAAAGGGCAACAGCTGTTTCCCTTTACCCCCCCCATGCTCGGTTCTTCGATCCCTACGAATATCACTACTGGTAATGCCATGCGTGTGGTAACACTCATACTCCTCGTTCTGGTTTGCGGCGCCCGGGGTCAGGTTCTCATGCATCAGGACTTTGAGGCGGGCGTTCCCGGGACGTCACGTTCAGGTTGGCAACACACTTGGGGGCAGAAGGACGACGACCTGCTGATCATCTCCAACGTGCAGGCAGCTTCGGGAGAGCAGGCGCTGCTCCTCAACCGAGCACACAACACAGCCCAGTGGGGAGCCCAGAAGAGCTTGCCTGCCATCGACAAAGGCTGGCTTTTTCTGAGCGTGGCTTTCCGAGTTGAGGGGAAAGGAGACCGGGCTCATTTCGGCGTCGAGCTGCGCAATGGAAACAAACGGGCCCTGGCCCTGAGCTTCCGATTCGGGCGTGTGAGTGTTGCGACCAAGCTGCCCGCTATCCCGACAGAGCGCGCGGGCGGGGGCCTGGGCTTGTTCGCGGAAGACCGATGGTACCGGGTGTGCCTGTGGTTGCCAAGCCGGGCTCTTCCCAAAGCCGATGGGAGGGCCCGCCTTGAACGCCGGACGGGGGACGGCTGGGCAGCGGTCGGACAAGATGTACGCGTTGCGTGCGACCTGGCTCGGAAGGCCTCCCCGTTGGCCATGCTCTGCCTCTCTCCGGGGCGAACCGGGTTCCGCCTCTATCTCGATGATCTCCTGTGCGAAAAGAAGTCCTCTCCGACCTCGAGAACGACCAAGACGGAATGACTCTGAGCTGCAAGTTGAGACGTCCGGTGGCGTCAGCCCTGTTGCGGAGAATTGAAGTATGAGACGCAAACTTCGCCCTGTCCTGCATGACCGTTGGTGGCTGATTGGACCGAGTCCGGATCTGACCGGGCTCTTACCAGGAGCCGAGGATCACCGAGCGAAATGGGAAGCCGACGGGTGCAAAGGGGAACACAACGCCCCGGTCGATCATCACGTCTTCCAAGGGCCGGACGGGAAGTGGCACCTATGGGGCTGCGTGCGGAATACCGCGGTCGGCCGAATCCTCTACCATTGGGAAACTGATGCACTGACCGATCGGTCGTGGCGAGAGACCGGGGAAGTCATCCGCTGTGACCGCGAAGCCGGTGAGTGCCTCAATGACGGTCTGTCGGAACAGATTCAGTCCCCTTTTGTCGTCACGGAAAACGGGGCATATCACATGTTCTACGGCGGCTCGATGGCAGGCGTTCAAGATGAGAACGGTGACCTCCAAAGCCTGGCCGAAATGACGGATCGTTCGACGTATATCGACACGCCGCACGAGTTCCAAATCTGTTTGATGACCTCGGAAGACGGTCGCACGTGGACCAGACGCCGGGATGCGCACGGGCACAGCCGCCTCTTCGTGGGCCCCGGCACTGACCGTGATCCGTGCGTCATCAAGATCGGCGACCTCTGGCACATGTACTACCTCGGATATGAGGGCCGTGGCGAGTGTAACAACGGATTTGTCTGCCGCACATCAAGAGACCTGATTCACTGGTCAGACTGGACGACCGTCCATCGGGACGACCGCTTCGGAGGCAGCCACGGTTACAGGTGCGAATGCCCGCATGTCGTCTTCCGAGACGGCTATTTCTACCTCTTCCGAACCGAAGAGTACTACGAACATCGAACTCATGTTTTCAGAAGTGAAGACCCGATGGATTTTGGTATCGGAGACGCAGCAAGCAAGTACGTAGGCTACTTTCCTGCCGCTGCTGTGGAGATCTACGAATCCGAGGGACAGGAGTACGTATCGTCCAACCATGACCCGATTCTCGGGACCAAAATGTGCCACCTGCAATGGATAGAAGACGGTTCCTGACGGGGACTCCCTGTCAGCAGGACAACGCCCGCCCCCGCTACTGCCGACCTTTCACGTAGACCAGGAAAAAGTCACCTGGGTCGACGTCCAAGGCAAGCGGGCGGGCCGTCACCAGAGGCTCTCCTGAACGCAGATCAAGGGTCATTGACGGGACTTTGATGGGCAGCTTGATCTGTATCGTCGTCTGCGCGGTTCTTGCGTAATTGCCCACGAGGACGAGCATCTCCTCCCCGCTCCGGTAGGCAGAGACCGCCATCAACTCATTGCACTCATCACAGCTATCTTCCTTCCTCTTGCAGCAACTTGAGGCTCACGAGCCAATCGATGAACCGGTCCGGCCAGCTGGCAACGGCGCCTCCCCGTACGCCAAGCCCGTAGGCATGGCCGCCGGTCGCGTACAGATGAGCCTCAGCCCTGACACTCGCCTTCTTCCATGCCCGGAAACACTGCACACTGCCATCGACCGGAACACCGTCGTCATAGCTGTGTACGAAGAAGGCGGGAGGCGTCTTCGGACTGACACAATCCGCCATGTCTTCGGGCACTGCAGGATAGACCATGCAGGCAAAATCCGGACGGGAACTGACTCGTTCCACAGGATCATCTGCTTCGGGATTGCCTACTTGCGGATGCAGCGCAGCACGTAGCGCCAGATGGCCTCCCGCGGAGAACCCCATGATCCCGATCCGGCGCGGAGACACGCCCAGTTCATCTGCGTGCACCCGAACAAAGCGGATCGCCTGGCGGGCATCCTCCAGACAGGCCGGTGCCCCCATGGGACCGGTCCGGTACTTCAGCACAACGCCGACAATCCCGTGCCGGCTCAGCCACCGGGCGACGTCATGCCCCTCTTTGTCAATGACGACACGGCGGAAGGCTCCCCCCGGGCAGACGACCACCGCGGCGGCATCTTCACAGGGCTCTTCCGGACGATGAATGGCAATCGTCGGGATGGAGACATGGCTGATGCTGCGGTTCAGTCCGAGGGCGTTCTGTTCCGTGGTCCGATTCACCGTCTTCTCGGCCGGTGTGCCTTTGGCAACGGGGGGATGTCCTGTCGCCCACAGCGGTTGAGCTGCCGGTTCAGGGACGACATACGGCTCTCCGTCCTGCTCCAGTTGTCTGAGGGTTGTGCATCCCGACTGAAGCAAGACGCAGAAGACCGCGGTTCCTGCCCCAAGTAGTCTCAGATGTCTTCGCATGCCATATTCCTCTCATCCTGATCTTTGATCACCGGGCACAAGGGGCGCGAGATTGCAGTGCGACATGATGCAAATGCAGCCCCCTGCGGGTCTGTGGAGCCCCGAGATCATGTCTCCGTGCTGGAAGATGAGGGTAGCCCGGAAGTCTGGCCATGCAAGTGGAGAGCGGCAGACTGGCCCGGCCTTTGGAGGCAAGGGTGAACAGCAATAACTCAACTCAAAGCCCCTCAGCCTGTGCGATCTGTGGCGTGTCGCTGAGACCTGTTCGCGAGGAAGGCATTCCCCTCTGTGAGGGACAGCAGTGCCAATGGCGCTACGCCCTGCTGCAGAAACAGCTCAAGGTCTGCACGGTCTGCGGTCGGCCGCTGTCCGACCGGGAGCTGTCCAGCCAAACGTGCCAGGAGCCGGCGTGTCAGCGCAGCACGATGGCCGATCTGTCCCGCCGGATGCAGGAACGGGACGAGACGCGGAATGCGGCGCTGCTGAAGCAGGAGGTCGAGCAGGCGACCCAGCTCCGCAAACGCGTACTCAAGGCCCTTGGCGTCGGGAGCCCGGAATCACTCCCTTTGGTTGTCGTACGCGCGAATACAGGGAAAGCGGCAGATCTCTCTGAAGAGAGGGTGCGTGCCCTCCGCGACTACCTGACCCCACTCGTCGATCAGGCTGCTGAGTCCATCTCGGGAACGCCGCCGCCTCAAGAAACGGCCCCCGACCCAACGGGCGAAATCGATCCTGTCGCGGAACAAACCTGTGCCTGCTGCAGAGGATTCTGCTGTCGGAACGGTGGCAACCATGCCTACCTTACGGTCGAGACACTGCAGAGCTTTATGGCCGCACGCCCTAGTCAGTGCCCCAACGACGTCTTGGACGCTTATCTGACCCAAGCAAGTGGCAAGGCCTACCGGGACTCCTGCATCTTCCATCGGCCCGATGGGTGTGGCCTGTCGCGCGCCATGCGCTCCAACACCTGCAATGACTACTTCTGCAGGCCTCTGCAACGCTACCGAGAAGATACCGTCGGTGGGGAGTCCCCTGGTGCCTTTATTGTTGCGGCAGACGGGGGCGAAGCGCAAGCTGCGGTGGTCGTCCGTGCCCCCCCTCTCCCCGGGGCCGCCGCTCCAAGCGCCACTAAGCCCGGCGCACAGCCATGTGCCATGATGGAGCACATTTCCGAAGCTGGCCGGCCGTGGGATGTTGACGTTGAGGTCATGTGGACGAGTGGTGGGAAACCGAGTCAGACCTGGGGTCCCCCCCGTCCACCCGTCGACACATCGCCTGCAGTACCGCAGACCGTTTCCATATGGCCCCCTCCCCGGGAGAACACGACATGACACCCCGAACCCACATTGTGGCCACCGTTTGGATGCTGTGCTCTATTTCAGCATACGCTCAGGATCGCCCCGTTCGTCCACGGCAGGTCGGCATGTCCGCCGCACGGCGAGTGGAAATGTGGCTGACTCGCCAGGATGAGAACGCGGATGGGAAGATCTCACTTGAGGAATCTTCGGGCTTGATGAGGACTCACTTCAGACGCAACGACGCAAATGACGATGGCATTCTCGACAGTGATGAACTGGGTGCGTTGGCCAACCGGCTGGGTGGGAAAGTCAACGGCAACCGCAGACAGCGGGAGCCTCAGCCGGTCCCAACTCCTGAACAGGTGATGAGGCGCGTCCCGGAAGGCGTGAAGGTCGTTTTGGACATTGCCTACCGGGAGGGGAACGATGCATGGAAGGTGGATCTTGCCATGCCCTCCACGCGTTCGAAGACGCCCCACCCCGCCATCGTGTTCGTACACGGTGGGGGCTGGGTCAATGGCGACAAACGCGCGGGGCCCTTCATGAGGTATGCGCTGGGCTATGCCGCGAACGGTTACGTATGCATCTCGGTCAACTACCGGCTGCGTACAGGGAAGCGGAACTGCGTTGAAGATGTCAAGTGTGCCGTGCGCTGGTTCCGAGCCCACGCTGCGGAGTACGGTGTGGATCCCGATCGCCTTGGCGCCTACGGACACTCAGCCGGAGCGCACTTGGTCACGATGCTGGGCGTTTCGCACACCGAGAAGCGCCTTGAAGGCGACGGACCGTGGCAGGAGTTCTCAAGTGCGGTTCAGGCTGTCGTTGCCTCCGCAACGCCGACGCGACCACGCGTCCGACTGGGCAAGCCTGAGGATGTCAAGCTCATCCAGCCCATGAGCTACGTTTCGGGCAGTGCTCCTCCCATGCTCCTGGTCCATGAGGAATCCGACCGCACGGTGAGCGTCGAGGATTCCGATGTCTTCACCAAAGCGCTGGAGGCCGCCGGAGCACCGGATATCACCTACATGCGCTACACCGACGGCTCAGGGCATAGCGTGTTCGGCAGGAATCTGAAGGAGACCGGCCCCGCGATGGAGGCGTTCTTTGCCCGAGCCATCGGCACCCCCTAAACGGCGAACGATTGAGGAGCACTGACCTGTGACACACGATCGAGTAGAACGCAACATGATCGGGGCCTACGGCACCTGGGCGGCTGGCAGCGTCCTGCCTGACCCGCCTCAGCTCTCACTCCGAACAGGACGCTACCGGGACATCGACCGCTGGCGCACTCAAGCCCGTGAACGAGTGAGTGAGTTGCTTTGCATGCCGCACTCCGGGGGCATACCGCAAGCCACAGTGGACCGCGAGTATGCCCATGACGGCTTGCACGTGGAGGAACTGAGCTGGCAGCTCCCCTACGGACCACCCACTCAAGCCATTCTCCTGAAGCCCGAAAACACCACTGGCAGTCTTCCCGGTGTCATTGCCCTGCATGACCACGGCGGGCACAAGTTCTTCGGCAAGCGCAAGATCACTCGGACGTCAGACGACCAGCATCCGCTCATGCGTGAACATCAGGCCAATCACTACGGTGACAGAGGCTGGGCGAATGAGATCGCGAAACGCGGCTATGTCGTGCTGGTGCATGACGCCTTCCCCTTTGCTTCACGCCGCGTGCGGCCAGCCGATGTGGATCCAGTCGTGCGAGGCGCCACCAAGAACGTGAGCAAAGACGAGAACGACGCGGAGATTGTCGCCTACAACACCTGGGCCGCGCAGCACGAGCATGTCATGGCCAAGAGCCTCTTCTACGCCGGCACGACCTGGCCGGGTGTCTTTCTGGCCGAAGACCAGCGCGCACTCGACTACCTCTGCTCCCGTGACGATGTGGATGCGGATCACGTGGGGTGCTGTGGTCTGTCGGGGGGCGGAATGCGCACCATCTTCCTGGGCGGAATGGACGACCGAATCAAAGCGGCTGTGTGCGTGGGGCTCATGTCCACGAACCGTGATTACGTGCTCAACAAATGCTGGACGCACACGTGGATGATGTGCGTTCCAGGGCTGGCGCGTGAACTTGACTACCCGGAGCTCTTCGCTCTCCGTGCCCCCCTGCCCACTATGGTGCTCAATGACGATGAGGACCAGCTCTTCAGCCTGCCTGAAATGCACCGTGCGGACCGCATTGTCCAAGAGGTCTTCGACATCGCCGGTGCGGGTGACCGATACCAATGCTCGTTCTACCCCGGCCCACACAAGTTCGACCGGGACATGCAGGAAGAAGCATTCGAGTGGATTGACCGGTGGTTGAGCGCGAGCCCGTCCTGCAAGAGCGGAGTGTGCGACGACTCCCGGTGAGCATTGCCGCCGGGGCACTGTTGGCAGCGACGTCTGCCGTTGGAGCCAACGTCTGGGTCTCAACGCATGGCAACGATGAGGATGCCGGGACGGAACAGAAGCCGTTCCGAACCGTCGCGCGCGGAGTCCATCCATTGAGCAAGGAGTTGTTTTGATGCCGGACAGAATGCGAATCCTCGCCGACATGGCCGGAAGGCATGCCGTGGATGATGTCTACGACTTGTGGATCACGGCAGAGAAGGGATGCGTCCTGTTCGGCTGGGACAGCCACAATGGCGGCCAGCATACGTTCAGTCTCGTTCCCGACGGTGTACCTCAGGTGGTCAGTCGCCCGTGGTCTCCGGCGACGCAACTCACGTCATCAGGTATGTCGGGCGACGGAGACCACCAACCGGAGACCCGATGCGAACTGAGCGACAACGGGACGGGTGGCTCATTCAGGGTTGTCTGCACACTGCCGAACGGTGGTCTCCGGACCTTCGAAGACGCGGAAGCATCGCTCCTTCTCCCAACAGCGTGTATCGCCCCGGACAGCACACCATGGCTGGCGTGGATCCGCTGCCGGGACGTGGAAAACGCCGATGGCGTCATTGATCAGCACAATGAAATCGAGTGCGCCCATCTCAGGGATGGGGAATGGATTCGGGAGGTCGTGGCCGACCTGCGCTACGGCCTGCTGCCCCTCGAGCCGGAAGCCGCTGTCTGGGGATATCCGGGACAACGCCGCCGCCCCTATTTGGTGCCGGACGACCGAGGCGGCATCTGGCTCCTGTGGGAACGGAAAGAGCCCCATGATGGGGGCACGAGCATCGCCCATGGCACGCTGTGTGGCCGAAAACACGTCAATGGACAGTGGGGTGCTCCAGTGAGGCTGCTCGACGACTTGTACATGCACTACGTGCCCGTCCCAAGCGGCACGGAGGGCGGCGCAATCACGGTGGTGGCCAGAAAAACGTGCCCGGAAGATCGGCGCCCGAGTTGCGGCCCGGTCGTGGTCCTCGCAGTCAAGCTTGACGGTGCACCAAGTCTGGAAAGAGACACCGGTTTTGAGCAGTGGAAGACAGTCGACCTGGTCGGACGCAGCTTCTTCGTACCGGAGGAGCGGCAACTGCCCCATCAAGGGCAGACCTACCAGTTACTGTTCGGGGACCCGCACACGCACACAGCTCTGTCAGGCGACGCAGAAGGCGAGCTATCCGAGATGCTTGCCTACGCGCGGAACAAGGCCAAGGTCGACTTTGTCGCTGTCACCGACAACGACTGGTACGGGGACCGGCTGACGAACGCCGAATGGTACACCACCATGGCTCAGGATCAGGCCTGGTCAGAGGATGGCAGATTCATCGCCATACCGGGCTACGAATGGACACTGCCCAAATGGAACGACGTGCAGCCGCAACACCGCTCCATCCTCTTCGCCTCCTATGACCAACCGATGCTGCGCCACACGGATGTCGAGGGAGACCCGATGGAGGCGCTTGCTGCGTGGATTCAGACGACCAACGGCATCCTGAACACCCAGCACGCGCAGTTCCAGCTGACCCACAGTGACCGCGAAGTCAACCTGGAAGTGTGCTGTGGCTGGAGCGACTACATCAATCACTCTGACGCCTTCCATGGTCATCTTGACCGCGGTTTCAAGGTGGGATTTGTGGGAACATCAGACGGTCATCGACGGACGCCCGGGCTGGGTGGTGGACTGACCGGTCTCTGGGTCAGAGAGTTCACCCTGGCTGGGATCATTGACGCATTCCGGAGTCGGCGCTGTTACGCCACTGCGGGGGCTCGAATCGGCCTGGCATTCTGGATTAACGGGACCTTCATGGGGGAAACAGCGACCTTGGCGGCCCCGGTCACCGCCCGAGTCCAGCTCCAGGCACCCCGTGAGATCGAACGTCTGGAGATCATCGGCGACGGAGAAATCGTGGCCGCCCTGTCCGATCTCCCTGCCACATTCGACAGACAAGTCGCAGGCCTGCCCGTGTGCTCATGGTACTATGCGAAAGCGACCATGCCGGGCGGCTTCCCGAAGTACCCATCCAACGTCGCTCCCGCCGCCGGACCGTGGGCCTGGAGCTCACCGGTGTTCGTCGAGCCGTAGAACGGGTGATCGGCCCGGGGTAGATGGAGAACGATGAGCACCAGAGCTCAGGATTCTGACCTCAAGTCTCTGTCAAACTGATTGCCCATTCCTGAAGCCTCCAGAGCACCCGCTACCAGCCGAGAATGCTGAAGTGCCTCGCCTTGATCTCGAGCCGCACCTTCCCCCCCTGAACGGGAACATCACGGCAAAGGAACTCCTCGCGGACTCCCGTTCTCGGCGGGTTCAGTCTGCTCAGGTCAACGGTCACGGCTTGGTCCTGCCTGGCGGTGTTGCCGACGACAGCAAGAACACGCCCTTTCGGACAGGTGTAATAGGTCACTTTGACACCGGGGTTGTCGGTGGTGACTCCAGTCTGGTCATCCCAGAGATGCGCGGTCGCGTTGTCCAGACCATACTTCAGGAAGATGCCCCAGATAGTGTTGGTGACTGTTTCGTCGGTGTAGGCCATCGAGGTGGGGATGTCGTTAAGCAGCAGCTTGGTATAGGCGGCAAGTGTCTGCTCAGTGGTCCCATACTCGCGGTTGGCACGCTGGAGCTGAAACAGAAACAAAATGCCGCTGCCACGGATCTCCTGGTTCAACTCGCTCTGGTAGATGTCGTCATCGGCCACATCGGTGTAGACATACGGGGTCTTCTCCCGCAGCATCATCGAGGCGAACTGTTCGCCTGGGTACCAGTAGTCCCCTGAGCCATGCACAATGGGGTTGTAGTAACTGTGCGCGTGCCAGATGGTGAGACGTCCACGCTGGTGAGCGTAGCGCGTCGTGCGGAAGAGGTGGCGCCGCAACCCCATGATGTTCAGCCGCGTAATCCGGCGGCCGAACAGGTCGGCGAACTGACATCCGTGCAACTCATTCGAACACGTCGTGATGCCGGCGATATCGTAGTAGATCGCGTGGATCGATTTGCCTTTGGGCCGGTCGAACAGCAGCTTCTGATTGCGTAGGATGTAATCGCTGTAACTGGTTCGGGGGCAGGCATTCGTCTGCATGCTGCGCAGAGGCGGCTTCCGACGCTTGTCGATGAATGGCACCTGAGGGCCTCCCGGAACATCCCAGTACTTGCCGAAGTAGCTGCCCGCCGGGTCCTTATCGTTCAACGTCTGCGCTCCCCCGTAAATCGCCAGCTTCGACATATTCTGCCTTGCCAGAGTGTCCATCCACCACTCGAAATAACTGTCCTTGTCCTCGGGTTTGAAACTGAATACGGATTCGAAGCCCGCACCAGCGTGCGACACCAGCGCCACGTCGCAATTGGAGTGCCTTCCGTAGCCCCCCAGCCGATACGTGCGTTTGGCTTTGGGGAGTGGTCGCGACGGTGTCGCGATGAACATCGCATGGTACTCGGCTCCCTCCGGAACAGACGTGGGACAGCTGATCATTCTTACCACGCAGTGTCCGCCATCGGCCGCCTGGTCAATCGTGAGCGGCTTGACCCCTTCGCCATAGCGCCAATTAGCGTCGTGCTCGGGTGACCAGGAGAACCCTTTCCGCTTGCTGGTCAGCCACAGCTGATAGTGCGAGTCCCGTCCACCGGAAGGGAAGCCGAACGCATGCTCCCCGGTCGGGCTTTTTTCCAGAAGAGGGGCCAGCAGGTACCGGGAGAACTCCGGGGCCACGGTCCACTCCAACTGCATCAGGTCAATGACGGGCTCCCCATGGACCCGAAAATCCCAGCGTATCAGCCCATCGAATGCAATCCGTGTCACGCCGCGGATGGTGAATCCGTCGGCCTTCCCCACGCCGGTCAGTTCCACTGCGGAACCTGAAACAACGCGTTCGGTGATTGCGTAGTTGATCGCCGCACGCCCGGATGGCGTCTCGATGACCAAAGTCGGTGGGCTCTTCAGGATCGACTGTCCGGTGTGAGTCACCGTCTGCGGGAGCGGGTTGTTCCCAAAGCGATACTCACGCCCCCAGACCTTCACCGTGCCTGCCTCATCGAGTGTGATCGGTGTCCAGGGCTCGGGCACGGTGTCCCCGAGCCCAAGCGTATTGCCGAACCATGTCGTTTCCGGCCGGACGACAGCCTGTGTGGCCTTCTCGCTCTGCCCATCCGGTCCACTCAGGTCAACGGAAAAGGCATACTCCCCGGCTTGTGTGAGTCCGACCAATGTGTGCCGCAACTTGAGCCCATCGACAGAAAGAACGCCTGTCCGCACGGCACCGTCGGGGCACGTCAGCGTCTGTTTGCCGCGCACCTTGCCCGCCGCGATCAGGCCATGCCACGCGGTTGGGAGGGGGGCTAAATCGATCAACGCCTCCAGTCGATCGAGATCACCGCCACAGTCATCGATACCATGCAACTGAATATCGAAATTCGGGAGCACAACGGTCACACTGGAGGCGACCAGTTCGACATACTGGCGCTTCATCTCAGTCACCGACAGCGGGCGTGAGTAGATCTTCAGATCATCGAAGACTGTCTCACCGTGTTCCTCTGCGCCGGCCCAAAGCATTTTGCGCACGCCAATGAATGACTGCTCGGGATTCGGGGTGAGCCCGGCAGTCTCCTTAACCGTCGGCGGCAACAGCGTGGTGTTGATGCGTTCGCCATTCAGAAAGATGCTGATCTGCGTTTCGTCCCAGGTGGCCCCGATTTGGAACCACTGGCCCATGGGGGTGGCATTGAGGGGGGCGGCAGCCAGCTTGTAGTCACGGTTCCCACCGTGCGAATTGTGGTAGTAGAACATCGCCCGGGTGTCGTTGAAGTACTGGTAGAAAAACAGCGTCACCCACTCGTCGCCATCCTGGAACCTGACATACAGGTAGGGTTTGTGTGACTTGATCGGGTCGGAGACACGCACATCCTTGGGGCTGTAGTCCTTCGCCATCGCCCAGAACGTAAGGGAGCCCTGGCGATGATCGATATTGCCACGGACGTCGTATTCGAGCCGTTCATCCGGCATGCGGTTGAACGCCGTTGCCGTGTCGAAGCCGGGAATCAGCCGGAACTCGAGGTTCCCATCGCCAAAGGCAGGCGAGTCAGGATTCCCCTTGGCCAGATCCGCACCGATGGTGTTCTTGTCGAAGGTGACCGAAAACGTCAGGTTCCGGTGTTTGCTCTTGTCAGACAGCGCCAGCCGTCTGTAGGTGACGTCCTGGACCTGCGACACCGGATCGGCATCCTGGCCGGGCAATGGCAGCCCGCTGATGACCAGCGCGAGACAGGCAAGGAATCCAAGACGATGTGTCATCTCACACTCTCTCCATTTTCGGGTAGGACGAGGTTTTCTGCAGAAGGCGAGCATCAGAGGTCGAGGATGATAGGGTAGCGATGCATAGTATGCAAGCCGCTCTGGGCCAGCAAGAGCGAAAGACCGACCGGCTGCAACACCGAACACCCACGACATGCACTGAGGAGAAACCCGTGCCCTCAGACAGCCTGACTGCCGACCTTCTCGAAGAGCTTGTGAACACGCGAACCGTAGACGCGCACGAGCACTTGCCCCCGGAAGCCCCGCGCCTGGACACGAAACGGGATTTCTACAGCCTGTTCCAACATTACTGCTCCGGGGACCTCGTCGCCGCCGGGGCAACGGACGAAGACATGGCCGCGTTTGCCGATCACAGCCTTCCTCTCGCCGACCGCTGGCTGCGCTTCAGGCCTTTCCTTAGCGCGATCCGTACCGGGGCCTACGCACAATCGGCCCTGATCGTGGTTCGTGACATCCTGGGATTCGCGGACCTGACCGACAGCACGTTCGAGGGGGTCTCTGAGGAACTCCAGCGCATCAACACCCCCGGCCTCTACGACCGCATTCTGAAAGAGAGATGCAATATCGCGGCCTGTGTGGAGTGCTGGTGTCTGGATCAGGGACCGTACCCCGACTACTTCTATCACCTCGCCCCAGGGCCGGAGGTGGTCGACGTGGCACACCGCGGGGCGCTGGATCACCTGAGCCGGAAGACCGATCACGCCATCCACTCCCTGGGAGACCTGCTCGAATGCATGTCCCTGACCGTTGATCGCTGGCGCGCGAATCCGCGCGTCGTCGGCGTCAAGTCGGCCCACGCCTACAGCCGCAGCCTCGCCTTCCAGAAGGTCTCGCGCCAAGACGCCGAGAACGTCCTCACCCCCCTGCTCACGGGTAAAAAAGACACACTTACCCCGGAGAAGACGGCCCTGCTCCAGGATTTTCTCATGTTCGAGCTGGTTGCACGCGTCGATGCAGCCGGCCT
Organism: Lentisphaerota bacterium; assembly: GCA_018676675.1. Taxonomy (GTDB): domain Bacteria; phylum Verrucomicrobiota; class Lentisphaeria; order Oligosphaerales; family JABHEG01; genus JABHEG01. Next base: position 62,424 of record JABHEG010000223.1, read on the forward strand.
GGCGATGGTCTTTCACACGGGCCTGCAGGCTGGCAACTTCAACCGGATCGCGAACGCGAATCCCCTGCTCCTGCAGCCCCTTCTCGAGGCGTTTCCCAGGGCCCGGATAGACCTGTTCCACGGCGGCATGCCGTGGGTAAGGGAAATTGCCGTGCTGGCGAAGTACTTCCCCGGCGTGCACCTGAACATGGCGTGGATGCACATCATCAACCCCGCCCAGGCCCGGTCCGCCTTGTCCGAATGGCTCGACATGGTTCCCAACACCAAGATCTTCGGCTTTGGGGGAGATTACAGCATCGTTGAGAAGGTCTACGGTCACCTGGCCCTGGCCCGTCAGAACATCGCCTGCGTCCTCGCCGAGAAGATCCGGGGCGGGGTCATTTCCCGCAGCAACGCCAGCTGCCTGATCCAGCGCTTGATGTTCGACAACGCGAACGCGTTCTACCGCTTGGAGCTCGACCAGAGTGACCAGTGAAGCAGCGCGACCGACCTCCCATACCGTCCAGGAGTGTGCCATGAGTTCATGCCGACCACCTAACATCGTTGTGATTCTGGCCGACGACATGGGCTACGGCGACGTCGCACACCTGAACCCCGCCGGGAAGATCGACACGCCACACATGGATGCGATGGCGAGCGAGGGGATGTCCTTCACCGATGCACACGCGTCGTCCTCAGTCTGCACGCCTTCACGCTACGGGATTCTTACCGGCCGTTACTGCTGGCGCAGCCGCCTCAAATCGGGTGTACTGGGCCCATATGACCAGCCGCTGATTGAGGAGGACGTGCTGTCACTGCCCCAGTTCCTGCGCGGTCACGGCTATCACACCGCCTGCGTCGGCAAGTGGCACCTCGGCATGCAGTGGCCATTCGCCGACCCGGAAGCGCGAGCCGAAGCGACGGGCAACTGGAACGCTCCTGAACGGGTCGCGCTGGCACAGACGATTGACTATGAGGCCCCGATCACCGGCGGCCCGGTCGACCGGGGATTCGATGAGTACTTCGGTGTCGACGTCCCCAACTTCGCCCCCTACTGCTTCATCCGGGACCGGAACACCGTCGGGCTCCCGACAGCCCTCAAACCTGACACCATGTTCGGCTGCCCCGGCCCTATGCTCGACGGCTGGAACCTTGAAGCCATCATGCCGACGCTGACCCAGGAAGCGGTGGCCACGGTGGAACGATGCGCGACGCAGGAAGCCCCGTTCTTTCTCTACTTCGCCCTGACCGGCCCACATACGCCGATCGTTCCCACCGAGATGTTCCGCGGCAAAAGCCGGGCTGGACTCTACGGCGATTGGGTCATGCAGATGGACGATGCAGTCGGCCAAATCAACGCGGCTTTGCGTCGGGCCGGTGTGGAACAGGACACACTCGTCCTGGTCGCCAGTGACAACGGCTCACCAGCCCGGAACGGAACCGATGCCAGCGGCCCAATCGGGTCAGTGCTGCAAGACCACGGACACAACCCCAGCGCCATGCTTCGCGGCATGAAAGGCGATGCCTGGGAGGGCGGCCACCGAATCCCGTTCATCGCCAAATGGCCGGGACAGATCCCCGCAGGCAAGCGGTCCGACCGTCTGGTCTGTCTGATCGACATCATGGCCACCTGTGCCGCCATCATCGGCAGGCAACTCCCAAATGGAGCGGCGCCGGACAGCGTCAATATCCTCCCCACTCTCCTGGGCAAACGCCCTGGAGCGCCCGAGCGACGCGAGATCGTTCACCATGGGCTCAATGGGCTCTATGGCTTCCGCCGCGACGCCTGGAAACTGATCGATGGAAACGGCTCAGGCGGCTTCAGTCCCAACCCGCAGACCGCCCCCGACGATCCCCCCGGTCAACTGTATGACCTCGAGCGCGATGTGAGCGAGACAATGAACCGATACGCCGAGGAAGCCGAGCGTGTGGAAGTGCTCTCTGACGCACTGACGCGGGCCAAGACCGAAGCCACCGCCAAAGATGGCCAGTTGCTCGCAAAGGGCCCATGCCTCAACGGCCCAACGAACTGTGTCGAGTGAGTGTCACCGTGACGCCTCAGTTATACGTGAAGGACAGCATCAGACGGCTCGACGGAGTCTCGCCCTCCATCGGATACAGATGGGCCAGAAAATCCTTGGAGGGCGAGACTCCGTCGAGCCACCTCACGAAACTGAGGTGCTACGTATTCACCCCAACGTTCCCCGGGAACGCCCTAAAATGGAGAGTATGACACATGTACCGCAAGCTGAAGGCCAGCAGCCTGATTGTCTTGATCGTGGGAGGGATCATGTCCGACGCAGCAACGACAGTGACCATCTTTGACGCAAAGCAGACGGTCAGTCCGGCCGAAACCCGCATTGAGGTGGTCGTGCCACCGTTCTCTGTCGAACACCAAGTCCGGCTCAAACTCGACCCGCGGATTGACTGGCCCTCCCTTCTCGGCTCCAATCCGTGGCTCCGAGTCGCGGTAAACGATGACTTCCTGACCAAACCTGATCTGCTCAACAAGCGGGACGAGTTCAAACTGCTTAGCGGACTCGATCTGACTTGGTCCAAAGGTGACCGATGGCGCGTCCTCTACTCTCCGGATTTCCGGGCGGCGATTGACAGTGATTCCCCATACGCGTGCCCCGATGCCGCCCCGTACCAATATGTCTGGGACATCACGCCCTACGTGAAGCCGGGAAAAAACACGCTCCGCATCCAGCACCTGAAGGTCCTTCAGAAACCCACCACGATGATCATCCGAAACGCCTCGTTGGAGGTCGGAAGAGCCTTGCCGAAACCCGAGGACGATGCCGTTCGCCCTGCTCCGACAGGTCCGTTGTCTGCGTTCGTGGCCTCCCGTGCCCGGATCCTGCCCATCACAGTCGAGGTCTCCGCGGGCGGGAGCCTGACGGTGGGCATCGAGACTGAAACGTTCGACCTCCATACCCGCTCGAGTCTGCCCGGAGGCATGTGGCACACGACATCATTGAGCCAAGGAAAAGAAACAGTCCAGAACGGTGGGACGGGGCAGACGACGTGGCAAACAGCAACGACCCGCTTCGCGCGGAAAGTCGCAGTCCGATCGGATCACGTCCACATTGAAGACACGATCACGAACAGGACCGACACACTGATCGGCGCCATGGTCGAGAACCGACTGCAAATGCCAGGCAAACTCGCCGACGTGCGGATCGCCGGCCGAGAAGCGTTCAGGGATGAGATGAATGCCCGCAACGCCTGCCATCCATCGGCGTTCGGGCGTTGGGGCCGTATGGGGATGGGGCTTGTGGCTGAAGATGACGTGTTCCGCGTCCACATCCGCAGCTTCTCAGAAATCAGCGCCCTCGGTCTGGCCGACCCCCAGCTTGGCCTGCAACCCCGCACGAGCGTCACTCTTGAGTGGAGTATCTATCCGGTGCCCGACGGTGATTACTGGGACTTTGTGAACGCCGTGCGTCGAAACTGGGGCTCCAACTTCACGATTCCGGGACCGTTCTGCTTCGGCATGCACTTCCCCCAGGGCAAAGCACCCGAGTGGTACGCGCAATGGATGCACGATCGAGACCTGAATATCACGGCCGGTGGCATCGCCAAGTACACGAATGGCCGGTATGCCCACGGAACGGGAATCACCGCCGCTCCCGAGTTCGTGGCCCGTGAGAAGGAGTGGGTAAGTCGGATGCAGGCCGCGGACCCGAAGCTGAAGCCGCTCTGCTACTTCCACGCTCAGTGCTGCACGGAACCCGAAGCGCCGGAGACATACGCCGACTCCAAACTCAACGATGCCAACGGGGAGCACCTCAGCTACCCCTACGCCTACCCCCTACCCCTGTATCTGGCCACCAGAGACAACCGCTATGGCAAGTCTCTGTGGCGCTACGTCTCGACCATCCTCGACGAGATCGGCGCGGCTGGGATCTACTGGGATGAAATGAGTCACAGCGTGCTTGAGTTCACCTACGACGGCCCCTGGGATGGCGTGACCGTGGCCATCGATCCCAAGACGCACGCCGTCACCGGCAAACGGAGCAGCGTGAATCTGCTCATGCAATCCCTGCGCCAGGACATCGTCAAACACGTCCGCGACCGGGGCAAGTTCCTGATGGCCAACACGCAACCGGCCACGCGAACCATGCTGAATGAGAAGGTGATCCGTTTCGTCGAGACGGGCACCTACTCAGCCTTGGCAGGCACCCACCTCGGCTGCCCAATCGGCCTCGGCAATCACCACCCGGAGAGAAACCGGGCCGACAGTGTCACTCACGTTCGCCGACTTCTGGAATACGCAACCGTCTACTATGGCCACTACTACCGCGAAGAACCGGCCGATTGGAACTTCACATCCGTGATGTTCCCCATCACACCGGTCGAACTGCGCGAAGGTATGGTCCTGGGGAAGGAGCGAATCCACACGGCACGCTCCGGCCGGTTTGGTTGGCCTGACGGTTCCGCGGCCACAGTCACGGTCGTGAACGGCCAGGGCGAACGCGTGGCAGAGCCAAACGTGGCCGAAGCCATTGTAGACGGCAAACATCTGTACGAAATCCGCATCCCGTCCGATCACTTTGCCGTCCTGGAACGGCGCTAAGAAGGAACTCACCATGAACAGATTGAAGGGGTTGGCCATGACTGCTGCTGCAGCATTGATCGGGGCTTCCGGATCCGGCATATCAGACGAATTCATCGAGATGCACACCGGAGGCGAGGCGCTCCCATTCCGTCATATGGGACCATTCGTCACGCGCGGCGACGGCGCGATCCTGGCTGTAGATTCCAGGACAGCGTTGATCAGCAAAGACGAAGGCAAGAGCTGGGAGAGTCACTCCCTGTTCAAGGATGCCGACACGTTCCACGCACGGGGCGAACGGACTCTTGTCCGTACCCGCAACGGCACGGTGGTTCTCGTGTTCCTCAACGAGAAAGAGAAACACTACATCAAGACAGGTGATCCGGAGAAGCACTATCTCCCGACCTACGTCACCCGAAGCCTGGACGATGGAGAAACCTGGGAAGAGCCACGCAAGCTGCAAGGCGGCTGGTGCGGAGCCGTACGCCAACTCATCCAGCTGGATTCGGGACGACTCGTGCTGCCCTGCCAAAACAGCCTCTTCGGTCCTTGGCGTCATGTCTCGTTCTCATTCGTATCCGACGATGACGGAAAGACCTGGCAGAAGAGCAACGTGATCGAGCTCGAGGGAGCGGGGAGCCATGCCGGAGCTATGGAACCAACAGCGATTGAGCTCAAGGACGGTCGCCTCTACATGCTGATCCGGACCAGTGCCCCCTGGGAGGAACGCCAATGGTTTTGGGAGGCCTTCTCCGCCGATGGGGGGCTGACCTGGACAGGGGTCCGTAATTCCGGAATCCTGGCCAGCACGTGCTGCGGGACACTCTCGCAACTCAGTGATGGCCGCATTTCCCTGCTCTGGAACCGCCCCGAAGAGACTGGCCTATACAACCGCAATACACGGGCTGAACTCGCCATGGCCTTCTCGACCGATGGCTGCCGCACGTGGACCAAGCCCGTCGTCGTCTCGCGGCGGCCACTCCAACCCGAAGAGAAGTACTACATGGCGCGCCAGTCGTACCCCTACCTGTACGAGCGCCGTCCCGGCGAGCTCTGGGTCACCACGATGCAGGGAAAGCTGCGGATGAAGCTCCCTTTGGGAGCCGTGGTTTCGCCCCCGGATCCCGATCGAACGGTTCGCCCAACCACCGTTGTGTGCCTGGGAAGCTCAACCACCGCGCGCCGTGGCAGCGTGAAGCAAGTCTATGAGCAACGCCTGGCCAAGATGCTCCCCAACATGCGTATCGTCAATTCCGGAGTGGGAGGCGACACCACCGAGAAAGCACGGAAACGGTTTGAGGCAGACATGCTCGGCTACCGGCCCGACATCGCGATCATTCAACTCGGAGGCAACGACGCCGCAATCGACGTTTGGCGGGGAGTGAAGACACCACGGACCACACCGGAACGCTACGAGGAGAACCTCCGTTACTTCATCGGGACCCTCAAGCAGCAAGGCTCAAAAGTCGTGTTGATGACCGCCGGTATGTTCCGCTGGACGCCAAAGCTCAAGGAGCTGTACGGGAAGCCACCGTACAACCCCGATGATCCCGATGGCTTCAATCTCAAGCTGCGTCCCTATGCCGACATCGTGCGACGCATTGCCCAACAGGAGAACGTCCCGCTGGTTGACCTCTTCAGGACCCATGAAGACTACGACAAGGTCGATGGCCAAAGCGTCGACGACCTCTTCCTGGACGGGATGCACCCCAACGACACCGGGCACGCCATCGTCGCAGACATGCTCCTCCCGGTAGTACGTGAATTGGCGGGGGAAGAATAGGGAGTCTGAGACCATGCAGCGAACGAGCCTTGTCACGCTGAGTTTGGGTATCCTGGCAACCGGCACATCGAGGGCGGAGACTCTGACTGCCGATGCTGATTTTCCCGGCGGAAACATCATCGTCGAGCGTATTGAGGAGGAGGATATCCACGTCCGTCAGGACCTGCGTGACACGGCGGGATACTGGTTCTATTGGTGCTTTCGCGTGCGCGGGGGAGCCGGCCGCCGAATCACGGTTCATTTCGCTGATGGCGGCGTCATCGGCGTGCGCGGTCCGGCAATGAGCATGGATGGCGGCCTCACGTGGACTTGGCTCGGCGCTGACGCCGTCCAAGGCAAGGGCTTCTCGCACCAGATCCCAGCCGGACAGAACGACGTTCGCTTCTCCTTCGGCATGCCCTACACGCAGACGAACTTGGGATCGTTCCTGCGACGGCACACCGGGAACCCACATCTGCAGGCAGGCACGCTCTGCCAGACACGTGCAGGTCGCGACGTGGAGTTGCTGCACCTCGGACAGCTGGCCGGCACGCCGGATCACCGGGTGCTGCTAAGCTGTCGGCATCATTGCTGCGAGATGATGGCCAGCTACGCACTGGAGGGCATCATGGACACCATCCTCTCAGACAACGAAGATGGGGCATGGCTCCGTGAACACGTGGCCTTCCTCGTCGTTCCGTTCGCTGACAAAGACGGCGTCGAACAAGGCGATCAGGGCAAGAACCGAAAGCCTCGAGACCACAATCGGGACTACGACGGAGAGAGCGTCTACGCAGCAACGGCGGCACTCCGAAAGCTCGTCCCGGAATGGGGAGGAGACCGCCTTCATTTCGCCATGGACATGCATTGCCCACACATCCGCGGCTCAAGCAACGAGGTCGTCTATTTCGTCGGCATGGCAGACCCAGCGCTCTGGGCAAACACGCAGGCTTTTTCCACAATCCTGGAAGCAACGAACACGGGCCTCCTGCCCTACAGGAAGCAAGACAATCTTCCCTACGGTCAAGGCTGGAATGTGGCCAAAAACTATGGCGCAGGAATGAGCTGTTCGCGCTGGGCAGGGACACTTCCGGGGATCCGCTTTGCCGCGTCTCTGGAGATCCCCTACGCCAATGCCGGCGGTGTCGCCGTTACCCAGGAAAGCGCCCACGCCTTCGGCCGAGCCCTCGCCCATGCCATCCGGCGGTTCCTGAACGAATCCCCCCCGACCTCCGAGCCCTGATCCCGCAGGAGGGATACCCCTTACGCTGTGCGCGGCTTGACTGGCCTCCCGAAGCAGAATCATCTCAACGAGACAAACGTGTAGTTCCTGCCCTCAACCGGGCACAGCAACAGGCCATCTTGCCACACCAACGTCCTGCTGGAGCGCTCGTCTGTCGCGGCAACAGGGCCGTCACCCAAACCAAGCGCTTTGCGGTCGATCGTCAGCTTGGTTGTTGTCATCTCAGGCCCGGTGTTCGCTACGGCGATCACCACGGGTTTGCCTTCCGGCAGGTAGACTGACGCGCGGGTCGCCTTACCTGTCGTGGACACCGGGCAACCGTCCTCCCAATACCCCACAAAGCGAGTGTTGTCCTGGTCAAGCCCCGTACGGATCTGAATACCCCAGTATTCTTCGACCGTCGGGTCGTGGCAGTAGGCTGCGGAAGTCACTAGGTCGTGGGTGCAGGTCATGGCCAACAGGCTCTCGGTCGGTCCGGGGATCTTGCGGTGCATCGGGTCCCCGCTTCCTCGCACAAATTCCGGCAGAAACACGTGGTTCACGCCGCTCGACTTGCTGCCAAGCTCAACCCGCCAGGCCACGGGGTCGAGTTCCTCCAAGTAGAAGAAGGGCTTCTTGTAGAGTTGGTGCGTGTACTGTTCACCGGGGAAGAAGAGATCCGCGAAGCCATGGTAGGGGAGGACTAGATTGTCATGCGCGTGGGCCATGTAGAGCCCTGGCCCTTCGGGTGCATTGCGGGCGATGGTGGTCAGGCGCTTGTAGAAGGCCCGACGTTCGACCACGTGATAGGTAGCCCCGGACTTGCCGAATGCATCCGTGTAGCCACAGCCGTGGAGACGATTCGCGTCGGGGGCGAAGCGATCCATGTCCGTGTAGAAACAAGACGCACCGTAGTTCCGGGCCAGGTTCTCTGCCTGCCACATGAGGTAGTCAGTGTAGGAACTGGCTTGGGAAACGCGGATCAGATCGTAGGCAAAGGTATCTCCCTCCGGCTTCAGGGGATGCGGCTTACGCCGCTGGTTGAAGAACCCGCCGCCAAACGGGTTGATCCACAGCGGTTTGAAGAAATCGAAGGTCGGGTTCTTGTTCGGCGTACAGAGCGCCCCGCCGTAGATGAAGCACGGAACGCGCTCGGATTTGGGCTTAGCCAGGCCCTTCTTGCGCCGAGGGCCGTAGATCTCCGGGTGCGCCACATCGTACAACGCAAACTGGGTGGACTGGGACGCGCTGTAGCCGATATGGGTCAGATGCTTCATTGGGTGTGAGTTGTAGCGGAAGGCCCGCCAGTTGGACATGAGCGGTCGAACCGGCGTTGCCTGGAAACCAAACCGATAACGCAAAGGCTTCGTCGCATTCACGGCCTTGGCAATGATGCGCAGGCGAACCGTGGCGGTGTCGCCGTCAACCGTGATCTCCGTGAGCTTGTCATTTGGTTCGAAAACCCAGTTCGCATCCGAATCGAAGAACCAGTCAAACCCCTCGGCATCGTTGCCAACCCACACGTAGGGCTGGAAACCACTCCGCCACGTCTTGCCATCCCAGGATACTCGCTTGGGGATGCGAATGTGTTGGGCCAGGTCAGCCCGCAAAGGGATTTCCATGGTCAACGCCTCGATATCCCAACCACCCGCAGGCGGATGGAGGGTGATATCGGAAACAACCAACCCGTCATACTCGATGAACGTCTGCCACGTGACCCGGCCATCGACACCGGCAAACAGACCGTGCCCCTCGTACTCAGCTCTGTGGCGCTCGGCCATCGTGGGCGTCTGGTTGACGACGGCCAGCGTGGACGCTTTCTGCGCCGTCCGCAAGATCAGACGAGCCGCAGCCGGGAGTTGTTCCTGGCCCTGATTGACGATGGACGCGGGCAACGGTCCATCGACACGATACGTCCGTCCCCAGCAGGATGCGGTGTCGGCAGTGACCTCAATGGGTGTCCAAGGGGCAAGTACCTGATCGGTCACTCCCGCCTTGGCCGTGAGCCAAGGGGTCGGGGGCTTCACCAACGAGCCAGTGGTCGACACTGAAGCAAGCCCTGGCACGCTAAGCGAGAGATCAAAGCCGTACTCACCGTCCACCCAATTGATGGGCATGGTGCAATCAGTGCGGAGTTCGCCAACGTCGAACGTTTCACTGACTGGCGTCCCCCCGCCTGGTGGTGTCGCCATGACCCGGAGACTCGCCTGGCCCGCGGCCACGGCAGCTTTCCGACGGGCATCCAGGTTCCCAAGATCGACCTGCAGCGTCAGTCGGTTCCCTTGAACATCCGGGGTGTAGGCGATCTCGATGGGCTGTTTCACGTACAAGCGCGTTGCATAGCGAGCCCAGATCTGCTTGCCGTCACTGCTCGCGACGCGTGCGGAGAGCACTGTTTCCCGGAACTCCGCGAGAGAGCCCGCCAAAAGCTGATCGCTCCCAGGCCCCAACAGCAGCTGGCGCTCAAAGGGTTGCACATCCTTGCCTTGTGCCTTTACCAGCGCTTGCAGGGGTGCATTGCTGCTATTGCGCAAGCTCGCCCCCAAGACTCCTGCCGAGATGTCACTCCCGAGGCTCACCTGCACGCCGCCGGGAGTGCCGCCGAAGACGAGTGTTCCCTTACCGCCCCAATAGGAGCCACTGAAAGCGGCCCAAGCCGTGAAAACCGGTTTGTGGGGTGGAGCCTGCCACCAATTGCGGCACAGATTCGCGCGCCACAAGGTCCCGGTCCCCGGCGCGCCCCCGAGATCAACAAACGGGAGACGCAACTCCACGGTCCATTCGTCCTTGCCGACCTGTCCAGCAGCCATCAGGGCAGGATTCCAGCCGGCATCGTGCTTCTCAGCATCAAAAGTAACGCCGCGGCTGTTGAGGATGATCTGGTAGCGTTTCCCCTTCGCTTCTGGATCCGGCCAGAGAAGAAGCTCGAACGAATCATCTTCCCAGAGCTTGCCATCACGAGTGGTGGCCTTAGTCACGGGCGGATGATCCACCACGGGGGCTCGGAAGGCGACGCAGAGCGCATCGGCGTCGTAGGTCATCAGAGCTCGGCAGGCGCGTGAGTAAGGAAAGCCATCCGAACCGGTGCGCACGGGCACAGCGGAGGCCAGCCCCCAGGCGGGCTCATCCAGGCGGCCGTCAATGACAAGTGCACGCCCCGTGTGACACGGCAGCCGAACCAGGGGGGCCTCCACGCTCCCGGAGAGAGCGGATTTGTCCGCAGCGTAGTCCGAAGCAATCTGGCCACTGGTTAGTGTTCCGCGATAGACCCTTACTTCGTCCGCGACGGTCAGGTCATCGCGCCTGTGCGTGCGGCCGCTCTTCCCCGGCCAGGGAGTGCAGATGTGGAAACGACGTTTCTCAAAAGACGGCAGCTCGACATTGGGGAGGTCGAGCTCACCACCAAGCTCCCCGTCCACGTAGAGACGCATACGAGTGGGAGACCAAGTAGCCACCAGCTTGTGCCATTCGTTGATCTTCCAAGCAACCGGTGCCGCAACGAAAAAGGTGCGGAAATCGGCCTCCTTGCGCACGCCAAACTCCATGTAAAGCGAAACGGTCCCATTTCCCGGGACATAGAGGCTGACCCGGCACTTTGGCTCACGCTCGGACACCTGGAAGAAATGGTGGTAGCGACGGTCGGCCGCGGACCAGTTGGTGGGCTTGACCCACATCGAGACCGTTGCCTCCTGTGAGTCAAAGTTCCCCTTCACGGCGTAGGTACACGTTTCCCCTTCCTCCACGAGGAGCCCGGACTTGCGAACGCCCTCCGTGGAACGCAACTCCAGGCTGGCCTGGAGGGAGGACTCCGGCTTGCCCTTGGCAAACTCCGCATTGGCGTGGAAGCGATCGAAGGAAGCATGGAAGAGCAGTTCCGGTTCCTGCGGCGGCGCAGCGCAACAGACGGAAGCCGCGAGAACAAGAAGCCCTCCCGTACCTGGCAGCACACGTGACAACGTTCGGACAACACAGCTGTTCATCGGGGTCTCTCCACATCAGTGCATGGGAAAACGTCGGGATCCACGGCGTCAGACGTTACGGGAACGGCGCCGGAATGCAAAGCAGTGGGCTAGGGCATCTTGGCCGTATACAGGTGCACGGTGAGCCAGGGGAACGTATCCTCGAAGGCATTCTTGACCGGGGCCACCTCGTCACCGTCTTTGCGGACCTCGCAGTGCACCTGAAGGTCGGTCACGCCGGGGGGAAGACCGCTGATCGCCGCAGTCACCGGGCGCTCCTGTGAGCTCACGGCAACGATGTAGAGCGTGCCATTGTGTTTCCTGCCTAAGACATTGACCGAGGGTAGCGAAAGGTCTTCCTCGAAGCCGTACGGCCGGAACGTCGAGGTCCGCGGCGCCCCTTTGGTCACGGTGACGGTCAGGGGCACGTCTTCACCAAAGAGTAAGGCCTGATCAAGCCCGGGAACGCTGTGCAGATTTCTGGCAGCTAGGTTGAAGCCATCCGCCCAGGTCTTCTGGAAGATCGGCAGATCGCGTCGGTGCCAGAAAGAGAAGACGAAGATGCCGCGGGCGCCGGAAGCGATGCAGGACCAGAAATCATGGTAGGCACCCACGGGTGTGATCGGATCGCTCTTGTGCAAACCGCCCGAGAACATCATGGGGATGCCGATGGGGGTCTTTTCGCCGTTCAGGTAGTCGGGACCGATACGGAAGCCTCCCGTCGTGATGGCCCGAATCGTCTCCTCCGTCCGCCACCGCACCCAGGCGCGCGGCTGGTGTGAGTACTCGGTGTAGGTGCCAGCCCCGACGATGTCCAGATACTCCAGATACTTGAGAATGCTCTTAGTCGTGTAGTGCCCCGGCAAGTACATGTAGTTTGGTCGTTCCCGTGGGTCGTACTTACGAGTCCAGGCACTCAGGCTCTTCACGATCTGGTACTCATCCTTGTACCACCAACGTTGCTCCTCAGGGAAGTCCCACCACGCCAACGCATCGTGCGCAGCATACGCCCGAATGTCGGCTGCCACCTCCTCCTCAGTCCGCAGACGCTCCGTTGGCGCCACTGCGTGGGCCGTCCCACCCGCCTCTTCCTGATTGGCGGCATCGGCCCCCTTCTTGGCCTTTGGGGCGGCCACTGTGGCTGCCTTCTCCACCTTGGTCTTTCCCTCGAGGTGCGCCACACAGAGCCAACCGGCCTTCTCGATCACATCGAAAAACTCCTCCGTGAATCGGTAGCGGTGACCGACGCTCCACCCGGCCTCTTCGACCTCGGCCATCTCCTCGGCAGTGTGGATCGAGTACAGCAGAAGTGGAAAACGCGTACCGACAGGATAGATGGGATCCACGGGCTCGCCTCCCGACCAGGCGGAGATCGCAGACACGACACAGACAATTGCGTTTCTCAGCGAGGACTGCACACGTACGACTCCCGTTAGGGTGTGGCGAACACTGATGCTCCTCGACTATACACTCCTGGATCTAGGGTGGAAATGCCCCCCTGCCCCTTGGCCTGCTCCCGGGCCGCGGCACGTTCTGCCCCCTGGGGAAATGCGTTCTCCAGCCCAATCGCCTCTCTTGACGGGGCATGTGGATCGACAATAGTAACGGATCAGACCTGTGAGGGCCGTTCTGGAGAAAACTAGAGATGCTGAACCGTGGAACGTACACACAGCGATGCAGCCGACTGCTGCGAGCGCTCTGTGGGCTGGGGTTGCTGTCCCTCTCAGCTGCACAGGGCGCCGGTGAGAAACCTGCTGCTTTCACGCTCGTGGCAGCAAACGCTCACGCAACGTTACGGGGAGACGACTACGGCGGAGGCACGGGAACGGCCGAAGCCCCCTTCCAGATCAGCACGTCCGGGCATCTCGCATCCCTGGCCAACCAGCCGGAACACTGGGGGAGCTTTTTCGTTCTCACCGCGGACATCGACCTGTCTGCCCTTCCTGACAGCACGATGATACGCATCGGCCTACCCGATCTGTCACTGTCGGGAACCGGCCCCGCCTTTACCGGAACGTTCGACGGCGCGGGATTCACAGTCAGTCATTACACGTGGAACAGCACCGAGGAGCTGACAACCCGCCAAGGCGTGGGGCTGTTCGGCTGCCTGGGGGTGGGTGGAAGCGTGATCGACCTCGACCTGACGAACGTATCCATCTCGGTGGACGATGGGGAGCTCGTGGGGAGTCTCGTGGGAGCAAACTCCGGGGGCCACGTGAGCAACTGCACCGCATCCGGCTCCCTCTCCGTGAACGGGCGCGCGGAACAGGTTGGCGGACTTGTCGGCGGAATGGACTCGGGGGCACTGCACAACTGCACAGCCCGTGTGGACGTCGTGGTCCTGGCGGATGGAAGCGAAGAAATCGGTGGCCTTATCGGAGATGCTGAAGGGGGTGAACTGGTCAACTGCCACGCCCACGGAACGGTGACCACAGGCGACAATGCCGAAGAGGTGGGAGGCCTCGGAGGCGATGTCGAAGCCCGGACTCACCACTGCTCCGCCAGTGGTCCCGTCTCCGTGGGTGACGCATGTGAACGCGTGGGAGGGCTAGTGGGCGGATTGGAGGCAAACACCATCGCCGATTCGTTCTGTACGGGAACCGTCACGACAGGAGACTCGTGCACCCAGGTCGGCAGTTGCCTTGGCGCAATCAGCCACGGAACGTTGGAGCGCTGCTATGCGACGGGCAGTGTCACCACGGGGACAGCGTCGGTAACCGCGGTGGGGCACTTGGTTGGACAGGCCGATTCCGCCAGCCTTCTGGGGTGCTTCCTGCACGACGAAGCCACGGGTCCGGAGAACGCGGTGGGCCTCGAAATCGGGAGTGTCATCGATATCGTCACGCTCACCGCGACTCAATTCGCGACCCAGACTCCGTTCGAGAACAAGAGCTGGGATTTCACCGCGGTCTGGCAACAGGGAGCGACACCCGTCCTTCGTGACGGTGTTGACCTGATCGCCTTCGCTCCGGCCGGTCGGGCCGCCCAGCCGGGGCAGCCAATCACGTTCTCGGTGCGCATCCTCAATCGCGGCAACCTGGCCGCTGGGAACTACTCAGTCAACGTCTTCCGGGCGGCATCTCCGGATGCAGCGTGGGACGAGCCGACGCAAACATCACTGCTCATGGAGGGAGAGGTCGCGTCCCACGCCGCATCCGCCTGGGCAACATGCGAGCTGTCGGGAGTCGCCCCCTCAGAGGCGGGCCTGCATTTCCTGCGGGCCCGTGTCGATGCAGCGGACGCGATCCCGGAATGGAGCGAGGATGGCAACTGGAGCGCGGTCTTCGCGATATGCGTGTGTACGTCCAAGTACAGCGGAGGCGAGGGCACCGCGGAAGCTCCATACCTGCTCTCCTCGTGGGATCATGTGTGTGCCCTAAGCTGGCAGGAAGACGACTGGGACAAGCACATCGCGCTGGCCAATGACCTCCAGGCAGAAACACGGGAAGCAACGCCGTTCCGTGGCATCGGTAGGCGGTCGCCACGGATCAACCAGGACACGCCCTTCAGCGGGCAATTCGGTGGCGCGGGCCACGCCATCGGCGGGTTGACGACCGACGTCTTCTACACTGCGGAAATCGAGGCCGGTCAGACGGCCCTTTTTGGCCTGATCGGCGACACCGGGCGCGTGAGCAACCTGCGCCTGCAACACGTTGATATCCAGCCGACAACGGGCTCGGGGACGGCAAGTGCATTGGCCAATTTCAATGCGGGAACGATCGAGCATTGCGAGGTGAGCGGAAGCATCAGCATCGGGCCAAATGGTGGCGGCGTGGGGATGCTGGCCAGTGACAACTACGGACAGATCATCGACTGCCGGGCGACCGGCACGATTACGGCCGGAGAATACTGTTGGGGAGTCGGCGGATTGGTGGGATACAACATGGGAATGATCCAGGACTGTGCCGCCAGTTGCGAAATCACCATCGGGACCGGGGCCGACGAGGTGGGGGGACTCGTCGGCTGCAACGAGACGAGCATCGTCGGCTGTGTGGCCGAGGGCAGCCTGAGTGTCGGGACGGAATCGGACGCGACGGGGGGCTTGAGCGGGGCAAGCTATGGTCCGGTCAGCAGATGCCGGGCGGCCGTAGCGGTGACTGCAGGACAAGGCTCTCGGAGTGTCGGCGGGCTGATCGGGTGGAACATGGGACCAGTGGCCGAGTGTCAGGCGGTGGGCACTGTCCAGGCCGTCACCGGTTCCGAGAGCATTGGAGGCCTGATCGGGGGGAGTGACGGCGGACACATCGATCTATGCTCCGCCGCCGGAAGTGTCTCCGCCAGTGGAGCCCGAAACGTGGGCGGTCTCCTGGGATGGCATTTCAGAGGAGACATCACCTCCTGCCGAGCCGTCGGCGATGTGACAGGATCGGGCATGGTCGGCGGGTTCGTTGGCTGGCAGCGCGGAGCCGCGATCGGTGGAGAGAGCGTTGCTCTTTATCTCGATGACCCGACCTGGATAGTTGGCCAAGGCGACTCAATGGCTGACTGCACCGCTGAGTGCGACGTCATTCTCGTTGCCGATGGAAATGGGGGGGGGACGGCAGGCGGATTCGCGGGAGGAATCGAGTGGACGAACGTCAAGCACTGTGCGTTCAAGGGATCTCTGAACGCTATCAACGGCGGCTCCCAAGTCGGTGGCTTCGCCGGTTACCACCTGGACTGGGACTACGAATTCGTGATTACAGGCACGCCTGCCCTCGAGCGCCCCTACGCCATCGAGCAATGCTGGGTCGACGCGACGATCGCCTGCACTACTCCCGTCCAGGGACTCGGAGGGTTCGTTGGCCGAAATTGGGGCGTCGTGAGCGACTGTCTGGTGTCCGCACGAATCAGTGGCTACGGGGACACGGGAGCAACCGTGGGCGGCGTTGCCAGCCTCAACTTTGCTGGCATCAGTGGCTACTACGCTCCATACCAACCCGGAGGCATCCTGCGCCGCTGCCTGGCAAGCTGGACACTGAGTATGGTCAACCCGACCAACGTCTACGCGGTTGCGGGTAGCGGCGGCGTGCGCGATGCCTGCTTCTGGGACCTCGAGGCCCTGGAAGGACAGTCAAACCAACCGACAGGCCTCACCTCGGCCCAGATGGCCTCTGAAGATACCTTCGTGACTGCTGGTTGGGACCTCACGAGCATGTGGCGAATCCACGATGGCCATCCCCGCCCGATGGCCATGTTGGGCCCCTACCGCGTGGACTTTGACCAGGAGGCGGTCGCCACAGGACTCATGGAGGATAACACGTTCCAACCGGGGATCCGCCAGATCTCGCCGCGGTGGTACCTGGGCGTTGAGGCCGCTTCTCTGCCCCTGCCCCTCCTCAGCGTTGCCTTCAGTGCCGCCCTCCCCTTCGACGAGGCGACCCCGCTGACCGGCATGCAGGATGCAACGTGGCAAGACGTCTCCATCGCCAGTCGCGAGGAAGCCATCTTCGCCGCAACACAAAGCGCACAAACCATGCCCGTCGCTTTCCCAATGACCATCACCCGGGAGTGGTCACCAAAGACACTCGAGGCATCAGGCCCCGTTCACGTCACAGTCACCCTAACTCCTGAAGACAGTTCGCAGTGGGACGATGTGAGCGTATCTGCCTGGATTGAGGTCGGTTCCCGAGACGGGGGAGACTGCAGTCTCCGGGAGGGGTCCGCGTCAGCCCCATTCTGGAATCTGGGTGAAGACGGAACTGGCAGCGATGAGTGGGATTCTCCCCCTGGACACGCAATCGCTGGGCGAACCTACACGATACAGATGACGCTGGATGTAGCCCTGCCGTCCGGAGTCGCCGCTCTCGACATCGTCCCGCGCGTGGAAGTCGACGGTGCCCTGATGTCCGAAAGCGGATCTGAGAACTGGGTCATGGATGGCGGCCTGGCCACGCTTGAGGTCAGTGCCCCCGCCTCCTCTGAAGTCCTGGGGACGGTCGCGACGCAGGCTGACGTCCCGGCAGAAGCCGAAGGCGACTACTTGCTGTGGCGCACCATGGTTCTACCGGGCAGAGCGACACCGACCTACGAGACCTACACGATCGCCGCCGAGGCCCTGGGAAACGGCTCCGTGAGCCCGTCAGAGACAGCGGCCGACCACGGCGGAGCACCGACGTGGCTGGCAACACCGGCTCCGGGGTACGCCGTCCATCGGTGGTTCCTCGACGGCAACCTTGCGCAGACCGGACTCACGCAGTACGTGCTTGCCGATGTTGACTCGACTCACACCGTCTCGGTCACATTCGCTGCCGACAGCGACGACGACGGCATGCCAGACATCTGGGAAACCCCGCATGGCGACCTGGCACCCGAAGAGGACGGCGACGGCGATGGCATCCCTAATATCGTGGAGTTCCAGCACCTCCTCGATCCCGAGACCGCCAACCACGACGTCACGATGCTTGTCCTTTACCCAGGTTGGAATCTGAGCCTTGCCTCAGGAGCCGACTCAGTGCACCCGGAAGTGACCGCCCGGGTCTTCTTCGGATCATGCGCCGCCGGGGCGGTCTGGGCGTGGAACACACGCGACCAGCGTTTCGATGACGTGTCCCGGGAAGCGTGTTCCGGTACGCGCGGTTACTTCGTACGCACAGACGCTCTGTGCGGGGTCCGCTTCGGTGACGTGAATGGCTACGTTGGGGCACTGCCGCTAGCGAGAACCTGGAACCTGATCGCTGTGCCCTGGGGAGGCACCACACAGCCGTTCGACCAGCTGTTTGGTGACCGGGTCAACGGCCCGATCTGGGGCTGGAATGCAGAGCGCCAGATGTACGAGAGGATCACCGGTGTCGCCAGTTCCCCGGGACACGCCTGCTGGGCCTATGGGGATCACCCCTGCTCGATTCCTCTCGGCTTGCTGATCAGCGGAACGGTCCGCGGCGACATCCGAGCCGGGGTAACCCTCACTCTGTCCGGCGATGGCGACGCAACCACGGCGGCAGCCGCAGATGGCGACTACAGCTTCCGAGTCGCCCCAGGCAGTTACACCATCACCCCAAGCCACGACGGTTACGTGTTCACGAACGCGATGGAAACTGTCACCGTGACAAATCAAGACAAGACCATACCCGACGTCGTGGCCGCACCAGCCGGGAAATAGCCGCCTCCGTCGGGCTCGAAATGGCGGGTGACGCTCCCGCGACTCCTCTCCTCAGTACTTACCCTCTTCCTCGACCAGATCCCGCATGATCTCGATTCGGTCTTCGTCAGCTCCAGGCGGGACCTGGTCGCCGGCGTTGGCAATCAGGCGCGGGCTCCGACGACGCAGTTCGAGCCATTCTCGAGCCTTGGAGATGAACGCCTCCAACGAGGCATTGGGCAACCAGAGGTCCGGCGACACCCCGCCGGAGAGGATGAAGTCCGCCCCGGCTTCCGCCCGGCACTCCGCGGGCGATAGGTCACCCATAGGCGTGGGCGTGATGGCATCACCGCAATCCGCTCCTGTTTCCCGGATCATCCGGATGGCTCCCCGCAGCCGACCATCGATGTGGACAGAAACGTGCTTGCCTGCGGCATGGAGGCGCGTGACGGCTGCTTCATAGTAAGGCCGGGACCACTCGTCAAAGAACGGCGGAGACTGGATGTCACTGGAGAAGTTGTCCCCCATGCTCACGATCTGAGCCGGTGACTCAGCGAGTAGGCCGACGAGTTCGAGCGTGTTGGCATTGACAGCGTCCACCGTCTCATGGAGTGTCCTGGGCCAGTCCAGCGCAGCAAACACAGTTTGCTCGACGCCCATCCAGTAGTGCAGCAAGTGTCCCATCGCGCTGTAACCAGCAGAGAGATACACGACCCCGTTGTCCCCCACGGCATCGCCCCAGGCTTGATAGCGATCCCAGCGCGGCTGGAACGACCGCCGGCTCATCGCGTAGGCAAACACCCGGAGGTCATCCTCGGTCTTGATCCCCCAGTGACTGATTCCCCAGGCATAGGTCACCGGTTCCCAGATTCGGGATCGCCGGATCTCCCCGATGGGCGTCTCGATTCGCCACGTTATCTCGGGAACGCCGCCTCTGTCCGCCTTGGTCGCAGTAACCTGCACATCGTCCGCGTAGCTCACCGTGTAGAAGGAGGCCAGGTTGGCCAGATAAGACCCGACCCCGCGGGACTTGTGGTACTTGATCAGAGAAAGCTCGGGCGTTTCATAGGCCGTGCTCAAGTCCCACGGCCGGCCGGTGCGCGCGTAGAACCAGTGCGAGAGGTCAAGCATGAAAGGGACGGCGTCCGGTGTTTCACCCCGATAGACACTGAGAATGCGTTCGCGTAATGTCATGGTCATTGTCCTGCACCGTGGCTTGCTGCAATGGCGTACATACCATCGCCTCCCGACAGGCCATGTCCACGGGTACTGGACACAGTGAGAAGAAAAGCTGCCCTCACTCGTCCATCTTCCACGCTCACTCACATCGAGTGTCTTGGCAGCAGGGCCGGTCAGCATGGCAGCCCTGATCCGCCCGTCTAGATGGCTTGCCATTGCCACACTTCCGGGCATAGTGTTCCGTGTCCACGGCCTGCTCACTTCAGCAGCATTCCGCCTGCCCTTTGGTAGTGCCGAAATTGAGCTATGACATGTTTCGCGACCGTGGTTCGGTTGGCATAGAGGGAACGCCTGCAGGCACACTTCTCGCACCTCATGTGGTCACAGTGCCTGGTCTGGTGCCCATTGCCTTGCACGAAAGGGATAGACGTGACGGCAATCAACGATAATGCGGGAGGAAGTGCCGCCAGCTCTGCTCGTGAGCTCGGGCTGAGTCCCGAAAGCCTCTGGCAGGCAGCAGACAAGCTGCGCGGCTCCATTGATGCAGCCGAGTCCGAACGGCTCGAAGCCCGGATCAACGCGAACCTGGAAGGGCTGGGCTATGGCGTATGATCCACGACAACCCCACGACGGGCTGCCGGCCTTGCCGCCGGCCGTGGATGTCGAATCAAAGTCGGTCCTGAAACAGTGCCTGGCGGCCACCCGAGCGTTGGCCGAGCTCAAGGGCGCCGGCCGCTTGATCCCCGATCAATCGATTCTGATCAACGCGATTCCGCTCCAGGAGGCCCGACTCAGTTCCGAGATCGAGAACATTGTCACCACGCAAGATGAACTCTTCCGAGCCACGCTGAACGAGTCCGCCGTCACGGACCCGGCCACGAAAGAAGTCCTCCGCTACCGAACCGCGCTGAAGCACGGTTGCCGCCTGCTCCGTCACGGCCCGCTGTCCATTGACGTGATCCGCGATATCTGCCGCGTGTTGCGGGACATGCCGGGCCTCGAGTTCCGGTCGCCTGCGGAGCGCGTCGCCATCGGCAACGCCACCACCCGCCACATCACTTACACGCCGCCATCGGGCGGGGCAGGGCTGATCGAGAAGCTCCGGAATCTCGTGGCGTTCCTGGGCGACGCGGGTGACATCGACCCCCTCGTCCGCATGGCCATCAGCCACTACCAGTTCGAGGCGATCCACCCCTTCACGGACGGCAACGGCCGCACCGGCCGCATCCTCAATATCCTCTACCTGATCCAGGCCGAGCTCCTCGATATCCCCGTTCTCTACCTCAGCCGGTTCATCATCCGGAACAAGTCTGTCTATTACCGCCGCTTGCGCGATGTCACCGAGAACGGCGACTGGGAATCCTGGCTGCTCTATATCCTGGCCGGCGTGGAGGAAACAGCGCTGTGGACCTCCAACCGCATCCACGCAGTCTACGAACTGCGCGAGAAGGTGATCGAACGCTGCCGTAACGAGATCCCCAAGGTCTACAGCCGGGAACTCATCGACCTCGTCTTCCGCCAGCCCTACTGCAAGATCGGCTTCATCGTCGACGCTGGACTGGCCAAACGAAAAACCGCCTCGGTCTGGCTGCAGGAACTTAACCGCATCGGCATCCTCACCGGCGAGAAAATCGGCCGGGAGATGATCTACAAACATCCGGCCTTGTTGGAGCTTCTTACCGCATGATGCACACCTCTCCGACATGTCGATGCCATCGACACATCTCCGGAACATGTCCAAGAACCGGCGAAGAATGGACACGTTTTCCGAATGTGTCCATCGCGTGGACATATCCCGGTCGATACAGCCAGCGGCTCATCGAAGAAGCCGTGCGGGGGGAGATGTGATTCTGTCGCACAAGGGGACGGTTGGGAAAGTGGCCCTCATGCCCCTTGACGCTCCGAGGTTCGTTTGCTCACCACAGACAACTTTCTGGCGCACGCTGAATGAGGATACCATCGACCGGCAATATCTGCACGCCTACATGCGCTCCAACCATTTCCATGTTCAGCTGAGGAGTCGTCAAAATGAGACGGACATGGCGGCTTACGTAAGCCTCACTGCGCAGCGCGATCTGCACGTTCTCCTGCCTCCAGTCCATCACCAGCGGGCGATTGCACACGTGCTGCCCCCCCCTCGACGGCCCAAGTCACCGAGGAGTTGATCGGCTTGGCTCGCACGATCCGCGAAGATCTCCAACGCGGCAAGGAATCAGGGCTGGGCGAGGAGGAACTCGCCTTCTACGACGCGCTTGCGGACAACGCATCGGCCCGAGAGGCGCTGCAGGATGACACACTCAAGGTGATCTCGCGTGAACTGGCGGACCGGATCAAGACCAAGGCATCGCTGGACTGGACCCAACGCGAGACGGTCCGAGCAGACATGCGCCGAACCGTTCGACGACTGCTCGCCAAGCACGGCTACCCGCCGGACGCGCAAGAAGCGGCGACCCAGCTGGTCATCCGGCAGGCTGAGCTCATGGCTGAAGGGGTTCTCAACTGAGCTGGCTCCGCTCCTCGGGGAGGCGGGCGCTCGCCGACCGCCACACCTGCAACGTGCTGCTCACGGGGAGACGTTGGCCGTTACCGTCCGGTGCATGGTAATTCTGTCCCCCGGACCGACGACCGCGACCCGGAATGACGGTTGACCGATGTCGTCACGATCAGGAAAATCGGCGCTCGTCAAAGCCCGGTCAAGCTCGAAGAAGCCGGATTCCATGGCCTGAATTCGTGCCACCGTTCGGCCGGCCTCATTGACCACGGTCATGCCGGGCTCGGCAAAGTAAATCGTCGTGGGCGTGAACGAGAGCTTCTTCCCCTCGATCTGTCGCACGCGGAGCGTCGCGGCCGACAAGTCATCATCGCCAACGCTGAACGCGCGATCACCGATACGCCGAATGAGGGGGATCGCGTTGGCATGGCGATCGCTCATGACGATAGCATGTCCGCCGGCTGGTGCGAAGTTCGCAGGCATCGGTTCTTTGAGAGTGACCGTTCCTTCCGCCAAGTCCACCGCCGCAACAGTCGTCCGAAACGCCGGGGCGGAACGGGGATCGAGCTGCCACAGTTGGCCGGATGCGCGTTCGGAGACCGCCGCCCGGGCATCCACGATACGGCCTCCGGACAGCGCGAGGGTGGATGGGCGCCTCGCGCCTGATTCAATCCGGTTGAACACCACGAACGTCTTCTCGCCACAGGTGATCTCCAGCGCGACGGGCAGGTCACTGCCGGCCCTTACCGGCAAGCGTTTGACCGACTGGACAAAGGGAACGTCTTTGTAGGGCTCGTAGACTGTAACAAATACGCTCTCGAGATCGTCCCCTTCCCGCCTCCGCACGAGCCACTTGAGGCTCTCGGGCCATGTCTTGCGGCGCTGAGGGATGCCGTCACAGGCGAACACGGTCTCGTCCTGCCCAACCAAGTGAGCACGTAGGGCAACGCCTTTGCGGGGGGCATTGGGGAAGAGATCCTCCGGGCGATTGAGCTGCCAATCCACCGTCCCCGTACCGTTCAGCGCCGCTTGCTGCACATTGAACAGCCACTGGAAGCCACTTCCTTCATACAGGTAGTATGGACGGTGCGCCTTGTTGCCGTCGGCATACTGTTCATCGTCATAGAACGCTCCGTAGGCGACATCGGGTCCGGCGAGCGTACCAGCCTGGCGCGGTTCGCAGAATGGCAAACTACTGGCGAATTCAGCCTGGTTGCCGTGAGCCAGGTAGTCATGCTGGTTCCCGCCGCGGACGCGAAAGACGTCCACGACAAAGGCCTGCGTGGGCGTTACCTCCACCAGCATCAACGTGCGGCGATAGAGCCCCACTGTGCCCGAATAGGCTGCTTCTGCCGACGTCTCCACCAGTTGCACCCCGGAACCGGGGGCAAAGACATGGAGCCGTCCCCTGGCCTCGGCGCGCCACCGCTGGTTCTTCGCGTCGACCATCACCGTATTGTGAGCAACGGTGTGGCTGATGAAACCGAACCGCCGGGGATCAAAGCTGTCGGCTGTCTCGGGGTACCCCAGATCGGGCAACAGCGTGTTGCGCCACGAGTAGAGATCGAGCTGCAACCTGTCGGCGTGGTTGTGCCCGGCGTAATAGCCATAGAAGAGGGCCAACCCCGTGCGATTGGCATCACTGCCGCACTGCAGGCTGGCGAACCCCACGCCAGGCAGCAGTTCGCTGCTCGTCCCGATCGGTTCCTCGATTTGCGCTGCGGCATCTGCGATCTCCGCATCGATACTGACGGCAAACAGGGCGTTCCCAGCTTTGCTCCCGCCATCCACTATCATCTTGGCGAAACGCGGCTCCCGCAGGATCCGGTACGCCGACTCCATGTACTTCGGCGCCCACCCCATCCTGGCTGCAAACATGTTGTTGCTGTCGCCGTAAGGCGGCGTGAACTCGCCGGCCACCGTCATCTGAGCCGGCCAACTGAAAAGCCTGCGAAAGCGTGAGCTTTCGAGCAGAGGACCGACCTTGTCACGGAGTGCCAGCCCCATACGTCCAAGCTCCGTCATCCAGTGGCAACTGTAACTGGGTGACTCAAAGGGATAGCCATCGCGGTGAAGCAGGTTGTTGACGGCATCCATCATGCCCATCGCCGTGTAGAGCTTGACGTTGGGATTGTGGAGTACCCAGTCAACCATTTCGGCGCTGCTTGGCGTGCCGGGAGCGGCGTGTTCCGTTGCAGCCGCGATCAGCAGCAGCGCGTACTGATGCATGCCGTAATTGCCGGCAATGCGCCCCGAGCCATCCATAATGTCATTCGCCATGGTCCGGAGGATCCGGTTCTCAACGTGGGCCCGAAGCTCAGATCCGTTGAGCCGGGCGAGCTCCTGCAATGCGGCGTCCGCATCGAGGGCCGGCTTGATCGCGTCGTAGGCGGGAGGCACAGTCTGGCACGTGTAAAGGGATTCCCACGTGTGATAGAGCAGGCGTCCCGAATAGCTGGGCATCACCTCTTTCGCGTAACGCGACTGTTTCATGTACCAGTAGTTCGGGTAGTGCTCGGCCAGTTGCCACAGCAACACGCCACAAGCGTGTGCATAGGACGGATCATCGGTCAGGAGATACGCTTTGCTCAGGTTCTCAACCGCGGGCAGCAGCAGGCGCACCGCGGCCCAATGAGCGTAGACCCCGACAAACCAGAACGGCTTGTCATGGCCGGGCACGTTGGCACCCCAACCGTCATCCGCGTAGGGTCCGGTCAGCAAAGAGCGATCCTTGTAGCCGCTCTTCATGAACGCGAGAAAGTCGTTGGACGGATACAGGGCCCCATCGACCGGAGACTTGACTTTGTAGGGGTGTTCGAAGGACACAATCCAGGAATAGCGGCCCAGCTTGTGCAGCGCCTCGCCGTGGAGAGGATCACCGGTCAGGTGGGCCACAATCGCACGCGGCACTTCGGGCGGGGTCACGAGCAAGCGCAGTGTGGCGTCATCATACCTGGTCCACGCATCGGCGGCTTTCAGGATCCGCGCCTCTTCCTGGCGCGCCCACTCGTGTTGCTCCACGTTGGCGCGCATGGCCGCCAGCTTGGCGGCGTCATACCATCCCCGAGGAGATTGCGCCCCCACCTGAGTGATTGCCATGAAGAGACTCCCGACTACCCCGATTCGGAAACGGTGCGTATGGAGCATTCCATCTGCCTTCAGCTAAAAATACCCCAGCGGGGGTGAGTTCCACGGGCCAACCCGTCACGGACCGCGGTGGCCAGGCTGCGGGAGGCGCGCGGCCGGGAATCACACGTCACGCCTGGCAAACCACATCGTGCCCAGGGCACAGAGGACGATAGACGGTGCACCAAACCCCGCACAGGCCCGCCACAAGTCCCCGGCATCTCCTCTGCCGTTCAGAGCGGCCGAGATGTCCCGGACCAGCCGCATGGGAGCCATGAACCCCACATCCAGCGCGCTGCATATCGCGCCGAAGAAGTAGCACATCAGCCAAAGCACGGCGATGCCGACAATCGCCCGATCAAACCAGATGCTGAACGTCACTCCCAGGACGGTCAGGAATGTGATGTGGACCAGGATGTAAGTCAACGCGATTGCGACCCCCTTCGCAGCCACGTCACCACTCAGGTGCAGCCCTGCGAAGAACGCCAGCGGCAGAATCACAACGCCGCAAACGACCAGAGCCGTGAACAATCGTGAGGCGTACTTCGAGAGGATGTACGCATACCTGGTAATTCCTCTGCTGAGAATGGAGTCGGCAACAACGCCCGACTCGGCGGAGACCGCCCCCGCGCTGATGATAATCACCACGGTGCTCCACACGAGAATGTAGCCCTTCAGCACCTCCCCAAGCAGGTCCGGAGCGGGAATGCTCTTCTCGAGGGCGTTCATCATGGCCCCGAAGGCAAACAGGGCAGTCAACGCAAGCCAGCCCTGCACGACATGTGAGCGGACCATTCCCCGCAGGTCGAACTGGAAGGCCCCGAGGAAAGGCAGCCACCGGTTTGTGTGCTTGTCAGTAAGATCTGGTGAAGCCACGGCCTTCGTCCTCCTTGAGTAGCTCAAAGAAAGCATCTTCGGTCTGGTCGGTTGCGCACTTGATCGCGATCAGCTGAGTGCCATTTGCGGCGATGAGATGCAGAACACTTGCCACAGATTCAGCGAACGGATCATCGGAGCAGAAGGTCACGGAGATCCGGCAACCGTCCATCTCACACTCGCCGACAGTCGGCTGAGCCTCAATCTTTCCAGCCAGTTCCTGCAGCCCTTCCTGATCCGCACTCAGCTCGAAGACAACCGTATCGCGCTGCAGGCGGAGCTTCAGCTCCTGCAGCGTCCCGTAGAAGATGAGTTGGCCCTCGTGAAGCACGGCCACGTGCGAGCAAACAGCCTCAATGTCACTGAGGATGTGCGACGACACCACAATGGTCTTGTCCTTCCGCAGATCCCGGATGAGATCAATGGTGTGGCGACGTCCTTCGGGATCAAGTCCCGCAGTCGGTTCGTCCCAGATCAGCAACTCGGGGGCATTCATGAGCGATGCGGCTATCCCAAGCCTGGTCAGCATGCCGGTAGAGAACCCTTTGATCTTCTGCGACGACGCCGGCAGCAGATCAACGGCTCGAATCAGACCGGCGAGGCGCGATTGGCGAGTCTCCGCGGATAACCCCGAGAGTTTGCCCATGAAGTCGAGGTAGGAGATGGGAGTCATCCCAGGTGGGAATCGCGGATTCGTGGGCAAAAAACCGATCCGGCGCCGTATGTCCGCTGCGTTCGGGGTGACACGCTTGCCAAACACCTCACAGTGACCTGCCGTCGGGACATGCAACCCCAGAAGCAGCTTCAGCGCGGTGGTCTTCCCAGCACCGTTCGGCCCCAGCAGCCCCAGCACGACGCCTGGCTCCACGTCGAGATTGAGCCCGCTGAGGGCGATGTGACTGCCGCCGTAGATCTTCGTCAGATTCCGAGTGCTGAGTATTGCCATAGTCGGTTCCCTATATGCTCGTCCATGTTACCATGGTACACCGCCTTCGGGACAAAGGTTACACCGGTCACGCTTCCGGGCGCCGTCACCGTGGCAGACCTCCACTGATTGAGCTCTCCACGATGTACGCCATATTGGGGAACCCTACCGACATTTGATCAGACGGCAAGCATCCGGTCCAAAAGACCATCGTGGCTGCAACCCGAGAAGGAGACTGCATGAAGACGACCGCCGAGCAAACGACACCATGGTCTTGCAGGACATTCCTCATCGCAGGCCTCCTGTGTGCCGGAGCGATGGGCGGCGGGCTCAAACTCCATGTTGCCACGGACGGGAACGATGAGTGGGACGGCCGGGCGGGACGGCGCGGCCTGCTCCGGCGTGAACGAGGACCTTTCCGGACCCTCGAGCGCGCTCGTGACAGGATACGCGCGCTCAGGCAGGAAAATGCCGTGCCCGATGGCCCCGTTGAGATCATCCTCCAGCCCGGAACGTACGAACTGGCGCAGACCTTCGAGCTAGCCGCCGAAGACGGGGGCACGGAAACACAGCCCATCACCTACCGCGCAGCAAAGCCTGGAAAAACGAGACTGCTGGGTGGGCGCGTGGTCACGACGTTCCAGCCAGTCGCAGACGAGGCGGAGTTGGCCCTCCTCGACCGATCGGCGCGCGGCAACGTCTGGAAGGCCAACCTGAAGACGCTTGGAGTGACGGATCTCGGACAGCCCAATTGGAGCAAGCGGGGAGCCCCCCCGGGGCTGGAGCTGTTCTTCGACAGCAACCCCATGACCCTCTCCCGATGGCCCAACGAAGGCTTCGCCAAAGTGGTCGATACGGATGGCCCCGTTGAGAAGAACCGGCGCGGGCAGGACGTGTCCCGGACGGGGCGCTTCGTCTACGAAGGAACGCGCCCCGAACGCTGGCTCCAGGAGAAGGACGGATGGGTCCATGGCTACTGGTTCCACGACTGGTCGGACCAACGCCACCCCATTGCGGGGATCGACACGGCAAAGCACGTCATCTCCGTCAGGCCTCCCCTGCACCACTATGGCTACCGCAAAGGCAAGTGGTTCTACGCGTTCAACCTGCTTCGCGAGATCGACTCGCCGGGCGAATGGTATCTGAACCGAGAGACAGGTCTGCTCTACTTCTGGCCGCCGCACACTGACTGGAAACGCGCGAGACCCAGCATCTCGATGATCGACACGCTGGTGAGTATCAAGGACGCTGCCTACATAACGCTGCGTGGGATCGTGCTGGAATCCTGCCGCGGAACGGCAGCAACCATCAGCGGAGGCACGCACAACCGTATTGCCGGGTGCACGATCCGCAATACCGGGGCCAAAGGGATTGAGGTCCGAGGCGGGACCTCGAACGGTGTTCTCGGCTGCGATATCACCGACACGGGGCTGGGCGGCGTTCACCTGAATGGCGGCGAGCGCAAGACACTGACCCGAGCTGATCTGTACGCCGTCAATAACCATATCTGGCACTATGGGCGCTGGCAGCGCATGTACACGCCGGCAGTCGGTGTGCATGGGGTGGGCAATCGCGTTGCCAACAACCTTATGCACGACGCACCACACCAGGCCGTCGGCTTCAGTGGCAACGACCACATCATCGAGCTCAACGAGATTCACAGCGTCTGTCACGAGTCCAACGATGCCGGCGCCATCTACGGCGGCTGCAACTGGTCGTTCCGGGGCACTCATATCCGCAACAACTACATGCACCACATCGAGGGCTTCCGCGGCCGTGGCTGCGTAGGCGTGTATCTGGACGACATCCTCAGTGGACACCATATCGATGGCAACGTCTTCCACAAGGTCACCCGGGCCGCTTTCATCGGAGGAGGCTCCGACTGCACGATCGACAACAACGTCTTCGTGGACTGTAAGCCGGCCCTGCACGTCGATGCCCGGGGCATGGGCAAGTATGACTACGGCGCCAGCTCAATGCAGCCGAAACGCCTCAAACAGATGCCTTACCAGGAATCGCCCTGGAAGGAACACTACCCGCGCCTGGTCGGGATGCTTGAGGACGATCCACACATCCCCAAGTACAACCGAATCACCCGCAACATCAGCGTGGGCGGACGCTGGGACAACGAGGTCAACCCGCACGCACGCAAACACGGCATCATCGAGAACAACCTGGTCAACGAAGATCCACTTTTCGTGAATCCGGCCGCGCTTGATCCGGAAGCCGTGTTGAGGCCCGGGGATTTCGGGATCCAGACAGGATCGCCTGCCTGGAAACGTGGTTTCAAGGCGCTGCCGTTGGCCAAGATGGGACTCTACCGCGACGAGTTCCGCGCAAGCTGGCCCGTCGAGCACAGTCCGCTCCCGACACAGCGCAAGACGCCGGTCAAACGTACAACGCCGAAGCATGTGGCCTGGTCAGTGAAGCCCGGCACAATCGTGATCGATGGAAAGAGCGACGAATGGCCCTGTGTTCCCGAGGCAGCCATCCGCTGTGCGGAGTCCGCAGGAGGAACGGCCTCCAAACTGATCTCCACCGCCTGGGCGGCCTTCGACGGAACCGCGCTCTACCTGCTGGTCCGCAATCCCATCGATTCGGTCAGACCTCTGGTCACCGATGGGGCTTGGGGCACAATCGATGCGGTTGAGTTTGCCCTGCGAAATCCAGTCCAGAGCAAGAGCATGTGCTACACCAACGCGATCTACAATCCGCGCGGCTTCCCGGACGGGCGGCAGGACAGTGTGGTAGACGCGGGCGCCTCGGAAGAACAAGCCAAGGCACTGAACGAGGCTATGGACTTCGCCGCAACACGCACCAAAGACCACTGGACCGGTGAGTGGTGCATCCCGCTCAAAGCGATCGGGATTGCTGCCGCCAAGACAACACAAATCCCCTTCAACCTCAACATCCGCCGAATGGCAGACAACTCATGGATGGTGTGGACGCGAACCGGCGGGCCAATCTGGGCTGTGGATGACGCGGGGCTCATCGTGTTGCGGTCGGGGGAGTAGACATGTCCACACCAAAACGTCATCCCGCCTCGTTTGTGCTGTTGCTTGCAGTCCTCCCGTTGGTCGCCTCTTCACAGACGCCCGCAACCATCACACCTGCCTTGGAGAAGGCCATGAAAATCACCGTCACCGTTGACCGTGGAGCCGATCGTGGCCAGTGCTTCGGTTCCCTGTTTGAGGCCAAGACAGCCGATGGCTCGCTCGTCATCGGCGCCGGTTTCCAGAATGCCTACAACACACGCTACCGCGCGGATCGCCATGCCGTGCAGTTCTTTGTTCGGCCAACCGATGGGCAACGCACCTTCGAGACCAAGCCGCTCCCCCGCCCCAACGACCTCTGCGGCGCCTACCTCTATGGGCGTGAAGAAGTCGTCTACTCCACCTACGGCGGCAACAAGGCATGGTCCCCAGGCACGGATTCATGGCAGACTGTCGACAGCGTCGGTGGAACAGATGAGACCATGCGCATCGGGAACGGTGTGCTGACATTCGGCAGCAGCACGGTCCTGCTCAACGGTGAGACGATCCTCCCGCCTCCGGACAAGGGCAGCTACCAACTGTTCTTCTATGCCAACGGCCATCTC
Organism: Lentisphaerota bacterium; assembly: GCA_018676675.1. Taxonomy (GTDB): domain Bacteria; phylum Verrucomicrobiota; class Lentisphaeria; order Oligosphaerales; family JABHEG01; genus JABHEG01. The sequence goes on from JABHEG010000223.1 coordinate 93,159, forward strand.
TGCTTCTACCATGTCGACCGCAGCAAAGGGGGCTACCGGCCGTACGAGAACGACGATGATGGGTTCAGTAAGCTGCACGCCTGCCCCTGGACTCCAGGCGATGGTCAGGTTGACCTGTCCAAGGCCATCGTGCTCACACTCCCGGTTGTGGGAGAGACCACCTTTGCCTGGGGACAACTTGGGAAGCAAGTGGTAACCGGCTCGAATATTGGGGGCTTCTATGTCTTCCAGGACGGCACGTGGACCATGCTCCGCGCGCCCGTCCTCGGAGTCAGCTTCCAGTTGTATTCCACCACGATCTACCGCGACCGCCTCCTCATGGGCCAGTACCCCACCGGCCGACTGTTCGAGTACGACGGCGAAAAACTCACAGACATCGCCGGCTGGCCCCCATACCTCGACGGCGTCTCCAGGAGTTCGCGCGAAGCACAAACAACCGCCATCTACGGGGGAGATGTCTTCGTCGGCGTCTGGCCGTGGGGCGAGCTCTGGCGTTACAACCCGGACAGCGCAGCCTGGACGTTCATGGAACGGATGTTCAAGCATCCCGCTCGGTCAGACAAGATCACGCATCCCTACGATGTGGAGACCGCCGCTGTCGAAGGAAAAGTCAGCAACCAATGGGGTCAGCGGGTCACCAGTCTGGTCGCTGCCGGCCCGGACCTCTTCGTCTCCACATCGGCCAAGTGGCCGTGCCCCTGGGACGCGAGGGCTTTCCCGTTCCTCGCGCCCGAAGACTGGAAGTCCTACGGAACCGTTCACCGCCTTGCGATGCCCGGTCACCTAGGTGCAGCAACCCACTGGACCGAGGGACCAACCACGTTCGAGTTCGCCATCGATGGCCCCAAAGCTACCATCACCCAGGACGGCAAACGCCTCGCCGAGACCGCCCTCTCCAACTCGATCCTGCTCCGCCTGAAGGGGGGCGAGAAGCTCGCCGATGCACACTGGGGAACGGGCATCTACGGGAGCTTCAACGGCCGTACAATTGAGGGCTCGATAAACACGCCGTAACGTCAAGCGACGCGCGCAAAAGCTCGTGCCGTTCTTGCAGGCGCAGTGCTTCGCTTTAGATTCCACATACTATGGCAACCCCGCAACCATCCCCCAAGGCCGGTATCAAGAGCCGGTTCATTCGCATCATCCTGCTGGTCTACGTCGCGACCGGCGTGTTAGCCTTCGGCGTCTTCATGCTCGTCCTTAACCGGATCACAGAGCGGCTGGGACGAGACTTTGCGAAACAATATGTCCTCCGTGAGAAAGGGCGGATCCTGACGCCGATCGAACGTGAGGTGGCCCTGTGCTTGAAGATGGTTGACACGCCGCTGCTCCAGGAGTGGTGTCGTGACGACGGTGAAGACGGTGACCCGGACCTTCGTGAACGCGCACTCACAGAGCTGGAGAGCTTCCGGCGACACTTCCAGGGCCGAAGCTATTTTTTCGTCCCCGATCGATCAAAACGATTCTACTTCAACGACGACACCAAAGACCGCGAACGTGGCGAGGTCGCCTACGTTCTGGACGAGAACAGCGCGAAGGACGGATGGTACTTCAGCACCCTTTCTGCTGTAGACACACTGGATCTGAACGTTGACTACGACGAAAAGCTGGAGGTGACGAAAGTCTGGATCAATACCGTCGTCAGAGACGGCGACGATAGGCTCGGCGTTGCCGGAACAGGCTTGGCCTTGGACGCGTTTATCTCCCGTATCCTGTCCGAGCGCACTCCGGGCGTCGAGACGATCCTCGTCGACCGGGTCGGGGCAATCCAGGCCCACCGCAACAAGGCCTACATTGACCAGAACACATTGACGAAAGCCGAGGGGAACAGGAGTACGATCTTCAAGCTCCTGGACCGGGGTGACGAGTCAGCCCGGCTTCAAGCAGCGCTTGCGCGCCTCGAGGAAGCTCCGGAAGAGGTCGCTCTGCTTCCTGTGACCATGGAGGGCGTCACCTGCCTGTCCGCTGTCGCCTATGTGCCTGAGATCGAGTGGTATGTCATCGTTTCAGTCGACCTCAGTCAGGCCCTTGGATTCCGCCAATTTGCGCCGCTCGCGTTGCTACTCGGGCTCTCCCTTCTTCTCCTGGTCGTGTCCGTGACCGTACTCCTCAACCGCCTCGTGCTGACCCCGCTGGCAACTCTCACCAGTTCGGTGCGGACAATCGAGCCCGGCAACTACAAGCCCCTCACACGCGTCGAGCGCAACGATGAAATCGGCGAACTGGCGGAGTCGTTCAATGCGATGACCGCCACGATCGGCGACTATACCGAGAGACTCCGTCACTCTCACGACCAGTTGGAGGAACGAGTCAGTGAGCGAACGGCGGCTCTCGAACAGGAAGTGTCGGATCGGAAGCGGGCAGAGCAGGAAGCACTGGACGCAAACCGAGCGAAGAGCGACTTCCTCGCGAACATGAGTCATGAAATCCGGACGCCGATGAACGGCGTGATCGGGATGACGGAGTTGTTGTTGCGGACAGACCTGGATCGCCGACAAAGCGACTTCGCCCAGACCATCCGGCATTCCGCCCAGGCGCTGCTCATCCTCCTCAATGATGTGCTCGACTTCTCCAAGATCGAAGCCGGCAAACTCACCGTTGAGTCAGTCCCTATGGACCTGCGCTCGATCGTGGAAGAGACGGCCCAGTTGCTCGCGACCAGCTCGGCCGGGAAAGGGCTTGAGGTCATCGTCCGGTACCTCCCGGATGTCCCATCACAATTCCTCGGGGATCCTGTCCGCTTCCGCCAGGTGTTGAGCAACCTCGCCGGCAATGCCGTGAAATTCACGGAACACGGGCATGTGATGATTGACGTTGGCTGTAAACACGCCGATGCCGAAACAGCTGAACTGCATGTAAGGGTGACCGACACAGGCATTGGCATCCCGGCTGAACAGCAGAAGACAATCTTCGAGAAGTTCCGCCAGGCCGACGGATCGACCACCCGCCGTTTCGGGGGAACGGGCCTCGGCCTCTCCATCAGCAAGCAGCTGATCGAGATCATGGGCGGCCGGATCTGGCTGGAGAGTGAGCCCGAAGTCGGGTCAACCTTCCATTTTGAGCTGACACTGCCGATGTGCCAAAGTGATCTTCTACCTGACATGGGCGACGGCAAAGGCGAGGCGCTGAACGCCGAGAGCGGAAGCGCACTGAATGGGGCACACGTTCTGATCGTCGACGACAACCAGACGAATCGCAGCATCCTCCGTGAGTACATGAACAGCTGGAACGTGGCCTGTGAAGAGGCCGATTCCGGAGACGCCGCACTGAGCACGCTGCAGGGGGCCGCCGACCGGGGGAAGCCATTCGATATCGTGCTCCTCGACTACCTCATGCCGGGTATGGACGGGAAAGAACTGGCTCAACACGTCAAATCCAGTCCGGAACTGCGGGATACGGCCCTGATCATGCTCTCATCCGGAGCAGCCGGAGCCCAGGATCTACAGGATTTTGCCGAGACGGGCATCGTCACATACCTGCCGAAACCGATCCGCTCGTCTCTGCTCCTGAGAGCCCTTCTCACCGTGTGGGCCGAGTCGCAGCAGGGCGACGATGCCCGGGAGCAACCGCCACAGCCCGCCAGGAAACCCCCTGAACTCCCGCAGCTCGACGTCCACATCCTGCTTGCAGAGGACAACCCGATCAATCAGACGGTTGCCGCTGGGGTCTTGGAATCCTTCGGATGCACAGTCGATGTCGCCGGAGATGGACAGGAAGCCATCGAGCGGCTGCGGGAAGGCGCATATGACTTGGTTTTCATGGACTGCCAGATGCCGGTGTTGGACGGGTTCGAGGCGACCCGGCGGATCCGAGCGGAGCAGATCGGGGGCCCCCATGTACCGATCGTTGCCGTAACCGCCGAAGCCCTGGCGGGAGCCCGAGACAAATGCCTTCAGGCTGGCATGGATGATTACGTGGCAAAACCCCTCAGCCTGGACGCAATCCGACGCGTCCTGGAGGAGGTGTGCGACGTAGAGGCCCAGGGACCAAACAACGAGGTCGCAGTGCCGACATCACCGGTGTTCGACACGGACCGGATCATCGGCGTATGCGGGGGACGCGTCGAGCTGATTGAGAAGTTCACCGAGGCCTTTGTCGAGTTCGCCCCGGAGCAGTACACTGATGTGGAAGAGGCAACAAACGCCGGCGATGCCCAGGCCATCATGCGCACGGCGCACAAGCTCAAAGGCGCTGCGGCAAACATCGGGGGGGACGCGGTCACCACAGTTGCTGCGGAGATGGAGGCACACGCAGAAGCGGGAGACGTGACCGCCTGTAAGGAAAGCCTCTCCTCCCTGAAGCAAGCGTTTGAGGAGCTGTTGCGAGCAATTCGAGAAACCGATTGGGAGGCACTAATCGTGCCTGAACAATAAGAGGACAAGACAGTGAAAGTATTGGTCGCGGATGATGATCGGATTACTCGTCTGATGCTGTCGACGCTCCTTGGGGAGTGGGGTTACGACATCACTGAAGCCGCCGATGGCAACGAAGCCCTGGCCGTGTTGACCAGCGCTGACGCCCCGAAGCTCGCCATTCTTGACTGGATCATGCCTGGAATGAACGGTATCGATGTGTGCCGCGAGATCAGGAAGAAGGAGGAAGGCCGGGGAGCCTACCTCATTCTGCTGACCATGAAGCGCACCGAGCGGGGAGATATCGTGGAGGGGCTTGATTCCGGCGCTGACGACTACATGACCAAACCGTTCGACCCGGAAGAACTGCGGGCCAGAATCCACGTTGGGCAGCGCTGCATCGACCTGCAGCAGGCACTCGCGGAGCGCGTCGCGGAACTCCAGCAGGCCCTCGCGGAGGTCAGACAGCTAAGCGGACTCCTCCCCATCTGCTCGGGCTGCAAGAAGATCCGGGACGACAAAGGGTACTGGCAACAGGTCGAGTCCTACGTCACCAAGCATACGGGCGTTCAGTTTTCACATGGCCTCTGCCCCGACTGCTTCACCAGTGTTTACCCGGAGTTTGATCTGAGCGAACTGGAAAAAGAAGAATCGTGAACCACCGATTCCTGAGCTTCTTCCCCGTGCTGACGCTCATGCTGGCCGCCGCCACCATCGGCGCTGACGCTGACGAACACCGCGTTCCTCGCGCCTCCCTGCCGCTCATGAACTCCGCCCCAGCCATCGACGGCGACATCAGCGAGAGCGAATGGGCCCGTGCCATCCGCATGGAACGGTTCTGCGGAGTTCGCAGCCCCGTGCTGACCGGTGGGAAAGCCAGTTTCTGGATCGGCTGTGATGGAACCAGGATCTACGTTGCGGTCAAGAGCGAAACACCCCCGGGTGGACAACTTCTCAATGGTGTCGAACCGGCCCCACAGGGTGGTGATGCCCGGGTGTGGTTGGACGACTCCATCGAGCTTGTTTTCGACCCGCTTCGTACCGCCCCCGAAAGTCGCCGGCGCCTCTACCATGCCATCATCAACGCCCAGGGCGCAATCTACGACCAGCGCCATGCCACAAAGGGCGGCGGCGAAGCCTGGCGTGGTCGTTGGGAGACGGCAAGCAAGATCGCGGACGACCGCTGGTGGTTCGAAGCAGCTCTCCCTCTTTCGGACATGGACGTAAAGCCTGCTGACCTCAAACACCCGTTCGGCGTCCGAGTGTGCCGGAACTGGAAGCGATCGGCCGGGCCCGGCCAGAGCGAGTGGAGTTCCGTGGGGGGAGCCTTCCTGTCCGTCGAGACCATGCCCGAAATCACCTGGGACGCCGCCGCTCCTATCGTCCAAACGCGACAGCTGCACGATCCGGAAGGCACGACTCCTCACGTGGTGGTCAGCATCGCCAATCCGGGAGGGACGCCATTGCCGGTCAACGTTGCCCTGCGCATCCACCCCAGGAGTTCTGCCAAGGTCGACCGCGAGGAACGGCTCACGATTCCCGGGAACCAAGCCGTCGTTGTCGACCTCGCCAGCAGCATGGCACTCGGAGATGTGGCGCATACCTGTGTCGAGGTCACCTCACCAGACGCAGGGAAGGTCTACTACCAGCGAGACTTCCGGTGGCAGATGGAGCGAACCGAGCCGTTCTTCACACTCACCACAGAGGGTAAGAAGCACGTCAAACTGGAGTTTGCCCACCTTCCCTACCACGGCGTCATCAAAGCAAAAATCGACATCTCCGGTCTGAAGGAAAAGGCTGGGGTGACCGGTGTCCATCTGGCCCTGCGCCCTAAAGACGGAAGCCCGTTGGCCGAGACCGCCATGCCTCCCCTCAGCGATTTCAAGACTGAGATTGAGTGGTCGATTCCCTCCCTGACTGAAGGCAGCTACGAGCTTGTGGCCTCGATTGATGGCCAAGCCACCGGCCCTGTCATCGCCTCCTTTGTGCGCCATGTGTTCCCGTGGGAGCACAACAAGATCGGCGCCTCCGATCTGCTTGTCCCACCATTTACGCCAATCGAGGTGAAGGGCGCCCGTGTCTCGACGGTCCTCCGCACGCACACGGTCGCCCCCACTGGCCTGTGGCAGCAGGTCAAGAGCCTGGGAGTCGGCCTGCTCAGGGAGCCCATGCGGCTGGACGCCACCGTGGCCGGCAACACGTCCACGGCCATAGGCAAGGGGCTCACATACGACCTGCAGCGAGACACCCGGGCCGTGGCCAACGGCGCCTGGTCCGCCGGCTCCCTCGAGGGCTCTGTCACCACTGACTGGGATGTCGACGGCTCGATGAAGTGGACGCTCCGTCTCGCCCCCACGGACCAGTCGGTTGATTCTCTCACACTCACCATCCCCCTCCAGAATGCTCGCAGCCCACTCATGCACGCCTGTACAGACGGCATTCGCTTCAACTATGCTGGCGTCGTGCCAGAAGGCGATGGCGTGGTCTGGCGGAGCTCCCAGGCAGCCCGAAACTCGATCATCGGCTCCTATGTGCCCTACCTCTGGGTTGGGGCCGAGGAGCGCGGGCTATGCGTCTATGGCGAAAATGATGCCGGCTGGATCACCCATCCGGAGGTCTCTTGTCAGGAACTCGTCCGCCGAGGAGACTCCCTGGATCTCGTCCTCCATCTGATAGCCAAGCCCGGCAGCATCAGCGCCCCCCGGACCATCACCATGGCATTCCAGGCGACCCCCGTGAAGCCGATGCCTAAAGACTGGCGACGATGGACGTTTGGGGCCTGGCGAGCGGCCGGCATCCCCGGAGTTCGACATGTCGCCTTCATGGGATCCTGCTGGTATTGGGGCACCGAGACGCCGTGCCTCGACTGGTACCCACGTGGACAGGACTGGACGTACTTCCACAAGCTTGCGGAAACACGTCGAACCGGGGAAGTCGACAAGGCGTTCATCGAGGAATGGCTCAAGGGATTCGAGCACATCTACGCATCAGCCAAAACGCCCGAAAAACGGAAGCACCTCGAGAAGATCTTCCGCAACCACACCAATGCGGCGTTCCACACGATGAAGGGACGCCCAAAGACGCTCAACATCTACACAAACGGACGGGGCGTCCGCTTTGACACACCTGAAGGACAGACCTTTCTCGACGAGTGGCACCGCGACGCCTACAGCAAGCGGGATTGGCCACCGCGCGGAGGAGCTGCCTACGACCTGGATCCAGTGGCCAGTTTCCGCGACTATGCCATGTCCCACTTCAGGACAATGGCCGAGATCATGGTCGACTCCTTCTACTGGGATGACCTCTTCTTCCAGTCCAATTTCGACACGATCGGGACTCCCGCCTACGTCCTCCCTTCCGGACACATTCAGCCGTCCATGGGGCTCTATAACATGCGTGAATGGGTTCACCGCACTGCGCGCATGCAGTTGGAGATGGGCAAGCCCGTCCGAAACATCATTCATATGACCAATACCGCGATCACTCCCGTGTTGGCCTTTGCCCAAATGAACTACACCTGGGAAGACAAAGGCGGGGCCGCCGACTTCCAGGACCGCTTCGACCGCGACTACACCCGCGCCGAGTCCATCGGGCTGCAACAGGGCAATGTCCCCTTCGCTCTCTGGCTGGTCCACACCAAGGACAAGGCCCAGGCTAGATGGGTGGAACGCACCGGCACCGGCTGCATGCTTGTACACGAGATCAAGACCAGCGGTGGAGGAGAGACGTTCTGGGGCATATTCCGCCTGATGATGGAATACGGGTACGGACTGCCCGAAGTGAAGGTCTCGCAGTATTGGAAGAAGGACCATCCGGCGGCACTTGCCGGGTCCGATGCGGTTTCATTGGTCATGAGCAAACCCGGAAGCGCTCTGATCCTGGTCTGTGATTACGGCAACGGGGGGGACCTCAAGCTCACGCTCGATCAAGGCGCCCTCGGTCTCGAAGGGACACTTGCCGCCACCGACCGCGAAACAAACAGCCGGCTCCGGGTCACCCCGAACGGCACCGTTCAGTTCCCGCTGAAGAAGCACGACTTCAAGCTCGTCCTGGTAGAAGCCAACACACCCTGACCAATGGGAGCGGGACACGGCGCTGCTCAGAGGACCTCCTGTAGGCCGGTTATCCGTAACCGGTGCCTCCGGAACGGTCGAGGAAGACAGCCGGTCGGGACGACCGGAGCTCCAAGCACGTCCACACAAGGGGCTCAGCGCAGTCGGCGCCTTTTCCCAGCTCCACGGCATGACGATCACCTTAGAGACGTGGTACACTATATGGATCTGAGACGCACCCAGAGATAAAGTCGCTCGCTTGGAGCAAGAGGACACACATGAGCAGACAACTGGCCCTCGACACCATCCATCTCAAGCCGACAGAACGCCTTGCCCACACGGAATACAGCCTGAATTACCACAAGGAGTACGTGAAGGAGAAGACCGGCCAGGAGGCAGGCCACCCCGATGCGACCCGATCGCTCTACGAGCAGTGGGCCATCGATTTCTCCTTCGGTGTGAACGATGGGCTGCACGGCAACTGGGGCGCTCTCGGCCGCGCCACCAATATGGGCCATGCCGTCTATGCCGCGGACGGCAGCGACTTGCGTCAGCCCCACGAGAGCCCCTTCAAGGACCCCGAGGACGTTTGGGCCTTTGACCCGGCTGCCGAATACGGATTGCCTGACATGGATGAGCAGGTGGCCGCCTACGAGAAGGCGTTCCAAGACACAAAAGCGGCGTTCCCGGACCAGCTGAGCACGGGTGGATACTACAAGAGTACGGTCTCCGGAGCAATCGCCGCGTTCGGTTGGGACATGCTCCTGATGGCCTGTGCGGATCGTGACAAAATGTCAGAGGTCTTCATCCGCTTCCGTGAGTTTACCCAGCATCACATGAATGCCTGGGCCCAGACCAGCGCCGAAGTCATCATCCAGCACGACGACTTCGTCTGGACCGAGGGCGCCTTTATGCATCCCGACATCTACCGGGAGGTGATCATCCCGGGATTCGCTGAGCTCTGGAAACCCCTCAAGGCTGCGGGAAAAACCATCATCTTCTGCTCCGATGGCAATTTCATGGAGTTCGCTGAGGACATCGCCAAGGCCGGGGCGGATGGGTTCATCTTCGAGCCAATGGTGGAGTTTGGTTTCATGGTCGAACGCTTCGGCAAATCCCACTGCCTGGTCGGCAGTGCCGTCGACTGCACGGACATGGCGTTCCACCCCTGGGAAACCGTCAAGGACTCGATGGACAAGACGCTTGATCTGGCACAGCAGTGCAAGGGCCTCATCTGGGCGGTAGGGAATCACATCCCCGCCAACGTCTCGTCCGAAATGATGGATCTCTACATCGACTACTTCCTCGCCAACTGCAGGCGGTAAGCCGGCAACGTGGAGCCCGGCATGTTCTGCGGAGATGATGATCGGCTTCCTGAGCACTGAGCCGAGCTTGCGAGACGGCCGAAGGCAACGTGCGTCCGCATACCAGCCCAGGGCACAGCGCAGCGACGCCCTGGGTGTGGAGATTAGAATGGTCATGCCCTGA
>JABHEG010000387.1 GCA_018676675.1 Lentisphaerota bacterium
TCAGGGCATGACCATTCTAATCTCCACACCCAGGGCGTCGCTGCGCTGTGCCCTGGGCTGGTATGCGGACGCACGTTGCCTTCGGCCGTCTCGCAAGCTCGGCTCAGTGCTCAGGAAGCCGATCATCATCTCCGCAGAACAACGGATCAGCGACTATCCAGCTCACGCACGCGCCATCTCCTCGAGCTTATCCATCAGCCGCCGGACGTCATCGGGCGACCCGTCGTGCACAGTCAGACAGAGTCGACCTGACGCGCCATAGCGTTCCCAGGAAGGAATCACATCCTCGATCCGGGCACCAAACCACAGGCCCTTGCCACGCGCGGTGATGTCGTCGTAGAGTCCGCTCCAGTCCTGCCGCTGCGCCTCGCCACTCCCTGCGACCCACTGGATGACGTCAATGCTCTCGATCGAGCAGACGGACTCAAGATGTGCGAGGTTGCCCGGCCCGTCCAAGTGGTATTCAACATCATCCAGCGCGTCACATTCGTGGGTGAGATACGGCAGAACGAACTCGTCGAAGTGCTCCTTGCCGATATTGAAACCGAAATCGCACTGCGGGACAGCGGTGAGCCCGGTGGAATAGAGGCCGTGACGTGTCACACTGCCCCAGATATCGACCTCGAAAAGGCACCTCTGTTCCGCGATGATTTCGTCGTAGACTGCCTGCAGCTGCCTCAACACGCGATGAACGCTGCCCGGGTCGTCAAAGAAGTCCATCATCACCTGGGTCTGAGAACGTATATGGGCCAGGTAGTCAAGATTGCAGGACACGCTGGCTTCGCCGAAGATGAGATGCCCGAAACACTTACGACGGTACGTCTCGATCAGAGCAAGATAGCGCTCCCACCAAGGGCTACTGCGATCCAGGCGCAGCTCAACGCTGTCCAAATCGTCGACGAAAGGAACAGCCCGCGTATCGACTCCCCAGGGCTCCCGGGACTCCTCGATCCGGGCCCCGAGAAACGCGCCGAACTGTCCCACACAGATCGAGGGCGTGTGCCAGGGCACGGCATCCCCCAGAAACTCGTGCGTTTCAGCCCACCGCAGCGCCTGATCGACGACGTCTTCGGGCGAACGGTCATACGCCGCTCCCCAAGGAGGGGCGCCAACCGGCTCAACCCCGGTACGTGGCCGGACGGCGATGATCGCAGGCCGCTTCAGTTCCCCCCGCCAGAAGCGGTCCCAGACCCCGCGGGTTCGCCCGAAGTGCGGTCGGTTCGCCAATTCCATGTCAGCCTGTCCTCCGAGTGCCTGCACGCCTGTCCGACACTCAGTTCTTAGGCGTGAAGTAGCGTTCCAAGATGCGCCCCAAGATCTGCTTACCGCGATCGTTGGCATGCACAGGATCCCGCTTGAACGATCCGTGCGCCCGTTTGGAGTTACGGATGTACTTGCCCCAAGGGCCTCGCATGTCCAGGAACTCCGCGTTTTCGGTGGCAGCCAGACGGAGGACCTTGCCCCGGTAGCCATCACCGTTCGGGTCAACGTCATACGTCCAGTCTTTGTGAGTCCTGGGGTCATAGAAACCGAATGCCCCGGTCATGAGAAAGAACTCCACATCCGGCTTGGCCGCACGCACCTGGTGAATCACCGACTGAATCGATTCGATATCCTTGCGCTGGCTGATCCCCCCAATCATGAGCAAGTCAGGCTTGTGCCGCAGAACGTATTGCTCAACCCGGCCCTCCTCCTTGTACCACCAACAACCCGTGCTGCCCCTGACCGAGACAACCTTCACAACCTTGCACTTTGGGTACAGACGATCGACCAGCAACTGGTAGTGCGAGTGAGCGGTATCGTTCACGATACTGTCGCCTAGCATCACGATGCGCAATTCCGGCCCGTCCTGAAGCAGTTTCATCGTACGAGAAAGGTGCTTCCAGCGATCGGGAGATGGGGTGAAGGTCACCGGTTCCATGCCGGCATACATGGCATCTATTCGCTGCAATGTGTTCATGCCGGCGTATGGATTGGCGAAGACTTCCGTGCCGTTGACCGCAAAGAAGCCAAGCCGAGCGTGACGCCCCTTGCTCCCCGCAGGAACAGCTCCGGCGACGCGGACCCGAACAACGTGTTCGGCGGCCGGATCCAGCCCCTCCGCGATCACCTGCCCTCGAGCCTCGGAAGCGTCACCAACCCGGGCATCAAAGACGGGAAGGCCGCGCCAGGCGCCACTGTCCACTGATACCTCCAGGTCCCCGGTGTCAGAACTGACGGGGCCAAAGAGGCCAACCATGTCTCCCTTGAACGTCAGCGTGACCATCGCCCCGGGCGTGTCACAATGCAGCACATGGAAGAAACGATCGATCGGACTCTCCTGCCAACCGAGCCAGCCTGGCTCGAAGGTCGAGTGCTCATAGGTGACCAGACGACCGTTCTTGAGCAACGTGTCTGTGGTGGCCTCGGGCAGACTGTGGACCACAGGTTTGGTCTGGTCTTCAGCAGTGCCGGCCACTCGCTCGACAAGCGCAGTGAAAGCCGCTCCATACAAGGCATGCCCATCATCATTTGGGTGGATGTCATCGGCAAAAACAGAGGCGGGTGCCAGGCCATCTCGACTCGCAAGGACCTCACCCAAATCCACACTTGGGATCCCGTAAGCCTCAGCAATCCGTTCATACCAGGGAACGGCAGGCGCGACCTTACCCGCTCTGTAACCGGCGATGTCTTCCCGTCCCGGTGCGTAGACAAACAGCAGGTCGGCACTCTTGTGCTTGGCCCAAATCCGCCGAACAATCCCCTCGACGGCAGCAGAAACCCGCGCTGCCGGTTCCGCGCGGTCATCGGCCGAGAACTCGATCACGACCAACCCCAGTGGGATGTAGTGGCGGATCACGTCCCCATCCACGCGACATGCCCCGAGCCACGACTGGGTCCGGGGAAGGGCTTTGTTGTACTCAGCAATCGAGGCGCCGGCAAATGCCTTGTGCAAAGCCCTGCCAAACTGGCTTCGACACGACTTCCCCGAGTTGCTGGCGCCTTTCCCATAAATGACGCCGCCTCCGAAGTAAACGACACGAGTCCGTTCCTTCGCCCGGAGCATCCGGGATAGATTGGGCAAACCACCACGCAGCCGAATCCCATCTGCGGCTATGGCAGCATCTCCCAGAGCCAATACGCCACCCACGAGAAACCCGAGTACAAACAGAGTCCGGATACGCATCGTCTATTCTCTCCTTCTCTACCAGGCCGTCCAACCACCGTCGATGATCATGTTCTGACCGGTCATGTAACTGCTGGCATCGCTGGCCAGGAAGACGGCAGCCCCCTTCAGCTCGTGCGGCAGCCCCATGCGGCCCATCGGGCTCTTTGTGCACAGACGCGTGACCATCTCTGCCGGAGCCTTCTCCATGTTCGGGAACGGGCCGGGGCTGAGACAGTTGACCCGCACGTTGTCTTTCGCCCAATACACACCAAGATGGCGTGTCATATGGATGATCCCACCCTTCAACGCATGGTAGGCTACCGGGCTGGCCATGCAAACGCCTTCATAGGCATCCGGGTATGAGCCGACCACACCGTACATGGACCCAAGCAAGATGATGCTCGCAGGGACACCGCGCTCGACGGCATGGTCATGAATCAGTCGCGACAGCAGAAAGTACCCCGTGGCGTTAGACAGCGTTCGGTCAAAGCTCTCAGCATCGACATCGGTCAAGTCACGAATCCCGACCGAGTCGTTCCCGTTGTTGACGAGAATGTCGACCGCGCCCGCGGCCGCTACCGCCGCGGCAAATCCCTCCTCCACCGAAGCGGAATCCATATGATCCATCTGCACCCCCACGTGCGGGGCTTCCCCCGGCAGTCGTTCCGCCGCAGCCCGTGCACGATCCGGATCACGGCTCGTCGTGACCACAGTCGCACCGGCTTCCGCCAGGGCCATCGACATGGCCGTCCCCAGGAACCCCGATGCCCCGGAAATCAGGGCTACTCGTCCACTCAAGTCAAAAAGCTGATGGATCGTCGGCTCTGCCATGTCCTTCTCCTCTCGCTCATTGTCCGGGAATGTCATGGAGACTGCCCGGTCACCAGGTAATAGACGGTGCCGATAATCATCGGCAGGAACTTCGCGACCATCGATCCCGCGATCAGTCCGATCATCGCCGGCTTCAGACGCTGATACATGTGACCACCACCATACTTGCTCACAATGGCTTTGATCACCCATCCTGTCCCAAAAGAGAACGCCATAAGCATGCCCTGGTGTCCACCAAGAAACAGGAAAACCACGGGATGCAGCGGCCACCGGGCAAAGCGCAGACGGCCCAGCCCCACAATCAGGGCCAACCCCGCCGTTATGGCAAATGCAGACAGATGAGGCGCGCTCGGACTCAGGCGTGAAAACCGCCCCCAGCCATCAGCATCGGTTGCCATCTCCAGCGTGCCCTGCGCCTTGAGTTTGTGTATGATCTCCACCGCATTGTCCAACGGGTATCGGGAAGACGAACGCGGCCATCCCCGAATCGGTGCCCCGCGGTCGTACTGCCAGTAGATCGTCGCCGGGACAGCAACCACCAGGGCCACGATCAGGACAACAGCCCCCCAGCTGACTGTCTTCTTCACGGAACCGCCGGACAGATCAACCAGCTTCATTGCCTGGACGAGAAACGGCATCGGACACCATCCGGGGGCAGCCACAAGCACTGTGGAAACCAGGAACATGATCACCATTGTGCCAGGACCCAGAGCCCGAGCCCCGAACATGCCCCATACCATGATTCCCGGGTAGACGAACGTCCCGACATGAAAAGCCCCCGTCTCAGCAATCGCGCGGCTCACAACCGTGTAGACCATCAGCATGAACAGGGTGTAGGGAATGGCCAACTGCCAGTCAAGCCCAACCGCGATCAGCTGCCCAACGAACAACACACCACCGGCCACGAAGAGACGCATTCCCAACACCGCGTGACCAGGCACGGTGTCCGCCGCACGCATGCCGAAGCTCCGCCGTACCACGTTCGCGTAGTAGCGCCGCCCAGTATAGAGCAGCATGACGAGAATCCCGAAGTAGCCGCCTGCGAAGATGAAGGGCTCGATGGTCAACGCCATCATCTTACCACTGCGAAGCTGGATACCGTAATGCGCAAAGACCCCGGCGATGACACAGTACAGGAAAGGGGCGACTGCCATCGACACCGAGACGTCTGAACCGATCAGGTACGCCAGCCCGACCACGGGCATGAGGATGTAGGGGTGGAACAGCATGGCGCCCTTGCCCTTGACAAGAATCGGGAACAGGGACATGAGGGGAGAGAAGTCCAGGCGCAGCGGGATGGTAATCAGGACATTCGGCCACCAGCGACACGCGTAGTTGTTCATCAGGACGAAAAACGCCGCTCCGAAGCCCGTCCAGAACAGTCGGTTCCGGAAAATTGGGTTGAGCTGACCGTCCTCGGCGGGCAGGAGCGAATTCGCGAATACGGGGATGGGATAGGGAAGCTGCTCATGATGACACCACTGCTGGTGGAAAACGGCCGCCAAACCGGTTACCGCCACCAGCATGCTGACAATCAATGGACACCAGAACGCAAATGTCCGCCGCCAGGCCGACCATGGGACATCGAGGAACGAAATGTGACGGTCGCCTTCAGACATCCCCGTCACGTAGCCGTCCAGCGCTTCGCTTTCGTTGACGCTGACATCGGCGAGCATCTGCTCGGGGGCCAGTTCCAGAACACGTTCCTGGCTCCACCCGGGCCGCACGCGATTGTCGTGGTGCGGCATCATGACAGTCATGGGGAAAAGCTGGACCAATCCCCAGCCCGGGACACCACAACCGATGAGAAAAAGCGCCAGGGCAGCCGCAACCTCACGCCCGCTGAGGGGCCGCCCCGAGCGCAGGCGTCTCAACAGCGGGTTGACGGTCAACAGCAGCAGGACCAGCCCGCCATAGGCGATGACAGGCATCAGCGACGAAACCATCATCCCGGGGCGCACAACAGTGTCGTTGAAGTAGCACCACGCCGAAAGAACGACGACGCCAATCAGCCCGAGTAGAAGGCTCCGAATCGTCAATGCTCTCTCCAGACTCAAGCGCCTGTTGATCTACCTCAATAGCCTTGCTCGACCAACGTGACGAAGCGACGCAGGTTGTCATGCCCGAGCTGAATGCCGTTGATGACCTCTTCAATTCCCTCGAATTCAATGGAAAGAACCCCGTCATAGCCGGCCTTGTACATGACCCGCAGGCACTGGATGACCGGGACATTGCCGTGCCCGATCACCGCTCCCCGACGGTAGTTTCCGGCCCGGGTAAGCGCCCACCCGGAACCGGGAAATGGCTCTATTCCAGACTTCAGATGGAAGTCCTTTGCGTGGCAGTGGAAGGCGTAAGGCATGAGGCGCCCAACGGCAACCCCTGGATCATCATCAACGCAGATGAAATTGCCCATATCGATCAGCACACCGAAGTTGGCATGGTCAACCGCGGTCACCAACTTCTCGACGCGCAGGCTGTCCTGACAGAAATGGCCGTGGTTCTCAACCATCGTCCGGATGCCTTTGTCTGCTGCGTACTGGGTGACCGCACGACAGCCATCAGCCAGGCGGCATAGCCCCGCGTCAAAGCTCTTGGGCCCCGCGTGGTCCGCGGCAAATCCCCCGCTGGCGTCATGTCGCATTCCCGGCACACCGAGGATCTCGGCAATATCCACTTCTCCCTTGACGCGCTCGATTTCAGCGGCCAGGTCGCCTCCCGACCCCTTCAGGAAATCGGCCCCGATCGTGTAGTTCGCAATCTCGATACCAACCCGGGCCGCCTCCTCCCGCAACTGGGCCGCGAAGCCGGGCAGGGCCTCGCCCTCGGGAACACTGACGGTCGAGAACTCGATCACATCGAAGCCCATCTCCTTGGCCTTCGCGATGACCTCGATCTGCTTCATCTGACCAGCCCGGACCAAGCGACTGTAGCTGTAAGAACTCACACCAATCTTCACACCAATTTCCTCCACTGAATCGATTCACACAACCCAAACACGATTCGCCCGAAAACGATCGCTGGACGCCAAACAAAAAGGCAGCGCGGCGTCAGCAAATGTCATTGTCACCGTCAAAGAGCGGAACCGGCACGAATTCGCTCTTTCCGCTCGACTCAAGAGCAGCCAAACACAACGCCAACGCCCTGCGCCCGTACTCCCCGGGAGTCAATGAAGGCGCTTCACCAAGAATGGCCTGGCGGAACACAAACTGGCTGTTGGCGCATGGCACCGGCGTGGGATAGCTCGTCACAGGATCGCCATCACCGAGGGCCGTCAGCTCGATGCTCTGCTCGGTGAACCCCATCCTCAGACGCCCTGTCGTTCCGTACACCTCGAGGAATCCCGCACCACCGGGGAGGGTCCAGCTGAGCTCAAGCATGCCGGTGCCGCCGTTCTTGAAACGGTAAAGGGCATTCACGTTATCCGGTACATCGATGTCGGGAAGGCGTGTATCCACGAGGCCGGCCACTTTGTCGGCATCCCCCATAATCATTCGCAGCAGATCGGCCATGTGGATGCCGATGTCCAGCAACAGTCCGCCCTGACGCTTGCTCTGCACAAACCAGTCTGCGCCCGGGGACCATCCCTTGTTCGGTGTTCCCGCCCCACCCCGAATGCAGCGAACGTGGAAAGGCTCACCTATCGCGCCACCGTGGACAAGGTTGACCAAAGTCTGATAGGTCGCATTGTAGCGCATGCTCTGGTTGATCTGCAGCACCACCCCCGCTGCCTTAGCCGCCTCGATCATCTCAGTCGCCTCGGCTAGACTGGCCGCCATCGGCTTCTCGCAGAGCACATGCAGGCCGGCCTCGCATGCAGCCAACGTCATAGGGCAATGGAGATCGTTCGGCGTGCAGATGGCCACCGCGTCAACCAATCCTGAGGCGTAGAGCTCATGGTAGTCGCTGATAAGCGCGGCATCAGGGGCGAACTCCGCCTGCTTCTCTTTCATCCGCTCAGGCACGATGTCGCAGAGCGCCGTCACCGTAGTCCCCTGAACGCCAAGGAAACCCGGAAGATGATTCCGCTCCGCAATCTTCCCGCAGCCAACGATCCCAACCCGAATGTCACTCGCCATGGAGTCGCTCTCCTCATTCTCGATCAAGCCCTCGAACAGGGCACCAGGATTACACGCTCTGGGCACGCGTCACACAAACGTGTCTGCAACGTAAACCGCCAAACAGGGAGCGCAACGGTCAGCAGGAAGACAAGAAGGTCAGGAAGGAGAAGGAGAGACGGGCGAGACGGAAGCGCCATGGCCGACCGATGCCGGGCGACTGCTCAGGCCTCATTCGCGTAGTAGCGGGCGATCGCCCGAATGCTGTCCAGCGCCTCGGTGAGCGCGTCGACCATTTCCGGGTCAAAAGCCGTGCCGCGGTCACCGTAGATAATGGCCAGCGCTTCGGCCTCCGGCATCGCGTCCTTGTAGACTCGCCTCGAACACAGCGCGTCATAGACGTCCGCAACCTTGACAACGCGCCCGAAGACGGGGATATCTTCGCCGGCAAGCCCCACGGCCTCCCCGTTGCCGTCTTCAAATCCCGGGAGCGGCGACCCGGTCTCCACATCGATATGCCCCGGATAGCCCGTGCCATCGAAGCTCTCGTGGTGACGCAGAGCCACCTCCCTGGCCGCCTCGTCCAAATGCGACTGCGAGCCCTGAAAGAGGCGTGCACCGAGGTACGTGTGGCGCTTCATGATGGCAAACTCGTCCGAAGTCAGGCGTCCAGGCTTCTTCAGAATTGCGTCCGGTATGGCCACCTTGCCCACGTCATGCAGCATGGCCGCCAGACGCAACACATCACGATCGTGCCCCACCTGTTCGGCGCTGATGCCGTGCGAACGAGCCCAACGCTCGTAGATCTCTACAGCAAAAGCAGCTACCCGATTGACGTGCGGCCCGGTCTCCTTGGGATCGCGAAGCTCCGCCATGCTGATCATCCGAAGGATCAGTGCCCGGGTCATCTGAGCTCGTTCGAGAGCCATCGCCGCAGCGTTGCCAAAATACCGGATCACGACCTCATCCTCGGGTGTGAACGCGGTCGCCTCCCCATTCTCCGCCAGTGCGTTGATGATCTGCAGAACACCAACCGTTCGGCCACGACTGGTCTGCAGAGGGACCGCCAGAACACTGGCCGTCCGATATCCCGACAACTCGTCGTAGCTTGCATCGAACGCGTAGGGAGTGTCGGCGGGAATCGCGTAAGCGTCGGCAATGTTCACCAACTCGCCGCGCAGAGCCGTGTAACCCGCAATATTCGCAGAACTGACAGGAACGGTGAGGGAGGAGTAAACGAGTTTGTCACCGGGGGGAAGTCGACCGTGCAGCGTGTCGTTCTGGGCACAGCCAAAACGCAGACTGCCATTCTCAAGAATGTACAGCGTGCCGGCATCAGCGTGAACAAAAGAGCGCGCCCCCGCGAGAATCTTCTCAAGCAGAACATCCAAGTCGTTGACGCTGGCCAGCTCTGCAGAGATCTGCAGGATCTGCTGCATCCTGTTGTGCTCTGTCACCACGGAACTTGAGCTCAACTCCCTCTGCCTCCGAGGGAGACTGTCTTGCGGAACTCCCGGCACGTTTTCAGCTCAAACTCCTCACGCTTATCCTGCGGCAGCCGCTGCCAAAAGTCGTAGGACCTGCCGTCCATCATCTTGAGAGAAACCACCACCATCACCGGGAGAGTCGTCGTCTGGCTCGGCGTGTAGAGCTCAGATCGCGCGTTATAGCAGAGGAACTCGAGTGACATGATGCCATCGGCCACCTCCTGATAGCCATGCTGATCACTCGCGTCATCCCGCTGACCATAGATGTTCCATGCCGTGCTGGCATCACCGACAAAAGCCCGCTCTATCTGGTTCTCCTCGAAACGGTAAGCCAACTCGATCAGCGAGGAACGAGCCCCCGGGCCTGCATCCCCGACCGCAACAAACCACAACGAGCTGGCATCGGGTTGGTGGAAATAAATATGCTGCCCCGGAATGTCATCGCGTCGGGCAGTGGCTCCCCGCAGGTCCGTGGTAACGACATCGAGGATCACGCGCGCGTCCTGATACAGTTCTGTGGTATTCAGCGATGCCGTACCGATCGTCTGAGCATTGGAGAAAAAGCGGCAGATCGTGAGCATGATGACGGCCAGAAGGGCAACTGACACCAAGCTCTCGATCAAAGTAAAGCCTGCTTCCCTTCGTCGCCTCGTTGGCCGAGGTGACAGCCCCATGCAACCTGGCCCAGCTGGAGATGCCCCCCCTCGGCAGCCTCGGCCCCCGCGCACGCACGCGTCGCCTGTCCTCGATCCAGTCGGCCCATTCCCTGGCGTCACATCGGTCATCAGCGCTTAAATACCTCTAGGCTGTATAGGGACTTTTTGCGGCGTGCATACGGCAGAAAGGCGGGCCAGCTCACCTCGACGTGCACAGCGATGGCCACGTCAGTGCTGGCTGTCGACTCCTGCCAAGCCCCCCCCGCGTAGCTCGAGAACGTCACGCTGTCCCGCCAAACACGGAAGACACCTGCGAAGTCGGCAGCCGGAATCCCCGGAGTCCGGCGCTCAACCTTATAGAACTGATTCCGGGATCCCCCGCGCCAGAACGTGGTGGTTTGGTCACTCTTCCACTCACTCCAGTTCTGCTCAGAAGGCTCGGTGGCGGTCGGCTTGGAGGTGGGCAGAGAGAGGCCTTGGGTCGCCCAGTTTCCGTAGTCACCAGCCGGATCCTTGAGCTTCGTGGCAAGGGAATGCAAAAACTCGTCAACACCATCAGCAGCATAACTCTCCGCAATGGAGTCACGATTCGCGTTCAGGCTGACCGGCAGAAGGCGCATCGTGGTCAGAATGCCGAAGGCAAGAAGGCCCAACCCAAGAACGACCTCAATCAAGCTGAAGCGACGACGACGCACACTCCCGCCGGGGGTCTGGCGAACAGCCGCCAGCCTTCCGGAGACCAATTGGAGGCTATCCGCCGTTCGGAGCATAGGCATGGGAGAGGGAATCCCGGTATCGATTGAGTTGAAGATGCGTTTTCTCATTCCTGCGACAACACCCCGTCCGCACGGTGTCCGTGACCGTCAACTCGGGTCGTGCGAGGCCCGAGGCCCACTGTTGTCCCTACCTCAGATGGAGAGGCTAACGCGCCGCCGACCGGCAGGGGATCGCTTCTTACTACGCAGACCGCGTGCCAAGTCGACTCCCCAGTATGGAAAACACCCCCGACCGGCCACGTCTACCCCAGGGCCGAGAAATGCCATCCCTGCTCCGGCTGGCAGAATACAGGTTGAGGGGAGTGCCGTCAAGCCCACACGCAGGGCGCTTCCCCGGACAGGAAGCCTCCTGCCCGAGAAGCAAGAGCCTTGCGCCGCAATGCCAGTGGCTCTTTCGGGCCATCTCGCACCGTTGCCGCCCAAAGTGACACCGCGGAGGGCAGCACCGTCGGTCGACACCGGCCCGATCTAACCTCAAAATGAACTCACACGCGACCGTGACACCTTTCTGGACGGGGGCCAACTATCAGCCCCCTTGGCTCCGCCACGCTTGAACATGGCCGAATCTGGGCCACATTTGGGGAGTGTCCGAGCACGATAGCCACGCACCCAACTCAGTTCACTTTTCTGCAAGTACCCGGACCGGGAGATCCTTCGATGGCCAGCGGCGCGAACGTCCCGAAACGCAAAGAACAGACCGTAGAGAAGAGCACGTTCGAGTACTTGGCCATGGATGGCGCCGGGCGGGAGCTCAAAGGGACAATCCCGGCTACGGACGATGTCGAAGCCGTTGCTCTCCTCAAGAAACAGGGCCTCTTCCCGATTGAAGTCTGGCAGAGCAAAGAGCGCCGGGCCACCCGCTCACGCGCCCCAAAGCGCGCGAAGAGGGCGAAAGAGAAGACGAAGCCCGGGCAGCGTGAAGCACTCGCCGTCCGGATCGGCAGAGCCATCGGCCTCGAAAACGTCGTCAAAACGAAGATCCTCTGCATCTTCACCCGACAGCTGGCAACCATGCTCGACGCGGGTCTGCCTCTCCTCCTTTCTCTTCGAACGCTTTACGAGCAGTGCGGCAAGTCAATCCGCTACAAGCCCCTCAAGAAGGTCCTGTCTGAACTCGTCGATAATGTGGAGGGGGGTATGTCCCTCTCTGAAGCACTTGAGTACCACCCACGGTCGTTCAGCCGGCTTTACGTTGGCCTTGTCCGCGCGGGTGAGGCGTCCGGCGCCATGGAAGAAGTGCTCAACCAGCTTGCCGAGTACATCGAACGAAGCGAGAAAATGAAAAAGAAGGTCAAAGCCGGCATGACGTATCCGGTTGTCGTCCTGACCATCGCCATCACCATCACCCTCGGGCTGATGATCTTCATCGTCCCGAAATTCGCCGAGATGTTCGATGAGCTCCTGGAGGGAATCCCGCTTCCGAAGCTGACCCAGATGGTGGTGGGGATCAGCGACATGCTGATGCATAATGTGAAGGGACTCTTCGGAGCTTGAGAGTACCGAGTTCTTGCCTGTTAGGGGCTGGCCGCCCCAACGTTCACGCGGCCAGCCTCGTGCCTTCAGCGCGCTTGAGGTCGAGTCTGTCGCGGATGAATTTCGTAAGATATGGTGCGGAGAAGTCATCGGCGA
>JABHEG010000024.1 GCA_018676675.1 Lentisphaerota bacterium
GCCTCTGGAGTAGGGAGCTCGGCTGCGGGAGGACGAACCAAAGGGGCTGCAATCGGCCCCGGGGTACCAAAGCTGTCAACCGTGACTTGGTCGTAGGAGTTGTCGTAGTTGCCCTTGGCCCGCTCCAGCTCTACCTGCAACCGCACGATGTAGGCCTTCAGACTCTCTCGGCAGAGCTTCGACAGATCGGGAAGATGCCCAAACTCGTCCAGATAATTGAGATCAGTCAGGTAATGGACCACATGATCGTAGATGCCGGAGAGGTCATTCCGTGCCAAGGCGAAGCGTTCACGCTTCAGAGCTCCCTCCAACCAGGCGACCTCCTCGGACACATCGTCCTCGGATGACTTTTGCTTGGGCGCATCGTCCTGGGGTGGCTTCTCCTTGACCACATCGTCGGATGTCTCTTCCTTGGAACCATTTTCGGATGGCTTCTCCTTGGATGGCTCCTCCTTGGGTGGCTTCTCCTTGGGTGGCTCTTCCTTGGATAGGGCCTGCTTGGGTAGGGGGGACCGCCATACGCGATGCTGCTCGTCGCTCGCAAGGGAGTCATGGAAGGCATGCCGCACCACTTCGCGGATCAGCTCTTCCATATCAGGCCGTCGCTCTATCTTGACCATGTGCTTACGGATGTTCTTCACCAGCTCAAGGGTGCGGCTGATGATCTGTTGGGCCCGGCCGACTGCCTGCTGCCAGCTGTCAGTCTTGAGGCTCTTCTTGATTTCGGTCCGCCCGATGAAAGGACGGACATCTTGTGGAACCGTGTAGCGGAAGTGATAGTACCGCCCGGCTCGGACGACGTAGTTTAGCCCGATTTTCATTGCTTGCCCTTCCTTGCTGAAGCCGGTTTCGTACCAGCTTCGTACCGGGATTGGAAGGGGTTTTGAGCACGAATACACGTAACATGTTCATGGGGAACATGTTAACGTGGAAATGGATGCGTCGGTCGGGGACGACGCGCCCTCCAGGGAACCGTGCCCGAGCGGAGCGTCTTTGGGGGGGGCGATGCTTGTCCCGCCATAGCCGGACGGCGACGGGGGATCCCCGGCGCCCGTCTTACAGGCCGGGGATCGAAGCCTACGGCGTGACCAGCTTGACTGAGGAGGCGCAGGTGATGGTGAGGTCGAGGTGGAACTTGGCCCCGGCTGTTACCTCGCGGCCTCCGCCTTCCATAATGGCGGGAAAGCGCACCTCGAAGATCGGGTTGTCCCACTGGCGGAGATCCTGAACCATAACGTCCGTCGATGCCCGCAGTTCAGCCGTGATGGCCAGGTCTGTGTCCTTGGCGATCTCCGCCTTCGAGCCCTGTCCGGACCAGAGCTGAAATCTCCCTTCCTGTTGCTTCTCCGGCAGTCCCACGAGCTTGGGGTCCTGGCGCGGCTGTGAAACCAGCACTTCCTTGCCGGCGTACTGCTCTACCGGCAGGTTGACCGAGACCTGCAGCCCGTTGAGTTTCATGATCTTGCTCACGGTGAGATCGTACTCGATCTGAAGACCCTGAGCCAACGTTTTCACGTTCTCGATGTACTCAATTGCGCCGTCCTCGGTATTTGGGATCACCAAGACACCAGACACGCGTTTCCCGCTCTTGTCCGCCAGGTCATCGACCGTGCCTTTACCCTCTGTCTGCGGGGCATGCTGCCAATTGGGCCCGTGAGCGTTCAACTCGACTCTACCCAGGACCACCGCGCCGCGACTGAGCTCAATCACGCCTGAGGGGTGCAGTCTTGCGGTGATCGCATCCTGGCCCCATGACTTCCCGGTACAGGCCCAGGAGAGGGCTATGGCGATGGCCATTGTCGCGGTTGCTGTCGATGACTTGGTCATGCTGTGGCTTTCCTTACGGTCGCACGATCTCGAACTGAATGGCGGGAAGAACGCCGAGGGCGAGGGGGCTCTCGCTCTTACCTGACGGAGCCGCGGCCGCCTCGATGATTGCGTTTGCCTTATCCCCGGCCAGAGCGGTGTTCGGGTCAGCCTTAAGGGTGAGTGCGATACCTTTCGGGCCTACCGATGCGTCCTCGAGCGTCACCCCTCTCGGTTGATTGCTGAGACGAAATTGCACAGAAGAAAGTGCGGTCTTGCCGGCATCCGGCAGCGTAAGTGGGGCTTCAATCCGGACCTGAGCCGTGCCGCCAAGCGGGATGTGCACAGGGGTGGACTGGGCCAGGCGGACCCCCGGGACCAAGGGGCGCCAGACCGTCGGGACAGGTCGGGAACCGGTGACGGCGACCAGTAACTCCTGTCGAGGAACGAGGAAACGCCACAGGAACGCCTGCATCATGTCTTCCGCGCCTGCGGCCGGGCGCCTGACTGTCTCACCTGCGATCTCGGCGCGACCCTCGATGCGCACAGGAACAACCTGGCGGAATCCGCTTCTCGGGGCGCTCACAGTGGTCTCAACGGACGTCTCGCCGGCGGGGATGCGAGCGGCTCTCAGGGCAAAGCCGTCCGGGGCATCTGCGAGGGCAACATCGACTGGTCCATCAAAGCCGTCTTTGCGCAGCGCGTGGATGGTAATCTTGGCGGATCCTCCAGCGCGGGCGTTGATGCAGGAGGGGACCACCCGCAGGGCCACGTCGGGTTGCGCCAGCCTGATCTGAAGGCGGTAGGCATGGGCCTCGCTGCCGTTGCGCTGCACGTCTGACAGGACGAGGCGGTACGTCCCATCACGGGGGAGTTCGGCCTGCACGTAGGAGTCGGCCTGGTGCGTCAGCAGCCCCATTGTCCGGTCTTTGTGGTCGTCGTTGAAGGCCACCTGGATGCCGGCTGAATCGACCAGCCGCAGGGCTGAATCGAGCGGCGAACCGAGTCGGCGAGCGTAGGTTTCGGCCACAACTGTCTGTCCGGCCTTGCCCTGGAACTGGAAAACATCGACGTCGCCGGGAGCCCCGATGTGACCATTGATGGCCAGTGGGAAGGTGACGGCATGTGCCTCGTCGGCGATGTTGTTCGGTTCTTTCTCTGCCACGTCCGAGAGTGCATCCACCAAGTAGGGGAGGCTGCTGCAGAGCCCCTGATCTGCGCCGGTCATGCCGCGGCGTATTGCCGGTTGTCCGGGGCGTGTATCGAGTTTGAGTGCCGTTTCGCCCAGGTTCCAGCCTTGGACCGACGCTTTGACGTCTGCCCCTTCGCGGGCCCCGAGGGGGAAGATCTGCGTGGCGAAAGGCAGCTCCCCCATCGCGATGCGGTAGACGAAGTCCTCCCGTCCCCGATAGATGGCGTCCCGGACTCTGAGTTCGTAGACTCCGTCTGCAGGAACTTGGTACAGGATCGCCGGATCGGGGTCGAAGTGGTGGTCATCGCTCCATGCCACTTCCCTGCCGTCTGGCCCATGGAGGGCCATGGTTGCCTGGAACCAGCCGGGAACGGCGTCTGCCAGGTACGGGATCAGTCTGCGGGCGTGAAGACGGATCACCAGCTTCTGTCCACTCCGAGCGCGGAGACGGATGTGGTCAGTTTCGCCTGGGGTGATCTGCCCGTTGAGGAGCATGGGCAAGTCCAGTACCTGCGCCTTGGCTCCGCCTGTGAACGCCTCTTCGCAGGCTTCCCGCAGCATTCCTACCTGGAAGCACAGGGGAGGACTCAGGCCGTCTGGGGCTGAAATCCTGAGCTCCCGGTCGCCGACGGGGGCATCCGGGGCGATGGTGACCTGGAGAGTGATCTGGTCGCGGAGCTGTGCGTTTGGTTGCCGCTTGGGATCGAAGAGCCTGACCCGCAGTCGGTCCAGTTCCTCAGGGCGTCGGTCGTCGAGTCCACGAAGCCAGGGGTGGTCGGGGAGAGGGGGTTCGTCGGACTTCCTCTTGGCGGCTTCCGCGATGGCACTCGCTGACCACCGGCGTTTTACAAGATCATTCATGAAACGCTGGACCTTGTTTCGGTCCTGATTATTGAGCTCAGGAGCGTACTGCGTCACCGTCGCATGCACACCTTTGCCGGAAATCCGGACGCCGTCAGCGTCGCGCAGCCTTTGTCCTCCGACCTCGACCAGGAACGTAGTGCCGCGTTGGCCTCCCGCGGGGTAGACATAGCCGATCTGCGGGGCGCCCCCCCCTGAGTGACTCCACGACAGCGCCAGCAACACGGCCAAGGCGGCCACGAGCATGGAGCATTTCTCCTCGGAGGGCTGGCGCATGGGCTACATGATCTCCTTCAGACGTCCACCACCCTCACCAAACTCCTTGCCTGACGGCATGACGCTGAGCTCCAGACCTCGCGGATTGGGCAGGGGGCTGTCCGGATTGATGCCCATCAGTTCGCAGATACTCCCGAGCACGTCCGGTGGGTAGACGGGGCGTTCTGCCACATTCTCGCCGGTGGCATCTGAGGCCCCCACGACCTGGCCGCCTTTGAAGCCGCCTCCCGCGAGAGCCGCCGAGAAGCACTTCCCGAAGTGGTGGCGTCCCCCATTCCAGGGACCCGGCCATGCGACTTTGGGGCTGCGCCCGAATTCGCCGCTCCACCACACGATCGTGCTGTCGAGCAAGCCGTGTTCTTCGAGGTCTTGCAGCAACGTCGCCATGGCCATGTCCATTTGCGGGAGCTTCCTTCGCATCGCCTCAAAGTGCTGCTTGTGGGTGTCCCAGCCACCGTAGTTGATGGTCACGAACGGTACCCCTGCTTGAACGAGCCTGCGAGCCATCAGGCAGGACTGGCCGAAGGTGTTGCGGCCATAGCGCTGGCGGATTGCGTTGTCTTCGGTCGAGAGATCGAACAGTTTTCCCGCATCGCCGAGGATCATCTCATAGGCCTTGGACTCAGTGGTCCCGAGTTGGGCAGTCACCGGGTGTCCGGGCGTGGCGAGTTTGAGTGAGTCGAGCGAGTGCAGAAGCTCACGGCGCTTCTTCTGCCGATCGTCGGTAATGTTGCCTGACACAACTCCCTCCACTGCGAAGCGCCTTGCGTTGGGATCGCCGCCCGTGACGAAGGGTTTGTAGCGGGGGCCCAGGAAGCCGGCCTCGTCGAAGCGGCCCTGGGCGCGGGTCAGCACAACGTAGGGAGGTACGAGGCTCGTGTAGCCGGCGTCGTACCCTCTGAATTTGGACACAATCGCCCCCAGGGATGGGTACACCAGGCGTCCTCCGGGCTTGTGTCCGGTCTGGACAATGTACGACGCGGTCTCGTGCCCGTTGACGCCATGGGTCATGCTGCGGATGATCGAATACTTGTCGGCCTGCTGGGCGAGCCTGGGGAGCATCTGGCCAACCTGGATTCCCGGCACATTGGTGTCGAGGGCTTGCCTGAAGGGGCCGCAGTAGTCGTATCCGGCGTCCGGCTTGGGGTCAAACGTATCCGTGTGCGGTGGGCCACCCCACATCCAGATCTGGATGACCGCCTTGGCCTTTGGCTTACGTGGGGCCGCTTGGGCCAGGACTGATGCCTGGTCTGCCAGGGCCAGACCGGCGGCTCCGCACAGCATTCCCTTCAAGGCATCCCGTCGTGTCAGGAACTGATCATGTGGCTGGTCGTTCATCGTTCTGCCCGCCTTGGTTTGGTCGGATCGTCAGTGTCGGCAGAGGAATTCCATGCTGTTGATAAGGGCCCAGGCCAGATCTGTTGCTGCCTGGGTGGAGCCAATTCCGGCGCTTTCCCAGTAGGTCTCTGCGCCGGCCTGTTCGGCTGGCGTAGGTTCGCGCGACAGGACTGTCAGGTAGATGCCGCTGACCTGTTTCGCGCGGTTGCCTTTTGCCTGCAGTGCAATTCTCTGCAGGCGAACGCTGCTGGTCACGCGCTTGTATACATCGGTGGAATTGAGCATGAAGAGGCGCTGCCCGTCCGTCATGTTAGTGGTGCGCTCGGATTCGAGGCCGGTGTCACGGGCCGGCCGCCCGAACATCTGCAGGAAGGTGCTGGTGATGCTGCCGTCTGCCAACGCGATGGTACGTTGTTCTTCCGGGATCCACGTGAACGGTTCCGGTATACGGCTCTCGTAGTTCTGTTTGCGGCCGCCCACCCAGTTGAGCGCGTCGCTGAGCACCTCCGCATCCAGGCGGCGGATCGGATAGCAGGCAAAGATCGCTTCGGCGGTTGCCGTGGGACCGCGGGCGATTGGGGACTGCTGGTAGGTGCGTGAGTTCAGGACGATCCTGAAGAGATGCTTCAGATCGTACTTGGCCTCAACCAGTTCCTTTTGCAGGTAGGCCAGAAGCTCAGGGTTTACGGGCAGGTTATCGGGCCGGATATCGTCCGGTTCGTGGATGATTCCCCGGCCCAGCAACCAGGTCCATACCCGATTGGCGATGTTGCGGCTGAACCACGGGTTTTCCCCAGTGATCAGCCAGTCAGCGAAGACGTTACGGGGATCGTCCCCGGGTTTGACGATTACGGCTGTACCGTCCGGGAACACTGCCTTGAGGGGATCCGTCGGTGCGGGGTCGCAGAGGACGATTTCCTCTTTCCATTCGTCGGTTGGTTTGAACGCCACTCGTGAGAAGAGCGCAGCCATTCCATCGCGCCGGTCCTGGGGCCAGTTCTGGAAGCGTACGCCCATGAGCGTGAGTCCCACGGCTTCTGCCAACGCCGCTGGTTCGCGGCCCTGGACAGCCCGGTAGAAGTTCACCGGCGGAACGCGGAAATTGCTGCCGCTTGAGGTCAGCAGGTCTCGGGCGAACTGGTCGTACGGGCGGTTTGTTTTGACCGCGTCGCGTATCCAGCGGTGGTACGCCTGCACCGCGTTGGGCCACAGGTTGATGGGAAACTCGGCCTTGACTCGAAGCAAGTCGCACCACTTGAGGGCCCAGTAGTCGGCGAATTCTTCTCGGGCGAGCAGTCTATCGATGGCCCGGGCCCGTTTGGCGGGGGACGTGTCTGCGAGAAATGCCTTCACATCCGGCGGCTCCGGGAGCGTCCCGATGACGTCGAGATGGACCCTTCGGATGAAAACCGCATCGGAGCAGGGGGCAGCCGGCTGGATCTTCTTCTGTTTCAGGACGGCCAGAACGTGGGCGTCAACGCCGTTCCCTGGGACAGTCCACGCGGCGCTCTCGAAAGGAGATACAGGTGTCACTGCCGCATATCCTGCCTGGATCGCAGTGAGGAGCCCGACAGTCAGCACGACTTGTCTCGTCACCTTCTGTACTCCTGTGCGGGGCACGGTTGCCGCTTCGCGGCTACATGTCGGTCGTTTCGGTACTTGACTCTCTATATGCCACATCACGGCTGATGTGTCACACTGCCGAGGTCTTCCCTGGTTTTCTGCCAGCCCTCCCGGTACATTCGGCCCTTGTCGGCATACAGAAAGTGCCGTGCGCGAGGGCATTCGTCAAGGTCTCTGGGAGGGGAGGCCAGCGGCGAAGGTGCAGTCACGCATTCGTCCGAGTCTCCCTTTTCTGAGACAGAATGGACGACCCCGGGTTCCAGGGAGCCAATTCGGTCTCAGTCGATGTTGTTCGGAGGCCCCGGGTAGGGGTTGTTGGTGATGGCGATCTGGTCATTGGTCACCGCACGGGGGCGGACCACGGTGGGGGAGGAAGAACGCTCCCGCGAGTCGCGGCTCTGTCGGAGAGTACGTCGCCGCACGGGGGCGCCCCCACATCGTTGCACCGGGCTACGGTGTAACGACGACGCGGACGCTGTCCAGGTGCATGGTGCAGTTGTCTGTGTTCGGGTAGAACCCGATCGTCTGGATGCGGTGGGTATTCTGTTGCGCAAACTGCAGGCCCTGAACGGTTTTCCCCGCAACGGTCAGGTCGAATGTTGCGGTCTTGAGATCCGCCCGGATGGCGACGTCGAACCACTCTCCGGGCATAAACGACAGAGCCGGAACGTCAATTCTCCCGGGTTTGGTCCACTCCTCCGGATCGTACTTCTCCCCTTTGGACTCGGGTTTCGGTCGGGCGTAGTGGCTCACTTTACCATCGGGCCAGAAGCGGGCATGGAACGCCCGTTTCGTGTACTGCTCCGGCGGACAGTCGTATGCGTCTATGTCGACACAGAATGCATTGGTCTCGGGCACTCTCAGTCGGGCTTTGACTTCCACGATCCCATTCGTCGTGTCAGCTGAGTCGTGAGGCAGCATGGTCACCCAGGCCCTTCCCCCGTTGCGGTGCCCCCCTTCGCCACGCTTCAGCTCGAGGAAGTGGTTTTCGCCTTCAGTGAGCACTTGCACGAGTTCGGGTTGGGGAGTGACGACCTTCCAGCCACGATCCCCGTCCCCAACGAAGGGCTCAGCTCCGGAGGAGACGGCCTGGAAGTCGTCTTCCAGAACGACGAAGGGCTCGCGGTCGGCGTTCTTGCTCGGCATGATCCCAACGCTTGGGCTGTCCGGGATTTCTCGTGCCGGTTCGGTTGGGACGAACTGGAAGGAGTAGACATCAGCATCTTTCAGAAGGAAGCGCAAGCGGATCGGCTTCCCTGCGAGGCGGCTGACGTCACAGGTGTCGTTCCAGTGGACGATGTAACGCAGTGAGTCACAGAAGATGGGTTCACAATCTGCCAGCCCATAGCCGGGCACAGGCACTCCGTCTGCATCCTGGATCTCGACCTGGAAAGAACCGAATCCACCGGTTTCCGCATTGATTGCCAGGGATCCCCCGTCGAAGACGAAGGATTTGGTGATGAGTTCGCCTCCCGCATATGGCGCATTGGCCGAAACGAAGCCGTCGATACGCAGCGTGTATCGGCGTACGGCAGTGTCTTCGTCTTCCCAATAGCCTTCCACGGCCAGGAAGCTGATTTCGGGGTGAGCGTCTTCGACCAGCGACGGTGTCTCGAACATCCCCCAGAAGATGAAGTTGTCACCGTAGACCCACGATTCCCTCTGCCTGGGGCCTGGGCGGATGAAGGCTTCAGGGCGGCGGTGGAACGTTGCGCCGTCTCGGGAGGTCATGAAAACGGCATCGGTGACCGTCATACCGTACCGTGGATGGTGTTTGGCTCTTTCGAGGCGACGTTCCCGTCCCGGGAGATCGAGCATCGGGCCGGACCAGCCGCGTTCGTTGTAGCGCATCGGGAAGCCCATGAAGATGTGCGGGGCTCGGTGATAGGGCTGGACCTGGTTGGTGTAAAGGGCCATCGTCGGGCTGCCGGGGTAGGTGATCCAGGCAGGCTCGGGGAATGAGTCGAAGTCCGGTGCGGCGCAGGTCAGGATGTCTCTGACGCCGGCATTGAATCCGCGGTGATAAAGTCGGTATTCGCCCCGGACTGAGTCCCAGAAGGCCAGGTTCTGTGAATCGAACGCTCCTGTCGTCATGAACGGGGTCTTGCTCCTGAGCCGGAAGTGAATGCCGTCTCCCGAGACGAGCAGATAGAGTCCCTTGGGGCGATAGCCTCCCATGACGATCTTGTATCGTTCATCCGGGGGGCAGGCCGGATTCGCATCCTTGAACACAGACGTATGCGCAGGACTGCCTCCGACTTCCCGCACCATCGCGGCATCAAGGATCAGGTTGTTGTGTTGTGCGCCCTCGAACTCGATGATATCCAGATCCGGTCGGGTCCAGTTGAGGCCGTCAGAGCTTTCGGCCACGCAAAGCGTTTCCCAACTCCGCTTATCGGTGCTGTAGGCTTCGGAGGCCTCGTGGTGTCCTCCGCGGTAGTACATGCGGACTCGATCTCCGTCCTGGAAGACGCTCTGATAGGCGCTGCCGTTTCCCTCCCAGGGCGCGTCTGCTCTGAAGACGATCTCCCGGCGGATGGGCCGGTGCATGTCGAGCCGTACGTCGCCTTTCAGTTCGTGGATCATGAAATTGTCTACGAACAGCTCGCGTCGCGAACCGATGTGGATCGGGTCGGCAGCCAGTGCCATTGCCGTGCACATGGGAGCGACCACAAGACCGGATGCCATTGCGTTCATTGACAGCTCTTTCCTGTTTTCCGATTCCAGGCGGCTATTTCGCCTTCAGCTTGAGGATGCCGGCGCGATCAAGATTCCAGGGCGCGGCGCCGGTGCTGACCCAGGCGACCCACTGCCGTTCGGCTCCCTTCAGCAGCCCGACGTTGAAACGGATCTGTTCGGGGGGAGGGGCCGTGTTCCCAAGCGCAAGCCATGGGATGGCCCATTCGCCGGTCCACCGGTCGGCTTGGATGCTTGCGGCGTAGAGCGTGGCCTTACCCAATGCGGCGGTTTGCGGCGCTGGTGCCCCCGCGTCCGTCACACTCTCGAGCTTACCCGATGGGAAGCCCTGGATCACGAATCTCGGTTGCTTTCCCCCTGGGAGTTGCAGGCAGATTTCCGCGCCATCGTCTCTGCCCCATTTCCCGTCTCGACGAAGGAGTGCGGGCGCGTTAGAGACAGTGCTTGTGAGGGCGATGTAGAGGTGAGTCGTGCTGTGAGCTACACGGAGTTCGGAGCCCAACTTGGCGTCGCCGTCTGCCATTGACAGTTCACGTACAGCAACAGGCTTGCCGGGGTACTCATTCTCAGAGACGACACCATTCAGCACCGTGGGTTTCCGGATCGGCAAGGCATGCAGCGTAGGGTGTTTTCCCTGCTTTTTCCTGCGAGCCCGAGGCGTGAGGTGGCGGTCCGAAAGGCCTTCGGGGTGGGTGAGGTGTGTCTCGCGCCAGCAATCGTCGGGGACGGGCCACGATGCCCGTTCGTCGGATGCATAGAGACCCATTTTCTCCACTGGGATGGGCTTGAACCCCAAGGCGAAGGCGGGGGAGCCTTCTTGCAGGCGGTAGTCATCCTCTCCCGGCGCCACGAACAGTGGGTCGGCGATGACTGAGTTGCGTTCGTACCCCATTCTGCGCCAGGCGTCCCACTCGGTTTCTCCCTCGGCAGGCTTCACCTGCGTCCGGATGCCGCCATTGCCGGGCCAGAAGAGGTTGTGGTCGCACTCGGCCAGGCACTGTTCGTACTTGCGTCCCAACATGTAACGCGCCGTGGTCGCATCGTAGCTGATGATGTTCCGCCGGATGATCGTCCCGGTCATCAGCCACATGCTGGTGTCGGGATGGCCTTTGGTACGCCCTCTGGTGAGGCTGTCGATAGGGGAGAGTTGGAGCTGAGAGGCCTTACCGTCGACGATGATGTTGTTCTCAATGATGTTGTCCTTTCCACCGTGGACCATCACTCCGCCCCGGTAGGTGCGCACGCAGATGTTGCCGTAGACGTGCACGCCGCTGGTGTAGTCGTCCAAGTAGATACCCCAGCAGTAATGCGGGTATTCCCACACGCCAGGCTTGAGCATGTTGTAGCCGCCGGTGTCGTGGACGTAGTTGTAACGCACGATGCTGCCGCGCTCGTGGATATCCCGGGAGCCCATGCCGATCGCACCCGTGTCGGACTGCTCCTGGTTGGTGTGGTGCACATGGTTGTACTCCACGATGTTGCGCATGCCATCGAAACGGATCCCTTGACGCGGTGTATCGTGGATGAGGTTGTGTGAGATGACATTGTCGTGGGTGCAGTTGCCTCCGCATCCCGGATGGATCTGGATCGCCGCCCAGGCGTTCCCCCCTTCGCCAATTTGGGAGACGTGATTGTTGGTGATGACGTTGTGGCTCAGTTTGCCGTCTTCCGAGTGGGTCCAGTCTCTCCGACCGTTGAGTACAATCCCGTTGGTTCGGCAGTGGTGGACGTCACAGCCCGCGACCCGGTTGTGATGGGCCCCACCGGTCAGGTAGACGCCGACTCCGCCTGTGTTGGTAACGGTGCAGGCAGTAACGCGGCAGTTTGCAGCCGCATCGAGGATCAGCGCAGATCCCTGCGTTTCACTCAGGCTCAGCCCATGGATGTGCAGATGCTCGACACACGTGCCCGTCTTCCGGTCGCCTTTCATTGTGATCAGACCTGAGCTCAGCGTCGCACTGACGCTGCCTTCGGGGGACTCCCCGTCGGGAGGCAGGATGTACAGGGTCAGCGTGTCACGGTCGACGTACCATTCTCCCGGGGCGTTCAGCTCTTCAAACACGTTGTCGATGTAGAACCGGTTGCCTCGGATCAGCTTGTAGCTGGCGTTCCCTGCCAACTCGATGATGTGCTTCTCCGTGTCAATGTGTTTGATGGTTACCCGATTCAGATTCCAGTTCAGCCACGACCATACCGTAACCCGCGCACGCTCGGGTCGAGCCCATGTTTCCGGCTTGAGGACGTCAGGGTTGTAGTGAAACTGAGACTTGCTGCCTTCCTCAACAATCCCATCGACGTAGAGGAAGCCACCTGACCGCGGATGGTCTTGATCACAGTTCGGGACCCGGGCTCTCGGTTGACGCTTTCCGGCGAAAAAGAGGTCTCCAATTCCCGGTTTCGCGAATGGCGTTTCTGCGAGACTTATCTCCCAGATTCCTCTCTTGAATGGGCGCCATCCCGTCAGATTCCGGCTCCCTTTGATCAGGACCTCCTCGTTGCCGTACCGACGCACGATGGTCGGGGCAGCGGCCGTTCCGGAATCTCTCAGATCGAACTCAATCGGGTGATCAAGGTGATAGGTCCCTTGACGCAGTTCGACGATGGCCCCCTCGGGAAGTGTCTTCGCTGCTCTGCGCGCCCGGATGATGTCGCGTGCTCGGATCAGCGTTGCCAGAGGGCCGTCCGGTGCGTTGCCGTCCGGCTGCGTTCCCGTGTGCAGGTCGTTCCCGACGGGAGCCACATACAGACGCAAGGGAGCAGCACTGAGAGCTCCCGCGCTGAGGAGAAGACCAACCAGACTGCGCATCACGACGGATCTTGTCGGGTGTTGCATCTATTCTCGCGTCTGTGGAGTTGGGATGGGTTCGTTCAGGAGCAGCTTGACCGCTTTCTCCAGCTCGACTTCCTCGATATCAGCGAAACGCAGGACACCGGCTCGGTCAATGAGGTAATAGTCCGGCTTGCCGGCCACGGCTCCGAGGGCGTTGGCGGTCTTGTCCGCATCGTCCACACCGACCGGCCACGGGAGCGTGTGCTCCTTGGCGAACGCTGCCGCCTTGTCCCCGCCGCGGGTTGTGTGAATGCCGACGATCGCGAGTCCGCGCTTTTTGTAGGTCATGTATAGCTTCTTGACTTGGGGCGCGGAACGACGGCATGGTCCGCACCATGTCGCCCAGATGCGGAGCACAACGACTTTGTCCTTCAGGTCTGAGATGACGGCGCCTTCACCGTTGACCCACTCTTTGATCTGCAGAGCGGGGGGCGGCTTCCCCTCCAACGCATCCTGGGAGGTCGTGTCTCGGGCGGGGATCCTCTCCCGTATAAAGGTGTCTTCAGCGGGAGCGCTGGCGCAGGCGACCATCAGAGCCGAGGCCGCTAGAACGTGGCATTTCATTGTTGTTGTGTCCTCTCGGTATTGGAGACTGTCTTTCCCGAAGGTAATCTATAGAGGCCGGAATGGTAGCCACACCACCAGGAACAGAAGCATTATCAGCGATCATGCCGATCGGCGGAGACTCCTCAATAGTGAGTACAGCAGACATGGGATCAGTCGACGAGCGAACATCGGAGCTTCAGGCAGAAATCCGGGAGCGGATACGTGCTGAGGAGGCACTCCAGGCCAGTGAGACGAAGTATCGCGTCTTGTTCGAGACGGCCAATGACGCGGTGTTCCTGGCCGACGCATCAAGTGGCTTGATCCTGGAGGCGAATGCGCGAGCAGCGGAGCTTCTCGGGATGCCGATCGACCAGATTGTGGGTATGCATCAGTCAGAGCTTCACCCGCCGGACGAAGCGGACCGGTACCAGGGCATTTTCCGGGATCACAGTGGGCAGGGCGGTGGGAGGGTGGGGGGGCTGTGGGTTCAACGTGGTGATGGTACGTTGGTGCCGGTCGAGATTACCGCGAGCGTCGCGGAAATCAATGGAAAGCAGGTGGTCCATGGCGTGTTCCGAGACGTCACGGCGCGTCGGCGTGCTGACTACTTGATCAGAGGACAGCGTGATCTCGGCGTGGCGCTCAGTGGCGCCGAGAGCCTCCTGGCGGGCCTTGAGCTCTGTCTTGACGCCGCGCTGAGTGCGTCAGGTTTTACGGGAGGGGGGATTTACTTGGTGGACGAAGAGACGGGAGCTCTCGACCTGGCCTTCCACAAAGGGCTGCCGGGGGACTTTGTCAGGGCGGTTTCCCACCATGAGCCGGAGTCGGAGCAGGCCCGGTTTGTGAGCAGAGGGAAGCCGCTCTACACCAGTCACCAGGTGTTGTCTTTCGAGCTTTCCGAGGCAGAGATGAACGCGGGGCTCCGAGCTTTGGCCGCTCTGCCCGTCTGCAAGGGGGACCGGGTCGTTGCCTGCGTCAACATTTCGTCTACAAAGAGCGACACCGTTCCCCTCGCGGTCCAGCCTGCTCTCGAGGGCATTGCCGCGCAGATCGGTGGGGCAATTGCCCGACTGCGAATGGAAGATGCGTTGCGGGAAAGTGAGGACCGTCTGCACTCACTGGCGGACCGTCTGACATCAGTCAGAGAAGAGGAACGGGCCTCTATTGCCCGCGATATCCATGATGGACTCGGGCACGAGCTGACGGCACTGAAGCTGGGCCTGGCTCTTCTCCGTAAGGCGCTTCGTAAGGCGGACATTCGCGGCACGGACCTGTCGAGCCTTGAGCTGCGAATTCAGGACCTGTCGGACCATGCCGACCGGACAGTGAAGTCGGTCCGAGCCATTGCCACACAGCTGAGGCCCCCCGTTCTTGACGAAGGGCTGCAGGCTACCATCGAGTGGCAGGCCCAGGAGTTTGAGGTGCGCACCGGGATCTGTTGTTTTGTCGACTTGGATCTCAAGGAGGGTGCTGTTGGGGACGTGGCAGCGACCGCCCTGTTCCGGATTATGCAGGAGATACTGACGAATGTGGCCCGACATGCTGTTGCGGAGGCGGTGGACATACGGTCCCAGGCTGTCGACGGGTGGACGGTCATCGCCGTGTCCGATGATGGACGCGGCGTGGATGTGGACGGCTTGGCGGCTCGGCATTCCCTCGGGATCATGGGCATGCAGGAACGGGCCAGAGCGTTGGGAGGCGACGTTGCCGTGCAGAGCGTCTTGGGTGAGGGCACGACCGTGACGATCCGGATCCCGTGTGAGGCGCGTCGGTGATCCTGGAATGGCGAGAGGAGGAAGGGGTCCGCGGGCTCTGCTGCTCGGGGGGCCTTACGTGATTGCGACGGCGCAAGAGAGCTCTGAACCGACTCCCTCGAAGACGGCGACGCGGTACACTCCGTTCCGGTTTGGTGCTGGCCATGGCTCGAGCCAGGACGCCTCTGCCTTGGGGACGCTGATTGACACGGTGTGGCCGCGGTAAGACACGTCGACCCCCTGTTTCCTGAGTGAGATCTTTGAGTGTTGTTCGCCGTCCGTCTCGACAAGGGGAACCTGCAACCGCACGCGACCGGCCCCCGGGACGTGACTGGTAACGTGAAGGCCGTCGGGTGACAGGTGGTAATCCTCGTGGACGGACGCTGTTCCCAGGCTTCCGTCCTGATCCAGGTAGCCCACCCCAAACGTGACCTCTCTGCCCTCTTCTACATCGCGGATATTCGCTCTGTGAGTGTCGCGGTTCGCGGAGGCCAGATATCGCCAACCCGATTGGGTAGGCCAGCCGATCCCTAACGCTACGGCGCGCTCGGCTCTGGGGCGGGGCAGGTGGTACGAGGGATTTGGGACGATTCCCATGTTTAGGCAGGCTTCGGGCGGTACGCCCCGCCGATGGACGCGAACGAGCCCGGTGGGGTCGTAGTGGTCCTGTCCCCTTGTGTCGACTTGGATGTGGTAGTCACCGGCGGTGGCCCACAGACGATGGAAGGCATCGGGCAGGTAGGTGACATAGCCGCCCACATGGCTGGGCGGCGTGGCCGGCGGAATCTGTTGGTCGGCGACGCGGTAAGCTCCGGCGAACAGATTGGCAGCCAGGAGGCCGTACCCGCTGTGCGCGTTCTGTGTTTCCCCAAAGCCATCCTGTCCGAAGAACGGTTGAGAGGCCATCAGGTTTTTGGTGCAGTTGTAGGGATCGCGAAGCATCCACCTGCCCGCGGCTTCGGCCGCTGCCAGGGCCGTCCCCCGCAGTGCTCCTGCCAAGGCCCTCCTTCCTTCACGCCAGGCTGTCTTGGCCTGGTGTTCCGCGGCGTAGGCGATCATTCCTTCCAGGTGGTGGAATTGGTTACTTCGGCCTCCACATGGAGCGACACCGGTCGGGGAGACAAACAGCAGGGCCGTCAGCGTGCCCTTCCGCAGCATCTCGTGGCCCCATTCCTGGTGGCGTCCGTTGTAGCCGTTCTCGACCATAAACGCCAGGCACTGGCGAACCGTGAGGTCGTACGTTGCCGGGTCGCCCGGATCTCGGTACATGCCGTGGTCGGTCCACCACTGCCGTTCCTCTTCAATGACACGATCGATGTAGTCTACGCGGTCCGACAGGCCCAGGCGGATGCGGAGTGTCTCGGCGGCCAGCCCGTAGAAGAGGTAATTGCGCGTTCCGAAGTAGCACGCTTCAGGTCGTGGGGCTCTGAGTTGGGCGCCCCAGTTCGCATATCGCCGCGCTGCCTCGAAAGGCTCCAGCGCCTCGAACAGGACAAGCAGGTCCTTCATGTTGAACACAGCGCATGGCCAGTTGGTGCCCCTTTCCCAGTGGTCGGTCATGTCGTTGCAGCACCAGTCCATGGCGCAGGATGCCGCCTCCAGCAGGTCCTGACATCGGCCGGTTGCCAACAGGTGCCCCAAGGCGGCTGCGTACCGAGCAGTTGCGGTGACTGATTCGACCCCCGGCTCGTTGTACGGGTCGCCGATCATTCCTTCAGGCGTCTGCCATGCGGTGGCTTGCCGAACAACGCTCTCCGCCAGGTCCAGGTAGAGAGTGGCTGGGGGGAACGCGGGAGTCTCGGCCGGCGCTTTTACTAAGCACCGACACACTTGGGCCTCCACTTCATCCATCGACCATGTTCTGGCGTTCATACTGTCATGGACTCCGTAGCGTGTGCTACCGGACAAACCAGCGGATGGCGCGCTGCATCTGAACATCCTCGAAATCAAGTGTATAGGGGTCGCATCGTCGGTACACGACCACGCCATCGGTGCGGAGGACAAGCCAACCGAAGTCCCAGTTCCGGCTCTCGTAGTGCATGGGGATTCCGGCCTGGATGCGAACCACCGGGTGTGAGCCGGCAATGAAGAGCTTCTGTTCAAGATAGCAGTAGCAGGATCCTGCCTCAACGAACACCTCATGTTCCACGGCTGAGCGCGCGGGGGCCAGATCCGAACACAGGTCGGTGATCCCGACCTTCACCGCCCGGCCATCTGAGAAGGCTGCTATGAGCGTGTCTACAGAACCGGAAGTCGGCCTGCCGTCCGCGTCATGGCAGAGGACCTCTTCCCAACCACTCGATACGTAGTACTTGAAGGTGTCGAAGTCGTACGTGAAGTTGCTGCTCGGGGCGTTTGTCTGGTCGTCCCAGCTGTCGTGTGTGTGGTACTTCGGCATGTCAGGCGGAGGGGACGGTGGCGAAGGGCCGGGGGCGTTCGGCCCCGGGATTCCATCGAGGTGTGGCCGACCAATCGCCTGCCTCCCGTCCTGGTTGTAAAGGAAGAAGGACATAGAGGGAGGCCGCCCGAAGCCAGTGGGCAGCTCAACCGGCTGTCGCAGACTCATGATTCCCGCAACCCAGCGTCCTTCTACCAGGTACGTTATTCCGAATTCGGCCACCTCTCGCACGCGTTCCGCGCTGCTTGAGGTCACGTCGATGTGCTCATTGTGCAGGAACTCCGTGCCGATGCGCAGGTCTCCCCCTCGGCGGATGCCTTCCACCAGAGCGTCCTCACTTCCCGCAACGGGTGTTCGGGTAGAGTTCAACGTCAGCGCGCACGTCCACATGGGTTCATCACTTTGCCTGAAGGGACTTGGTTTCCGGGGCGGCGATGCAGGAAGATAGCGTTGAGGAAAGGGCATGCCAGACGTTTCCCGGAAAGCTCGTGAAGGGGCGATGTCCTTGCCGACCTTGAGCTCTGCGATGGCACCCTTCTGCGGTGGTTCATGTGAGGAACCGATCAGGGAAGGAGGTCCCGCGCGTCGCGTAGGGCTGGTCGCCACTCTATATTCTGAACGTGCGAAGGCATACCAGCGGCTGTAGCCGCGGGATTTCGGCAGTACGACGGGCGGCCCTGGCTATCCACACCCCGTGACCGGCAGGACGACATGACACACCGATGTGAATGGTGCAAGGGACACCCGCTTTACGTGGCGTACCACGATGGCGAGTGGGGGGTGCCCGCCCATGATGACCGACACCTGTTCGAGATGTTGGTTCTGGAAGGGGCACAGGCTGGTCTGAGCTGGCTGACGATCCTCAAGAAACGGGAGAACTACCGGAACGCGTTCTGTGCCTTTGATTGCGGGGAGCTTGCCGAATACGGCCAAGCGGACATTGAGGGCCTGATGCTCAATCCCGGTATCGTGCGTAACCGTCTGAAGATCGAGTCGGCGATCAGGAATGCCCGGGCAGTTCTGGACATTCGAGAAGAGTTTGGCACGTTGGATTTGTTCCTTTGGCGCTATGTCGACGGTGCGCCCTTGCAGAACGCCTGGACGGCCATGGCGGAGTTGCCGACGCGAACTGAACAGTCTGATGCGATGAGCAAAGACCTTAAGCGACGCGGACTCAACTTTGTTGGTTCGACGATCTGCTACGCATTCATGCAGGCAGTTGGCATGGTCAACGATCATTTGACGGACTGTTTTCGCTACAGAGAAGTTGTGGAGCTTGGTCGCAAGAGTCGATGTGTCACAGGGCGGTGAGCCGCTTCCCACGCGGCAGGAATAGGGAGAAAGAGTGATGAGTGATCTGAACGTACAACTGTGTCCGGAGACAGGGATCTGCTCGATCATCAAGGCGGATGGCAGCAAAGTCGATCTGATGCCGGACGAGGTCGGCCAGGTTCGGGACGCTTCCGGCAACGCGAAGGCGATCAAGGAGGCCCTTGGCCAGATAGATCCCGGGTTTGCCGAGGGATTGGCGGTTGAGGAGATCCGGCAGGTATCCACCAAACTTAAGTGACGCCTTCTGACAGGGCTCCACACACGTGGCCCATTAAGGGAATGACCGTGATGATTCGCCATACCGTTACGTTCAAGCTCAAGCACGCCCCGGGCTCGCCGGAGGAAACAGATTTTCTCAACGCTGGTCGGGCCCTTGCCGAGATTCCCGTCGTGCGGAACTTCGAGTGTTTGCGCCAGATCAGCAACAAGAACCCACACGACTTCGGCTTCTCAATGGAGTTCGAGTCGGTCGAAGACTTTGGCGTGTACAATGCCCACCCTGACCATGTCGCCTTCGTCCAGAGCCGGTGGATCTCGGAAGTAACTGACTTCCGGGAGACTGACTATGTGCCGTACGATTGTGGCTGAAGATGGTGGGCATCCCCGATGAGCTGGAATGACACACAGCTGTGCCGGATCATGACAGGATGGCCTCTGTCTGATCGTGATCAGTTGGAGGACCAGTCGCTGTATGCCAATCAGCAGCGGGTGGTCAACACCAATCTGGACGCAAAGCGGCTGGTTGCGGAGATCGCGGAGGCGGGGTCTGAAGTCTTCTACTTTCACGCCAAGTCGCATTCAGGAAATGTGTGGTTCCAGTCCCAGTTGGGCCGGACGTTTTCCGCTCTGGGTGAACGTGACCTGGTCGCTGAGATTGTCCACGAGTGTCGCACGCGTGGACTGGCGACCGTGTGCATGTTCCAGGTCGTCTGTGATCGCCGTGCCCACGACGAACACCCGGAGTGGCGCCAACTGAACAGCGACGGTGAGCCGTGTCATGTGTCGCCGCGCGTCTGCTTCAACAACCCCGACTACCGGGCGTATCTCCTTGCCCTGATCGCGGACGTAACCGCCCGCTATGAAATCAATGCGGTCATGATTGATGAACTCGATTTCAATGGGCGCTATGGCGGCGGGCAGATGTGTTACTGCGGGCACTGTCAGCGCC
Source organism: Lentisphaerota bacterium (assembly GCA_018676675.1). GTDB lineage: Bacteria > Verrucomicrobiota > Lentisphaeria > Oligosphaerales > JABHEG01 > JABHEG01. The sequence continues at coordinate 19,822 of JABHEG010000024.1, forward strand.
TGTTCGCAGAAACGGCAGGGGAGGAATTGCCGCGGACGCCCGAGTGGGGGAGTTCGCTTTGGCGGCAGTTCGTGCGCTGGCGATTCGAATCACTGACCGACTTCATCCGGGACGTTCGGAGGACAGTCAAGGACCTCAAGCCTGAGGTGCTGCTGACTATCGTCTCCTACTCCGGCAAGTACCTCCCCTGGACACGCCTGCAGCCGGTGGAGAGCTTCTCCCGTTATGTCGACTACTTCTCTCTGGATGTCAGTGGAGACGTTCACCTATCGGCCTACAGCCGCTTTTTTCGAGCCTACAGTGGCGTGAAGGCCGAGATCATCTCGCAGATAACTCCGCGGCTGGGGCACACGCTGAGGGAAGCGACCGTGCCAGCAAAGAGTCATGCGTTGAGCATGGCGGAGGCCATGACGGTTGTGGCCAACAACCTCTCCTGGAACATGGATATCTGCTACGCTCCTTTGCCTGAGGACCGGGCGCTGAGCCTCGGTGTTCTGCAGCCGTATGCCGCCATTGCCGGCGAGATCGACAGACGGCGGGAATGGTTGACTGGGAAGCAGGAATCGCTGGCAGATGTCGCCCTCTACTACTCGGAAGACAGCAAGGTGTTCTACGGTCAGGACGATGTGGCACTCTATGTCGATGAGTTCATGGGCTACTACAAAGCGCTCCTCGAGAACCAGATCATTTTCGATGTTGTCGGCGACCGGCATCTGGCGGATGGCGATCTTCACCGGTATCGCCTGCTTGTCGTACCGAATGCCCCTTGCCTCTCTGGGCGACAGGTCGACGCGATTGAGGCGTTCGTCGAAGGTGGTGGTGGGCTGGTCGCCTCCTACAAGACATCGCTTGCCGATGAGAACGGTGAAGCCCGAAACGAATTCGCCCTGGCGGATCTGTTCGGGGTGTCCTTTTCCGCGGATGGCCCGGAACGCGATTTCCTGCTGCGCAACGAATCTGCTCGTGCCAGAGCCGGCAACGTTGAGTACGGGTTCTTCAGAATGCTTCCCGGGGGGGGGCTGGAACAGGGGATGGACGAGCTGAGCGCACTGTGGGCGCCCGTACAGTTGGTGACACCCGGGAGCGAGACGGTGACGGCTGGGGAGTTCTACCCCCGGCAGGAGTCCACCAACAATCACATTCCCGGCTACCGCAAGAACTACATCCCGGGCCCCCCGGCGTGCCTGGCGGCCTTGAACACGCGGTCGGGGAGTCGGGTTGCTTACTTGTCGGCCAAGTTCGGAGCGCTCTACGCGGAGACTGGCTTCCGTTACGCAGAACGGGCGATCATCAACACGGTGCGCTGGGCGCTTGGCGAAGCGCAAACGATCGAGGTCACGGCCCCGCCATGCATTGAGGCGACCGCATTCTTGCAGAGCGATGAGCGGATCGTCGTTCATTTCGTCAACTACCAGAGCATGCCGGTCCGCGGTGAGTTTGGCGGTCAGCCCGGCTTGGCTGTCTACGAGCCTGAGGAGATGGTGCCCGTGAACGGAATCGCGGTAACGATCGCTCCAGCACCGGCCCGGCGCGTCCGTCAGGCGTATATCGCTCCGGGGCGCCGTGTGATTGAGCTTGAGACACGACCTGACGGGAGCGTCCAGGCAACCCTTCCCGAGGTGGCATGTCACTCTATGTTAGTGCTGGAGGTCGAGTAAGCTATCACATCGAGTACGGGAGCATAGGGCTGGCTGTATCGTACCAGACCAACATCGGTAACTGTTAGGCAGGCGAAAGCGTGCCTGGCTGGGCGTAGCTGCCTTCCGTAGCTCCGCGCTCCGGGCGGAGTTCTCTTGTTCGGCGGAAGCCGCCGCTCAGAGTGCGGCGCTACTTAGGACGAAGCCCCGGAAGCCGCTGCTCAGAGTGCAGCGCTACTCAGGACAAAGCCCCGGAAGCCGCCGCGCAGAGTGCGGCGATACAGTTAGACGGGACCGCCGGATTGTCCAGTCCTGGAGAAAGTGACCATGAAGACAATCAGTAGATCGTTGTGTGACCTGCTGGGGGCGGACTACATCGCCGCGGTGTGCGAGACGCAGTCGTTCCTGACCGGAGCTGACCCAGGCGCGCTCAAAGCGCTTGCGAGCGAATCGGTGGATTTCTTTCCGGAGGCGCTCCAGTCTCGGCTCGACGAGCTTCTCGAGAAGGTTGGGATGCAGGTTGCGAGAGGGCTCAACGGGGGCATCACCGGAGCCCCCACTGCGGCATTCGGCGACGCTCTGCACCAGGAGATGGCGCCGCTTGCGGGACTGGGGCCCATTCGAGTTGGTGAGGATGGCAGAGCTTACTTCATTGGCAAGAGCGAGCACTACCACGCTTCGTTGGGGCATGCATTCCCCGGCTACCGTCTCATCGAGAATGCCAAGAGGCTCGGGATCTGCAATGCAACCCATAACAACACCCGAGGTTACATCACCAGACTGGCTGAGCGGGAACTGGTACGCGTGGCGAACGGTTTGGGGAAGGGCGACGAAGGCAGCCTGAGCGAAGTCCTTGCCACGGATGAGCCGCACGTCCTGAACCGGGTAGTCAATCTGGAGACGGGTAGTTTGGCCGTGGAGGCCGCGCTGAAAATGATGCTGGCCAGATTCTACCATCTCGATGCGACGGCAGAGGAGCCGCCTTACGCCGGCAGAACGCCGGTGTTTCTGGTCATGGCGGACCATGCGGGAGGCAGGACGGCAAACTATCATGGGACCACGGTTCTGACCCAGGTGCTTCGCGGCATGTGGCCGGGGCTTTCCGACAGTCTTGAGGAGCACGGGCAGTATGTGGTCCGTCCGGTCGCGATCAACGATGCTGAGCACTTCGAGCAATTGGTCGATGAGCTTGACTACGGCCCATACAAGGTCGCTGGGTTTCTCCACGAGTTAGTACTCATGAACTACGGGGCCATTAAGCTCACGGCTGAGTTCGTTGCGCGCACCCACGCCTTGTGCAAAGACCATGACATCCCGATCCTGGTCGATGAGATTCAGTCCTGTATCTGGTCTCCGGAGATCTTCCTCTTCCGGGAGTATGCCTGTCGGCCGGATTTTGTCTCCGCAGGGAAAGGCTTCCCCGGGGGTGAATACGCGGGATCGAAGATTCTGACAACGGCGGCGATGGATAACTTGAATCAGTTTGGTGCCTTGGTCACCAACGGCCAGGAAGAACTGGCGTCACTCGCCTATCTCGTTACTATCGAGTTCGCCGAAGCGAACGGCGAGCACACGCGTGAGATCGGGGCCTATTACCACGCGGAGGCCATCAAGCTGATGGCGGAGTTCCCTGCGCTGATCACGCAGGTTGAAGGTGAAGCGCACATGACGTCGCTGTTCTTCGATACACCCGAATGTGCTTCCAGGTTCGCTGCCATTTTGAGCACGGATTTCTGTATCGATGTCAGCGCCCAGACCTACAAGGCCGACTGCCCGCCTGCCGCGCTGACCAAGTTGCCGCTCATTTCCTCACGGAAAGCCGTCGACTTTGTCATCGGCAGGATGCGGGAGGCGCTGGGGGGGCTTGGTTGAGGGTGAGAGCGTCGCACACCTCCCCTGGAGCTCCGGTCATCCCTGACCGGTCCTGCCTTGGCTTCGACGTCGCACACCTCCCCTGGAGCTCCGGTCATCTCTGACCGGTCCTGCCTTGGCTTCGACGTCGCACACCTCCCCTGGAGCTCCGGTCATCCCTGACCGGTCCTGCCTTGGCTTCGACGTCGCACACCTCCCCTGGAGCTCCGGTCATCCCTGACCGGTCCTGCCTTGGCTTCGACGGTGAACGTCACCGGTTTGGGAAAACCGGCCTCCAGGAAGGCAGAAGGAAGCGACCGCTACATCGCTGAGGACCCGAGCCTGAACACTCGTGTTTCCCCGAACCGCAGTTCCACCGTGAACGATTCTCCGCACGTAATGAGCTCTCCGGTCAAGGCGTCGCTCACTGTAGAGGAGGCCGGAAGGCTGATTGACTTGCGTCCGGCGGTGCAGGCGGTGATCGACAGGGCGTGACCGTCGGTGTATAGCACGTCCCCGGCCTCACAGTACAGGTGCACTGACGCTTCACGCGCGATGTTCGCAAGTACTTGTGCAGGGAGCGTCAGACCGCCGACAAAGACGTGGCAGGCCCCGGCGGTCTCTCTTGCGGCCATTGCGGCCTCACCGGTATCGGCGTAGTGTCCGAAGACGTCAGCATCCGGATCCTGGACGGCAAAGAGGGGGCGCAGCTTCTTGCGGGGAGGGTAGGTCATCTGGCGGAACTGGAACTTCTCATCGCGCTCTCCCCAGTTTGCGATGATGTCATCGGGCTCGACCAACATCCTGTCGGGCAGGTTTGCGCAGAAGGGGTGGTCACGAGTACAACGCATGGCCGGAGAGCGATCACCGTCGCGTTCCACGACGTGGATTCCGGTGAGTTCGGAGATGTGTCTGGCGCCATAGGCATCGCCGGGACTGTCCGCGTCAGGGGCGAGTACGCCAGGTGCATAGAACCACAGGGCCGTCGCTCCGTCTCGCTGAAGGTGGTCCGTTACCGTTCCGCGCTCTTGGGCAGTCAGGCTGAAGGCGTTCAGGAAAATGACCAGTTTTTTGCCTTTCACCTTCCCGCGCAGGTAATCGGCCTGAAGCCAGAGCTCCGGGGTCGTGCCCATGCGGTTGATCTCGGTGCGCAGGTCGTACAACAGCGGCAATCCCAGCTCGATGCCGTATGCGACTTGGCAGAGGCTTGGCTCATCAACGACCACTGCCACATCGGAACGTAGCGGGGTGGGGTTCTCAAGCAGCTCCCGGTAGAGGTCTTTCAGGGCCGCCAGGTTGTCCCATATTGCCTCGCTCTCAAGCCAGTTTCCGCCCTGGTCCATGAACCACATCTGTGACCGACGCACATACGAGGCCATGAAGTTGCGCTGATGAGCCCAAAGCGTCTCTTCCTCGGTCGCGACCCGGCCCCAGCCCGTGTCGGGTTTGCTCAAATGCGTGCGCAGGTCGTCTTCATTGCACCAGACGCGGCTTCGGGCGTTGCAGCTCTCTGCGGGGGCCATGATCGGGCCGCTGCCGCCGGTGCGGCGATCGACATAGCCGCTCGGGCCGCACCACACATCGATTGCGGGGTCGTCAAGGACAGCGTCGAGATCGAGATGGCCGAACTGGCTGATGCCCTCCTGCAGTCCTGCCAGTTCGAACGTGTAGCCGTAGAAGATGTAGACGAGCTTGCGCCAGTCGCAGGCATCTTTGAACGTTCGTGCCATGATGCGGATGGCGTCCGTGATGGCAACGGATTGGTAGACGGTAAAATCGATGACCGGTCGTTCGGCTACCGGGTTACGCAACAGGCCATGGTCTGTACGACGCCTCTGCTCAGGGGGCGGGACCTGTACCTGCGCGAACGCCCTGTAAGCGGTCTTCCATGCACGGTTGAGCTCGTCAAGCGTCTCATATTGCTCCTCAAGCCATCGCTGGTAACCTCGGGCAAACGAGGCTTCGTAGTTCCGCAGTCCCCAATCTCCACACTGCCAGATGGTGGACGCATAGTACCACTCTGCGCTGTTGAGGGCTGACGGGTGATAGGCGAAGACGTGCTCGTTCCAGCGTGATTCGAGATGGGTCACGAGTGTGTGGATGTGAGTCGGGGCTTCCTGCAGCCAGCGCTCGGAGGTCACCGAGATGAACTGGTCGCTCTTGCCGTTTTCCCAGACAGGCATCTCTTCCGGATGCTGTTCCTTCCACCAGGCTGGAGGTTCCACGGTGATCCGTGGCATCGTCAGGGCTTGCGGATCGTTGGCCAGCAGCGCACCCATTTCTGCGTCGACGGCGCCGAAATCGTGATCGTCTCCCGGTTGGGGCCACGGCAGCGGCAATGGCGTGGTGTAGAGGTGGAATTCGCGGGGCTGCATCAGTTCTGCTGTGCAGCTGAGTGCGCTGTTGCTGCGGCCCCACACCATCATAGGGGCCACGGGCTCACCATCGATAACCAGCGAGGGCACGCCGTTCCGCATTTCGAGTGCAGTCTTCATGGCTTCCTTTGTCGCAGGGCGGTAAGGGCCTTCGTCAACTCGCCGCATCGGGCCGCGGCGGCATCCAGGCGACCGGCTGTGATATCGCCGCGGAGTTCTTCCAGACGAACGCGGAGATCGAAGGCTCCCGCAGCTGAGCGTCTTGAAGCGGTCTTTGCCAGCGATTCGATCGTCGTCTTGCATGTCTCGTAGTAGGCCAGAAGTTTGCTGCGTTCGTTGCCGGACAGTTCAAGCGTCTTCGCAATCAGCAGCACCGGTCGGTTGGCGACCTTGATCGTCACTTGCAGGTCGTAGGAGCCGTCGGGGTACTCGGAGAGATCGGATTCCAGGATATGCGTGAGGGGCTGGTCAAAGGCCACCGTGTCTTCAACCGTACCCCCGAAATCTGTGATCATTCGCTTCTCCCGCCACAGTTTGGCCGCGATCGTCACCGGCTCGATCCTGGCATGTGCACTGCCGATCTCCACGGGGAATCGAACGTACTCCTTCTGGTCAAAGCTGCTCGGCAGGTCTGCCTGAGCGCCGTGGCCATCACGGTAGACATCAAGGCCGGTCAGGCCACGCAGAAAGTAGATCCCGAGGTCCAGATCAATGCTGTCTTCCGGTTTCACCTGGCGATGTGGTGAGAACACTTCCAAGTCATAGAAGCGTGCATCCTGCCACACGTAAATGCGCCCGACTTGGCCGGGGTTGAATGTGGTTACATAGGCCAGCTTCTCACTGCGATCGACGACCGCCGCCCAGTTGGCTCCCGGAGCGAATGACGTGCCGGACTGGTTGGCCTGGAGGGGCAGGGCGCGGGGGCCGTCCCGCGTCGGGATGACCAGCATATCCGGCTCGTCGGCCAGCCCGCCGATCACGAGTTCGGGATGCCATCTCAGCTCGAACGGCGGTTGGACCGGTCGTTCATCGCGGTTCACACAGCGCAAAGCGTAGCGAAAGCCGGCGATGCCCTTTCGGACGGTCAATGTCTTCTGAAGGGTCTTACGCTCGATCGGCTGGTCGTTTACCAGTTCAAGCACGATTGCATCGGTGCTTTGCTCCAGAACTGTTGCGGCAAATGGCCGGTCTGCGAAAGGCCCCGGGACACTCCCAACGTTCTCTGTGCAAGCGGACAGCGCGCCGTCCGAGGCGACTTGGTTGATCTGGTCGTCGGTCAAGGCAATCTCGTTGATCCGGCCTCCGCGTCCTGGCTCCAGGGCCAGCTGCAACAGGCCCGAACTCACACGGATCGACGTGCCCTCCTTCTCCATCTCGCATCCGAGTTGAGGTACCCCGTCCTTTGCCTCGGTGATTGTGACCTCACTGTGGAAGGGGAACTTGTAGAAGCTCCCGGAACACTGGACTCGGAATGCTTTGCCGCGCATCCTGAAATGATAATCGCCACCGGCAAGAATCCGCTTCTTCTGCACGTCAGGACCGTGACTGATGCTCAGGTAGGTTTCGCCCATCTCTGCGTCTATACCCGAAGCGATCGTGCTGTTTCGGAAGACGTACTCTCCCCAAACCAATGCGGTTGCGGCGTAGATTCGACCGGTGAATGGCAATGTGATGGGAGACTGATCATCTTGTCCCGCAACGGTCTTTTCCGTCGCCCTGTCCGGGGACCACGTCACCCGTGCGTCCGCCGGTGCTCCGTTGGGGATCCGGAACACCCGGGCTCCGTTGGCCATCAGTGTGTCGAACGTCGTGTAGTTGCCGTCGGAGCGGGCGTCAACTGCACGCCTGAACAGGTAGTCCTCAATCTTGCAGTCTCCACGTATCTTCACTTGTAGCGGCACGGCTCCCGGTTGTTCGGTTCGTGAAGTCAACAGCAGGTACGTGTCTGATCCGTGTCGCCATTCGCGCAGGAGCGTGGTGTCGTCTGACACCATGAATCTCGGGCTCAAGTCCTGGCCCTGCCACACTGTTTCCACCAATTCCGGGAGGAACTGATACCGTTTGTAGCCGGCAGCGACTCCTGCCACGATGATCGTCCCTTGCCCTTGCGGCAGTGAGATGACGGCAGGTTCGGTCCCGAACCGAGCCAGCACGTGAGACTGACCAGTGAGTGGTGTCGGCGCGAAAAGCGAATCGTCTTCCGCCGTGGGCCAGGTCGATGTGCCGATGCTGAGTTCGCGAACCGTCGTGTGGCCGGGGGCTATCTTGCCTGCCCGGAAGAGGAGGTCCAGACGTTGCCCGAAGTTGTCGAACTGTCCTGAGCGTCCCTCGATCAGCAGTTTGCCTCCGTCTGCGGCATATGCAATCAGCTTCTGCTGCACACTCTCGGCGAGAAACAGGGCTTGCGGCACGATCAGCAGTTTCAGGTAGCTGATGTCTTCCTCCAACAGCTTCTCCTCGGCGATCACCCTCGCTGAACGGTGGAACTTGAGGAAGTGCGCGTAGTAGTTCGTCACCGCCTGGACGTGAGCTGAGGTCGTCTGACCGCCCTTTGCTCCCCAGCCCTGGTCGTGGACGCGGGTGGTCTGTGAGAACAAGATGCCGATTTCGGGGTTGGCCCGGTGTCCGTCCAGGATCACGTGTTGGATCTTTCGGGCGTCGGTGACGGTGCCCCGAGCGCGGCTTCCATAGAGGGTGGGCAGACCAGCGAAATTGACGTAGTTGCTCCGGCAGTCCCCGAACTGCCAGATCCAGAGATTGAAGCCGATGCAGCCGCCGGTCAGTTCCTCCCAGAGCTTGCCGTTCACATAGCTCAGCGGCTTCGTCTGGTAGAGGCCGCCCCACTCACAGGTGAGCACCGGCTTCTTGGTCAGGTCCAGGTAGAGCCACTCTTTGGGAGGATTGACTGCCGTGCCGTCAATTCCACTGATGTCCTGGTACCGGGTCACATTGTAGAAATTCACCCCGTAGAGCGGGGATTGCAGGCTTCCTGTGGACACGGTGCTCGACACGGCCAGATTTGGGTCGTGTTTCTTGACCAGGTCATAGAACGTCTTCAGGTACTCCTCAAACTTGGCTTCGCGCAGATCCCGCCAGTGCTCCCAGGCCGCGTGTTCGGCCGGCGTTGTTGGCTTCCTGGTTGGCAGGGCGAGTGAGCTGAACGCCGCATGGTCACTGCCCCAGTGACGGTTGAGCGCAGCGATGTCGGCGTACTCCTGGGCCAGGTACTGGTGGTAATCCGCAAGGGCTTGACTGCCCCAGTACTTCAACCCCAATCCGGTCTCGTGTGCGAGTCCGATCCGGACAGTGGAGAGACTGCTTGCCGCGGCGAGAGACGCTTTGACACGTTGTTCCGCCTTGGCGCGATCGTAGACTTGTGGGGGGGAATCACGAATCGTGCCGTCGGAGGGGCGGAGTTCGCCTGACGACGGCTTCAGTGCAGCCGTTACGCCGTACTGGAAGCCGAGGTCACGGCCAATGCCCTGCATCTGCTGTTGGATCACCGGATCCGCCGTGTACCAGGGGTGCATCTTGCTGCTGAAGAGATTGACCCCGATGTGTTTCATGGCCGGGAAGTGCCAGGTGCGGAACATCGTCAGGTTTGTCGGCAGCGTCAGATAGCCTTCAATCAGCAGTTCGCCGTACGGACTTCGCACCGGTACTCCAGCCGGTTTCCGGGCCTCCCGCAGGGCTCTCTTGGCGTTGTTGGACAACGCCATGAACGCATCTTGAGTCAGGGCTATTCCCTCACTCAACGTCCGGGTCGCTGTGGCCAGATCTTGCGGTTCGGCTTTGGCGAGGAGCATGCGGTCCCACGCCTTCTTGCGCTCGACTAAGGCCGCCATGCGGTCGGCCGTCTCTTTCGCTTGCGTGTCGAACTTCTGCCAGAGAGCGTTGCTGGTCAGGTGAGCGAAGTAGGTGGCATCGCGCAGTTTGTCCGTCGCGTCGACGAACACGTCTCCAAGGACACTCCAGGCCTGGTGGAGCTGGTTGATGTGCCGATAGTGTTCAGCCGTGCCCTCTCCCGGGAGTGGGCCTTCGGCCAGCTGCAGCACGGCCTGGAGCACATCCCCTCCGTTGTCGGTCCCGATGAGCTCGGCCCCAAGCGCCCCCAGTTCAACGAGTGTGACACCGAACAGGTGGGGGTTGTAGTAGCGGTAGATGTGGAAGTCGGTGGGCTCGCCGTTCGGTCTCTGGTACAGCGGCAACATGATGTCGGCTGCTGCGAAGAGGTTCTCGCCGTCGGTGACATCCGTGTCTCCCCCCCGTCCCGTCGCAACGGGTTGCAGGTCCCACCGGTCCACTAGGTTGTACCGTCGGTGCGGGAAAGGCCCCGCTGTTGGGGGCAGAAGGCGGCCGATACGCTCGGCTGCGGGCGACGTCAGGAGGACCTCCACGTCCAGTCGACGTCGTGCCCAAGCGAAGGGGAGGTGGCGAATCAGGAATGGGGCAAACCACCCCCGGCTGTGCTGTTTCGAGACCATCTCCCCAGCGTCGTCGGCCTTCCAGGTGGTTGGCGTGCAGCTCACGCTGACCACATTGCCGCCGCCTGACATGTACTGGAACACGGAGTATTCAGCTTCGAACGGGAGATGTGCACTTGGCAGGATGAGTGTGTCGAAACGCTTCGCGGTCAAGGTCGCTGTCCGGATCAGGTCCTCGTTACTCAACCTCGTGACCTGCAAGCCGAGTTCCGTCAGTTCGCGTTCGAACCAGGCTGTATCCCGGACCGGCGTCCCGGGGAAACCTGCATTCGGACAGAACAAGGCCACACGACGTCTCGTCAGCTTCGGCAATGGGGCTTCCGGGGGGCGGGCAGCGACTGGGGGGGCAATCACCCGTGAGGACGGTTGCCCGCGGTCCATCCCGAGGTAATCGGCGCTCACTTCTTTGGCCGAGAGCGGGCGGTTGTGGATCTTGACTTGACCGATTAGGCCGCGAAAACCCACCCCCTCGTTAGAGGCGAAGTTGCCGATGGTGAGGGGGTGCGTTGAGACGGGCAGGCGGCCTTTAGCCGTGAACGCTTCCGCCAGTTCGCCATTGATGTAGAAGGAAATGGCCGTGGTTGCGTCATCGATTCTGCTGCCGGTGATCGCGATCTGCGTGAACGGGTAGCTCGGCCCAGTGCCTGAGGCAAAGCGTCGGCGGCAGATCAGCCCCTTGCCAAGGCCGCGCGATGACATGGCGATGAAACTCTTGTAGACGTAGGTCTGCCACCCTTTTACATAGTTTCCGCGGACGAAAAGGCTGAGCCCGTGGGACTCGAATCGATCGACTTTCATCCACAGCAGCAGCGTGAAGTCCTGGGCCAGGCTGAAGTCTTCGTGTGCCGGAAACTGGATGAAGGAGGCCTCGCCGGTCAGGCGCACGGCACTGCCCTCAAGCCCGGGCCTGTGCCATTGGGTGTTGATCAGTTTAGCATGGTGCTCGCGCCCCGAAGTGTCTTGGGCCAGGGCGCCATCGCCTTCATTGAAGTCAAGGTGGAGCAGGAGCGAGTCGTCGGCTGCCTGCAGGAGGCCGCCAAAGACTGCAAAGAGTAAAGCAAGTGTTCGCACGTGCGTGTCTCCAAATGATCGGTGTGTGGCGCTAATGGTCATGGGCTCTCTGGCAGCCTCTATTCGTCGTCGCATTCCTTCACGGTGACAGAATCGATGATGATGGCCCCCCTGTACTGGATCCCAAACATCAGGTGGTGGTCATTGATATCGCTCGTTTTGAAGCGGAACGTCCTTGTCCTTACCTCCCCTGGTTCTTCGTTCCAGTAGATGCGGGCAGCTTTGCGTTTGATGTCACTTGTGGAGCGGACGACGGTGTAGAACCGTGTGCGCTCGTCTGCCGCCAACACCCGATAGCGATAGGTTGCCTCGTAATGTCTACTGGCCTGGAGCAATTCCTCGAATCTCAGGAATTCGTGGTACGTGGTGGCGGAGCTCTGCGTGTCGGCTCGAAGAGAACGGGCCCCGGAGATGACCTCGCCTTTCGTCTCTGAAAGGGTGGCCAGAGGGCTCGCAGGTGTCATGGTCAAAGCCCCGTCCTTCTGGACTTCAAAGCCGGTACCGAACCCGTCCGTGGTACGTTGAACGGAGAATGCGTTGGCAGCCCGGATCGGCCAATCCAGTTTCTCCCATGGGTCGCTTGTTCCTGTCAGCCAGACATTGAGATCAGCGACGAGCTTCCGGCATAGCTGTGGCTTCTCTGCGGCGATGTCTGTGAGCTGGTAGGGATCGCTCTGCCGATCGAAGAGGCCCAGCTTGGGGCCTTGGCCTGTTCCCTTCCGCACCACAAACGTGTAGCGATCCGTGCGGATTCCGCGGGTGCCGGAATTGGGGTCCTTCGGGCCCATGACGAAGAAGGTTGAGCTGGGGCGTGGGCCACCGCTGTTCCTGATCGTTTCTGAGTGGTCTGAGCCCTGGGCCGCAGCGGGGACATCCTTACCCAAACCCATCATGCCCAACAAGGTCGGCATCATGTCCGGGACATTGATGTGTAGGGGATCCGTTTTGGGAGCCAGGTGCTTTGGGTAGCGGATGATGAGTGGGATACGGAAAGCCTCTTCGTAAGCATTCCCTTTGCCCATGCGACCATGGCTGCCCATCATTTCGCCGTGGTCCGAGGTGAAGACGATGATGGTGTTGTCGCGCAGTCCGGCTGTGTCGATAGCCGCCAGGATTCGGCCGAACTGTTCGTCCACTCCGGTGACGGCAGCGAAATAGTCAGCGGCGGCCCCCCTGGCTCCCCGTCCCTTGCCCTCGAATTTCAGGTTTGGGCGTCTGAGCAGTTGGTCCAGCGGCACGTCCTGGTAGTTCTCCCGGTACTGATCCGGGACTTGGTTGTAGGGGGGATGCGGCGGGTTGAAGGCCACAAACAGCGCAAATGGGCAATCTGTTCGACGTTGGGCGCCGCCTCGGTTGAGGATGTACTCCGTCGCCACGTCGGTTTCGTGTTTGGGAGACCACTCGTTCACCTCGGTCGGTTTGTCGATGGGGGTGTTTCCCGGCCAGTAGTGCGGCTTGAGGTGTTTGTCACAGCAGCCATAGGAATGCCAGAAATTGAAGCCGTGTCGGCGTGGTCCCGGGGGAGTGTAGGCATCCCACACGAGCCTTTTCCCGCGGCGGCCTTCACCGTACTTAGCGTCTTCTTCAGTCGGGAACTCAAGGTGGTACTTGCCGATGTAGCCGGCATCGTAGCCCCGGTTGGCGAGAACGTCACTGAAACAGCGTTCCTCCGGCTTCAGGAAGATCTCGGGGCGGCCTGAGTTGCAGTTGGTATAGACGCCGTTCGCGTAGGGCCACTTACCGGTGAAGAGCATGGCCCGGTAGGGGCTGCAGATAGGGAAGTTGCTGACCGCGTTGGAGAAGACGACAGACTCGGCGGCAAAACGGTCCAGATGGGGTGTGACCACGGGGTCGGCGTTCATGAATCCCATTGAGAACACTCGGAACTGGTCGGGGAAGACGAACACGAGATTGGGCCGAGGTTGGTCCGTTTCAGCAGCCACGATGCGGCTGGATGCCAGGGCAGCGGCTGCTCCCAGAGCGGACCCCAGAAACTCTCGGCGTGTGCGCGATCCCATCATTGTGCCTCCTGTGCTGTCGGGAGCCGTACTCTCGTTGCAGGTGGCTCGGTTGACAAGGACGCGTGTCAGCATTGCGTTGGGCAGGGGCTATGTTAGTGTCTGCACGGAGACCACCGTTCTGGGCGAAAGGTGTCAGGTGTCAGGAAAGAAGCTGTCGCACAAACGACCGGCGGTTCGGCACTTGTGCGGCCCATTCCGGGGCATTTCTGCCCATCCTGAACACTGACACCTGACACCCATGCAGGTGGACTCTCCGGGCGCCCGCTATGTTAGCCGCTAGAACTGGCCTACGACCACTTTCGGCTTGGAGAATGTCCTGTGACGATGACTCCCCGAGAACGCCTGTTTCGCTGGCTGGACGGCCGCCCGGTGGACCGGAACCCGGCTTGGTTGCTTTTCCCGTACTCCCCGATTGGCTGCTATGTCGATATCCACAACCACGCCGGCTATCGGCGCGTGTTCGAGGCATCCAAGGGACGGGCCGTGATGCTCAATCGCCGATCGCCGCACGCGCCTCTTTTTTCACCGGATGTGGTCATCAGCAAGGAAACGACCGTGGAGGACGGTGCCGAGGTGACGCGGCAGCGCTACCGCTATGGTGGGGCCGAACTGGTTTCCCAAACACGCAAGACATCCGGCGGGGTCACGCGGAAGCGACTGCTCACGACCGACGAGGATCTGGAGATACTCCTGAGTTTCCCCATTGAGCAGGATCCGACCGTCATCGATCGGGAACTGGAGAAGCAGATGCCGCAATACCTGGCTGACCGGGACGACTTCCCGGAGGATTACGGTGCCATGATGCTCTGCCTTGGCGAACCCATCGGTTTTCTGTACTCCAATACCGACCTTGAAACCTACGCGATCTGGTCACTGACGCACACTCGTGAAGTCCAGGCTTTCCTGGACAACGCCATGGTTCGCATGCGAGCGATCTACGACTTCGCGTTGCGCCGGAACCTGGCCGAGGTCTACTTCCTGATCGGCAGTGAGCTTGCTTCCCCTCCCTTGGTCAACCGCGAGACGTTCCAGCAGTGGATCGTCCCGTATGCCAGGACATTGGTGGATGATGTACATGCCCATGGCCAATATGCCATTCAGCACTACCATGGGCAGATTGGCGAGATTCTGCCGGACTTCCTCACCATGGGCGCGGACGCCCTTCACACGATCGAGGAGCCGCCGATCGGGGACTGCACGTTGGAGCAGGCCTTTGATGTTGTCGGCGATCAGTTGGGCCTCATCGGCTGCATACAGTATGACTGCTTCCGGAGTATGACGCCGCAGGAGATGACCGAGGCCGTACACGACCAGCTGCGCCAGCTTGAAGGGCGTCGCTTCATGCTCTCACCCAGTGCCGGGCCGTACGAGCCCGACCCCGACGACAGGGTGATCGAGAACTACCTGGCATTCCTGGACGCGGCGTGCGACTGACACCCCCCGCACACACTTATTTTCCCCGAGGTACAGATTCATGACTATCGTGGACGTAATCGTCGTCAGTGCTGTGTGGTCCGGACACCCGGTTGGGTTCGATCTCCTGACTCACGGCGACAACCAATTCGTGGCGTTCTACGACAGTGAACGGCGAATGACCGTGGCAAGCCGCAGGTTGGGCGCTGCTCGATGGGATGTGTCCCACCCGCAGGGCGTTTACTGGAAAAGGCGCAAGAGACTCTCCTCCACCATCGCCTGGGACAGCCACAATTACGTCACGATGGCTGTCGATCGCGACGGCTACCTCCATCTCGCCGGTAACATGCATGTCGATCCGCTGGTCTATTTCCGGAGTGCTCGACCATTTGATGCCTCACCGTTGGAGCGTGTGGACAAGATGGTCGGCACCGAGGAGAATCGCTGCACCTATCCCCGGTTCATGGCGGGGCCCAAAGGCGAACTCATCTTCCGCTATCGGCATGGATCCAGTGGGAATGGGGGGGATTTCTACAACATCTACGATCCGGATACCCGGACGTGGCGTCGACTTCTGGACAAGCCTCTGCTCGACGGCCAGGGGAGGATGAACGCGTATGCCCGGATGCCGCAGCTGGGACCGGATGGGTGGTATCACATGATCTGGATGTGGCGCGACACGCCTGATTGCGCAACCAATCACGACATCTCGTATGCCCGAAGTCCGAACCTGGTCGACTGGGAGACCAGCGCCGGCAAACGACTGGAGTTGCCCATCACGCTGGAGACCGGGGAGGTCGTTGATCCTGTCCCAGTGAAGGGCGGAATGATCAATTCGGTTCAGGCGTTGGGGTTTGACGCGCAGAAGCGCCCCGTTGTCACCTACCACAAGTATGATGTCGCAGGAAACACCCAAGCCATGAATGCTCGCCTGGAGGGCCCCGGTGTGTGGCAACGGGTTCAGACGAGTGACTGGGCCCATCGCTGGGGCTTCAGCGGCGGGGGCTCGGTTGGGGCCCAAGTGCGCCTTGGCTCGGTCACCGTCAGGGAAGATGGCGGCCTGGGGCAAAGCTACCGACACTGGAAGGAAGGTTCGGGCATCTGGCGGCTTGATGAGGCAACCCTGAAGCCTGTGGGGACATATCCCAAGCCGCCCTCGCTTTTGCCCCCGGAAGCGCGGAAGGTGACGTCAGCCTACCCGGGGATGAAGGTGAAGACGACCAGTCGAGTCGATCCGACGAGTCCGGCCATCCGCTATGTTCTCCGCTGGGAGACGTTGGGCCCCAATCGCGATCGGCCGCGTGATGAGGGTCCGCCCCCGAGTGAACTCAAGCTCTTCGTGATTGACACGAGTGACGGGGAGTAGCACGGCAGGAGGAAGGCCCGGCGGTCGGTGCTTGCCCTGCTGAACAGAAGGGACGACACGCCCTCCAGGAAGAATGCCCGGAGCGGGGGCGCCTTTGAGGGGCGATGTCCCCAGCGACCGTTCTCGTACGTCGCGACCTGTCGAAGCGTGCGTCTTTGCACGCGGTGCATCCATCACCGTGGAGCCAACTCGAGCACGTGAAGCCTGTCCTTTGTCAGTACAGCCGTGTAATCCGTGGTCGCTGTCCGCACGACTGCGAGCTTGGTGATGGGATTCGTGCCCTTCCATGAGCCCATCGGTGCCCCATCCGGTGCGAAGAGCGCAAGTTCCCCGTCCCGAGAGGCACGGGCGATGGCAGCGGGACGTCCAGCTCCGTCAAGAACGGCTGCATCGGTCACGGCGTCCTGTGCGTAGCGGGTCCAGATCACATCGCCCTGGCTGTCGACGAGGGCGAGGAAGCCGCTGCGCGAGGCCAGGACCAGTTCGGGATGGGCATCGCCTGACACGTTTGCTGCCAAGGCACGCACATGTGCATCATCGCCGATGATGCGTGACCACAGGACGACGGTGGTCAGCCGCTTCTTCTGCCACGGTTTGCAGACGGTTACCTTGCCGTCCTGATCAGCGAAGACCGCTTCCGCACGTCCATCCTGATCGAAGTCTGCATGGGTGATGGCCATGCAGCCGCTGATGCATCCGGACAAGGCGCTTTGGCGATCATATCCGGACTTGGAGAAATCGACGATTCGGCGCGAGGCATAGGTGAATCCGCAGAGCATTTCCAGTTGGCCGTCCCCGGTCATTTCCGCGGCATCGATCGCGCTCGCTTTGTGTTGTGTGGTGAGCTCCCACGGACCTGTTCCTCCGGTTTTGGGGGTACCATTTGCGTTCAGAACGTAGAAGATACTGTTTGCACAGCCGACCGCGATTTCCGGCACGCCATCACCATCAAAGTCCCGTGCGATCACGGCACGCGGATGGCCCTCGATTCCGCCTGCAGCTCGGTAGGCGTCAAAGAACTTACTCCAGCGTTCCGTGCCGTCTGCGTTGAGCACATGCAGGTGACTGTCCTCCACCGCGCAGGCGATTTCGGGGCGCTTGTCGCCGTCCAGATCCGCAGAGGCGAGGGCGTTGACCGCACCGCTGAAGGTGTGTTGCCACAGGACCTTCCCGCTGGTGTCGGCTGCGATCAGGGATCCGTTCTCCGTTCCGGCGAGCCACTCTGACGTCCCGTCGCCGTCCAGATCCACAGGTATGATGCACGTTCCTGCGGCGGGGAGGGGGATGCCCATGATCTCGGTAAGCGTGTGTGTCGTTGCCTGTCTTGAGGCCGCTTTCGCGGTTGGCGGCAACGGTGGTTTTCCTGCAAGTGCTGGCTGGATTGTGCTCAGAATCGAGATGAGGCCGGTAGGGGGCTTGGCCACGCTGGTGGTCCCTTTCGTGAAGGGGACTCGCGTCGATTCGGTACCGCAGCTCAGCTGCAGTTGACCGGAGGAAGCCGCTGTGATTGTGACGGTCTGACTGCCAAAGTTGACGTTTGCCGCCACGGGTTGCGAGGTTCGCAGGGCGCAGTTTCCTGCCGTCAGTGAGGTCAGGCCAACCAAGAGACAGCCGCTTGGCGAGAACACGCTGTTGGCTGCGTCCGTCTGGAACTGCTCCGTGGTTGTCGGACCTGCGAAAACAGCCATTGCAGGTGTTCCTTTGACCAGAACTGCGTTGGCAGCCGTAATGGAGGCTGCGAGTCGCGGCGCGGCGTCTGTTTCAGCGGCGTAGAACACGTTGGGGACGGTCATGCGATCCTCTTCCGCCAGATCTCGCGTGATCCGGTGGGTGAACAGCCTTGGCGTTGGGGCGGCGTGGGGATATTTCTTCCAGTTCTTGGCGTCTTCAGGGGCGCTTCCCTCGGTCAAACGACCATGCCCTGGGGCGTGAATGCTGAACCGCTTCCCGCCTGCTTGGGTGACCGTCCACACCCGATCACTCAGCTCTGTTTCGCCGAGGCTTCTGAATCGGACTGTCGCGTCGTAGGCTCCGGGTTTTGTGGCTGTGAACTGGTCCAGCATGATGAAGGTGTCAGTGGGGCGGTGCCAAACGATGTGGCGGTCCCAGTCGAGTCCCTGATAATCCGGAGTCCGAGTGACTGTTACGGCCCACTCATCTGTCGCATGTGCCTCCCGGAGTTCCACAATATTCTGAGGGAATGCGCTCTCCGCATTGCGCATGACAGTTGCCGTGTTGTGGTCTTTGGCGTCTCCTTTGATGTAGTCCCCCTCGCACAGCCACATGCGCCCATTGTCCGTGAATCTCAGAATTGAGTTCCCGTCCCAGTGTCCGTGGTTTCCTCCGGAGACGCCATCCAGGAGGAGGTATGCGTCGTCCGGGGTCGCGGCGTTGCGCAGCAGGAGCTTGTCAAAGGCCCTTGCCGGAGGCGTATCGCTGCCCTTTGCGAAGAGATCGTACCAGCGACGCTCCAAAGGGTGAACAGTCAGGCCGGTGAGGTCATCGACGCTGACTCGACGCATGTCCATTCGGTTGCCAGTGACCCTCTTGAACCCACGTAGCTGGTTTCGCGGGTCGCCATCGACAGGCCCGGCATAGCCGCCCACATCGCCGTTCCCCACCGGGGCATTGAGATTGTCGTGCAGCATCAGGCGGAGACGAAGGAAGTCGTGCAGTGGGTTCAGCTCGAAGTAATCCCAGCGCCCGATGAGGGCGGCGTAGTAGCCGGTATGCTGCATGGTGATGTCCTGGTATCCCCAGCAGTCGCAGATCGGCTTGGAGGTGTGCAGGGCAGGGCGCATGACATCTTCTGTCCACGCCTTCCACGTCCGGGCTTGCGGCAGGTCGTAGTGTCGGCCGAAATAGTCGGCCCCGCGGAACAGGCAGAGGGCCGGAAACGTCTGGTGGTTCCAGGTAATTCGTGGTGAGCGCTCCCGGATCCGTTGCGTGACGCCTTCATCCCCTCCGGGCCCTCGCAGCCCCCACCATTTGATGAACAAGGACTGGGTCATGGATGTGAGTCGCATCATCAGGTTGGTCATCGCCAGATGCTCGGGATCGCTGAAGGTTCCGTTGTGCTCCCGGGCTTCGAAGTTGGGCAGGATTTTGTGGAACTCCATGTCCAACGCTCCGTTGTAGCTCGAGCGGCGGACCGTGTCGGTTGAGTCCAGGTATTCCCAGTAGCGGTGCGCGAACATCATGAACGTGTTGTCGCCGTAGTATTTGGTGTGCTTCAGGATGGTGCGTATGCCGCCCTGACGGAGCCACTTCCCGCTCTCGATCGCCCATTTGCGGTAGGTCTCCGGGCCATCCACGCGAGGGCTGGGAAGAGCCATCCACGGCAGGTGCGGCGTGGGGGCTGGGCGCAGGTGCTCCAGCAGGGAGGTCACGCTGGCATTGACCTGAGAGCCATCTTTTCCCCCAAGCAGGACAACGTTCGTGCCCACGCCTTGGGTGTCGACAGCGACATACACGTGCGGCGTGCCGTCGGCGGGTGGTCCGGGGAAGGCCCCCCAGCCGCCCGGTCGAGCCAGCAGCAGCGCTCTATTTGTCTCCCGGTTCCCCAATGCGAACAGGTGATGTAGGCGGATCTGCACCTCGGTCAATTTGGTTCCGGTGATGATGGGGATTTCTGTGCCGACCATCTTCTTCAGCCCTTCTGCGAGGCGTTCTGCATGTGGGCGGTACTCCTCGTTGTCGTCGACCACGATGGCGCAGCGTGGGGCGCCGTTTTGTGTGAGAGCCGTGTCGCGAGGGAAGCTCTTCAATGTCTTGATCGGCTCGTTCAAGGTGAGTTTGTGGATTCGGACGGCGTCGATGTAGACGCCCGGGCCTTCTGTGAGGCGAATGGTGAGTTTTTCCTGGCCGTCGTTCGCCACCGTGACATGGGAGCGTTGCCAGGTGTAAATGGCATTGGTGACGGGCTGAGGTCGCAACGAGATCCCCCCGCACGCCGGCAGAATTTCGCTGAACGTGTCTTGCTCGGAGGCTCTTGAGCGGACACGCGCTGTGTAATCTCCTGCCGGGAGTGGAAGCTCGAGTGACAGAACGGGATGGTCGGGAGTCAGGAAGACGGCTTTCCCTGAAGCTCCCTTGTCGGCAGTGGCTCGTTCCGGAGCGAGCCATTCCGCCTCGATGAGGGCGTCCTGCATCGGTATCAGTTCGGTTGGGGGGGCGGGGCTCTCGATGATCTCGACCTCGTCGAGAATCAGTGTCTGCCAGGCAGGGCCGCCTATGCTTACGCGTACAGCCGATGCTGGAACTGGCATCAGGCTGATCCGGATGGGGCTCAGTTCAGCGTTGGTTGGTCTGTGCCACTGGGTGACCTGGATCCAACTGGGGTAGGGAAACTGGCTGCTGCGAACTGCCACGTCGATGCGAGTAGGCAACACACTCCCCCCTTCGCGCAGGGCAACGAGAGGACTCAGCCGGATCTCGTCGATCGTCTTGCTGTCGCCCAACTCCACCGTAACCGCGATCGGGACATACCTGATCTGCCAGCGGACCTGTGCCCGGTCGTGGTCTGCTGAGCTCTTGCCATCGGTCAATTCGCCGCGATAGGGGCTATCTGATCGGTAGCGTTCCGTCCCCGTGGCATCGGAGTATGAACGGGCTGTGCCTGGTGCTTGGCTGATCACGTAGGGGCACCCTTGGGCGATGTTGTCCCCGGGGACGGCGACACAGTAAGGAACGGTGGCGAGGAGAAAAACGGTGATGGTATGGCGCATGCTGACCTCGTTGGGCGCGGGGGGCGTTTTCGGCGTCGTTCACTTTACCGGGAGGGAAGCGTGCCTGCGAGTCCGGGGGGGAGGATCAATCTCGCCCACCACCCACACGAGGCAGGTGGGGTCGGGAAGTGTGCGAAGCGCCCCCGTGCGGCGACTGAATCCCGCCCCTGAGGAAGGTCGCGGGACGGCGCCCCTCCCACATTGAGGACACCAGAGACGCATGACCCAAGACAAAGTGGGAGGCGCCTTTGGGCGGTGGCGGAATCCCGCTTGTACGGCGAGCGGCCCTCCGGTCGCCAAGAAGAAATGCCGCCCGGGGGCCGTGCGGCGTACAAAGCAACGTGGGCGGTACCCGTGCGCGGCGACCCAGTCGTTTGGCTCTCGATGGAAAGAACTCCTCCCCTCACACTTCCGGACTGGACTACTTGTCCTTTGGCGGGTAGCGTCTCCTTGTCACGTTTGGCCATTTCTGAGAGGGACGTCGCTATGACAAGATGTTTGCGGAGCGCAGTCGGTGTCTGGCTTTTCGTTGGGGTTCTGTGGGCTGGAGCTGCCGAGAAGGGCGAGCGCTTCTGGGAATGGGGCTGGGGAATCTACGGCGGACCGGTTGCCGATGTTGCCCGGTACGACTGGTCAATGGTCAATTTCGGCAACGACCCTGCTGACCAACGGACGCTTGACCGATTCAACGCCATCCTGCGGATCAATCCCAAGCACAAGATCGCTGTGCGTGTGTGGCCGATCATGGGCAAGGGCGATTGCCCGGAGAATCGGCACCAGGCAACCCTTTTCCACTATTTGTACAAAGAGGGCGTTCGGGAACGTGTCCTTGAGGAAACGCGACGGCAGTTACGCTTGGTCATTGACGGCGTCACGCATCCTCAGAACGTGGTGGGCTCCTTCTTCCTTGAGGAACTCCCCAGCCACTTCACCGGTCGCCCGTTCATGAAGATTGGCCCTGACGTGCCACCGACCTGGGATATGGTGCGATTTGCCAAGGAGATTGAGGGTGAGCTCGGGGCTCCGTTCGATGCCGGAAACGCGGCTCACCGCCTGTGGTGGGGACAGAAGTACTGCGCCGTCCTCGGCGAGATACACCGGACCATGAAGGAGGCCAGTGACGGGCGCTTGGTTCTCTATTGGCAAGCGACGGCATTCTGGAATCTCGATCACCACCCGGGGGCGGAAACAGAGGCGAAAGCTCGCGTTCTCCCTTTCCATTACCGGGACATCGTCAAGCCCGGTGTTTGTGACGGTTTCTTCGGCTACCCCAACAGCAAGCGCGTTTGGGACACGCAGACAGTTCCGGTGGTGGAAGAGCTCGATTGCCTTTTCTTCAGTCAGCTCTCGACTCCAGCCGGGATGCGACTTTCGAAATTCGAGACAACCGTTGAGCTGGCCAGATGGCGGAATCCCGGGAACCTTGGGACCTTTCTTTACATTCAGGCCGGCCGCGGGCGGAAGAGCTGGAACGAATTGCCCTACCTGGACGGCGTGCGTTACTGGACGGCTGCCGAACATGCCCGGCGCTTCGCATGGGACCACAAGGTGGGTGGGAACGTCGTTGGGCGTTATCTGGCGCCGCAGGTTCAGCTGGACTACGACGCCCGGAACAAAGCGAAGGGAGATTTTGTTCATGTGTATGCCCAGGTTGTCAATCCCCGGGATGCATCGTGGTTTGGGGGGCATGAGCGCAAGGCGCTGCTGCGCGCTGTGAAGGTGACCCTGACTGTGCCAAAGGGATTTGAGATTCCGTTCGAGAACAGCGCTCCGGCGTCGATCACCCTTGGGGATCTGCCCGCACGGAGCTGCCGGGTCGCGGACTGGTGGGTGCGGGTGACCGGTGACGGCACCATGGGGGACGGACGTGCTTTCCGTATTCGGGGGGAGGCCGCGAACAGCTCCCCTGTCGAGGCGTCCTACTCCCAACTCAATACGGAAATCCCGGTTCTCGGTACGCGTGAGGTGATGCGTTCGGGACAGCGCTGGGTTGAGCCTGCTTACCGGCTGCCTCGGTTCGAGCCGGCTGCAGAATTGGTCTCGCGGGATTGGCCGGTCGCTTTCCCTGAGCTTCGGGCTGAGGGACGGTCTGTCGTCTACCGAGGTGTCCTTCCCCGGCGACACCGCCTCGTCATCGGTCCGGGCCTCAAAGCTCTTCTATTCTCCGAGCCGTTGTTTGACGAAGCCGTTCGTACCTTCGTGAAGAGCGAGAAGCGCGATGGGTTGGCCGTCTTCACAACGGGATACCCCAGCTACAAGTCGCCTCGGCTGGCCGTAGAGCCGGGACGCGATTACCGGGTTCAGGTGACCGGCAAGGTGGGCGCCGACACCACGTTCCACTGCATCGTGATGTTCTTCGGCAAACGCGATGGCAAGATGACACAGCAGGGCAAGAGCTGCTTGTTCAACGCTCTCAAGAGAGACATCCGCACGATCTCCGCCATTGTGACGCCTCCGGAGTTTGAGGATGGCCCGGTGAAGTGCCAGGTCTACTTCTACCGGCACAAGAGCAAGGGAGAACTGTTTCTCGAGTCCTTTGACTTTGGCCTGGCAGAGACCGTGGCCGATGGCGCAGACGTGACCGGCAAGTTGGAGGGAGTGCTCCCACCGTTGACCCGGCCCTTCACGGCCTGGGAATACGCGGATCGATCTGACCCGGCCCGGTACTCAAAACCCAAGATGAGACTCAGGTTTTTCGACCCCAAGGGAGCCGCACAGCCAACGACTGAGACGCGCCAGGGCGGAGCAGACTTTTGAGGACCACAGATGGTATGTCGTGAGATCCAGTCCACTGAGATGCAGGATGACCGGTACATGAGGAAGAAGACACCAGGCGGGGCTGAGAAAGGGACTGTGCCCCTGATTCGTCTAGCCGAGGAAAGGGATATTCCGGAGATCGTGGAGCTGGTTCGCGAGTTTGCTCAAGGGCATCCTTCAGAAGACCTCGCCCGGAATGGGAAGAAGATCGAGGCCGCGTATTTCGGGGACAATCCGGCAGGCGAGCTGATTGTTGCGGAGCGGAAAGGACGGGCGGTCGGGATGGTCCAGTGGTACCGCCAGTACGACATGTTCTGGGAGGTCTACCTGGGCATTCCCGAGTGGCTGTTCGTCCGTGAGGACTCCCGAGGGCTGGGCATCTCCATTGCCCTGATCGCGTTTCTCTGTGAGAGAGTCCGGAGAGCCGGTGGAGAGTTCATCTACGGCCCCGGGGCGGAAGCGACCACATCGATTTTCACGCGCTATGCATTCGATGCGGGATCCGCGGAGACGTTTCGTTTGTCGGGAGAGGCATTCCACCAATGGGCCGATCTTGCCGGTTCCTCGCCCCGTCAGATCATCCGCAACCTTCCGCCCCCCGAACTGAACCGAGCAGACCCCAAACCACGGGCTTGAGGCAGAGAAGGTATAGGCCTGCTGGAGTGCGGGTCGACGGTGAGTGCATCCCCCGCAGGGCGTAGCCGTGGTGAAACCTGTGCGAGCCAGTTTACAGCGCGAGGGACGGTGCGCCTCGAGAATGACCGGGCAGGTCCTGCTTTTATTCAGTACGGCAGAGCCCAGACAGCCGCCGCATCACTTGGCTGGGACCCGCCGATGATACGCTCCGCATCACCGACCATCACGACATGTGCATCACCGGGCGCAGCCGAACCGGCTTCCCCGCAACATCGGACCCACTCGCTCTGGACTGCTTTGGAGGCGTTGAGCCTGAGAGCGGCGTCCTGATCGATGAATTCCGCGTGGCAGCGCACGTACAGTATTACCGCCGAGGCGCTTTGCTTTGCATAGATCCTCTGAGCCACGCGGAATGTTGACTCCGCCCGGTGATCGACGAGCCATTTCGCGACCATGGCCAAGGTCGGTTTCAGGCTAGTGGGAGTTATCGCACGTGATGGGTTGTATGAGATGCCGCCAGCGTTCTGACTTGTCTCTGCGCCGCCGCCGAAATCCACTCCCGCGACTGGCAACGAGGGCCCTGCGAAGTCGATGGTCGGGGTTGATTCCAGCGGAGCATTGTCCCCCGTCTCACCGCCAATGCCCACGGCTTCGGGCACTACACGCGGAACTGGAGCCCGGGCAACCGAACGCTGGTCAAGGACGGACTTCTTGATGTCCTCGACTTCGGCCAGTGCCTTTTGGTGCGCCTTGGCTTTCGGAAACAGTTTCGGTGCATCGTCAGGATGGATCCGGGCCACGGGGAAGGACACAATTCCACGATCTCCAC
Source organism: Lentisphaerota bacterium (assembly GCA_018676675.1). Classification (GTDB taxonomy): domain Bacteria; phylum Verrucomicrobiota; class Lentisphaeria; order Oligosphaerales; family JABHEG01; genus JABHEG01. The sequence continues at coordinate 44,989 of JABHEG010000024.1, forward strand.
GGATCCGGACGCTCTCATGTGTGGCCTTCTCAACAGCTCCCGAGATCACCGTCCCAGTTCGGAGGCGGAACGTGCATGGCGTTCCCTTTTTCGGATGGGTGAGTTTTGAGAGGTAATCGGCATAGCGTCGTTGGAGCTCTTTCCTAACCTGCCCCTTTTCTTCCCGAGTGAGCTTGGGTGTCTTTTTCTTTGGCTTCCTGCGCACTGCGTCAGCGGTGGATGGTGGCTTTGGGCGTTTGCCATCGTTGATCGCGTCAGCCGCCTCGTCAACAACGGGCGCTTCCTTCCCGGCATCTTCCTCCGGGGGGCAGCAGGGCGAAAGGGCGATCACGCGTTCCAGGTGTTTGGGTTTCGCATCACGAGGGTCTTCCGGATCCAGTCGGTGGTCCTTCTCGTACTCGTCCGGGAGGATGTCACCATCACCGTCGGTGTAGTCGTAAAGGAAGACGTCATCGAGATACCCATCGCCCCGGGCCATGAAGTCGGTGACTCCCTGGAGTTTGATCTTGGGGTGCAGGGCGCGGAAATCGGTCAGGATATTGCGCCGGACCGTGACCCAGTCTTTCAGGGCGGCTGGAATGTCCAGCCCAACGATGGGGTCATCCGCCAGCCTCCCGCTCACGGTGCCGGGCGTGTAGCGTACACTGAGCTTGCCCATGTTGGTTTGGCAGGTGACGTACATGTACCAGTTGGTACGGAACTTCATCCGCCACTGAATGATGTGCCCTCGTTTGAGCATCTTTGGGAGGGCGAGGTGGTAGCCAGTCTGATAGTGCTGCAGCTGGATGACCCGATTCGTCTTATTCTTGGGCTCAGCAATGTTGATCGGGTCGCCCGGAGGGTCAGCGTCGAAGACGATCCAGCCTGCTGTGTCGCCATCTTCGGCATCCTCGATCATCTCACAGCGGTAACGAAAGGCTGCTCGTTGCCGTGGTCGATAGCTCTTGCGCCGGGCAGCCAGCGCGACGGCTTGCGCAAAAACCAAGACACAGCAGAGCACGGTCCGCATACGCAGAACGCCAACATCCAACCGAATCATGAGGTTCCCTCTTTCCTACCCAGACAACATGTACGTCAGGAACGCATGGGACATGACGGACAGTCTCGTCGAGACGACTTTACCGCACGGGATAGACAATGGCAAATCAGCCCAGGAAGCCTCGGGTAATGCCTCAGTCTCGTGAGGCGGTTCGACGGAGTCTCTCCCTCCATCGGGCACAGACGGGCCAGGGAATCCTTGGAGGGAGAGACTCCGTCGAGCCGTCTTGAAGCTCTTCCCCAACGTAACTGAGGCACTGCAATCGGCGGTTCCTTGCCCGGACCAACCGTTCTCTCGGTCGCTTCGCGGCCCTTGCATCCCCGTGGCCTTCCCGCTATCATTGAGCAAGAGAAGCGAGGGGATTCTTCTTGATGCCCCGTACCATGCTGTCCTCCCGCGACGGCAGGATTCAGGATGGATGATGCGGCGGAATGGCGCCGCATGGTCTTGAAGACGTTGGGACTGAAGGGGCGATGCGCAGAGGACGATAAGCATGTTCAACCGATCAGCCCGGAAGGCCGATGTTGACTTGGCGGACAGCCTGTCCGGCACCGCTTCGGGAAGCACTTTCTCCCGCATCGCCGGTGGGGTGGTCACTGCCATTGTGCTCAGTCTCTTTGGCCTCCGCGCCTGTATCACGCGCAACGCAATGCTGCCGGGAAGCAGAGGAGCCAAGCTTGAGCTGTCTGGGCCAGCCGCCGTGAGTCTCGGGGTTGCATTGGTTGCAGCAGGCTTCTTCCTGCACGTCCATTTCGTCTGGACGACGTCAGAACGTCTGTACAGATGGGCCGATGTCGGGAAGGGCGTCTCGCTGGCCGCCTTCATCGGGGGACTCGGTTGCATGGGGTGGCAAATCGCGATGGGATGAAGAGGCGGAAGACCCCGCCAATACTTTTCGTCTCCCCCAGGGCAGCCAAGGAACAGGGCGGAATCTCAGAACGCCCAAACCTGAACCACGCCGCTCCATGATTCATACGCGCCCGGGGAGATGTTCGATTCCCGATTCCTGCATCCGCGGGCCTTCCCGGTATCGTGGGAAAGAAGACGAGGGAGTCCTTGGTGATGATGAAGGGCGGGGGGATTCGCTCCAAGCTTGCTCGACGAGGAGAATTGGGTGAGCGGCCAGCGGTGAGACCGGGGGAATTTGCTTCGCCAGCTCGTATCGGGGTATGTTGAGTGCCAGCCACACACAAAAGCGTCCCCGACTGTACAATGCTGTTCGTGTGTGGGATGACAGGCCGAACATGGAGGAAGTGCTGTGAGTCAAAACGTCAGATGCCCGACTTGTAAGGTCGAGATGGAGAGAGGGTTCACCGTTGACTATGCTCACGGCATGGTCCTACAATCGACGTGGCATGCGGGCGAACCAACGGAAGCGAAACTTCTGGGGTTCATTGGTGGTCTTGGTGTCGAGTCCGATCGCCATTCAGACCCCAAGATCATCAGCTATCGTTGCCCCGAGTGTCACCTCCTGCTGAACTACACCACGTAACTGAACGGAAGGCAACGGTCGCCATTGCGCCAAGGCAGATTCTGTGGGCGCCTCAAGGCTGTCGCCGCAGATCTCGCCGTTGCTCGCATGGAGAGACAGCCTTGAACGCAAGAGCGTATCTGGAAGCCCGGCTGCAGTTTTGGGGAAAGCTCCCCATCCTCCTCGTGTTTGTGTTCGTTGGCACCAGCATCGTTCTCATCGCGGGATCGGCGCGACCTGAACTGATCGGTGCCCTCGTGATCGCCATCGCGTTTGGGTTTGCTCTGAGCTTTCTCATGCTCCGGCGCTGGTTCAGATGCCCGTTTTGCGGAGGCCCTCTCGCTCCACTTGCCTCCTACAACTGCACACCTGTCCTCCGGCTCCCCAGGAAGGTGACACACTGCCCGCTTTGCGGTACCAGCTTTGACGAGGAAGTGGATGAACGTAGCTCCAGGTGACACAAGTCGTGCAGCCGAGCCAACGTACGAGGCCGCCTGGCGTGAATACCGGCGCAGACTCACTCATTACAGCTGGGCTTCACGCCTGTTCTTACTGCCGTGTCTGCTCCTTGCCTTCTTCTGTGGAACAGATGGCGTCTCTCAGATGGTGTGTGCCGGGGCAGCGATCTTTGCTTTGAGCGTGTTCGTGGTCGCGATACTGATTACCCAGATTCGCCTCCTTGTCTGGCGCTGTCCACAGTGTGGCAAGAGGTTTGCCCATTCCTGGTTCAGGGGCACTTCCGCGTTCGCTCATCTGAGACTCAGCTGTTTGCACTGCGGAACGCCTATCGATAGTTGAGGGCCTTGTCCTGCCCGGACAAGCAGTTCTCTCGGGCGTCCCCTAATCCTTACATCCCCGGGGCCTTCCCCGTATCGTCTCGCAGAAGAGAAGAGGAGCTTCGGCCGGAAGTGAAGGATGGTTGATCTTGTTTGGGGGTGTCTGGCAGAGCGGCCATCTCCAACCTCTGCCGAGGGCCAGGCAGACAAAACAGCGGGTGTACCTGCCCCCAGATGTTTGGAGTGCCGGTTCTCCGCAACCGGCCTGGCCGCATACGGAGATGCGGCGCCTCCAATGGTGCGTCCGCGACCAACAGTTTTGTGCTCGGATCAGGGGGCGTTACAGACGAGCCTGGCCTCTGGCGCGGGTGCGCCAGTCATATCAGAGAGTGTAACTGCCTGCGGAGAGGGGCAGGTCGCGGGACTGAGCCCCCTCCCACGTTGATGGGGCAGTTCTCACAGTGTGGGAGTCCCGGACCGGCTCCGCCTGGAAGCGTAGTCGACTAAGTGGCATTCCACTTAGAAGGCAGGCGCCTCCGTGCGGCGACCCCGTTTTTGGGCTAACCTGCTTGTGGTAAGCAGTTTGCGCCCTTTTGTGCTCAGATCCCCTTCTAATCCCGGTACGAAACCGGTACGAAACCGGCAAC
>JABHEG010000202.1 GCA_018676675.1 Lentisphaerota bacterium
AGAGCGATGGGGCGAATGCGTGCTGCCGGTTCGACGGCGGCGCGTGTACGACACATCTCCGTGATCTTCTTCCTCCGTGTCTCCGTGCCTCCCGTGGTTCAATTCCGGGGTCCGCTTCCGGTCTGTTTTGTCTGGACAACGACGAGATCACCTGACGGGGCAGCGTGACGGGCGTCTTCGGCCGCCGCGATGCACCGGTCAGGTGCATCTGCTTTGTTCAGCTCCGGTTGTTTCGTCCCCGAAATAGGCCACGAAATACAGATGGTCTTTCGGATCACCGATTGTGCCTGTGGCCAACGCCTTCTGGATATGCGACCATCCTCGCGCTTCGGCACCAAAGTCTGTCTCTGCCACAAGCCGGTCAAATGCACTCCGGACCTCCGCGTTCGCGCGTAGGACGTATTCCTGCCAAGTCTCGTTCTCTCGTCTGGGGCTGGAGTCCGCATTCAGCCAGTACATCTCGGCTATACCGATTGGGCCGCGAAACTGGAATTGACCACCGACGCACACAAGTCCGTTCTCGGTTGCGCGATCGAGGATCTCGGCGAAGTCACCAATTCGCCATGCCTCCTCGTTCGTGCTCCTATCAGCACACTCAAGCATTGAGGATGGGAGTTTCATTGTCTTGCTGAACGTGCGGGTGACCTGACGGAACGCGGCAGCGTTTCCGGTCAGCGTCCACCCGGTGGTTCGAATCCCGATCTCTCGCGCCATGGTGGATTGGTCCACGGCTCGCCTCGTCCAGGAGCACAGAGGTCAAGGAGACTCCCTGACGTGCCCCGGGGAAGGGGGGAGCAGTTCCGGCCTCAGAAACACCCGTCGATCTGCCCCCGATGGGCCAGAGCCTGACCCTGGCCCAGTGCAGACGGGATTCCGCAGCCTTGCGGCGCTCATGGGAAGCCTACATCTCGATCCGATAGATCGCCACGCCTAGGGGTGCAAGCGGAACCGAGAATCCGCCTTGCCCCACGACCTCCACCGGCCTGTCTCCCAGCATGACGCGCTTCGGCTGCCGGGGAAAGCGCACGCTGGCGCTAACGGCTTGCTCACCGTCGTTGACGACGATCGCGTACACCGTGCCCCGGTGGCTCCGAACCGTCCAGTGCACCGCCTCCGGCCCGGTCACGGTCACGGCCGGTGTCGGGTCGGCCGAAAGGAGCACGGGCGCCAGCCTGCTGACTTCCTCGGCCACACGTCTAACTTGCGGCCAACGCTGCTCGAAGGGACACGACTCGTCGTCCCATATCCCAAACCACGAGTAGAACACGATACCCTTGGCACCCTCCGTGATGCACTGCCACGTCATCGAGCGGAGCTCATCGAACGTGGGCGGGTGCTCTGCCTTCGGCTTTCGGAAGACTTGCGGGACCATCCACACTCCCCGCGCGTCGGCAACGGCCTTCCGGGTCTTCTCGGTCCACTGACCGGCCACGGCCGCCGGAAGGTCGGGGATGGGGTACGGGTCTGTGCCCACCACGTCGAAGCTCTTCGTGTAGCATCGCACGTCATCCACCTGATACAGCACCGTCCAAGTCGGGTGACCGGGGTCTTCCTCCTCAACCCATCTCTGGTGTGCCTCCAGCCGCGGGAGCATTGACAGCGGCAGTTCGTCATTGATGTACCATGCCAGCAGCGCCGGATGCTCGCGGAAATGCCGCACCAACTTGCGCACTACCCCTTCCTCGTCGGCCTCGGATTTGATGGAGCCCGGGCACCAGTGAGTTCCGTAATAGCAGTCCTTGATGGAGTAGATGGCCTTCAACCCGAGACCGTGGATCAGGTCCATTTGCTCGTCATTGGGTCTGCAGTACGGCATCAAGCAGTTGAAAGGGCTATCCGCGTAAACCCGTAACTGGTCTTCCGTGACCATCCCCCAGTACATACCCAGCGGGAAGAAGGGCTCGCCGTCCACGATGAGGCGGTTGTGCTCGTCGACGAAGCACTCCGGCGGCGCCCCCCCCCTCCGTTCCAGGCGGTGCGTCTCCTCATACAGCGTCTCGTTGTCCTCCCTATCGACCAGAGCAATCGTCAACCGATAGCTGCCTGGTGCCAGATCGGGCAAGGGCACACGTAGGCGGACCTCCTCTCCCGTTATGTCCGCGGGGTCTGACCGCCCCACAAGATCGCCGTCCTGGTCACGCGTCACGCGCGCCACGATCCGCGCTGCCTCTGGCCCACCGGCTATCTCGTGAGGTATGACACTGACGCAGGCCTTCACATGGCCCGGTCCCCCATCGGTGATCCATCCGCGGTATGGTGGCGAGGTCACGAAGCCGTATATCGGCGGTTGCCGCACCCGCCGCACGGACACGTCGTCCCACCACGCCGTGCCGGACATCCCCGGCCGCACGTAGCAGGTCACGGACCCTCGCACCGCCTCCCGGGGCACACGCATGCTGGAGCCGCCGATCTCGGTCCACTGCTCTGTGTCGCCCTTCCTGCCGGGGGGATAGTACCCGCCCAGGTAGTTCCCGTTGGCGTCGCGCCACTCGATGCAGATAGTTGCTCCCGAGTCGCCTCCCGTGACTCCCTCGGTTCTCACCCAGGCCTTCACCGCGTACCTGCTGCCAGCTTTGAGCTCTATGCTCTGGCCGCACAACAAGTACCTCGCGGAATCGTCGTTCCTGGACCTCAGGGAACGCTTGCCGTTGCGAGAGACCGTGCGGTCGGCGCCGTAGACCGCTGGAGGCACAGCCCAGCCCGCCAGTCCGCGATCCGCCCCGTCCTCGAAGCCAGGATTCTGCACAAGATTCTCACCCGTCGCGACGTAAGGCGGGTCCGCCCCTGCCGTTTCAAGCACCAGCATAGACACCATCAATGGTATCGGCCATCTGCTCAACGTCACTCCTCCTTCAACCACGACATGTAGACCCGCCTACTAGCTCGCACGTCCCTGCATGTGCCGCAATCCCGAAACTCGGCCGGTCTCTTCCGTCCTGGATCCAGCGGGGCCAAGCGTCTGCAGCTTCGCGGAGAACTTGGCCATCGTCCGTGTGCCCTTCGAACGCCGCCCTCAGCTGCGCTGTGCCGACGGGGGCGACGTAGGAGCGCCCGGCGATGCAGCGTCAGCTGCAGGAGCAGGTTACCTTACAGCTTCTCTCTCGGTTCCGAGTCTCTGTGCCCGGTGCCATAGCTGGGCCAATC
>JABHEG010000021.1 GCA_018676675.1 Lentisphaerota bacterium
ACTTGCTGGCTTGCACTGTTCGGCGCCCACCTGAGACACTGCCAATATAGCGCTAACCGCCTGCGCCGCAACAGGTGCCATGGCATTCTGCCCGCTTAAGTTGACGGCATTGCCCCCGGACCCCCACATACTGGTGGGCGAGAACGGCAGGTACCAAGGCCCACCTGCCGTTCTCGCCCACGTTCGCCTCCGCTCGCGCGTTGACCAATGTTGCAGTCGAGAGCAAACGACTGCCTGTTCACCATGACGCAGTATGCTGTCGACCAGTGAGTTGCGCACGAGATTGACGCGTATGCGCGACTTCCGGGAGCGGCCACCCCTGGCCGGCGCCATTGGGAGCCGCTTCCCATAGTCACGGCTCTGTCCGAAACGGCGGAAGGACAGTAGACACATTCCACAGACATGCCTGGCGGGGGTTTGCCCTCACTCGTTGAGGCGGATGGTCGTCCGCACAAAATCGCTCGTCGGCGTGTCCCATCCGGGCATAGGTGCTCGAGGCCCCGCGACCAACTCGCATGCTTCCCCGAAGACGCGTTTGCCGCCGGCTGCGAAACGGGCCAGACTCAATCCCGTCACAGGCAGGGCCACTGTCCGACTCTCTCCGGCGTCCAGTGTCACGCGGGAGAAGGCGACGAGGGAGCAGTTGGGGGTCTCCGATCCAGGGGTGTGCTTCACGTAAAGCTGAACGACTTCGTCTGACGCCTGCGCCCCGGTGTTGGCAACGTCCACCTCGACGGTGACAGTTGCGCCGGCTGCGACAACGTCCTGATCTGTTCGGAGGGCACGGTACTCGATGGTCGTGTAGGTCAGGCCGTACCCGAAGGGGAACATCGGGGCTTCCCTGGCGTACTTGTACGTGCGCCCGGCCATGGCGTAGTCTTCGAATGGGGGGAGTTGCTCAGTAGACACGGGGAATGTGATGGGGAGCCGGCCGGCCGGTGAGGCATCGCCAAAGAGAACGTCGGCGATGGCGTTTCCCCCTTCTTCGCCCGGGTACCAGGCCCAGAGAACAGCGGCGGCTTTCTCGACGATTTCGGGCATGGCAATTGGGCTTCCCGACATGACCACAACTACCGTCGGGACTCCAGTATCCATCAGCCGTTCAAGGAACGTGCATTGGGGCTCCGGCAACTCGATGCGATCCCGGTCGCCTTTGGTTGGGGAGAGGATGGCATCGCCTTCCTCACCCTCGAAGAGCTCTGAGAGGCCCACGACCGCGATGGCGACTTCATAGCTGCCAGCATCGCCGATGGCCCAGCCGGCGGAATTCGGATTCGGGCGATCCATCAGGCACGCGTGCCGGTACTCGACACTGACCCCATCGGGTACACGCCCAATGATGCCTTCCAGAACGGTGACCAGCCGGGAGTTCAAGCCGTAGTAGTTACCCAGAAGGGGCTGTACCGCAGCGGCGTTGTGACCCAGGACCGCGATGCGGCGGATGTCTTCTCGGAGCGGCAGGATCGCGTTGTCGTTCTTCAGCAGAACCATCGACTGCACGGCGGCTTTGCGGGCCAGTGCTCGATGGGCCTCACAGTCAACGACCGAGGACGGCGTATCTGACCAGGGGACCTGCTCCGGTGGGTCGAACATCCCGAGTCGGAAACGAGTCTGCAGCAGGCGCCGGAGCGAAGCATCCACGAACGCTTCATCAAGCAGGCCCTGGCGAACAGCCGCCAGGACGCGCTCGTAGGTGCAGCCACAGTTGAGATCGCACCCGTGACTCAGAGCCAGGGCAACCGACTCCTCCGGCGTTTCCGTGACGTGGTGGTGTTCATGGAAATCCCTTACGGCCCAGCAGTCTGAGAGGAAGTGTCCCTGGAAACCCCACTCATCCCGTAGGCGCCCCATCAGATCCGCGCTCGCACAACAGGGCTCGCCGTTGGTGCGATTGTAGGCCCCCATGATTGCCTCAACACCCTCCTTTACGAGGTGCTCGAAGGCGGGCAGGTAGGTCTCCTGCAGGTCCTTCTCCTCGGCTACCGCATCGAACTCATGGCGCAGGGCTTCGGGGCCGCTGTGGACGGCGAAGTGTTTGGCGCAGGCGGCCGTCTTGAGGTAGCGTGGGTGGTCTCCCTGCATACCGTGGACAAAGGCGCCGCCGAGCTCGGCGGTCAGGAAGGGGTCTTCGCCGAATGTCTCCTGCCCGCGTCCCCAACGCGGGTCTCTGAAGATGTTGACGTTTGGGGACCAGAAGGTGAGCCCCGTGTAACGGCTGCGATTGCCGCGGCGCACAGCGGCGTGGTGTTTGGCCCGTCCTTCGTCCGAGATGACTGACGCGATCTGCTCCATCAGCTCGACGTTGAACGTTGCCGCGATCCCGATGGCTTGGGGGAAGACCGTGGCTTTGCCTGAACGGGCGATCCCATGCAGGGCTTCGTTCCACCAGTCATAGGCCGGTACGCCGAGGCGTTCGACGGCCGCGGCACTGTGCAGCAGCTGCGATGCTTTCTCCTCAAGAGTCATGCGGCCAACCAGATCCTCGATGCGCGTTTCCACGGGCAGATCGGCGTCCAGATATGGGAGAGTAGTACTCATTGGTGGTCCCCTATAGTCATGATCAGTGTAGCTCGAGGATCTCACACGGCCCGATTGTGCCAACGTGTTCGGTGTCGCCGATGGCCAATCTGTAGTCTGTCTTTCGCCCACACATTTCGCACAGGACGATGCGTGCGGTATCAGGCTCCAGGCCGGCCAGACGAACGTTCGCCGGCGTAAGCTCGATCAGTTGTCGGTCTGCCTCCGCGACGTTCAGCGTATCAAGGATGGTTGGTCCGTGGGCCAGCGCCTGGGCGAGATTGGGGAGGGCCGCATCCTGCCAGGGACCGGCGAACGGGACGACCACGAAACGGTGTTGAAGCTCCCCGTAGAAGAACTCCTTGTACCAATCGGTATCACAGCCGTAATCGCCGATGGTGTCTCCGGACCAATGTTGCAGTTTCTTACGGCCTCCGCTTGTGATGGACTTGCCCATGCAGACCCCCAGGCGTCCGGCGTCGCCGTGGACTTTGAATGACTGTGACCCATTCTGGGAGACGATTGCGGCTCCGCCGTCGTCTTCCCGGCTGATGAATGCGTGAGTCAGAGGGGCGACAAAGGACTCGCTTGTGTTTGGGTGCCGGACAACTCCAAAGGGAGCGTCATACCAGATGTCGCCCGGGGAGCCGGTACTCAGGGAAGCACAGAGCCCCCCCGGGCTGAAATCGGTCTTTGGGCCGTCGGCATCGAAATCATCGAGCGCATCGACCAAGGTGGGATAGGTGAACCAGAAGCGCCAGTCTGCGAACACGCTGTCTCCGTCCAGGGCGTATTCTGCGCGGAAGTGGATGTGATAGTCCAGTTGCCGACAGGCGATCAGACGTGGGTAGGGCCCCGGGATTACGGTCACGCGCCAGTCCCCCTCCGGCTGCGGATCCCGCAGTTCCGAGTCCAGACACTTGACGTAGATCTGGAATGGGTCAAGGCCGAGTCGCAGGTCGGCGCGTCCGGCTTGCGAGATTCGCAGTTGGCCATCCGCGAAGACCGCAGTCAGCTGACCGTTGGAGACTTGCGTGGCTGCTTCCTCAATGGCGACGGGACGCGAACTCCGCACCTTTCGGAAACCTGAGACGGAGTAGGGCGCAGTGGCCAGGCGCAGGTGGTGTTCCCAGCTGTTGCCGTCTCGTCGGATGAGCTGGACGACATCGGTGCCCTGGGCATCCAGAAACGCGAGGGGCTCTGGTGCGGAGAGTGTGTGCCATGCGGCAGCCGCGGTGCCATGTGGCGTGATGACGGTGAGCCCAGGCTGAGGAGAGCAATCCTGTTCAGCAGGTAGAAGCTGTCGACGGATGACGCTCTCGGCCAGGAGTTGGGCCTCGTGGAAGCTGTCGGTGCGCTCGAACCGTCGTTCCAGGAGCGGGTACCAGCCGCGGCCATCGGAATTGCAGCCCCAGGCGATCAGCATGGCCATCGCTCGGAAGGGAGATGCATCCCCGCTCAGTCCGAGGCCGTAGGCAGAGATGAGTTCGGGGTATGTCCAGGGGCACTCGACTTCCCAGGTCGTGTGGGGACGTGTCGGGGGGATATCAGGCAGGGCAGTGGCAGGTTCCGCCTGCCCAAAAGCGACCAATGATGCCGTTCGCCGGGCCTCCATGGCGTCGAGCGTTGATCGATGTACTCGCATGCTCAGGTGGTCGCCGCACCAGCGCGTGAAGCTGGGAGAGTCGGTGTGTCCTTCCTTCTTGTTCGTGCAGGGCTTCAGACGCTTGACGTCTTCGACCCCGACCTTCTCAATGTACTCGCTGACGAAACACCACTCGGTTTCAAGCCCTTCCTGCTTGCTCAGGAAGATCTCGAGATCGTGCATGACCTGGATGGCGCGCGGGATCTCCATGTCGCAGTGGGTAACGATCAGGGCATTGTCGGGCAGGATGGATGGATCCTGTTGGATTTGGTTGCGCTGTGCCGCCTCGATCATCGGCACGGCGATGCAGCGTGTGCCATCCAGGCCCTCGACCCAGAACGGTTTCAGGCTGTCTTCCCAGTCGCGCAGGATGGTCCACTGCACGCCCAACTGATCAATCAGGTAGGGGAGTTGCGGCGTGTAGGCGATCTCCTGCAGGAAGAACCCCTCGAGTTCGGCGTCGAGCTCTGCGGAGGCGATCGCGCATCCCAGTTCGGCGGCATCGATGACGCTCATACCGTCCTGGCATTGGGCGATGGACTCGCTGAGGAACGTGCCCATGAACTCAAGGCGTCCTTCGGCCCGAATGGCCTGTGCCATCTCGATGACATCGGGGGCGCATTGCTTGAGTGACAACAGCGTCTGCGGCGGGAGCTGCATGTGGCTCTTCAGAGGAGGATTGTCACGCAGGTAGTTGAGGTAGAGTCGGTAGAGCTTCGGAAACTCCTCCCAGATGACGGACCGCAGAGAGCGGTCGTAGTTCATGTTGGGATGGGTGGTCATGGAGAAGTAGATTTTTTTCACGGGGTTCTCCGGGGAGGGCGTGGGATTGGTTATTGGTTACCGGTGATTGGTTACTGGTTATTGGCTATTTGAGCCAAAGCCCTCAGGTCAGTCAACATCTGCTCTCTGCCTGTCTCGATGCGTTTGAGTCTCTTGAGCAGGCGTTCTCTGGCCTCCTCCAGCCTGGCAGTTTGGTCGGTGATCATCCGCGCGACTTCGTCAGGAGCTACGCCGCCGCGACTGTTCGTGACCGAGACGAAATGCACGGGGTCGAGCCAGTTGCGCAACGTCGGCTGGTCCACCTCGAGCTGTTTGCCGGTGACCGCTTCGGCGGCCTCCTGGAACACAGCCAGATCTGCCTCCCGGGACGGGATGCTCTGTTTGGCGGAGGCGACCACGAACCGGTGAACGACTTCGTGGGCTGTGCGGTAGTCGAGAGCCTGTGTGCGGACGAGCTGATTGGCCAGTTCGGTCGAGCAGGAATAGCCTTCCCGGGCCATGGTCAGCATGCGTTCTTTGTGGACAATCATTGTCGGCAAGACGTATAGATATGGCTCAATGAAGCGGTCGAGTTGTTCAAGCGTTCTGAGCGTTCCTTCGGCCATGCAGTAGGCCATCGGCTGGACATCTCCGTGGGGCACCTTCATGCCCATGGAAGTGACCTCAGTCAATGCGCCAAGAGCTCGGGAAGCGCCCTCGGCCGTTCGCTCGAGGATGCTTTGGTTGCTGCGCTTGTTGGGCATCATGAAGCTGCCGGCCCCGATCTCGAAATCCAGGAAGTCGTACTCCAGGCCTGACCAGTACTCAAGCTCCTGTGCGAATCGCGTCATGACGGCCATGATGTTGGCGACCCCGGTTGCCAGCAAGACGTAACCGTCGGTGTACGACACCGCGTCGTTGGTGTTCTCGATGAGGCCCTCCAAGCCGAGGTAGCGACTGACCAGTTCCCGGTCGATGGGCCAACTCGTTCCGGCCAGCGCTCCGCAGCCCAGTTCGTTCAGGCTCATGGCGTGGTAGCCGTCTTCAAGGGTCTGCATGGCGCGCTCAATGGGGTCGTGGACGCTCATCAGATAGTGCCCGAACGTCGTTGGCTGAGCATGACGGATGTGGGTGTAGCCCGGCATCACCGTATCGATGTTGGCCTGTGCGGTCTCGAGCAGGACCTGCTGGAAGTTGTGCATCAACGCGAGCATCTTGAGCAGCTTCCGGCGGACGGCCATCTGCTGCCGCTGCGAGGGATTCGTACGACCGATCATCATGTCCCCACCGACGTCGATCCCGTGTTTCTCGGTAACGTACCCCTGCATGCCCTTGTGCCCGTAGTACTTGCCGGCCGGGCGATCGTTCCAGAGCTCGAGCATGGCAGCAGCCACTTTGGCGTGGTTGCGCGGGGGAATCATCCCCACCTTCATCTCCATCGTTGCCCAGGCGGAATCGAGGAGGAACTCCGCGCTCGGATCACAGGCCTGGTCGATTCGTCTGGTCAGGTCGCACTCGTAGGTTCGGAACAGAACCCACGGCGCCTGCCCTTTACTCACCAGCGCCGCATCCGGCACGTGCTGTCGGTAGTAGTCACTCAGTGATTGGCTGTTCGGCATGTTGGTTGTTCCTTGCGGGGAAGTGACCCCCTCTCGTTGGTCAGGGCTCTGACGGGCACGGCCGCTTCCCATCCGAGCCGCGCACAACGTAAGCGGTCTCCGCCGTTGTGTCTCAGAACGATGTGCTGACTCCCATGAGCACGGCTGCGTGTTCGGCATGGGGATCACCGGTCTCCTGCATTTCATTCGCGAGCCGTCGAGCCAGCGCCTGTCTTGTCTCCTGCATCTCCGGGGAGTTGATGATGTTCTTCAGTTCGTGCGGATCGGCTTCGAGGTCGTAGAGTTCGTCGAAATCTGCTGCATTGAAGATGTACTTATGGCGTTTGGTCACGAGCATGCGCTGCAGGAACATCCCCCGTCGATCGAAGCCATTGAACTGCCCGACCACGCAGTCCCGGAGTGGTGCGGCCGGATCTTCCCGGACCGCAGCCAGGCTGCGCGCATGGCGATCACCCGGGATCTCAGCCCCCGCGAGATCCAGGATGGTCGCGAACAGGTCCATGTTCGTCGCGAGTGACTGGGTGGCTGTTCCTGCGCTGGCACGGTCCGGAAACCGCATGATCAAGGGCACTCGGTAAGTCTCCTCGAACATGTAGGGCCCCTTGTCGAACTGTCCGCCGTGGCACCCCAGGGTGTCTCCGTGGTCACTGGTGAAGATCACGACCGTGTTTCGGTCGAGTCCGAGGGAGCGCAGTTCGTCCAGGATGCGGCCGATTTGGGTGTCAATCATGGTCAGGAAGTCGTAGTGCCGCGCGATGGTCTTGGACCACGTCTTCCAGTTGCTCTTCGAGAAGTTGGGATTGATGCAGTCTCGGTACCGTTGCTGGATCCGGGGCTTCCCTTCGAGGTCGTCAGTGAAGTTGGGCCAGGGGGGGATGTCGTCGGGGGAGTATGTATCTGCGAACTCCGCGTTGGGCAGGGCAGGGTGGTGAGGGCCCCAGAACGAAGCTGTGATGAGAAAGGGGCTTTCACGCATCTCTTGCAGCAGGTCGATGGTTCGGGCAGCCACAAAGCCGGCTGGAGTGAGTTCTGTCGGGAGATCGATGATTCCGTCGAAGCCGTAGGGTGTGGGCATGGTGGTGTCGACGGGACCGTCCGGGGTGCTGTAGTCCTGTACCCGGACTGAGCGTTGACCGGGGTGTCCCTGGGCCTGGAGCCATTCGTCGTACTCTTTCACGTAACCGGGCAGCCCGAATCCATGGCAGCGTGTCCCGGTGAAGCCGTGTCCAAGCGGGCCCTGGTGGTCGATATGCCACTTCCCCGCGTAGCCGCATTGGCAGCCGGCCGCTTCAAGGTGTTCTGGCAGCAGCGTTGCATTGTCAGCAAGGTCCAGGCGTCCATAGAGGGCGGCGGTCGTGTTGTACAGCATGCCGTGGCGGTGCGACAACAGGCCGAAGAAGAGCGATGCTCGAGCGGGGCTGCAGATGGAGATCGTGGTGTAGGCTCGATCGAAGCGGATGCCGGCTGCGGCGATTCGGTCGATATTCGGCGTGCGGCAGATGGTACTCCCGTAGGCGCCGATGGCGTCCACACGGACTTGGTCCAGCATGATGAGCAGCACATTTGGAGGAGGCACGTTCTGGGGCCCTCGTCTTCTCGTAGGCTCGTTTGTTCCCGTCCCGCATCAACGCAGAAAGAATGGTGTAGTAAGTGAGGCTTGGCAAGCCTGAACGGGTGACGTTCTTCGGGGAAGGGGACGGAGTGTGTGAGTCGCCGGGCCAGAATACGCTCCTTGACGGGAAGCGATCCCCTGCGAAGTCCGTAGGAGAGGGGCGACTGGTCCGGCATCGAAGATCTCATCCTACAACTCAACGACCGGCAGATTCAAGGACGCGCTGAGGCCCCCGCCGTGCATGACCTGGGTGTGAGCTACGACAGCAGCGGCTGTTTCCCAGGGCTTTGCCATCGTGTTCGTGTGAGGCTGGATGCGTGGGAAGTCGCTACTCGTAACCATCAGCGCGATCCGCGAATTCGCCGGGAACACGTAGGCCAGTTGCGAGAGCCTGATCCTGAGCGGCGTCGGCTCGCCATGTTCGAACGGCACGCGTCTGTCCCAGCCCTCCCGATAGCGACATCGGAACGAGCCCAGAATGATGCATGTGACCGATTCGTCCTGCTCGATGACGCAGAGCTTGGCCACGATATCCGTGTCGTCCACGTCGCTGGCAACGGTCAGATCAAGGCTGACGTCGCCTATCACGGTAAGCGGCTTCCCCAGCGGCTCGCTCTGGTAGAACAGCACATCGTCTCGTTCGAGCAAGTGCCTCTGGTCTCTCGGCCCCCGGGGCTCCATGTTCCAGAAGATCTGGCCCCCGCAGGTCGGCACAGGATCGGCTGGGTCGTAGACTAACTCGTCGGATGCCGATACCGCAGGCTCGCATAGCGTCAGAGCGCCGTTCCCGCGTGGGCCGTGTGCATTGCCTTGCGAGTCCAGGTGCCACTTCTGGATCCTCGCCTCCGGCGGTGGCCAGTCCGGGAGATCCAGCCAGCGATTTTCACCCATCAAGAACACCCGGACGGGGGCTTCCTCGCTGATCCCGTCATCCACGTCCTTCAGGTACAGATCCAGGAACCTGAGGTGGTAGTCCACCACCGACACGTCGGCGGCCTCGCCGAAGTCCCACTCGCCATAGCGCCGATGCTGATTTCCGGTCTGGAGGATCAAGTGGCCCCACGGGCCGACGAACAGACGTTGCCCATTGCGGGCCGTATCAGTGGAGCCCAAATCCCGAATTCGCTGGTAGGCTTCGTATTGGCCGCTCGAAACATGATCGAACCAGGCGGCCGTATGCATGCCGGGGACGCTTACCTTCGGGTGCATTGGCCATTGATTGATCTGTTCCCAGTACGCATCGTTTGCATCATGCGCGGCTATTTCACGCAACAGGGGCAACTTGAAGCCAACCGCCTGCTCGATTTGGTCGAGCGATTCCATCCGATACAGCTCGTCCCAGTTTACATGATGTGTCGGCGGAGTTGTTCTGCCGGTTCCGTGGCCCATAACCCACCACAACGGATTCCGGAGTGCAAACGCGCCGTCGTAGCGCGACCAGTTCTCGAAGAATCGGACGCAGACCACCGAAGGGCATATGCAGCGGAGGGCCTCATGTCCCCCGATTGCCGCCGGCACCTGGAAGGCGCCGCCGTAGCTGATTCCCCACATGCCGATGCGCCCGTTGCACCACTTCTGGTCCGCAACCCAGTCGAGGGTGGCCTGGCCATCGACAGCCTCATCGAACATGCGTGTGAAGTGACCATCGGACTCATATCGCCCCCGGCAATCGGCAGCCACGTAGGCATAGCCGCGCTCCACGAAATGCCGAGAGTGCCCGCTCAGATGGCCCACGCGGTCGTAAGGCGTGCGAGTGAGAATGACCGGGAACGGCCCTGGACCCTCGGGCAGATAGACGTCAGCAGCCAGAAGGATGCCGTCCGCGCTTGGGTACTTCTGACACACAAGTGCACGCAAGATTGAACTCCTTAACCTTGTCCAGACCGAAACACATGGTTCAGCTGCCGGTGGCAGCCGTCACCTGAAGCGTCCCAAATCGGGCTACTTCCTCGCATGACGGGCCCTTGAGGGCGCAGCTTCTCAGAGTGCCGCCGATGCGCTGATTGGGTGTCTCGGGATCATCGATTGCAGATCTGGAACCTGTGCCCTTCGGGGTCTGAACCATCACAGAGCACAAGACCATTCAGCTCGGGAAGGTCGTGCACGTCACCCATTTCTATCCCTTTTTCCAGTAGGCGTTGCCGGGTCCGGGGAACGTTGTCGACCGTGAACACAATCTTGTGCGGATTGTCCGGTGAGCCGGTTGCCCCGGACAGTTTTCCGGCCTCTCCGTAAGCTTGATGGAATGCCAGTCGGCAACCATTGCCGTCAAGCTCCGCCCACTCGTCCGACCATTCCCCAATCGGGTTCAGATCGAACGCATCGCGATAGAGCTCGGCACAGGCCCTGGGGTTTCCGACAAAGATGATGATCCTGTTCAGCTTCATTTCCAGCATCCGCCCGACGGGCAGGTGTGCGGCGCGCATCAGCGCGGCCAAACCACCGTCGTGTTTCACACGTCTTCAGTTGATCCCGGACACAGACACACTCAGAACTCAGAACGTCGAATTCTGAACTCAGAAGCGAGGAGCGCCGCCGCGTGATCCACTACGCCTTGGCCGTTTTCGGCTTCCGGTCCTTCCGAACTTCGACATTCTACGTCCAGCGTTCTACGTTCTGAGCTCGATTTTCCGCTTTCCGGATCCAGTCGTTTCCGAGGGAACGCGGTCCTCACCGATGTGTGGGGGGCATGGCTATGCGCTCTTGTCTACTCGGTAGGTTGTCTGCACAAACCCAAAGTCGTAGGCTGTCGTGCGCAAATGGGTCAGCTTCACGTCTTCTCCCGTAGGATTGAAGAGAGGTATGCCGTCCCCGATGGCAACAGGGATTGTGGTGATCGTGATTTCGTCGATCAAGGCTTCGACCAGGAACCCTTGTATCGTGTTCCCTCCATCCACATAAACGTGTTTCATGCCCAGGCCAGAGAGACGCTTCAGAAGCGCCTTGGGCGTCTCTGATGAATAGGAGACGGTATTCGGCAGATGTGAAGGCCCCCCAGGAGGACGGTGACTCAGTACCACGACCGGTGTCTCGCCATAGGGCCACTGCCCGAAGGACAGCACCTGTTCGTAGGTCTTGCGCCCCATGATCAGAGCGTCAACTGAATCCATGAACGCGCCGAAACCACAATCCTCCCCCTCGGGGACGAGGGCGTGGGCGTCATTCAGCCAGTCGATGGAACCGTTTCGCCTCGCGATGAATCCGTCCAGGCTGGTGGCGATATAGACCGATGCTTTCATCACATTGTCTCACTGCATATCGTGCCGGTGACCGTCCGGGCAACTGCCAGAGCCGAAGGCGGCGGCAGTCTTCCCGGTCCACGCCCACTGGCTGGCAGCCTTTCTATTCTTGAGGTCCACGGAGCTGTTTCAGGCTTCTTATGTCTTGCTCCAGCTCCCACTCGGCATGCCGAAGATGTGAGTGTGTGTTGATTCTGCTCTGCAGGTGATTACCAGGGCTGACCTTGTCACCAAGTTCGATGAGCAGTGTCACTCGTCTGGATTCGAGTTCGCCGATTCGCTTGGTCAACCGAGGAATGTCTTGATCAATCATGTCTGGATGGAAGTATGTCAACGGAGTCTCGGGGCCGTTGCTGGCGCACCCAGTTATCATGAGGATTGCGAGTATCGAAAATACCTTCATTTTCTTTCTGCCCTCGTTTTTGTTTTCCTTCCGGGTGGCGTGTGGCTCACGAGGTCAGTCCGGGAACTCGATTTGCTCGATGACGTCGATTACCTCGATCCCCTCGACGCCCGAACGCCGCTCTCCGAGCGAATCGATACGTCTCAAGAGAATCGATGGAACCGAGCATCTCATTGGGCGGCGCTGGAACCACATGGCGTTCTTGTGGCGGTGCTGCTGATGACACCGGCGGCGCAACGCCTGATCGATGTGCCAGTCAACCCGCTCGAGCACCTGCCGGGAACAGGCGTGTCGGTGGTAGGTAGCCCACCCGCGGATGCGAGGAGTCAGATCGGCAGGGAGACGGGCAGTGTGACCGTTGTGGGCACGGATGCGCGCACGAATCTCAGTCCACGAAGCCCAGGCCACTACGTTTGGACGGCTGAATGAGCAGCGTGGGCTCGAACCGACGAACGGCCCGTCCCAAAAAGTCGAATCCGTCGGTGATATGAACGATACGCGTCTCTTCCTCAGAGAGGCGAAGGCCGCGCGCACCGAGGAAGCTCCGGAGAATGGGTAAGACGCGTTGTTTCAGCAGGGGACGCGATGCGGCCGTGACGATGCAGCTGAAGCTATCAGCGTCGAACGTAGTTCCAGGTAGCCATCTTGCCGCGGTCTGCCCAGGCTTGATTGCCGCTCAGCCACTCAACGTGTCCGTCGGCCAAACCGATGTTGACCCCCTTGTTGTGGGGAGTGCGCCAAGCGTGAGACGAGCTGATTCCCGCACGGCAGCCCCACTGACCACAGATATTGGAGGTCAACCAGCCACGAATGTCCCCCAACACGGGATGATTGCTGTCCCCCATGTACCACGTGGTGGCAGGGTCCTTCAGCATGCCAACTTTTACAAAGGGCAGGTAGTTGGGGTGCGCCGGATCGGTGCTTGGGTAGTGGTTCCAGAATATGGCGTTCACGATGGAGTAGTTCGGGCGCTTTGGGTAGGGGGTCCCGTGATACGTCATGCTGGTCTCAGCATAGGTATTTCCGGGGCACGTATATATGTTCCAGTCGCCGCCAATCCAGTCGACAAGCTGGTGTGGCCAGAACACCCACGGCTCATGATTCACCGCCGACGGGAACATCTCATCGTGGTCGTCCGCGTACATAACAGAGCTCTGCAAGATCTGCCGCATGTTCGCTTTGCAGGAGGCCGCCATGGCCTTGCTCTGGGCGTTCGAAAGCGCCGGTAGAAGCATCGAGGCAAGAATCGCGATGATCGCTATAACCACCAGCAACTCGATCAGTGTGAAACGAACAGCTCTGCAAAAGAACATCAGAATGCCCTCCTTTATGGCCCATCAGCATGTATACCGGACTCCCCCTACAGCAGCCGGAATCATGACGTGCACCTCACACGGGGAAAATGCTATTCTACGAACCCATTGTAGCTCGCGCCCAAAGAAGACGCAAGTACAATCACAAAACAATCATCCACGTCTCCCACCGCAGGCATCGCGGACCGCTTAGACACAGATCCCGTGTGCGCGGTGGCCAGGCAAGGTGATGCATATAGTTCCGGGTCACTGATTGCTCTCAGCCAAGCTCGATGGGATCCCCGGTGTCGGGAACGGTGACTGGGAGTCGTGGTGCTTCCCGGGCGATGGCGTCAGCCACGAGTTGTGCGTGTCGTGGCGTCCAGTAGTCGTCCGGGCTCCGACCGACTTCGTGGAGGTGCATGAGGACGATCCGGGCGGGTTGGTGAGCCAGGCAGAAACGGACGAGGGCATCCGTCAGTGGCGGGTGCTCCTGAAGGGCTGTTGCACGGCCCAGCCAGAGGTTGGCAAAGAGCACATCAACCGCATCGAGGCATGGTTGCAGGCTGGTGTCGTAGGAGCGCGTGTCACCCGGGAACAGCAGTCGCTTCCCTGCCGCCTCGATCAGGTAGCCGGTTGCCGGGACGCTGACGTGGGCTCCCGTGAACGGCGTTGCTCGAATTCCAAGGAATTCGAGGGCCTCTCCTGCCCGGGCCACTCTGATCCGGTTCGGCGGGATGGACGTTTCCGAGAGCAGCCGTTCATGCAGGTGATCGGGCACTACCCACGCGATGTTGTGGTGGGCGAGAGCGGTGAGGAGTTGAGGGCTGAAGTGATCCGCGTGCCCATGGGTGAGGAAGACAACGTCGAGCGGGGTCAGGTCGGCTGCGGCTGCGGCGTAGTCCGGTTTCTGCCCGATGCGTTCCGGAAGCAGAAATGGATCCACTGCCCATCTCGTGCCACCGGTCCGGCAAAGCAGACTCGTAGCGAATAGGAGCCATGCCCGGTTTGTCTGGGCATCTTCGCGCCACGCCGCAATGGCCCGGGCCCAGCGTTCCGCATGGCTCCCGACGGCGTGTGTGCGCGCCGCCTCGACTTCCGCACGGAATAGTGCCACAGAGGCCTGTTCAGCCACGCCGCTGCTCCCGCAGAACGTCATGATACCGGTCAGTCGGCCGTGCCAATGCAGTACAGGGCTTTGTCACTGCGCAGGAAGAGCTTGCCATCGGCAACGGCCGGGCTGGCGTTGAAGACGCTGCGGTCACTGAGCGTGTTGTGGGCCAGGATCTCGAACTGAGGCTTGGCGGGAAGCACAAACGCTCCGCCCCAGCGGGCCACCACGTACAGCTTGCCCCCGGCCAGGACCGTTGAGGCATAGGGCTGTTTCGGGAACTTCTCCTGGTAGACGATGCTGCCATCGCTGAGCTTCAGGCAATAGGCGGTTGTGTTCCGGTCGCTAACCCAGTAGAGGTGTCCGTCATGCACAACGGGAGACGACACGTTTGCCCCGACGTTTGCGACCCACAGGCGGTGTGACGCGGTGACATCGTCACGCCCACCAGCCCGGACCGCGACTGTCTGTGACTTGCGTCCGCCGATTGCATAGACGATGCCGTCTTGCGACACGATGCTTGGGCACACGTAGTCGTGGATGCCCTCACATGTCCACAGCGACTCACCGGTCTTCGGATCGAAGGCCAGCAGCTTGTCTTTAACGCTCACGACCAGCTCCTGCTTGCCTCCAGCCAATTCGACGACGTGGGGTGTGTTCCAAGACGCGACCATCCCCCGGGCCCGCCAGGCTTCCTTGCCGGTTGCCTTGTCGAACGCGATGAGTGACCGGCTCTCGACGCTGGCGTTGATGATTACCAGGTCGCCGCAGAGCACCGGTGACGTGCCGCAACCCCAGCCGTGTGTTCCGGAGCCGACTTCCGCTTTCCAGATCTTGTTGCCTGCCAGGTCGAATTTGTAGACCCCTGACTTGCCGAAGAACACGTAAAGCGCTTTGCCGTCAGTGGCCGGCGTGGGGCCGGAGTAGCCGTGATCTCTGATTTTCGGTTTGTCGGGGAGTGTGGGGGCAACCTTACTGTCCCACACAATGTCGCCATCGGCGGCTTTGATACAGACCACGTGCAGGGCCAGATCATCCATCGTTCCGGGGTTCTTCCTGTCGATTCCGTAGCCGCTGTAACAGGTCAGATAGACGTTGTCACCAAGGATGATCGGGCTGGATGCGCCAGCGCCGGGGAGGTCCTTTTTCCAGACCATGTTCTCGGTATCTGTCCACGTCGTGGGCAGGGCCTCATCGGCCGCGATGCCCTGGCCTCCGGGGCCTCGGAACTGGGGCCAGTCAGCGGCCCAGGCGATGTGGCAGGTCAGGATGGCTGTCGCGATGGCAAGGCAGGCGTTTCTCATGGGTGTTCCTTTCACGATGACACGGCTGTCCAGAACGGACGGTTCTCTATCTATTGACAGACGCCCCGGGCTTCGGACTCATTCAATCCCCGAGGGCATTCGGGGATGCCTGCCCGGCTTTGCCGACAGGAATCTGCAGCCGGGGCGGGTGGTCAACCGGATTGTAACATGCCCCACCATTCCAGCGCCCGCCACACCTCCTTGAATGCGGCGGGCGCCTTGACCAGCCCCCCGGTCCTCATATCTTGAGGAAAGGACAGGCCGTGACCCACGCTGCCGACCGGCGGGCGCGTGGCTTTCAGTCATCCAGAGAATCCTGATGCGGACGAGTGATGGCCCGAGACCACCAGGCAGCCCAGATGACAAGGACGCAAACGGACGCGGAAGCCACAGCAAAGCGCTCCATGGCATCGTGAGGTAACTGGTCTCGCCCTGTAGGGACCATCGTCTCTGCGGACGGATGATCCGGGGGTATTCTCGCGGGGGCAACCGAAAAAATCAGGCCGTCAGTCGTCACACTAACCGGACCATTGTGGTGGATCTCTGGAGAATGAGGAGCGAACATGAGAGCACTGTTTGTTGCTTCCGCGTTGTGTCTTGTTGCCTCGTCGTCGGCCGTGGCTCTGACCGTCGAGCAGAGGATCACTCCCGAGTATGTCCGCTCCCACCCGAACGAGTTCTCCGTCAGTGTCGCTAAGGAAGAGAACGGGTTGCTTGCTTTCACGGTGGTACTCGCCCTCAAGCCGCCTCGGTACGTCGTTGCACACCTGGAGGTGCGGGATGGCGACAGAACCCTGGTCGAGAGCCACACGCCCGTCTTCACCCGGAATGCACGGAACACGTTCCACTTCTCGATTGCGCCGGAGTATGTCGCTGCCTCGGAGTTCATCCTCGGCGCGTCGCACGTCGCCGATTCCGGCGGCGAGGCCGTCCCGTTACCCGGAACGATCCAGTACCGCATTCGTCCGGTGGAGTTTGTTCCTGCGAAGCTGCTCACGTCACGGAATCGCAGATGAACAGAGCGCCTGGCGGACAGGCGTCAGGACGCTCCTTCCTCGTGTTCTGTATCTACTACTCCGGCGACGGATCAGTGTGCAAGCGACAGTAGGCCGCACGGTTTCCGGGCGGCTCCCCAAGATGGCGGATGGGCCATCCGCCGTACAAGAGGACGCAGTCGCCGCGGGGCGCACTTGGGGGTACAGTTGGCCGATAGCCCCGGGGTGACGGCTTGTTTCCAACCGAGCCATCGGCCGCCTACTTGGTTAAGGAGATGCTGTCATGGGAAAGCGTTTGTCCGTCCTCACCGCGTGCTTGGTTGTCTGTCTTACAGGATCGTGCGTCCTGGCGGCGGAGATTGTCATTGACGAGTTCTCCTCGCCCGAGCTGGCGGATTGGGCCCTCAGCCCCCGGGTCTGGCGGGATGGCAAGGGCCAGCCGATTGACGAGACGCCCTTCAGCCTGACCCACACGACCGACGCAGCCATTCTTGGCGATGCGCCGGGGGGGCTCCAGGTTGAGTTTGCCAGTGCCAAGGCCACAAAGACGCCCGGTTGCTACGGTCTGTTGCGGCGCATTAACGTGCCGCATCCCGCTCCGGAAACCGATTGCCTTGTGTTTGACCTCATTGTGGAAGGCGGAGGGGGAAACATCAAGTCCGTCGACCTCTTCCACGTCCCGAGTTGGCGCAGGTTCACGGCCGGTCCGGTTCCCCTCGATTTCAGCGGTTTCCGCCAGGTCGTCCTGAAGCGCGATGACATGCGCCCATCGCCGGATGCCACGGCTTGGGAAGAGGTGAACTACATTCAGTTCGTCGTGTCCGGGGATGTCGTCTTCACCATCAGCAACATGCGTTGGTCGCAGAGCGCAACGCTGATCCCACGGGCTCCCGAGCCGCAGCGGGTGACTCGGGCGGTGTTACCCGTGACGGACGTAACACCCGGTACCGGCGCGGGGGCATCACCGACAGGTGACATTGCGGTCTTTGCCCGGGATCCGTTGCGGCGTTGCACGTACAAGACCGTTCCGGCAGCGAACGAGGGTCTGGACAAACTTGCCGTGTTCAGTGTGCCGGGAGAGGCCGAGCCAACCACGTTCAGTGTGCGGTCGCCGACGCCTGTGCGCGGGGTCAGTGTATCGATGGCGGGCGACCTGGTGAGCGGGAGCGGCGGAGCGGGCATTCCTGCCGAGTCGATGGAGATCCGGGTCGTGACGCCCATGTCTCTGTGGCTTGACACGCGGCGGATGCGTGAGGTCGAGTACCTTCTGGTTGATCACGATATGGTTGACTTGGAAGCCAATCGCACAACCCGATTCTGGGTCACAGTCCGAGTTCCGGAGAACACGCCTGCGGAGACCTATCGCGGTGCACTTGTGGTGCGCACTGCCACCCGCGAGATCGCCCGGATTCCATACCACGTCGAGGTGCTCCCGATCCAACTCGCTACGCTGGACGATATCTGCTATTTCATGTACTTCCGGCCGGAGAGACTGCCGGCCTGGGGGCAGACACGAGAGTACTTCACCCAGTGTCTGGTCGACATGCGGGAGCATGGCATGAATGGCATCAGTGCCTACGTGTATCCCGATGGCAGCCCGGTCATGAAGACCGCGAGACCCGGGACGCTCTGCATGGACGACACGGTTCAGGCGATCCGGGAGAGTGGGCTGATGAAACCGGGCGTAGGGACCTTTGTTTGGATTGCGGCCTCCTGTTACGGTGGCTGGGGTGTCAAAGCCTTTACACCGGTCGTTCGTGAACAGGGCTGGGAGATGCTGGCTTACGCCATCGATGAACCCAACGATGAACGACGACAGAAGCTGGTTCGTCAGGTCGTCCCTCGGCTCAAGAAGGCGTGTCCGGATGTGCACGTTGTGACCGCGATCGGGGAAAAGGGCATCGAGGTGGTCGGGGATTTCTACGATACGTGGATCTGCGTCGCCGCACACACGGATGACAAGCGCGTAGCCCAGGCCAGAGAACAGGGAAAACGGCTTTGGACCTATGAGTGCGGGCTTTCTCCGAGCGATGCCCTGACATGTCGCTACCACTTTGGCTACTGGCTCTGGCGCACCGGGGCGACCGGCGCCGCATTCTGGGCTTACTGCGATGCTTCAGCCAAAGACCGGTTCATGCTGCCGTTGAAGGACTGGACTGCCTACGACCAGAGCGCCTTGTACAGGCATGACTTCGTGTGGTGTGTCCCTGAGGGACCCATTCCCTCAATCGGCTGGGAGGAGGCACGGGAGGGCATTGAGGACTTCCGATACCTGAGAACGCTTGAGAACGTCGTCGCCGAGGCTGCAAAGGCGGGGAGGGAAGGCGAAGCAGCTGAGGGCCGGGCTTTCCTGGCCGAGCTGCGTGGGACGATTGATCCCGCCAACTATGGCAAAGCACAGGATGCGGCCCGGACTCGGGCAAAGCAGGAAGGCCGGAACACCATCACACTTTTCGAACGTGACTCCCCCGAACCGGCTCTGACGGTGGGGGATTACTCCGGGCTCAGGCGCCGCGCCGGGGAGCTGATCCTGCGACTGCAGAAGGGACTCAAATGAGATCGCTTTCTCTACTCCTTCTGTCCACGGTCCTGCTGAGTGCTGCGGACATCGAGCGCCGTCAGTTCAGGGCTGTCCGCGTCGGCACGGCTCCAGTGATCGACGGGAAGCTCGACGACTCGTGCTGGCAGCAGTCGCAGGTCGCGGATGATTGGCGGCGTTTCTCAGAACACACTCCTGCAGCGGAGCCCAGCGAAGCGCGTCTGCTCTTTGATGAGACCGCTCTCTATCTCGGCGTGCACTGTGTCGAGCTGCGGATGGATCTATTGCGCCGGGATGTGGAAGCGAATCCGTCGACGTTCAACTACGGCTACGGCAATACGGTCGAGATTTTCCTGGACCCGGGGGGCTCCAAAGAGCGTTACTGGCAGTTCATGATCAACACAAACGGTGCGACTCAGACGAATCTGGCCACGCGGGATGTCATGCATATCGGTGAGCTGACCTGGGAGGCCCGGGTCGCTTTCGGACCAGATCACTTCACGGTGGAGGTCGCCGTTCCGCTCGCCATGCTGCACCTGACCCCGGAGGCCGGCACGCAGTGGGGGCTGAATTTCTGCCGCGCGCGTCAGGTTGGCAAGAAGGAGTCGGCCGACATGTACAGCTCCTGGCAACCCATGCGCGGGAGCTTTCTCCAGCCGGCTCAGTTTGGCTCGATCGTGTTCGACGCGGACCTGTCACGCTTCTTTTTCGACGTCTCTGCGCCTCAGTCTGTGGTTCCCGGACAGTTGTTCCGGGTTGGGATAGCGAATCGTACGGGAGCGGCCGGCCATGTCGCTGCCGCAGTCGTCGTCGATCCGTTGGAGGAGGAGGCGCGCCGTGAGCTGTTAACTCTGTCGTTGCCTGTGGACGGACGCGTTGCGCTTCGTTTCGGGGCATTCCGACCGCAGGATGTTGGGGCGGAGATCCGAGTGACGCTCACTGACGCCACGAGTGGCGAATCACTGTTCATCGGGGCAACGCAGACGGTCGATGAGACTCGGTGACGGAGGCGCACCGGTCCGGCGCAGCCTCGCACGACGCCTGATCCCGGTCCCGGAGGTCCCGAGCCACGGAACGCAGTCACTCGGTGACAGTTACCTGGGCCGTCGCCGTCTTTCCGGAGCAGAGCTCACGGACGGTAGTGCGCCATTGACCGTGAGCATCATTGACGGCGGTGGGGAGTTGCACGCGCAGGAGCCCGTTGTCAATGACGGTCGGTCCTCCGTACTCCCAGGCCTCGTTCCCGTCCGGGCCGAAGACGCCAACTGTGGCCGGCACCGGGTCGCGTATGGCTGCGCCTGAGGCGGCCGTCAGAGTGAAGGTCGCAACCGCTGAGTCTCCCCGTCGCACGCGTTGCGTTGCAGCGGATGCTTCCAGACCCGCGATCCGGTCCCGCAGCAGCGCGACCGGGCTTGCCCCAAAGGCGTCCACGTCAACGCTTGCTTCCCGCCATCCCGATCCGTCGTCGTCCGCCATGGGCAGGGCTCTCCCGCTGTAGAGATCGTAGGCCCAGTAGGGTGTCTTCACTCGGATCTTCTTCTTCACGCTTGGCGTCTCTGCGGTCCATCCCTCGAGGAGGCGGTGTGTGCCGCTATTCCAGTCATCGGATTGGGCTTTCTGCAGGGCTCGCAGTTCAGCAGGTGTTTCGACGTCAATGATCCACGCGATGAGTCCGGTGCCAAGTTGGTTGACCCGGATGATCGTGTCCGGGCTGATGGGCGCGGCTTCTTCCTCGGCCAGCGCCCGCGTCGCTGCCGACCGGCAGCGTTCCACACAGATGGGGTCGGCCACATCGCTCAGGCCTGTCCCGAACGGACCGTCCACCTGTGCAGCCCCCTGCAGGGGGACGGTTGTTCCAGTGTCTATGAGAAGTGCTCCGCCGTGTTCGGCAAAGGCCTCAAGCTCTGACTTGGCTCCCTCCGTCAGCCACTCGTGTCCTGCTACGAAGACGGCACGATAGCTTGCGAGCGCTCCGGCCATTGCCTCTTCTGTGCTTACCAGGTCCAGCTTGTATCCCGCCCGCTGGAAATTCTCCAAGGCGCTGCGCATCTCAAACGGTCGTAGATGTTTGTCGGCCAGGTTGAAGCAGTTTTGCGCCAAGCCGAAGAAGAGCGCGCCGTGCCGTTGGCGGGGGCGTTGGCGGTTCACGTAGGGGGCCAGCAGCTTGAGCTTCTCGCCAATCCGCTGCATCTCGGTCCAGGATTCCTCTTCGCGTTCCCAGCGTTCGTGCCGCCTGGCGTCCAGGGACCAGAACCCGAGAAATGCGGGAGCTTCGGCGAGGGTCCGATAGATCGTACCGCGTTGGAATGTGCCACCCCAGTCGATCCATGATGCGGACAGAACAGCTCCCACAGGTTTATCGCGATTGCCCATGCGAGCGGCTTCGATGGCAAACGGGTACGCGTGGAACCAGAACAGGTACTGGTAGAACCCGGCCGTGTTGAGAGGAGTAAAGGCGATGGGCGGGTAGTAGGCGCGGGGGACGTAGAGCGGTCCGGCCATGCAACCGGTGTCTTGGACATAACACCCGGGCCAGCCGCTCTGCAGACCTTCCATAGCGGCATTCGATATCACGGCGTAGTGGCCGCCGTGCCAGCGGAAGTAGCGCAGCCAGGGGTGATTGTCGGGAAGAATGCCGGGCGCGACATCCGGCATGAACACCGAGTTGCCGGCCGGCATTTTCTTCAGCGGCGGCAGTTGGTCGCGAGTGAGGCCTGTGTCCGCTTTGAGACGCGCCATCGTGAGGTCGTTGAAGTCGAAATTTCCACCCATTGAGCCGTCGTCGTTGGTGGTGAACCAGGGCTGCAGCACGGGACTGCGTGTGCCGCGCAGCGTGGCAACTTGGCGCCTGAGGCTGGCGCGATACGCGTCCAGGTGCTGCTCGCGGAAGGCTCGCCAACTCAGGGCGTTGTGCGCTCCATGCTTCAATGGGTTGCCATCGTAGCGAATGATCGTCTCATCCGGGTTTTCGGTCGCCAGGGCAATGGCGGTTGGTCGGGCAGACGTGTTCAGGTTGAGCCGGAGCAGCAGGTCGAGGTAGTGCCCGAGGCGTTTCCCAACGGCCGGCGATTCTGCCGCGTTCTCGAGCTGGTAGAGGTCGAAGATCATGGTGTTCAGGTTGTGGTCGCGCACGTAGTTGAGTGCGACCTCCTCACGCTTCACGTTCTTGCGGTGCATCTTGCAGACGTACCACGGCAGGAGTGTGTTGCGGCGGGATGGGCAGATGTGGAACGTCTCACTGAGAGTGGCTCGGTCGCGGATCGCTGCCGTGAACTCGTAGGCCTGGCAGCGCAGGCGTTCGGTCGGGATATTGACGGTGCGTTTCAGGCGCAGCCGGTCTCCTTCCTCGATCGTGTGTTCCCAGGCCGCCGTGCCATCCGCGTTAACGGTGATCTGGACGGCTTGACCACGGTACTGAGTGCCGAACGCCTCGATTGTAAGGGGGATCTCCTCGCCCCGTTGGAATGCCCGTCGGGGAATGCCGCCTACACGCGCTGTCAGGCGGAGTCCGTATTCGGGCGTGGGCGCCTTGGGCTGCCAGTTGACCGCGGGTACAGAGGTCACAGGCGTGCCGCTGAAACAACAGACGCGGTAGAGCATGTCAAGAAGGCTCTTCTGGTCGCTCAGAGAGACGCAAAGGCCCAGGAGGCCGGAGTGAGGATGCTCGGGGTTCACATTCTTGAGCCACAAGAGCGCCGCGGCTCTGTCTTCGCTGATCGCCAGCGGGGTGACTCCGTCGGGGGGGACGCCCTGGAGCAGCCGTACCAGCCACCGGCTTGTGTCGACATCGAGTCCCCAGGTCTTCCCGAGATCCGTCAACTGCCGCCCTTTCCCCCGCAGTCCGTACACGCTTCCGACCCCGAACATTGCCGTGAGGAAGCGTTCCTTCGCCGGCGTGTAAGCGCCTTGTTTGGTGATGGTGAAATCGGATTCCCCTTCGAACGCGTAGAGTGTGTTTCCCCCCGGGGCAACCCAGCGTCCTCCGGTGGCACAGAACCGGTAGATGGGTGAGGACGTATCCCACGGCTCCACGAGCTTCTTTGGTGTGATGTCGCTGAGGTGAAGCACCGTTGTGCCGGCACAGGTCCCATCCCCCACCGCGGAGTCGATCCAGCGCAGGAGTTGTGGTGTGTCCAGATGTCTGAAACCGTGGGCGGTGAAGAAGGCCAGGGCAGGGAGTGGGTTGCCGCCATACTGCACGCTGTAGTCGGCATCGTAGAACACGATGTGCTCAGCGGCCAAACAGCGCCCGGCGGTCAGCAGGAGCGCGAGTGCAGTGATTGCTGGTCGAACGTGTTTGGGCATGCAGTACCTCGGTTTTCGTGTTGGGTGTGGTTAAGTGTGCTATACGCTTTGTTGGAGTATCGTTGTCCGAAGGCGGCTGCGCAACCTATGCGTGAACGGCGATGAGCCTTTAGCCGATGACACGCGGCCGGGCAATCCCGGCAGACGTCAAGGAGACTGGGCCATCATGGCGAGCAGACTGAAAGGACTCCTGACTTCGCTGGCCACTGTCGGTGTGGTGTCGGTGAGCTGGGCTGACACACCGGTTCCTCTCCTGGTTGACGCGATCGCCGGGCAGATTGAGTCTGTTGGTGGGATGGCTTCGGTGGTCTGCCACGGGAACAGGCCTGATCTCCTGGTACCGTTGGCCAGGGCATTACCATCCGGCTTCTTCATCCATGGGGTGGCATCGCCGTTGCGGTGTCCCACTGTCCGTGAACAGGTTCGTGATGCCGGCCTGACAGGGCGAGTAGCGGTATCGGCCGTGGCCGCTTCCGAGCGTCTTCCCTACCGATCTGATCTTCTGAACATCGTCGTCCTGGATGATCTGATCGACGCGACTGTGATTGGCGACATGCTCCAAGTCCTGGCCCCGGAGGGACAGGGATTCGCCCGCATCGGTGCGCGCCCAGAAGATCTCAGCCTCATCGATCTCTCGCGGGTTGTGTTAGGCATTGATATCCGCCCTCTTCCGGGCACCGAGGACTGGGTGACCTTTCGGAAGCCCTGGCCGGAGGACATCGGGGAGTGGGGACACCACTTCCACGGTCCGGACAACAACCCGGTGACTCCGGATCTCCGCGTTGGTCCGCCCCGGCGTCTCCAGTGGACAACCGGGCCACGCTGGTCACGTAACCATGAGTCGGCGGGGAGTCTGCCGGCCATGGTATCGGCGGCCGGCCGTCTCTTTGCCGTCATCGATGAGGGACCGATCGGCATCAGTGCGGAAAACGTGCCCGACAAGTGGCGCCTGATTGCCCGAGACGCGTTCAATGGGCGACTGCTGTGGAAGCGCCCCACCGGCGACTGGGGGTGGCGCTCGTGGCGGAAAAACTGGATCACCCGGTCTGTTCCTTCATCCATGGCCCGGGGGCTGGTCGCTGTCGGCAATCGCGTTGTACTTACCGACGGCTTTCGCGGCCAGATCCTCATCTTGAACAGCGTCAATGGTGAACTGCTTCGCCGGTGCCCTGAAACCGAAGGGACAGATGAGATCGTGGTGTCGTCGGATCTCATTCTTGCGGTCCAGCAGACTGAGGGTGGGGGACAGCTCGTTCGGGCGCTCGCATCGTCCGACGGCAGAACACTCTGGACCAAAGAGGCGCAGTGTCGCCCACAGACCCTGTGCGCGCTCAACTCGCGTGTGTTTTGGTGGGATGGCGACGTGGTTGTCGCTCATGCCCGAGCCTCAGGTGAACGACTGTGGAGTACGGAACCACTCAAGAAGAGCAGGTGGGGGCATCAGTACAATCTGATGGTGACAGGGGAAACGGTGCTGGCCGCAAGCCATGGGTACCACGGTCTGCTGACGGCGCTGGATTCTGCCTCCGGCAAGCAGCTCTGGCAGACCCGGGCGCGGGGCGGGTACGTGTTCTCAGCCCCGGACATTTTCGTGATTGACGGCACTGTTTGGGCCGATGGCTACTTCGAGGAGTGGCTGCCGGCGAACCAGCGCAAACAGATCGCCCAGGGGAAGGTGACGCGTGAGAGTATTCCCGCAATTTGCCGGTGGCCCACCCTCATGAAGGCGACCGGGCGCGAACTCCGCACCGGGGACGTGCTGCGCGAGATTGACACGGGAGGCATGTTCAAGACCGGTCACCATCACCGCTGCTACCGCTGTCGGGCCACGTCCCGTTTCATCATGGCTGGTCGGCGTGGGACTGAGTTCGTGGACTTGAAGGGGGATCAGTTTTCGGTGGACAACTGGGTCCGCGGCTCCTGCCAGTTCGGTTTCATGCCCGCAAATGGGTTGCTGTATGCGACGCCACATCCCTGTTCGTGCTATCTGGCAGCAAAGCTGACGGGATTCAATGCGTTGGGGCCGGCTCTGATCGCACCTGGTAAGGACGCTGCGTCTGAGGACGCGCGTGGCCGGTTGCGTCCCGTGACCGTGTTAGGACGCGGAACGCGACCGCACGCGGGAGAAACCGGCTCCTCCAGGGGCACTGGCGATGACTGGCCGGCCTATCGCGCTGATGCTGCCCGCAGCGGTGGCACGACCTCACCTGTGCCTGCCGTGCTTCACAGTGCCTGGCAGGCAACACTCGGGGGGCGTTTGACCCAACCGGTGGTCTCCGGCGAGACCGCGCTCGTGGCCTGCGTGGACAAGGGGACGCTTTATGCTTTTGACTGTGCCTCCGGAGGGTCGCGCTGGTGCTTCAGTGCCGGCGGCCGGATCGATTCCGCCCCGAGCATTGTTGGGGATCGGGTGCTGTTCGGCTGCCAGGATGGTCATCTGTACTGCCTGAATCTGGGCGATGGGAAGCTGGTCTGGGAACAGAGAGTTGCCCCGAACGAACGTTTTGTCGGCGATCATGGTCAGATTGCCTCGACCTGGCCTGTGCATGGTGCGGTTCTAGTCAGTCAGGGCACGGTTTACGCTGCCGCGGGACGAGCGTCCGTTCTGGACGGTGGAATCCACGTTCGGGGATTCGATGTGGAAACCGGGGTGAGGCGCTACCAGGCGGCGGTGGACCACACGTTCAGCGACCCTCGGAAGGCAGCCGAGAACAACAGCGGTCTCATGCAGGGCTTCCGCCCCGATATTCTCCTGCGTGAAGGCGATTCCATCTTCATGCGCCATGCCAAATTTGGCCTGGATCTTGCGGTTCGGCCTCGGGATGGGAATGCGTTGCTCGCCGCCCGGGTCAAGCATTGGGGCAAGGTCTGGGCTGTCCAAGGGACGCTTGGGGATGGGCCGCATCTGGTGGCCGGCAGTGGTCTTCTTGACAACACGATGTTCAACCGCATGAGCTGGGTACGCGGGGACGCTGCCGGGCAACTCATCGTTTGGGATGAGGACATCACGTGCACGGTCAACATGTTCCGTATGCCCAAACGCAAGCTGCTGAGTCCCGTCTTTTTCCCGGGCACAGATGGTGTTCTGGTTACGGGACGCAAGACGTGGACCAAAGGGAACTCCCCGCACAACATCCCATTGGAGCCGCCCGCAGCGGATTGTCTCTGGCAACGGCGCGTTCCGTTGCGCATTGAGGCGATGGTGCTCGCCGGAGGCACCCTTTTTGTCGCCGGCCAGCCGGACCGTGTCGACGTCGACGACCCGCTCGGAGCTCTCGAAGGGCGGAAGGGCGGGCGGCTGATCGCCATTGACAGCCGGAGCGGGGATCTGCTGCACGAGTTGGCGTTGGCGGCGCCACCTGTCTTTGATGGCCTTTCGGCTGCGGGCGGAAGGCTTTGGATGAGTACCCGGAGTGGCACGTTGGTCTCGCTGGGAGCTCCTGAATGATGTTGGCTCGTTGTACGAATCCGGAGGAAACGCGATGAACGCCGCGTCTTTGGTTGCTGTCGCGTCCGTCGTCTCTGCCCTCACGGGGGTTGTCAGCGCACAGGCTGCGGTGGGTCAGTCCCTCCGGGTGGTCGACACGTTCACCGAGGGCGATCGCACGGTGGAGTGGCGACCGATCGAGGGGGATTGGACTCTAGATGCTGGTGCCTGCCTGCAACAGACTCCGGGCGACGGTGGCTACCGCTATACGGTTACGGATCTGCCGTTCGAACCGGTCCTGCTGAGCGTTCGGGCTGTGCCCGGGGCGGAGAATGCTCTTGGATTCCGGTCATTCGGGGTTGTGCTACGGTATCAGGACGCGAACAACTGGGCTGTGGTTCGTTGGGGATCCTACGGCGGCGTGTCGGTGCTTGAGCTCTGTGACGGGAGCAAGCACATCACCAAAATCGACCGGATGATCCCGGAACTGAACGTGGCTCACCGGGTCGCCGTCGGCTGGACAGGGCAGCATCTGCTGTTCTTTTTGGATGACCGGTATGCCGGAGCAGCATCTCTGTTGGGGACATCGGGGAGAAGGTGTGTGGGACTTTTCACCGAGAGCCAGTGTCGGTTCGATGGCTTTCAGGTTGATGGCGATGCGGCTGCCTGGAGCGCGTTCCGGGCGAGAGTTGTCACCGCGGAAGCCGATCGGCATGCAGCGATCATGGAAGCGCGACAACGTGTGACCGTTCTTCCTGATGGTCTGTTTGAGGATGCCTTCGACGGCGAGGATGGTGGGATGTGGGAGGCGTTGAAAGGGAGCTGGAGACGGCGTGATGGGCGTCTTGAGCTGACGTCCGGCGAGTGGGGTCGCTTCATAGCCTTGGCCCCGGTAGTGCTCCTGAACGGGGAGATTTCGGGTTCGGCAGTGCCTTTGGCCAAGAGTGTCCATGGACACGCGCTTTTCGGTGTGATGGCCAAATGGGTCGACGCAGCCAACTGGGTGGCGGTGCGCTGTGGGCAATATGGGAATACAGCCGCGTTCATCGTGGCCGATGGGCAGCGGCAGATCGTCACCTTGGGTACATACGCCCCCAAGCTCGGCGATCTCTGCGTCTTCAGGGTCGGCATCACGGGTGATCGTCTCCATGTGAGCTGCGATGGACAGAAGCTGAAGGAAGTAACCGTTCCGTTTGCCGACGTGGCCGGACGTCCCGGGTTCTATACGGAGGCCTCAACCGCCTTCGATCATATCCGGATCCAGGGAGCGCTGCCTCTGCCTCGTGTGGAAGAGGAACCCCTGGCCGGCCGGCCTGATGTGAGCATGGAGTTCAGTCTGGCCAGGTTTGGCGCCAGAGGCGGGCGGGCTGCGTCCATGGACCCGAAAGGTGTCCTTCACCTGTTCATTCGGAATCAGGGCACTGGCCCGGCTGAATTGGCGCGGACGTTGGTCGCAGGCCGAGATGCGGAGATCGCAGACGAGACGGTTGCGTGGGTTCGCCAGCGCCCTCACCGCATTCTGCCCGGTGAGCTTGGTGAGGTTGCAGTCGGTCTGTCTCGCCTGCCTCTGCCGCAGGTATTGGCGCTCGGCCAACGTCCCCCGGCGACGGTTGAGTTGCCCATTGCGTTGATTTACCGCGGCGATGTTCAGCTGGATACTGTCGTATCCCTGGCTCCGCAGACAGGGGGGATCCGCATCAACCACGTGGCCTTCTCCGAGTCGTTGGGTCGGGCGAGTGTTTACGTGGATCGCCTCCCGGGCTCCGGCGGCGCGCGTTCCTGTCGTCTGAGCCGCCTGGAGGTGAACGGTCGTGATGTCACACCGACGTGCAGGTGGGGATCAGATGAAATCGTCGATGACGCTGTTCCCATCGAGGTCGACCTGGGGAGGCGGCTACGGGTAGGGGAACCTGTCGTCATCTCGGTTGCCACGTCGGAGGGGCATCGCGCTGCTCGTTCCGTCCGGGCCTTTCCCGCTGACTTCCCGATTCAGGTCACGTTGCTCGGGAAGCAGACGCGCCCGGATGCCGTTGCTGATATTGCCCGCCACCATGCGACCTGTATCGGGCTGTGCGGGGCCGACCTGTCCCACCTGAAGGAGGCGAAGCGATTGGGGCTGAAGGCGTTCCACTACGGGCGCGGAGGCCTGGCCGAGCTACGTCGATTTGATCGACCGGAGTTTCCCGCGATTGCGGGGTTCTGGCTGGATGAAATGGACAAGCTCCCTGTTCGTGAGACCGTTCCGCGCATCCAGGAGGCCGAAGCTGCATATCGCGGACAGGGCCGGTTTATTCCCCCACAGATGATCAACCTATGTCAGCCGCGCGTTCCCGGAGCGCGCCTTTACTATGAGTTGGCGGACATTGCCTGCAGTGCGTACGGATTCCACGGCGCATCGATAGGACGTGAGTTTGGGCGTCTGTCGGCGTTGGAAGAGCGCGAGTACCGATTGGCTGGTCGGCCATTTATGCCCTACATGCGCGATGCGGAGTTGGGGATCGTTGTCGACCTGGAGAGGAAACGGCTTCTGGGGCGGCCTCCAAAACACCGTCGCTGCCTTGATCCGCGGGAGGAACGCTGGATGACGTACGCATGTGTGATCCAGGGGGCCAAGGGTATCATGCATTGGAATTATGGTGCGGGGATCCGCAAGCCGCCGAGCTGGTTCAGCAAGGAGCAGACGATCCTTCGAGCAGCGATGGGTGGCGCTCTGGGGCATGATCCCCACGGCTACCGGTTGCCCAAACGGGCGACCGGCGAGCTCCAGGCCGTTTGGGACGAAATCGGCAGAATCAACCTGGAACTTCGGGCAGTCGGGCGACTCATCGCCGACAGTGATGTTTCGCGCCGAGCGCGCGTTGTGAGCGCGCAGCCGGAACACACGGCGGACGGGGCTCCCGCAGTGGAAACAGCGGCGCTGATATCCGGAATGGACACCATCGTGTTGATTGTCCTCAATCAGATGATCGATAACAATTGGACCGGGGACGCTGATCGCGGGATTGAGTCCTACCCGCCCGTCGATGCCACCGTGGCTGTCGATCTTCCGCCGTGGATCAAAGCTCCCGAGCTCTTTCGGGTGACACATGCCGGAGTGACGGCGGTAACGCCAAAGCGGGAGCCAGGACGACTCCTGCTGGACTTCTCCGGTTTGGCCGTCTCTGATATCGTGGTCATCACAGAACGTGCAAAGTTGGCCGAGACGGTCAAACAGACGCTTGTGGCGTTGACCGCCGCTGCGCATGCGCAACCAGACTAAGCTGTAACGCGTTGCAGGTCAAGGACTGGGGCCAGCCCCAGAACCCGGTCGGGGGAGCGCGCTCCCCCGAAGCCCCCGCATGATGGGCTCGCGTACTTCAGGCGCCAAGGCCCGCCTGACGTTCGCGGCCCTGTTGCCGACGCTCGCGCGACGGGCGACCACGTAGACGGGCAGGTGGTCTCACTGTTTGTCGCGACGCAACGTCCTGGTAGGGCACGGATACATCTCAGTCGACTCAGACTCGAATCCTGACACCCGAACACTGAAACCTGACGCCTTTGCGTGCAACAGTGATCACGGCTTGAGCATCAGTATAGGAGAGACCATGTCGAATACCGTCCTGATCATGTCTGACGAGCACAATCCCCTCGTGGCTTCTCCGTATGGCCACCCGATGGTCCAGACCCCGCATATGGAGCGTCTGGCCCGGGAGGGCACGCTTTTCGAGAACGCCTATTGCCCATCGCCTCTTTGCCTGCCTTCCCGGGCGGCATTCATGGCCGGCAAGCGTGTGCACCAGATCCAGACCTACAACAATTCCAACGCCTGTCTGTGTCCGGATCACCCGAGCTTCGGGCGCGTGCTTGGTGACGGCGGTGTCCACACGGCTTACATCGGCAAAGTCGATGTGTATGATGTGGGCGCCAATCTCGGCTTTTCCGAGATGCTGCTGGAGCAGGATCGGGGGTTTCCCGGCGACACCAACGTGTGCCGTTCTCCGCTGCAGATTCGGGAAGGGGCGCGCAAACGGGCGGCCGGCTATGGGCCCAAACCGAATGCCGGCGGCGGCGATGAGCGTGTGGTCGAGCGAGCTGTTCAGTGGCTGAACACGACCGCGCAGGAGTTGGATCAACCGTGGCTCTTGTGCATCATGATTGTGAACCCCCATTTCCCGCACTATGTGACACAGGACTTGTGGGACATGTACCCGGATGGCGGGGATCTCCCCGCCTGCGGTCCGGAGCATCCGCTTGCGGAACACCCCTTCGCCCGGGACCTGCGGGATCACTTCGAAACAGACCATTTCAGTGAGAAGGACCGTCGCGGACTCCGCAGGGGCTACCTCGGCTGTGTCACGCACGTTGACCGACAGATCGGGCGCGTGGTTGATGCGTTGCAGCGGACCGGCCTGCGCGACGCAACCAACGTGGTCTACACATCCGACCACGGCGACATGCTGGGCAAGTTCGGGATGTGGTGGAAATGCAGTCTCTATGAGGATTCCGTGCGCGTTCCGTTGCTTGCGTCCGGACCGGATTTCGACCGAGACAAGCGGGTGAGGACGTCGGTTGACCTGCTGGACGTGCAGGCGACGCTGTTTGACACGTTCGGTGTGGATCGCCCGGAGGACTGGTCCGGGACGTCTCTGCGGAGTATTGCGCCGAACGATCCTGAACATGTTACATTTGCCGAGTACCACGGACATGGGACCAGAGCCAGTGCCTACATGGTGCGCAAAGGGGCGTGGAAGCTGATCTACTGCGTGGACGCGCCCAACCTACTCTTTGATCTTGACAGCGACCCGGGCGAGACCAGTGATGCCATTGCCGTCTTTCCGGGAAAGGCGGCTGAGCTGGAGGGTGAACTGCGACAGATCTGTGATCCGGAGAGTGAGAGTGCTCGAGCGGATGGGTTCATTTCGGAACAACTCGCGGAGATGGCGCGGCGCAGCAAGGAGAAGTGAACAGCAGGAGATGACCGCTCCTGCAGGTCACGCATGCGCGCCAATCTATGCCGTAACTCATTGCGGCAGAAGAACCGGGACTCTGCCCCATAAGCGCTAACTTGAACGTCCAACATCGAACTCTGAACGTCGAACGTCGAGGTTTGTAACGGCTTCTTTCGGAGACTGTTCCGGTTCTCTTCATTCGACATTCGGCGTTGGACGTTCGATGTTCAGCGTTCGC
>JABHEG010000020.1 GCA_018676675.1 Lentisphaerota bacterium
CCGGGCTGGCCATGGTTGTGTTCATGGCCGCCACTATAACGGCGAGGTGTGTTAGATCCCAGCCGTCTCCCGAAAGAAAGTCGCGCTTCTTTCACAACAACGTGAAATCGGGCTTGACCTCACCCCCGTGAACGGCTACGGGACGAGATAGTGATTGCGGGCGATGAGATCTCGACGCGGAAGCGGGACGGTGTCGAGTTCCCGATATTCTGAACGGTAGAGCTGCTTAGGCCGGCGGGCCCGGAAATCCGCCAGGAAACGGGGCCAGGCTTCTTCCGCCGGACCGGTGACCACCGTGTCGGCGTGTTGAGCGGCTTCATCAGGGCACGCGGTTGCGTGCAATCCCCCCAGGACGACGTGGATGCCTCGCCGCCGGTAGTGGTCGGCCAGTTCATACGCTCGATGGGCGGCGCTCACATAGACCTCAATGCCCACCAAGTCCGGGCTGTCGTCAAGGTGAAGTCGTTCTGTATGGTCATCCTCAATGCTGACGTCGTCTTCATCGGGCAGGTAAGCGGCCAGAAGGGCGAGTCCCAGAGGCGGGAAGAGGGAATACTTGATCGTTCCGCGCAGATGTGCTCGGGCTTCGCCGGGCGCGGGGAGGATGAGTTTGACGTTCATTGGGCATAGTCCTTCTGCTGTTGCGCTTCGAGGACCTTTCTTGCCGACAGATGGCCTATTCGGGCACAGAGATCACCTGTCAGACGCTCTTCGGGGCGCAGAAATGGAACGCTGTGTGGAGGGAGTCGCGTTGCCGGGCGAACCGGGGGTTAGTCTGTCGTGCCGGGAGGGCTGCGTGAATGCAGCAGGGCAGAGACAATCCGGAATGCGGCGTAGGGAGGGGCGATCACGAACAGCACGAATCTCAACGCCACAAACCACGCTGCCAGGGCGGCGTGGACAGTCGCCATGCCGCCGCTCGGAGCCAGCAGGGACACCGCAATGCGGGACTGAAAGACCCATTCCCTGAGGCAACTGTGCAGGAGTAGAACGACCATCAGGGCGATGATGTCACCCTTCACCACTGCGAGGATGCGGCGTCTGTTCATGGTCTGTTTTCCCCCGAGTGTCTGTGTTTTCCCGCTGTGGAAACGGGATTGTCGGCAGGGCGCTCCCCGGCGCGTGGTGCAGTCGACATCGCGAAGAGGATGGCGTCCCCGATCGGCCCGCCTGTGGTCCAGTGGAACGTTGTCTCGGTGACTCGTGGCGCCCCCGCAAGCCAGGCCGTGGCGCCCAACGCTGTGAAAAGTCTGCGGTCTCCGCACAGCCGCGCCCCGGCCAGGCTGAATCCTGTTGCGGAGACGCTGTACCCGAAGACGAGGGGGCCGGAGTCGATGTCCCCTCGGCCGCTGACGCCTCGCGCATACTCGCGTACCAACGCAAACCCAAGCCATCGGTCGGTCAGCTCGCGCTTCACGGCCTGGAACAGGTCCCGGGAGAGGTCAGGGAAGGCAGGCGCCACGAGGTAGAGGCCGAGGGTTGTTCCCGAACCGCGTGGCCGATCGGCCGGGTTCCGGTGCTCCGGGTCAAGGGCCTGCCACATGAGTCCGGTCGCCGGATCGATGCACGTCCGTCGGAACTCCCGTTCCCAGTTCTCCAGGAGGCTGGTCCTGTCCAGTCCTCGTAGTCGAGCATGGATGGCGAGTGAGCCGATCACCGCGCAGTTGTCAACGGGATACATCTCTCCGGGGTAGGTGTCCAGCAGCGGGCAATCATGGGCTTCGATACGGCGTTCCAGGGCGGCGGAGATGGCATCATGCAGCGCGTCCCAATGTGCCGCTTGCGGCAAGTCACTGTCGCCTTCGCTCGCGGCCCGCAGGCCGAGGCCGAGGGCCAGATTGAAGTAGCCGAGATAAGCGGCATGATGCCGATCAGGGTCGTCCAGCGTCTCAAGAGGGTCCGCATTCCACACTTTCGCGTCGAATGCCCGAGTGTCCTGCCTGCGCATTCCGGAAAAGGCGGTTGCCAGGCGCGGGACGAGAGCGTCTGACAACTCAGGGTGGCACTCGATGACTTGAGCCAACCCCATGGCAGTTGTCATATGGGTCCCGAAGAGCCACTCGCCGTCGAAGAGGGACGACCCTGTGCGCAAGGCATCCCCCAGGGCAGGATCACCGGCCCACTCATGGACGCCCTCCGCAAGTTGGTGTTGTCTGTGAGAATCATCGTTCCAGAGCTTGGCAGCCTGGCTGGTGCACCATGCGCGCGGCACCATAGCCACGGCTGCGAGCGCGGCCAGGGCACTCAGCCCAAGGATCACAACCGTGTTCCAGCTGACCGCGGGGCGTGGTTCCGAGGACTTCCTGCCCGCCTGCATGACCTCATCAGCGACAACCATGCACTCCATACCGAAAGGCAGGTAACCGATGTAGCCGAGGACCGGCATGGCAAAGAGATGGAACCGCTGGACGTAGGGCACGGAGTACTCCCATCGCGCCAGGCTTCCGAGATTCCAGAGCTCCCAGACGAAGCCGCACAGCAGAGCCGCCAGAGCCGGCAAGGCCAAAGGGCGCCAGTCACCCTTAGCCAAACTGGGGAGGATCGTGTCCTGCTCAGCCACCACCCGGCCTCCCCACCAGATGAGGAGCGGCCCAAGCCACAGGACCGCAAAGAAGGGATCCGGATGCGCACCCATAGTTGCCAGGACGGCTCCACCGACGACAATGGCGAACAGGCCCAGCAGGCGAGGATGCCGTGGTGACCATCCGCGCCGGGTGCAGAATCCGTACTCGAGGGGAGAGAATGTCCGCAGGAACTCGACTGTTGAGACAACGGCCGGAAGAACGGTCGAGAAGGAGAGAGTGGCGAAGACACCATACTCCGTCCGGGTGAAGTCGCTGACATTGACATAGTGCCAGTTCTGCACAAAACGGTTTAGGTACTCGAAGTACCACCACAACACCGCGCTCGCTGGGAAGAGCGCAGCGTACCGGAGCGTGTTTCTCGTCAACAGGCATGTGCCTTTTCGCGCGTGAGTCAGGGCGCTTACCACGACGATGTAGCTGAGCCAGAGTGGAACAAATGTGTGACACTGTACGGCAGCCAGACTCGGCAGACGTGTCCATGCAATCACCCAGGCCAGCGTGAGAAAGGCGATTCCAGCCACTCCCCAGCGTGGCAGTCTGCCCCACCTGCAGCCCGTGTCCAACTCTCGGCCTGCCCCGCGTAAAGCGCCCGCCCCGAGGAGTCCCAGGGTTATCAGCGCCAGCCCCGCGATCAGGCTGAACACGGGCCACGAGAAGGGGGCGTGCGAGACATACTGGGTCAGCGGCGGGAATTCCAGGTAGGTGTGGGCCGGGCGGCCTGCAATGCGAACCCCCAGCAGCGGGAGGAAGACCAACGCCAGACCAGTCCAGAACAAACGGTGACGGCTGAGTGGTGGTTTGCACATGTGCTTACGTCTGTTCCTGACTATGCTTTGCAATGCAAAGTGAGTGGGGTAAAAAAAGAGGGACGCTCTCATCCTTAACGCCGGGGGCTCTCACCGAATCATGCCGTTTCCGGGATTGGCCAGGCCTTTCCGGCTACATCCTCAAGCTCTCGTGCGGCTGAGCTGAGGGCGTCGCCCGCACGGTTGAGCACCTGCTCCAAGGTGTCGAGATATTGCAGAAACCGGGTCCTGCCGGCGGACGTCAGGCGTGCTGTGGTCTGGGGTTTCATACCCACGAATGCTTTGGCTTGATCGACAATGCCATCGTCGCTCAACGCCTTCAGATGTCGACTGAGATTGCCGTCAGTCAGGTCGCACTCTTCCTTGAGTTGGACAAAGGTCTTGCCTCGCGCCGAACCGGCCAGCGAGGACACGATGGCCAGCCGTTTGGGCTCATGGAAAATGCGCTCAAGCTGGGCGTAGAGTGATGCGTCCTCGGAGGACATCAGATGGGCTCCTTCCGGTCTCTGTTGCGGTGCAGGATTGCCCCGCCGCTTACCTCACCAATGAAGAAAACCAGTCCCATCGGCCAGGGATTGGTGAACGAAGCGTTTGGGTGCAGGAGACAGACTGTTCCTGCGACGATGTAATACACGCCGACAAGCGCGATTCCGTCCGGGAGGATGCGCCGTGAAACGAGATTCGTGACGCCGAAGACACACATCCACATGCCGAACAGCAGATCATGTGTCCCGTGCAGGAGAAAGGCCCCCGTGAGCAGTCCGCCCACGAAAAGTGAAGGGAGAAGATCGGCCGCGGGACTCAGTTTCTCCCCGGCTTTGCTGAGGTCCGCTCCCTGCAATCCCCAACGGAGGAGTGCTCCGTAGTTGATCGCAACCGACAAGCAGCAGACGGCACCCCACGTTGCCACATGGACCCACACTGCAGATGGATTCCCCCCGGCTGTGAGCAAGAGCGATGCGCACAGCGCCAGGCCGCCGCCGCTGATCCGGGCAATTCCCGAATATCCCGTGAAACGACTGCTCGCGATCACCCGGGACCGAAGCTCCCGAACCTGCGTCAGTGCTTGATGGATATGTCGTGGAATCATCGCGCAAGGCTTCCCGTTGCTGGCTCCTTACTCTTAAGGTAGCACAACAGGCTTTGCAATGCAAAGTACTTTGGGAAAAACGCGTACTGGCCCTGAGTGGTGCTGGAATTTGACCCCAACGACCTCGCGTCATTGGTGATAGCCGGGAGGAATCACTCTCGTGTGGACTTCAGTACGAATCGGAGTCCGGGGTGGCCGTCAGAGCCGCGACTTGCGGGAGCGGTCTTGCTTGGGACTGCCACCTGAAACCGCTCCCGGAAGTCGCGGCTCTGTTCAGACACCGAAGCGTCGCAAGTAACGACCTCGGATACAAGCGATAGAACAACTGGCGAAGGCCAGGCTCAGGGCCTTGAGCAAGTCCCACAGCCGTGGAACGCGTCGAGACGGCCCCCCACACGTTGTCTGCACCCGGCCTCAATGTGGGAGGCGGTGCCATCCGGCGACCTCTTCCTGGATGCACCTTTCGCCGCTCGAATCAACGTCATTCCAGGCTAGCCGGCGCAGACCTCGAGCATGCGGCGGATACTTGACTCGGCCTTCGTCCGAATCGGCTCTTTGACCTGGATGACGTGTTTCGTGTCCTGCAGCGCCCAGAGCACCTTCTCGATCCGGATCTTCTTCATGTTCGGGCAGAGACAGGCTTCGGTGGCGGGATAGAAGCTCTTCCCGGGGTTGTCTTTGCGCAGGCGGTGGAGCATCCCGGTCTCGGTGGCGACGATAAACTCCGTCGCATCGGACTCTGCGGCGATACGGACCATGCCCCCGGTTGAGAGGATCTCGTCTGCCGCATCGCGGGTTGGTCGGGCACACTCCGGATGAGTGATCACGACGGCCCCGGGGTGTTCTTCGCGGGCCCTCGCAATGTGGATGTCGAGGATCTTGGCGTGGCTGGGGCAGTACCCGGGCCAGAAGATGAGTTCACGGCCCGTTCTCTCGGCCACATAGTCGCCCAGGTACTGGTCCGGGACAAAGATGATGTCCTGGTCTTTCGGGAAGGAGTTGATGATCTGGACGGCGTTGGCGGACGTGCAGCAGCAGTCGCTCTCCGCTTTGACGTCCGCTGTGCTGTTAACGTAGCAGACCACGGCTGCCCCCGGGTGCTTGGCTTTGAGCTCGCGCAGTTGGTCGCCATTGATCATGTCAGCCATCGGGCAGCCGGCGAGTGGATCAGGAAGAAGAACCGTCTTTTCCGGACTGAGAATGGCGGCTGTTTCCGCCATGAAGTGCACTCCGCAGAAGACGATGACATCGGCGTCTTCAACCTCC
The DNA here is from genome assembly GCA_018676675.1 of Lentisphaerota bacterium. Taxonomy (GTDB): domain Bacteria; phylum Verrucomicrobiota; class Lentisphaeria; order Oligosphaerales; family JABHEG01; genus JABHEG01. The sequence goes on from JABHEG010000020.1 coordinate 5,748, forward strand.
GCGGCTTTGCGGCTGAGCTCAAGCGAGTCACCGACGAAATCGGCGATGTCTTGGACCTCCCCGGGCTGGTAGTTGTGTGCCAGGATGATCGCGTTTCGTTCCTGCTTCAAATCCTGGATCTGCTGTGCGATATCGTTACTCATAGCTGGCCTTTGTGTTATGGAGCGCGTCGGACGACCGTGCGTGGACAGAAGGGGTGCACGCTTGCCAACGCTTGACACACTCAGGACATAATGTAGCTCCCGGGGAGGCTCTGAGCCACAGAATGGGGCCGGCTCGCGTGGCCTATCGCCTGCTCAGCACGGCTATGTTAGGCCAGCTCAGTTGATCGCCGACACCGTAGTCGTGGATCTCGAACCATGAACCCTCGGGGAACTCGGCCCGCAGGAGCGCGGCGTCCAGATCGGCGTGTTCCCGTGTGTCGATCAGCACAAACTGCGTTGAGCGCACTCCTGCAACGCGGTATTCCGTTGTCCCCGACTCACTGACCAGTCTCGCGCCATCGTAGTATCGGTACCCGCGCAGGTGGAATTTGGTCTCGGTGAGTACGCGGTCAGCTGCCACTCCCTGCACTTGCCCGATCCCCACACACGAGTCCAACTCAAGTTGCAGCACGGCATCTGCGCCGGCAGGTGTCGCGGCCAGGACCTTGATGCCCAGGCGTCGTCGATTGTTTTGGACGAACACAATTCGCCCAACCAGCGCGCCCGGGTTGGGGGGAGCGGGCGTGATCGTGACCGTCCCCGCCTGGCGATCGACAGCCGTGATCCTGGTGGTGGATTCGGCAGTCTCCTGAGTGACGCCGTGTCCGTTCTTTGTCATGGCTGTTCCGCCAACCAACACAACATTTGTGGGTTCGCCATTCTCTTCAGAGTAGAACCCGAAGCGTCCGCTGAAGGCGAAGCCGTCGGGGGCCGTGCGGCTGACGGAGGCATCTGCCGCAGCGAAAATCGTGTCCTTCCGATGCCCGAGGTCAACGGTAAAGGCGATCGCATTGAACCCCGCTTCATCCGGTCCGCTGAGTTTGAGCGGCGTCACACTCCGGACAACCGGCGACTCTCGGTACAGCTCCATGAGTGTCGCGATTTGCGTTTGGAGAGGGGCGTCGCCATTGCGGTGCATGAGGACCCACTTCATCTCGTAAGGCTTCCCTCCAGCCGGCGACGTGCCGTCGCAGACAACGACCTCTGTCTCACTGGTTTCCGGGACGGTCAGGCGGAAGTGCAGGCCATCCGCTTTCTCCAGGGCCCAATCGGCTGACCAACCGCCGCGTGAGCGGGCGCGTTCGACGTTGTAGAGATGGGGGAAACCGAAGTTGGCTCCGCTCCATCCGTAACCGCCCTTCCGACAGCCGGCCTTCTTGAGCCATGCCTCATCGCCGTACGGCACATCAGGACCGGCCACAGTGCCTTCCTTCTGGGGGGTGAGCTCCAAACCGTTGGTGCTGAACTCGCCTTCCTGGGCGTGGAAGGTCCACCACATCTCGTTCCCACCGGCGATGCGGTAGAGATCCAGGCAGTAGAATTGGGTGTCATCCACGTCGATGATGGCCAGGAGTCGGCGCTGCCAGTTGTCCTTGTTGACGACATACCCTTCGCCGCTTGCGACCCGATCTGTGAAGGCCTCGGCTCGAGCTTCCGCCAAGTGAACGGGGCCTGCATCGGCAAAGATCTGAGCGGATGCTGTCATGTTCACGAATGGTACCTGGCGAGCTTGAATCTGGGTGATCCAGTTTTTGGTCCAGTGGTTCCAGTTGCGGGGGTAGCCGAGGTGCCCCAGAATTTCGCTCTCGAAGGCATCCAGACCGATGTGCATGATGTCATCATGGGTGTGACCTCGAGCTCGCCCATACATCATCCAGAGCGCTCGCTTGGCCGTGCCTTCGCCGCTGCGCAGCATGGCCAGCCCATAGCCATCCTGAATGCAGCTTCCGTCATTCCATGTGTCGTTCCACGTGGCGGCCTCCGCCTCGATCTCTGCTTTGGTGAATGGGAATTCTAGCGAGGGCTTCCAGCCTGGCGCATTGGCCAGGGCCCAGGCGAACTTGGGGTCGCGGAAGATGCGATAGGCATGCTCAAAGGCTGCCGTTCCTCCGTTTTGCCACGTGCGTTGTCCCCGCTTGCTGTATTGTGGGTGCCCTCCATCGTCCCCGACGCGCGGATAGGTGCGGTCGATGTTGACCGTGTTCATCGGGAAATCGAACACGCTGTGGTAGCGCCGTGACTTGCTCAGATTCGGGTAGGTGTCATCCGGGTATACCTCGGGGCGCAACTCCCGGAGGTGCTCAATTGATTCCACGATCGGCCCGAGGGCGACGACATGCATGCCGTTGTAGCCCCCCGATGACTCGTACGGAGCTCCGTCGCGGAAGAAGCTGTTGACCACGAAGGTCCGCATGTGACCGGCCCCGTCGTAGAGCCAGTCCATGAACTCGTCTCCGCGCTTGTAGTTCAGGACCTCGGCCATACGTGCCAGGCCACGTTGGGAGTAAGGTTCATTCGAGCTGGTCGAACCATCCATTGCCCCCTGCATCCACACTGCGAACAGGTTCTCCTCGATGAAGCGTCGAACGTCTTCGTTCGTCTCGACGTCCAGCCCCTTGCTTTGCAGGTAGGGGACGATCTCGGGGGCTTCGTCGATCACCGGCCAGATCTTGTCGTAGGCCTCGGCCAGGGCCCATTGGTACCCCGGTTGGTCAATGGCGTAGACCGTGAAGCCCGTGTGGCTCAGAAATGGGCCTTCAGCAAACCTGGACTGCCCCAGTCGATCGACCTGGCTGCGGCGGTTGCGGTGTCGATGGTGGGTCATGGTGGCGAGGTAGGCATACTCCACGGCGAGCCGTGAGAGTCCCACCAGTGCTTTGTGGACGTAGCGCATGTCGCCGGTCACCAGATAGCTATCCGCGCATGCCGGAGCAACCTGCAGCATCTGGTGGCAGTAGGCTTGCGCGATCTCCGCGACGAAACCGTACTTCTTTCCTTTGTGCAGGCAGGCCCCCCCGATGCCGTCGTCCGGGAACTGCCCACTGGTCATGTCTCCGTTGGCGAAGTCATTGGAGGGGTACAGCTCCTTGCCGACCGGGCACATGATCTTCCACGCATACGGGACCCCTGCCGTGTAGCTGCGGAGATCGCGTTCTGTCTCGTTCAACCATGGGTAGAATGCGCGTCCCTTGTAGATCTCTTTCCCGTGTGTCGGACAGCCGGCCGATACGTTTGTCCAGTGCCAACGCGGGATGGTCGAGTCGGGCTGAAGGGACCAAATCAGATCGTCCGCTATCGCCAGGTAAGCCTGATTGCCTTTGCCCCTGCCTTTGCGTGATTCCTTGATTTGGGCCGTCGTGGTTGTCTGTCCTTCTTTGAGCTCCGGCAAGGCCTCGCCCAGCGGCCAGCGTCGAGGGAGCTGGATCCCCTTGAGTTTCCGGTAGTCGCGCAGATCATCCCGTGACCAGATCGTGAGCGGAACGGTCTCCTTCCCCGTAGCGTGCGCGAACACAATCTCGGCCTTGTCCGTGGCAGCGATTGCACGGAAGTAGTACTTGCGGAGCGCAGCGTTTGCCGGCAAAGGCGTGCGGTCAAAAAGGACCATGGTTTCGGGGTGCGTGATTCCCACAGACGGTTCGTTCTGCGGAATTCGCAGGGCAACCAGGAAGATCCGATCGACGCCGACGATGTCCGGTGCGTAGGCAATCATGGTGTCGCTCCTCGTCTGCGCCAATGAAAGGACGGGGGCCAGTGTCAGGAAGCAGACCCCTACATATCGTGACAGCGTGCTGTGCATCGTTGCCTCTCTTTCTTCAGTTTTCATGCGCTCTGCGTCACTTCACGTCGTCCGCATCGGTACTCTCCTCATGTCGGCTCTAACGTGGGGCTTCGGCAAGCCGCGTCCAATGTAGCGCGCCGCGCCGCGGTCGCGCGTGTGCACCGTGCCGATCGCGCGTCATCCTTCATCACGGAGCCTGGAGCACGGAAGGCGATCCGCCCCGTAACGCTGCAATCTGCCGGTGAATCTCGCCTTCATCGAGGGTCAGGACCTCTCGATTCCGCATCAGCCAGCGACCAGCCACCATGCTTGAGCACACATCTGATCCCCGGGCGCAATAGACCAGGTGTGACGGGTGGTGGTAGAGTGGCGTCAGGTGGGGAGTCTGGAGGTCGAGGACGACAAGGTCAGCCGGTGCCCCAACGGAGAGCGTGCCCGTGGGCACACCGGCTTGCAGCAGGGCCCGGCTGCCTTGTGCCATTCCCATCGCCAGAACCTGTGGGGCGTTCAAGCCGGCAGGACTCCCGTTCACGACGCTTTCCCACTTCGCCGTCTCGTCCAGAACTCGCAGCATATCCAGGCTGTCTCCGGCAGTGCAGCCACCGGTCCCCAGAGCCACGGGAACGCCGCATGCCAGCAAGTCCCCGAGAGGCACGCTGCTGCGGCCCGACCGCATGGCGTTGGCCGGGCAGTAGACCATCGTCGCCGCGCAACTCGCAAGGACCTCCAGATCATTGTCTCCCAGCTGTACTCCCTGGACGCAGATGAGCCGCGGCGAGAGCACATCCATGTCGTCCAGTTGCTCAGCGAGGTCAGCCCTGCTCCCCGGCTTCTCACGCCCTTCTTCCAGCAGACGCGTGACATCCACGACCAGAGGGACGTTGAGCGTTGCCGTGAGGCTGGCAACCTGTCGCAGGATACGCGGCGCATTACTGACCGGCGACACCCCGATACTGACGCGATCGTGCGACGCATAGTGCGCCATCCGGTTACGCAAGTCATACAGAGCCGTGGCTGCTTCCGGTGTGGAGCAGCCGGGCGGGCCGTTGATTGCCTGGGTGGCAATCGCACGCAGGCCGGACTCATCTGCTGCTTCGGCCACGGCAGCGGCACAGGGCGACACATCGCAGAACGAGGTTGTCCCGGAACGGATCATCTCGAGGCACGCCAGTTTCGCCCCCCAATGCACCCATTCGCGCACATCCTGAACCTCGGATTGTCCTGCCGGAGCAGCAATCGGCAGCGGGCATCTCGTGCCGCGAAATGGGACGGTGAAGGCGTGTATGTGCGCATTCACCAACCCAGGCATCAGAAGCTTCCCACTGAGGTCGATCGTCTCGTGAGCTGCCGGTGGAGGGATAGTCTGGGCCGGCATCACCCCAAACGTGGAGATTCTTCCCGCGGTCACGCTCAGGAATGCGTTTTCGAGCACGGGGTGCGCGGTGTCGCCTGTGAGCAGCGTGCCGTTGATAAAGCAGATATCAGCACACATGGCGGCCCGCCTCCGGCCAATCGGTCACCGCTGCCTCAACCAACGCGCAGAGCCGCGGGGCGGCGGCCGCCGCTGCCCCGATCACCTGATCAAGTGTTGTCTCCTGCATGTCGTCCGGGTTGTTCACGTTGGTGATCACGGAAAAACCGAGAACGTTGAGTCCGCCCTGGACCGCTGCAATTGCTTCTTGAACAGTAGACATGCCGATTGCGTCGGCTCCCAGGAGGCGGAACATGCGGGTCTCAGCGGGGGTCTCCAGGCATGGACCGGTCACCCCGACGTAGACTCCTTCGTGAAGCGCGATACCGAGTCTCGCCGCCGCTGCGCGTACACCGTTCCGCAGTTGCTCGGAGTAGACTCTGGACATGTCCGGGAACCGATCTCCCCACTGAGGGCTGTGCGGCCCCGTTAGCGGGTTGGCGCCCGTCATATTGATGTGGTCGCTGAGCATCATGATATCGCCCGCCCGGAAGCCAGGATTGAGCCCGCCTGCAGCATTGGTGATGATCAGGCCCTGAACACCCAATGCTGCAAGCGCTCTGACCGGGAAGCCGACGTCTGCGGGCGTGTAGCCTTCATACAGATGGAACCGTCCCCGGAACAGCAGGACGTCACGTTTACCAATGCGGCATCGAACGAGGTCGCCGCTGTGGCTTTCCACAGTCGAGACCGGGAAATGGGGGATGCTGGTATAGGGGATGGTTTGCAGGTGGGCCTCAGGCGGCACAACGTCTCCAAGCCCGGTTCCCGCAATCACGGCAATCTCCGGGATGGTGGCAAGGGCGTCTTCGAGATAGGCCCGGGTCTCGCTGAGGCGGGCTTCCTGCTGATCCAGGGGGAGAACCATGAGCATGATTTCCTGTCAAGCCCCCGCGATCTGCTGGACTGCACGTGCCGAATGGGGGGGGATGCAATCGTGCCGTGCAGAGCCAAGATAGGGGAGGCGGTTACTCTCTTCAAGGGGGGGCGCCCCGACGACTGACCGGGCGAGTGATCAAGGGGGGCAGACTCGATCAGCCACTCAAGGCGCGCTACATTGTTCAAGACGGTCCAGAAGGCGCTTGCGCCTCGTGAGCGCTCAATCGTCGCCCTACTGCCGCAAGGACAGTGGAGGCGAGGACACGTCGAGCCGTCAGCTTCTTCCGCTGGTGGTGCAAGGACCGTGGAAGGGGGAGGCCCAAGCTGCCCCACTGAACCGTGAACCGTGCTCCGTGTTGATGAGGACACTATGAATTGTCCCAAGTGCAGCAGTGAGATCCCGGACTCCTCAAGCATCTGCTTTGCGTGCGGAACGGCCGTCACGCCGGAGGAGCAGCAGGAGGCCCCCCGCGAGGTCAGCGCGGACGAACAGCGTTATCTCAGTGCGGCGCGCGGTTTTGTCGAGCAGGGGCGCTACGCCGATGCGACATCGATTTTCCGGAGCTATTTGGAGGCCTTCCCTGAGGGCACTGAAGCGGCTCTGGCTCGCCAACAGGTCGAGACGATTCTGCCGGAACAGGAACGACGCCTCAGGTTGCTTTCAGGGCTGGAAGCCTGCCGCCAGCTGATCGGGCATCAACGTTACACTGAGGCCAAGGCGCAGACGGATGAACTGCTCGCGGAAGCGGGCCGGATCCAGGAACCGGACACACCGGTCTTCGGCTCCGAGCTGACCCCCAGTGAGATCGTTGCGAGGCTCCACGAACAGCTCGCCGAGATCGCTCCAATCGAAGAGCAGGCGCGTGGGCTTCTGACCCAGGCCGACGATGCGGTTGCCCAGGGCGACCTCGTTGCTGCTGTTGCCGCGCTCAACAGTGTGCGCGAACTTGCGCCCCATGATCCCACCCTCGCACCACGAATCGAGCTACTGGAGAGGGCAGAGCAGCTGTGGGCTGAGTGTCAGGACGCGTTCTCCGCCAAGAAACTGAAGGAAGCGGACGATCTTGCTGCTCGCGTGCTACAGGAGGTGCCGGAGCACCCCGCGGCACAGAAGCGGCGGGAGGAGATCGCGGCCCGACTGGGCGAATCGGCTCAGATGGCTCGAGCCAAACGTCGGCGGATGCTCCTGATCCAAGTGGGGGTGCTGGTCTTGGCTGTTTGCTCGATCTGGGGCTACAACCAGTACCGCTTCTATGCGAAGCGACGCGCCTTCATGCATGTCGTTGCATCAGCCGAGACTGAAGCCGATGCCCTGATCTACGCGGAACAGCTTGCCTCCCGTTTCCCGCCTGCCGATGCCTTCATTGTGATGCTGCGGGCTCGAGGCAGTTTTGAGGCCCGGCGGAAGTCTCTTGACGTCGAACGCGTTGAGACTTTTGGGGGAGACACCTATGCCGCTTTCCTGGAACTGGTCGCGAAGGCAAACAATCGAGGCACAGGCTTCACGGCACGGACTGCGCTCTATGAGGAAGCGATCAGGCAGCTCCCCAAGGTCATCGAAGCTGCCCTTGTTGCGCAGTATGAGGCGGCGTTTAAGCTCGGTCTCGGTAGCCTCGAGAAACAGGAATTTGACGCGGCCGAGGCCCACTTCCGGCAGGCCCTTGCTGTCCCGGGACGTGACAAAGATCAGGCAGCTTTGGAGGGGATCCGCAAAGCGACAGACGCTCGGGATGCTGCGCGTCGAGCCCAGGACCGAGCCAAGTCACTGAGTGAACTGCTGGCGCAGACTGTTCAGGCATACAAGGCCGAAAAGTGGGGCGACGCGATGCGCTTGGCGGATCAGGCTCTCGCTCTCGACCCGCAGTGCGTGGATGCCGTGCGCTATCGCGGACGTGCCCTGAAGAAACGCATCAACACGTTGCTTGTGGCGGCGGATGCGGCGGTCTCCAGTGGTGAGCGCGAGGTAGCCTTGCAGCATGCACGGGCCGCGCTTCTCATTGATCCCGCTTCGGACATCACGAAGAAGATGCGGGCAGATGTGGAAGACTGGATATACGCTTTGCTCATCGACGCTGCCCGCTCCGCCAAACGCAAGAGCGATTGGGAAGCCGTGCTGCGACTGGCCGGCGAAGCGCTGAAGACGAACCCTGAACAGCCTGCGGCGCTTCGCCTGACGAGCGAAGCCCAGGCCCCCTATCTGCGCATCGTTGCCATTGTCGGGGGCAAGGAGATCAAGGATGCATGGGTACGCATGACCGGGGGACACGGGCCGGGCCGCACGCCCTTCGCTCCGAAGCTGGAGAAAGGCAAGAGTTACGTGGTACGGGTCGGGATTTCCTCCCAGCTGGGGCGTTTCTTTCAGCCGTTCGAGGCGACCCACCATGTGGAAACTGACCTGCCGGCGACACTGCGAGCTGAGCTCGAGCCGCGCAGCGCCTTCGTGCCTGTTCCCGGTGCGTCTACGGCTTCTGTAAACGGGCTGGCTTCGGGCAGCGTCGAGGCCCGGGACCGCCAGCAGGCCGCTGCTGCGAAGCTCCAACTGCCACTTGAGATCGTGACCAAGGAGACGGCGATCGTCCTGCGACTCATCCCACCCGGTCGCTTCGTGATGGGCAGTCCACAGGCTGAAGCCGGACGCAAGCGAGACGAGAATCCGCAGCGCCGAGTGACCATTGCTTCGCCGATTTACGTCAGCGCGTTTGAGGTGTCGCAGAAGCAGTGGCAACGGGTCATGGGCAGCAACCCCTCCACCTTCACTTCCGCCGGCGAGGAGGCACCCGTGGAGACGGTCAGTTGGGAAGACTGTGAGGCATTTTGTCGGCGTCTGTGTACGACAGAACATGTTCCGGCAGGGACATTTCGGCTGTTGACGGAGGCGGAGTGGGAGTACACATGCCGGGCCGGTACGCTGTCCCGGTTCTATGCCGGCGAATCCACGCGCGACCTGGTCCGCTCCGCCTGGTTTTTGGACCTTGTCGGGGAGAATGGAGCCCCACAAGTATGTGGACGCAAAGCTCCCAATGCATGGGGGATCTTCGACATGCTCGGGAATGTCTATGAGTGGTGCATCGATCGCTACGGTTCGTACCCGACCGGATCGGTTACCGATCCCAGTGGCCCGGCCCAGGGAGCGATGCGTGTCCTGCGCGGTGGTGTGTTCTGCGCGGGAGCTGAGAACTGCCGCTCTGCCAGTCGAGCATCCGCAAAGCCCGAGGAGGCTTGGAAGTGGCGCGGACTGCGCATCGCGGTCCGCGCGAAGCGCGTCATGGAGGTGCTTGACAAGGTGGGGCGCTGAGAAGGGCGGCTTCCTGCCTGAGCTGACGAGGAAGACCCCTCCCGTTGGTCAGGGCTCTGACGGACATCCGCCTCCGCCAGTCGCGGCTCTGCAAGACGGGCCTGCTCTACTCGGTCTTCGGGGCAGGCGGCGTGGGCGCCCCTCCCGTGTCTTCCGGCAGATACCTGAGGACTCCAGACGTCGTGTAGGCGGCATCGCCAAAGAGATCCATGCCCAGTATGGAGAATGCCAGGTCGGCGATCTCGGCGAGGTCAAAGCCAACGCGAGCATACACTCCGGCATGGGTGAAGAGCGGGTCCGCTGCCCCCACTTCGAGCGACGCCTGACTCCAGTTCTGCCAGCCGTTCGGCATAAAAGGCAGTGTCTCGCAGGCCACCGAGAGTTTCCGTTTCCAGAGCCAGAAACGTGCCTTTCTGGGCTCGTATACGAGGGTCTTGGCACCCACCCCGATGCGTGGATCGACAAGGCTGTCCATGTGTTCCTGCCACCCCTCCATCAATCCGCTGGGTTGCTTGTACTCATTTGCTTTGACAGGAATCTGCCGGATCGCGACATGATGAAAGGGCCCCAGTCCGAGTTTTGTCCGGTGGTCCAGCATGATGCCTGCGCCACGCCGATCCCATTCGGCGTCGAGAGTCTTCTTCCGCAGCGCTCCCAGGTGGCCGATATCGGTGAGCTGGAGATAGGCTCCGGCACAAGGCGGAAGCAGACCTGTCGTGGCCGCTCGGTCCTTAAGCCGGGTCACCGGCGGGACTCCGCCAAGCGCCAGCGTACCGCAATCCATCAGGTCATCTCGTACGTTCTTGAGGTATCCGGAGTTGGCCACCCCATCACGCATGGATGCCAGGCAGGCTCTGCCGGGGACCTTGCCACGGACAGCCTTGAGGGAACTGCAGCCGTTTGCGAGAATCGCCATGGACAGGCAGAGCAGACAGTTACTGAAGAGCTTGAGTCGAGAGTGATGCTGCATCGTCGTTCGAGTCCTTATGTCGCCGATAGGGTATGTCGGTCCTACGCTACTGATCTGTGGGGCTTTGGTCAAGCACACGCGTATGGTACTCGGGATTACGCGTCTATAGGCTAAGACGAGGCAACCGAGGTCTTGATTGGCCGTTCCCACGGTTGGCCTCGTCTTTGGTCAGGGCGTTGTGAGCCGGCCCAGAGATTCTCCGGCGAGGATACGGATCTCGCAGCCATCTCGTCCGAGCTGCACAAGATCATCGTCGAGGGCCAGGCGGTTGGGTTCGAGTACCAGTATGATCGTCGATCCTCCGAACGTGAAAAAGCCCTTCTCGTCCATTCTCGCGAACTCCTCAGCTTCATGCGTCTGGACGATTCCTCCGACTCCGAAAGCTCCCACTTCGATGAATGCGGCCTGTCCAAGGGGGCCCAGGTCGAGCATGGTCACGTTGCGATGATTTTGAGTGAACACAGGGATTCCGAGGGTGAGGGCAATGGGGTTGACGGAGTCCAGCCTGCCTGGGATGTCGATTCTACGGAGTTCGCGCCCCGCTGCCGGGTAGTGGTAGCGGTGGTAATCGGCCGGGCACAGACGCAGCACGAGCACGGTCCCGTTGCTGAATCCGGCCGCCTCGTCGGCCGTCATTCCCAGCAACTCCGGGATTGCGAACTGCGCGCCCTTTACCGGAATACAGGTGTCCGCGTCGATTTTCGGGAAGACGCTGAGTCGGCAGTCTGCCGGGGAGCAGAGAACGTCAGAATCGGCACTGAAGGGGCGGGTTCCATCCCGCAGGTGTCGGTAGAAGAACTGGTTGAATGTCCGGAACGACTCGATGGGGTCGCGGAACTCATCGCGGTCTATGTCGAGAGCAGCGATGGTTGCGTTGATCTTGCGGCGGGACCAGGCGGTGTTGCAGTACCAGCCCATCAGTTTCGACACGAGGGCGTAGCGGAAGAGGAACGCGCGGCAGATCCCCCGGGCGGGGCTGAGGTACGCAAGCTTGAGCATGGAATCGCCGAGGACGGTCTCCTTGACGAGTTCGTCTCCGGCCCGGTCCCAGACGTACACATCCTGTTCAGGATCCTGGACTGCCGACATGGTGCGCTCTCCCGTGGTGTGTGGGGTGCCCCTACGATAGCCCCATGACGCCGTTTCAACCATGATTCATGCGGCAGAGGAGAGGACACAGACCAGCGGCGGGGCCTACGCGAGGCCCAACGAGCCGCGCGCACGGAGGAAGCACAGGAAGAGCTACGTTGAGCGTACGTCCGAATTCCGTGTTCATCCGAGTGAACTGAGTCGTCCTCCTGCTCTTTACATCTCCTCCCACACCGTCCTGTAGGCACCGATTTCATCAAAGTAAGCCAGCATGCGGTCGTAGAAGGGGTGGCGGCAGAGCGTAGCGCTGTCGCCCGCCACGATCAGTAGTCTCCGGGCCCGGGTCAGAGCCACGTTCATCCGTCTGGTGTCAGCCAGGAATCCGACTTCGCCTTCGCTGTTGGAGCGTACGAGTGAGATGATGATCACTTCGTTTTCCCGGCCCTGGAAGCCGTCCACCGTGGCAACCTCGATGCCGGTGTCTCTGAGGCTGTCGGCCAGGACCTGAACTTGGGCGGAGTATGGGGAGATCACGCCTACGGAAGCTGGCGGCATGCCCAGTCGGAGAAGCTCCCGTGCTTTGGTCACAACGACCTGTGCTTCCTCGACATTACGTCGGCTGCCGCCATCTGATTCGGTCTCTTCCTCGAACCCGGCTCCAGACGTGTCGATGAACCAGACACTGGACTCGGTGAGCTCCGTGCCCGTTACTTCCGGCAAGTCGGTGAGCCGGTGGTTTGCCACACTCGGATGGGCGGCGAGAGTGTCCTCGTAGAACTCACGTGACGAGAATGTCATGATGTGTTCATGCATGCGGTATTGGTCAGTGAGGCGTCGAACGACCGCCTGCCCGTGCACCTTGAGGAGGCGTTCCGGGAGACTGACTGCGAACCCCCTTCGGGCTGCCTCGGGTGAGAGGACGGTCGGTGGGAGCTGGCAGGGATCTCCGGAGAGAATGAGGCGGTTGCAGCGGGATACGGGGATCCAGCAGGAGGGCTCGGGGCACTGGCAGGCCTCATCAACAACGGTCGCGTCGAATGTCTGACCTGACAGTAGGTTGGGTGCGAGACCGGTAAGGGTGGAACAGACGACCGGCGTGGTCTTGAGCAACTGCTGAAGGATGCCATCTTCGATGCGTCGCATGTCGTCGAACATCCCATAGGCTTCGCGTCGCATGTCCAGCTGATCGCGTGGCAAGGTATTCCGACCTGTCTTGCCGGCTTTGCGCAGCAGGGCGGCAGCGTCGCGGCCCAGAGCCCGGGCCACCGCGTACTCGGGGTGGTTCTCGACTTTCGCATCCAGTGTCTGTTCCCACAGCGTGGGAAGCACCCGGACGGGGTGTCCCAGGCGGATCAGATCCACGCCGTGTCTGACCAGCTTCTCGACGATGTTGTCGACGGCCAGGTTGCTGGGGGCGCACGCAAGAATGCGCTGGCCCTGGCCTATTGCCTGCCGGATGACTTCCACCACAGCCGTCGTCTTGCCGGTTCCGGGGGGACCGTGAATGACTGCGAGATCCTCAGCCTGAAGGCACAGGCGCACGGCGTCCTGTTGCGTTTCGTTCAGCGTGGGGTCCAGGAACGTGTCCACGGTGCGGTTGGAGAAGGCCGGGGGGCGGCTGCCGAGAAGGACATCTCGAAGCTCGGCCAGGCGTCCGCTTGAGGCATGTTGGGCCCGGAGCAGTGCATTGCGTTCGCGCTCCCGGGAGACATCGTCCTGCGTCATGTCCAACTGAAATCGTGCGGTCGCGTCATCGACGCGGCTGTCTTCCGGGAGGGCCAACTGAATGGTGTCGCGCTTGAGTGTACTCACGACTCCTCGCCAACCTGAGCTCTGGTCTCCTTGCGGGGACATCAGCACAGGCGTCCCGACGCTGAAGCGGGAGCGCGGAATGGGGGCGTTTCCGGGTTTGCCCAGAGCGACGAGAAGATGTCCGCCAACGCCGATTTCCCGGTCTCGGAGCTCAAGGCGACCTATGTGGACGCTTGTGTCGTCACCCACTCCGGCACTGTTGCTTCGCGCCTCCTTCACCTGGGAGAGCTCAGCGTCGGCTTCCAGTTTCATCAGGCGACCCAGTTGGGTCAGGTGTCGGGACGGTTCGGAGCCCGGGATCGGTCGTTCACACCAGGCTTCGACGGGGCGACTGTCCCAGGTCGCCTCTCGAAGGGAACGCATCACCCGGTCGAGAGCAGCGTCTTCGACGGTCGCCCGGACGCGGCTCCGGTCGACATCAATCCGACCGATCTGGTTCTTGCGGACGTTGCTCAGCCCCACCAGCCAGCGCAGGACATCGCCCGATGTCCGTCGTTGTGGAATACCTTCGATGTGGATCGTGGCCATGCTTGTTCCAGAGCGGGATGGTAACACAGGGTTGACTGTCGTGGTGGCGGTCACGATAGGCCCAAAGTCGATCTTGTCCAGCAGAGATGCGGGCTCCTCTGTCCCTGAGCGGGGGCGACGGGTGGCTGTGCCAATCCCGAACGGGTTGGTAGAGTCCCACTCATCACCGCTCCCCGTGGCGTGGAGAAGGCACGGGCTCAGGAACGGCATGGACAAGGGAGTTGAAAAGAAGGCATGAAAACCTATTTTCAGACCCGTAGTTGGGGGAGCCTGAACTGACCGGCGACACGCCCATGGGGTGTTGAGACAGTGTTCCGGTGTGTGGCCTGCCACCCGGTCGGCAGGAGCCCGGAGATGAGAAACAACGAGTGTCGTTGCGAAGAGCCCGCCGCGATCTGCTTGAACGCCTTGGGTTAGGCAGGTCGCTCTACATGGGCTGGCGCGCCGCTCCGTTCCTGCTCAAGAACCAGAGGAGAGTCACGCATGTCGATCAAGCATTTGCTGTGGGAAAAGCGCACGGAGTTCCGCGGCGGAGAATTGAGCGAGTACTTTGATCTGGGGAAGCTCGGGAGCGCTCGGCCTGAGGAACTGCGTTTTGGTCTTCCTGAAGCCTCTCGCGCGGAGGTGGTTTCCTGCATCGGCGAGAAGTCCGCGTTGCGGGGGAACTGGGACACTGAGACGTGCGAGCTAGACTTGGCAGAGAGCCCGGCCGAACAGACCGACACCCACGTGACTGTTGCGATAGGGCGTGAAGGGGATGCCATTGTCGTTGACGGGTTCGGAGAGCTTCTTCGGGCTCGCGGCAAGGAGGAGGCGATTCCTGTTCGGGTGGGGCTCGTCCATGCCCAGTGGCAGAAATTCCGCAACCAAATCATGAATTTCGTGGATGCCCACAAGGGACGCGTGTACCAGAAGATCCATCACCCTGACCTGATCCGGATTCCGTGGTTGCACGGCGACGAACGGCTTGAGCTCATGAAGCCGGAGATGCCCATCACCAGTGGCACAGTGCTGGACATAGGGGCCAACTGGGGGTATTGGTCGCACGCCCTCACGCGGCTTGGGCTGACCTGCACGGCGATCGACTACAATCCCAAGAACGCGCTGTTCGTTCGCAAGCTTCGGCGGGCCATGTCAGGGACCTTTGAGTTCCGGCAGATGAGCGTCTTCGACCTCCCCGGAGTCCTGTCGTATGATCTTGTCTTGGGACTCAATATTTTCCACCATTTCCTCCGCTACAGAGACACCTTTGAGCTGTTCGTTGACCTCCTTGGGCGATTGGACACAGACCACATGTTCTTTGAGCCGCATTGCCCCGAAGAGCTCGCCGCCGACGACGCCTACAGGAACATGGAGATGGACGAGTTTGTCCAGTTCATTGTTGACAACTCGTGCATGACGCAATCGCGCCTTCTCGGCACGGTCACGAACGGGAGGAAACTCTATCTCCTGAGTCGCTGACCCCTCGTCACTGGCTCCCCGGGGCAAAGGCGTTCTGCCGTCTTGTCCATGGCCATGGGAAGGCATCTCCAGGGCGCACAGCGGCCAGGGGGGGCGACGAACCTGAGGGGAGGTCCCCTGTGGTCGCAGACAGGGACACAGCTCGCCCTAGCGGTAGTTTACTGTGGATGCAGGAAGAGGGATCTGCAACCTTCTCTCATTCAAGTGGAAAGATCTACGCGTCGTTGTATTGCCCTCTTGTGGCATCGAAGCACGCGTAGGTGTAGCGTGCAGCCTTCATCAATAG
>JABHEG010000019.1 GCA_018676675.1 Lentisphaerota bacterium
CACATTCTTGCGGTCACTCCTTACTTGCTGGCTTGCACTGTTCGGCGCCCACCTGAGACACTGCCAATATAGCGCTAACCGCCTGCGCCGCAACAGGTGCCATGGCATTCTGCCCGCTTAAGTTGACGGCATTGCCCCCTTCGGTTGGCCTCCTGGCTGGGGCAGAGCCTGCTGATCGGGTTGAGATTGTCGAAGGAGCCTGCCGGTTCGAGGTCGATGTCAGGGCAGGCCACAAGACCGGCTTCTATCTTGACCAGCGCCCCAGTCGCCAGCGAGTATCTGAGTGTGTTTCCGGAGCCGAGGTACTGAACTGCTTCTCCTACTCGGGAGCATTCGGCGTTTGGGCCCTTAAGGGCGGGGCTAAACGGTTGGTCAATATCGATACGTCCGCCCCCGCTCTTCAGCAGGCAGAGCGCCACCTTGCTCTGAATGGTTACGAAGACGCCGATGCGGACCATGTGGTCGGTGACGTCTTCCATGAACTCCGGCGGTTCAGAGACAGCCGGGCGACGTTCGATACCATTGTCCTGGATCCCCCGAAGTTCGCGGCCTCCCGCGAACACGTCGCCAAAGCCAGCCGTGGGTACAAGGACATCAACCGGTTGGCCATGCTGCTGTTACGGCCGGGAGGACTCCTGTTCACGTTTTCGTGCTCCGGACATGTCACGCCTGACTTCTTTCAGAAGATCGTCGCGGATGCGGCTATCGACGCGGGACGCGACGCGCAGATTCTGGATCGATTGGGCTGCGCTGCGGACCATCCTGTCCTCGCGACGTTTCCTGAAGGGCATTACCTGAAAGGGCTGATGCTGCGGGTGAGCTGACGATCAATGCCCTTGTTTCATCTGCCAACCATGCGTCGCCACGAGCGTGCTACGCTCAACTACTCCTATGCGGGGGAGTTCGGGCGGGGCGCGTTCATGGCTCTCTGCCGAGACTTTGCCCTTTTGGTGGCGGTCACGCACTTTGGGGTGACCAATCGCTGGTTGTTGTGGATCATCAGTTCGGCTTCTTTCGCCGGTTTCCTCCTCGCGCTTTCCTCCTCCTCGCTGTCCTCGCGCTGGCGTAAGAAGAGCGTCATCCGCACGATTGAGGTCGTCGCCCGGCTTCTGGTTCTCGCCGCTGCTCTCGCGTTTGGGGGGACATCTTTTGTGGTGCTCATGGGGGCAGGGATCGCCATCGGGACGCTCAGCGTCCCTCTGGTCAGCGGCATCTATGGCGCCAATTTCAGCACAGATGTTCGGGGGCACGCGGTGGGGCGTCTGCAGGCCATTTCGGTTGGGACGTCGGCTCTTACCGGCCTGTTACTGGGGACGGTGATGGATGTCAGCACGTCGTTTTACCGGCCTCTTCTCGCCGTGGTGGCCGGCGTCAGTCTGGGGTGTGCCTGGTACACGTGGCGTCTGCCTGAATCAAAACGAGGCATGGCGGAGGCCGAGGGTCAGGGGCTGAAGGCTGCCGCCCAAGTCATGGTTCACGATCGCCCGTTCATGTATCTGGAACTGGTCTGGTTCATTCTCGGCTTGTCCAATCTGTGGCTGAACCCGATCCGGATTCTGCACCTTGCGGAAATGGGGTTCAGCAAAGGGCAGATCATGTTCGCCACGACGACGGTCGGCTACACGTCAATGGTGCTGGCAACGGGACTCTGGGGCAGGTTGCTCTATCGAATGAACTTCGCGGTCTACCGGGCCCTGACGGTCCTCCTGTTCATGATTGGTATCATCATCTTCTTCCACTCCAAGTCCTTCCCAGTCATCTGTTTTGCTTCAGCGCTGTGGGCTACGGGCTTGGCAGGGGGGGGATTGAGCTGGCGCCTGGTGGCAACCTTCTTCGCCCGCCGAGCACAGGTCCCGACTTACATGAGTGTTCATACCTTTCTGTGCGGCATTCGCGGTGTCCTGGGCCCATTCCTTTCCCTCCAACTCCATCAGACTCACGACACCGTGTTTATCAGTCACCTTTCCCTGATCGGGATGGGAATCTCAGTCCTCATGCTCATCCCGCTGGCACCGGTGATCGCCAAACGACGGACCGCGGTGGAGAGCCGGAGCGACACCGTGCTAGACGAGTAACGGAGAGGGACAGGCCGTGAGCCGTGAACCACCCGCCGGCCGCGGGTGTCCCCTATAGCCCGCAGCCCAAACAACCGAAACGACCTGAGTCACCGCAAGGGATGATGACATGGCTGATTACTGCCCAATTGCGAGTACACTGGGGTACGTGCTATCTCCGGACGGTCGGGACGTCCTCATGGTCCACCGTGTCAACCGCGTGGACGACGAGCACCAGGGGAAATACAACGGGCTTGGAGGGCACCTGGAGGCCGACGAGGATGTTGCTACGGGCATCATCAGGGAGATCCGCGAGGAGGCGGGTATCGAGTGCACGGCCCTTACCTTGCGGGGCACGATCAACTGGAACGAGTTTGGTCCCGACAAGCGGGACTGGCTGGGCTTCATTTTCCTCATCACGGCCTTCGAAGGGGTGCCCTTTGAGGCGAACGAGGATGGCCCGTTGGAGTGGGTGTCTGTCGGGCGGCTTCCGAACCTGCCTATGTGGGAAGGAGATCGCTTCTTCCTCCCCCTCGTGTTCGACGGCGACGCGCGTCCGTTTCACGGGCACATGCGCTACAACGGGGAGAAGCCGACCGGCTGGACCTACGTCCGCATGTGAGCGGACGGGGGGGGGCACCGATTTTCATCACCATGAAGGGCATGAAGAGCATGAAGGGTTGGGAGGAACTCAGAGGACGAAGCTCTTGAGTCCTTGCTTCAGGCGCCGGACGTTGAAGTTGATCAGAAATCCCTGCTTGATTCGTGCGAGTTTCATGTAGGTCAGCAGTTGGGCCTCGTGTATCCCCTTCAGCTCCTCAACGCTCTTCAGCTCCAGGATGATCTCATTCTCCACCAACACGTCCAACCTGTACCCGCAGTCCAACCGAATCGACTTGTATTCAACCGGTAGCGGGAACTGCGTCCTGAAGCTGATCCCATTCAGGCTCAGTTCATGCGCCAGACATTGCTCATACGTTGATTCGAGCAGGCCTGGCCCCAACTCACGGTGGACCTCGATGGCACACCCGATAACTCGATT
The DNA here is from genome assembly GCA_018676675.1 of Lentisphaerota bacterium. Lineage (GTDB taxonomy): Bacteria > Verrucomicrobiota > Lentisphaeria > Oligosphaerales > JABHEG01 > JABHEG01. The sequence goes on from JABHEG010000019.1 coordinate 3,097, forward strand.
CGACAACTCACTGAACTGCATTCTTCATGTCCTTCATGCTCTTCATGGTGTCCTTCTCCTTGGCGGAAGGGGAAGATGCACTGGTTTCTTTCACCATGTAAGGACATGAAGAGCTTGAAGGGTCGGGAGCATCAGAGGACAAAGCGCTTCAATCCATGGGCCAACGCCGGCGTGTCGAAATTCGAGAGTGCATCCTTCATGTCCTTCATGCTCTTCATGGTGTTCCCTGCAGCCCCCGCCTGCTCAATAGCCGAGTTCGCGCAGGAAGTCGCGATTGTCCCTCACCACGTCCTCGATGTCTCGGGCCGGATGATCCTCTTCGACTGAGATCCAGCCGTCGTAGCCGACATCCTCGAGTCCCTTGAGTATGGCCCCGATGTCCAGGCCCGTGTTACCCTCGCGAAGATCGCAGAATCGACTTGTCTTCCAGAACTCGGGTTGTCGGCGGTTCCATCCCGCGGCTGGATTCTGGGTCCAGAAGTTCTTCAGGTGCACGTGCCCGATTCGGTTCGGCCAGCGGGCCAGCACGTCCATAGGGTCACTGTCGGCGGCCCGAAGGTGTCCCGTATCGAAGAGCAACCAGAGCTCGGGGATCCGTTCGAGTACCCGGGCGCAGTCTTCCGTGGTCTCCAGGATCGTGTTGATGTGGATATGGTGGAACGCTTTCAGACCATGTCGGGCGAATTCCGCAACCACCGGCCTGATTGGCTCGATGAGCGCGTCCAACTCCTCGTCGGTTGGTTCCCGCCCCTGCTTGCGGCCGGCCGGCACTTCCGCTGACCCATTTCCCAACGTCGCGTTGAACCTGGCTTTGTCGAGCGGATCTCCTGAACTCAGGTTGACCAGGTGCAAACCGTACGTGGCGGCCAGGGCAGCTACCTCCACCAGTTCCTCCGGTGAGTCAGCCCGGAACCCCTCGACCCCATCGTAGCCTGCGCCACGCACAATCTGGAGAATTCGCTCGTTGTCCTCACGGATGTCCTTCGGCCAGCCACAGAGATGCGCCGCAATCTTGAAGCTCATGGTCACGTACTCCTTCGTTAGTAGTGTGGTCACACCGTACTTCGGTTCGACGGGAATGCCCAGCGCTTTCAGCTCCCGAGGATGTGGGCAGAGAATCCTGACGTAACTGAGGCATCGCGGTTTGACGTCAGGGCTGTTCCATTCTGAGCACTGGGAGAGCCCGGAGTACCTCGGGCGGCCCCCGACCGAGACCAGGCGCGCCCCGGGGCGGTGCGCGGTACAAGCAAGAGAATGTCTCTGTCCGTCAGAATGGAACAGCCCCGGCTTGGTGGAACTCAGGTTTGCTCCGGCTCTCCCGTGCCGGTAAGTTGCCCGTGCACTGTCGCCGGGCGTCCGCGACACCTGAGATCCACCATGCATTGGAGCACATATGATGTCACTCAAAGGTAAGGCAGCAGTGATCACCGGAGCGAGCAACGGGATCGGGACGGCAACCGCCCGGACGTTGGTGGCCGCTGGGGCGAAGGTTGTTGTGGCCGGCCGACGCGAGGACAGGCTGGCAGCCCTGGTCGCTGAGCTTCCGCCAAAGCGTGCCGTGGCAGCTCCCTCTGACCTGCTCGACCCCGAGACGCCTGCACAGCTCATGGAAGCGTGCCTTGATGCGTTCGGCACCTGCGACATTGTGGTCAACAACGCGGGGACGATGCACGTCGGCACTATCGAGGACATGGACATGAATGCAGCGGCCAGGATGATCCGGGTCAATGTAGAGGCGGTGACCCAGCTGTCCTACGCCGCTCTCCGGCACTTCAAGGCTCAAGGCTCCGGGCACCTTGTGAACATCTCAAGCATCCTGGGGACAAAGGTGCGACCAACGACCGGAATCTACGCTGGGACGAAGTACGCGGTGGAAGCCCTCTCGGAAGCCCTGCGTATGGAGTTGGCAGGTACGAATATCAAGCTCTCAGTCATTGAGCCGGGACTGGTGGACACCGAACTGCAGGATCACTTTGCCACTCATCCGAAGGACGCCCTTGGGATTCAACGGCTGTTGGATCCCGAGGACATTGCGCGGTGCATCCGTTTTGTGCTCGAGCAACCTGACCATGTCCGTATCCCGGTCATGATGGTCTTACCGAGTGAACAGGCCATGTAGAGCCTGAAGGAAGAAGGCGGTGCGCCCGTTGGAGCCGCGCCCAAGCCATTGAGACGTTGGCAATCTGACCAGGTGACAGAACGAAGGATCAACCACCTGAGCGCAACTCCAGCGGACGCACCGCCTATGGGAACCCACTGACTGACCAACGTTCTCCTCAAGACCGTTGACAGCATCCGAAAACGCTGTTCCTCTCGGAACCAGTCTCGGCAGGCATGCCTCTCGGTATCTCCAGCTCTTGGCCCTCCTCATGTGGGCATGCCTGGCAACGTTCCACCCCGTCGCCACGCGCCCAAGCCTGTTTCACAACTGACACTCATCCGTGATGGGTTCCCGGCGGATGGGACCGTTGTGGCCGAGCGCGACAGCTATCCACCATGCAGGGAGCGTGCCAACCCGCCACTCGGTCGTACCCACCCCACGTTTTGGTTGAACGCGTGCTCTCTCCCACTATCCCGCAAGGGTGTCGCGTTTCTTGACGGCTGTTAGGAGTGCCCGAGCGTAACATGCGTTCCGGCAATGCATTGCGGGTGGATGTAAACATTTAGTGACAGTCGCTTTTTGTTTCCCCCCCCCGGACATGGCAATCCGCCGCGCGGAAGAGAGCAGATGGAAGGAGGGAGAGCGAGGGAGGAAAGAACGCTTGCTTGAGCTCATTTTCCCCGGTGAATGCGACGGTTCAGAGCCTGTCGGCTCATTCCCAGGAGACGGGCGGCCATCGCCTGATTCCCCTCGGTCCGGTTCAGGGCTTCGTCGATCAGGAGATCGGTCAAACGGGATGGGGTAGGGAGTGTTGCGCCAAACACGACTTCCCTGCCTGGGCCAACCATTGGAGCTTGCCGGCCCGGGCTTCCCTCAGCCTTCCCGCTGGGCTCCCTAGCCGCGCTCCCCATGGCATCAGCGAACGCCTGCAGCGACAGCTGCCCCGAGCGGTGTTGACTCACGGCATCAAAGACCATCGATTCGAGCTCACGGATGTTGCCGGGGAAGGGGTAGTTGGCCAGCAGTGTTCCCAGTTCGGATGGCACGTCTGGTCGCTGGCGGCCCAAGGCTGTCGCCGCTGCGTCAAGGAAGTGGGCCAAAAGGGCAGGGATATCCTCCCGTCGTTCCCGAAGCGACGGCAGATGAACGTGATGCGTTCTAAGACGGTAATAGAGATCGGCCCGGAACCTCTCTGTCCGATGCAGCTCCGCCAGCTCGCGGTTGGTGGCGACAACGATCCGCGCTTCCATAAACCGGGGAGTGTCGCTTCCGAGGCGATAGTACTCACGGTTCTGAAGGAGGCGGAGCAGGCGGACCTGGAGTTCGGGAGTCAGATCACCTATTTCATCCAGGAACAGCGTTCCTCCCGCAGCTCGTTTGATCAGCCCATCCCGTGCCCGGGTCGCCCCGGTAAAGGCCCCCCGTTCATGCCCAAACAGGGCATCTGAGAAGCTCGTTTCCTCCAAGCCTGCGACATTCACCGCGATTAACTCGCCCGTTCTTGCACTGGCAGTGTGAATGGCCTCGGCGATCAGCTCCTTCCCGGTTCCCGTTTCCCCTGTGATGAGCACGGACTGATTTGTCTTCGCGATGGACTCGAGATAGCGGAAGATCGAGTGCATGGTGCGGCTGACCGTCACGATGTCGGAAAATGCTTCAGGGACCGTAGATTCTTCGCCCAGAACGGTTGCCTGAAGGGACATGTTTTCAACTTGGAGTTCACGGAATTCCAGAGCCAGGCGGACCGCCGAGAGCAGGCGTGCCGACGTGATGGGTTTGACGACGAAGTCAAAGGCCCCGTTCTTGATGCACCACACGGCCGTGTCCGAGTCGCCACGTCCGGTCAACACGATGACGGGAATGTGAGGGTGTTGAGCGGTGAACTGCGCGAGCAACTCACGCCCGGATACATGCGGCATGGCCAGGTCGGTGATGATCAGCGAAGGGGGTTCCTTCGACACCCGCTCCAGCGCGTCTCTGCTATCTCCGCAACTGATGCAGTTGGTGTAGCCGCCTCGGTTGAGGAAGGCGGCCACGAAGCGGAGGACATCCGGCTCATCATCAATGATCAGGATAGGCTGCCCGTAATGCTGTGGTGCTGGCTCTGACAATCCGGTTGCTCCTGGCAATACCATTCGAGTGACTCCGGGCGTCATTCCCGGCAGGGGACACACTACCCAGCTGAGTCGAGCGCGTCAACTCGCTCCGGCGTCAGACAGGCTATTGCGTCTTCAGGGCGGATTTCCGGGGCATCGGACTTCCCTTTTCTTCCCTTTGGCATGCCGCCTGCTTTGGAGTGTGCGGCGACCACAGGTGAACAGAACACCCTACAACGAGCAAGGAGCTTTCTCATGAGTGTGCCCAAAGCAAGATGTGACAAGAAGGATACTCCACAGCCGCAGCGCGCTCGCCGGATTGGCGCACGCCGGGGCAGGAAATCGGCTGAGCGTGGCGTGACCATGCTGATTACCCTGGGGTTCCTGGGGGTTCTATCGGTGTTCATGCTGGGGCTTGCCGTGACGGCCAGCACTGAGAGACGTGTCAGCTCGATGAACTCCGATCTCATCCGCTCCCGGATGTTCGCCCAATCCGCGTTGGAGCGTGCGATGGCTTCCATCAGAGCCGGCTTCAAGGACAACCTCTTCCCGGGCTCCTCCTTCTACAAGTCTGAGGAGGGGACTCCGTGGCATGGCCGTTCACTCCTCCCGAGTATCAACGGCAACGACACGGCCGGGATCGAGGAGGGGTTGGCGGTCACGTTCGCGGGCCTCGATTTCACCCCTGAAGCGACCATGCATCCGTCAGTTGGCTGGGTACCGGTTAGGTCCAGTCGCTTCGAAGCGGGGGACAACAAGGTGGCCCTGACCGGTCGGTACGCCTATGTCATCATAGACGAGTCAGGCAAAATCGATCCCGGAGCAGTGGTGTCAGATGATGCATCTGAGACGGCGATCGTGGAACGTAGTGGTGATTCCCCGGAGGAGCTCTCACTGGCTGATGCAGGGGTGCCGAATCCAGACCGCTTCCGTTCTAAAGCCGTTGAAGCGGGGTCGTCCGGGAAGATGCCGGCAGGAGGACGGTGGTTCTCCATGGGACACATGGTCCGTTCGCTCAATCCGACTCAGGAAGAACTCGACACCTTCGTCAAGTGCCTTCATCCTTTCAGTACGGAGGAGGACCTCTGCTGGCGCGATCTGAACGGCAACGGCACCTGGGACGAAGGTGAGGACAAGTTGCGGATCGATCTCAGCGAATCTCCCGAAGCGAAGGAGCTCTACGACACGTTTGTCGGTGATGACAAGCTGTCCGCGGCCGACGACTGCACCTGGCTCAAGGAGCTGGACGGTAACCGTTGGCTGCAGCAGTGGGCCGGAGCCCAGGGCATCACTTTCCTGGAGGCCCGTCGTCGTGTGGCGGCTCAGATCGCAGTCAACCTCGTCGACTACAGCGACCTCGACTCCATCCCGACTCCCGCGAACATCGACTCGGCCGGTGAATTTAGCGCGGGAACGGGAGACTTGGCTGGAACGTACAGCGTCTACGGCGTTGAGAAGACTTGGGGCGTCTCCGAGATTGCCATGCGGGTAAAGGCCGAGGTCATCACGACTCCGGCTCCTCCGGGGACATGCACAGTTGCCGGCGACATCAACATCAATCCGGGGACGTCATCCAGCCACGTATTCTCGGTCAACACCTCCCGCGGGCTGATTACGCGGGATACGCTTCAGAACCACGGCGCGACGTTCAGCTATGAGGGGAGTGCGACTCGGGTGATCGTGCGGCCCAAAGCCCAGGGGCGTACTCTAGTGATCAATGGCCAGACGGTCGTGCTGGGGAACACTACGTACACCATCACGGCGCCCACGATGAGCGTCCATCTGCGGAATCTCAACCCCGGCGCCAAGAAGTGGGCCCAGGCCATGGGACACTGGTGGATCGAGATCAACGCAGTGGGTGCCGCCATAACTCCCGACCCAGGCATCCCCCCCGCGATCCCGGTTCCGACCGCTCTGAAGATTACCCCCGGGTTCAAAGCTGAAGTGTTCTACCCCTTTGGCGCGGCGGATCCCGGATCTCTGGGAACAATCGAGGTCTCGTACACCGTGCTGGCTGAAACGGCAACCGGTGAAGTGGGCACAGCCCAGGGCAACATCACCATTTCTCTCGACTCCTCCGTCCCGACCGAGGACGGTACCCTGGCCTTCTCGTCAGACTACTACATGAATGCCAACACGGAAGTCATCATCGATGCCTTCGATGTTTCCCTCACGCCCCCGGCAGACTGGTACACGATTGCCAACGCCAAGATCCTGGCCGTGACCCTCAAGAATGCGGACGGACACGTCGTGGACAGCCTGCCGATCGCCGCGGGAGGAGACACAGGTCTCTACCTCTGCGACTGGGGACAGGCCGGGCGGTCGACCTCCAGCGCCATGTTCTACAGCAGCATGAGCCCCAAGGATCCCTTGGCCAATGACCGCGGGGAATCGGATCCAAGCTTTGCCACCTACTGGGACGTTCGACCGGATGCCGACCACCTGAGCGCCAGCGATGTCTCTGCCATGGGCGTTCTCGAGAGCACAAAGGGCTACACGACAGCAGACTACTGCCACGTTGAAGTGAAGAACTCCCCTCCGACGCGATTGGGTGAGTTGGGACGCGTGCACTCCTACATCCCGATGCAGTCCCTGCGGCTGTGGTCTGCTTCTGAAGCTGATACCGAAGGTCACGACGCTGAGCTTCTGGATCTTTTCAGAGTCAAACCGGACACGGTGGTCCGCGGACGTGTCAACATTAACTCTGAGCGGCCCGAGGTCCTTACGGCGCTGTTTAAGGGAGCCACTACCGTCGATGCTTCGGGAGCTGCCACGGCCGTGTTGGCCTGGCGAGATGGTGGGCGGAGTGTGTTCACGAATATTGGCAAAGTGTTCGGGGAAGTGCCGGGCGTTTCAGGTTCGTCTCCCTCCCGAGATAAGGAAGAAGAGGAAGCCGTCGGGAAGATCGCCGAACTGGTGACCGTCCGGTCCAACTACTTCACCATCATCGCCTGCGGTCAGGCCATCAAGGACGTTGGGGGATCCCGCTATGACAGCGACGGCGATGGGGGAGTGGACACGACGACCTCACTGGGGAGTCTTGACGTCAGACGCAACGCGGCCGGAGATGTAGAGAAGTACATCGATCGGATTCTCGCCGAACAGAAGCTGCTCGCCGTCGTCTCACGTGACGCCATCAGCAACAAGATGTCTGTGGTGCGATGCGAGCTTCTCGCTGAGTAACGGCACGTCGCTGGTTCAGAGCGGAAGTCTCCCTCTGCCGGGCCGGGGCGCTGTGGACAGGCATCCGGTATGAGGGTACCCTACGCGGGGCGGGAAGCTCGATCGCTTCCCGCCCCGCAGGCCGTCTGGTTCGAGCCTGCTATCACCAGCGGGCACGTTCCGGACACCACCATATGAGCCTCTTCGCTATCTTCCTGATTCTCCTCTCCACCGGGTTTCATGCCGGGTGGAACCTCATGGCCAAGGGGCAGGCCCGTGAGGATGTCTTTTTCCTCCGAATGTTGACAGTCACGGCAGTCGTTGGGTTCATCCCGTTCTGCGTGGCGGAGTTCTCTCTACGTTGCCTGACGCCATTGGCCTGGGCGTGTGTGTTGGGCTCCGGGCTCTGTTGTGGTGGATACTACATCTGCCTGGCACGGGCCTACGCGAGCGGGGATTTTACCACCGTTTACCCTGTGGCCCGGGCTCTTCCCGTGGTGATTCTCGCGGTGTGCGATGCCCTGCGGGGAAACGCCCCGAGTCTGCCGGGGTGGTTAGGCGTGGCGCTCGTCGTGCTGGGAGCTCTTCTCGCGCCGCTGATCTCGCTTCGTGAGTTCTCCCTCAGTCGCTACGTGAACAAAACCAGCCTGTGGATGGTACTCACCGCCTCGGGCACGGTTGGCTACACGCTCCTTGACAAGGCTGCCGCAGGAGCGGTCTCCGCTGGCCCGGCGGCAGCGGCCATCTACGGTTACGCCTTCTTTGTCATTTCGCTGCTTACCTATACCCCGTGGGTCTTGCGCCGTCTCCGGCGGGCTCCGGCTCCGGTGACAATGGGATGGCTTCTTCCTGGCTGTGCTGCGACCATGAACTTCGGCGCTTATTGGCTGATTCTCTGGGCCTACCAGCTCACGCAACGCGCGGGCTACGTCGTTGCTTTCCGGCAGTTCAGCATTGTGATCGGAGTCGTGCTGGGGTTCATCTGCTTCCGTGAACAGGGGCGCGTAGTCCGGATCATCGGGGCACTCCTGATCACTGCGGGGCTCGCCGCTATCGGGTTCTGGGGACGGTAGAGCCGGGCAGCATCGCTGCTGCACGGCCGTTGGGTTTTCTCTGCCACGCCGCCTCCCCAGGATGTGGTTCGGGACGTCCCGGGCCGCGTTCTTGCTTGGCCGGTGATCGTCCGAACCACTCCTGGCGTCCTTCAAAGTGAGAACGAAACAGCGCTGCCGTTACTGCCCCGAGCGTGGACACGTTTCTCCGATAAGGCTATGTTACGAGTTTCGCGCGCGGCTCGTGGGGCGGAGATTCTGGTCATTCGGTGACCTTCTCTGCTACGGGCCGCCCTTGACTGCAATTCCCTGAAAGCGTGTGAAGACCATGACGTTCGCCTTTCTCCGTGACCTTGAGCAGCACCTTGCGACCACGTTCAACGCGGAGTGCGTTGATGTGTCGGCCGAGCTGTGCCCACCGGAGTTCACCGGTGATGTGACGATCAACTGCTTCCTCCTGGCCAAGCAACTGCGCCGTTCTCCCATGCAGATCGCCGCGGAGGCAGCGTCTTACCTGGCCGAACATGCAGACGTCGATGCGGCTGAATGCATCAAGGCTTTCGTCAACGTCAACATCAAACCTGAGGCCTTGTTCACGGGGACGGTGGCCGATGGCGATGCCCTCATGACTGACGTGCTGTTGCCGGAAGCCGACCGCCAGAAGGTGGTGATTGAGTTCTCAGCTCCGAATACCAACAAGCCTCTCCATCTCGGCCACGTCCGGAACAACTGCATTGGGACAGCCACGTCATCGCTCCTGTCCAAAGTGGGGCACGCCGTTAACCGGGTGAACTTGGTCAACGACCGCGGGATTCACATCTGCAAGTCGATGTTGGCGTACCAACGCTTCGGTGATGGGGAGACCCCGGGCGGTTCAGGCAAGAAGGGCGATCATCTGGTTGGTGACTACTACGTTCGATTTGACCAGGAGCAACGGTCACAGCTGGTGGCGCTCCGGGAGCAGAACCCCGAACTGGCTGAGCGTCCGGACGAGGAGCTGTTCCTGCAGACCGAGATCGGGCAGGCGGCCCGGGCCATGCTCGTGGCATGGGAGGAAGGAGATGCGGACGTCCGAGATCTGTGGCAGAGGATGAACAGCTGGGTGCTGGCTGGCTTCGAGGAAACGTATCAGCGCATGGGCGTGACCTTTGAGCGGACCTATCTCGAGAGTAACACCTACACGCTGGGGCGGGACATCATCGAGGAAGGGCTGACCCGGGGGGTGTTCACGCGCCGTGATGACGGAGCCGTGATCATTGACTTCGAAGACAAGAAGCTCGGCACGAAGGTCGTGTTGCGCAGTGACGGGACCAGCGTCTATGTCACGCAGGACATCGGCACGACCCTGCTCAAGCAGAATGACTACTCCCCTGATCGGCAGATCTGGGTTGTGGGCGATGAACAGATCTACCATTTCCAGGTGCTGTTCGGGATCCTCAAAGCCCTGGGATATGAGTGGGCGGATCAACTCGCGCACATGGCCTACGGCATGGTGAAGCTCCCTTCCGGCAAGATGAAGAGCCGGGAAGGCATTGTGGTTGATGCGGATGATCTCTGTGCGGAGATGTCACAGTTGGCGCGGGAAGCCACACTCGAACGGGCCGGTCCGAACGCGCCGGAAGACCTGGCTGAGCGAGCCGATGTAATTGGGATGGCTGCCCTCAAGTTCATGCTCCTACGCGTCAATCCGAAGAGCACGATCATGTTCGACCCGAACGCCGCGATCAAGTTTGAGGGTGACACGGGGCCCTACGTGCTTTATGCCTACGCGCGGATCAGCTCGATGCTCCGGAAAGCCGACGACGAGGCATTGGCAGGACCGGTGGACTGGTCTGTCCTTGGTGCTGATGAGGAGAAAGAGCTCGCGCTGCGGTGTTCGCAGTATGGTCAGGCTACCAGGAAAGCGGCCGCTGATCTGGACACGTCGGCTCTTGCCGGCTATCTGCTGGATCTGGCCAAAGCGTTCAGCCGGTTCTACCGCGCGTGCCCCGTTCTGGCCGCTCCGAGTGAAGCCGAGCGCCGTGCACGGCTAGAACTCAGCGGACGGGTGCGTAGCATTCTCAAGGATGGCCTGAGCACATTGACCATCGGCACGCTTGAGAGTATGTAAGCTTCCAGGGGGGAAGAGAGGTGTTGCCATGTCAGAGAAGCTCTCGTTCTGCCGGAGCATTCCCGTTCGTCAGCATGTGAACGTCTTTGTTGCCGGCGGTGGTCCCGCTGGGATCGCGGCGGCCTTGACCGCCGCCCGTCAGGGCCAGTCGGTCTTTCTCGCGGAAGGGCACACGGCGCTTGGAGGGATGGGCACTGCCGGACTCGTGCCTGTGTTCATGACCTTCTCGGACGGCATCAACTTCCTAGCCGATGGAATTGGCCGTGAGGTGCTGGAGAGGCTTCAGACCGCAGGGGGAACAGGCCCGGGAAGCCGGCAGGCGATTCGGGCGGAAGTCCTCAAGCGCGTCTACGACAGCATGCTCCTCGGGGCAGGTGTTGACTTCACGCTACAGACGCAGCTTATCGGTGTGGAAGCAGCCTCCGGGAGCGTCTCGGCAGCCATCCTGGCCGCAAAGAGCGGCCTCTTCGCCGTGACCGCCGACATGTACATCGACGGGACCGGCGACGGCGATCTGGCCGCGTGGGCCGGGGCGCCCTTTGACAAAGGCGATGGGGAAGGGGACCTGATGCCCGGAACGCTCTGCAGCCTCTGGTCCAGCGTGGACTGGGAGAAACGCAAGGCAACCGGGGTGAACGTGCAGGAGACGCTGTACAAGGCCTTTGAGGCCGGCGACGTCTTCACAACCTGTGATCCACACCATCCCGGCATGTGGCAAGTTGGGAACAGCGTCTCGGGAGGCAACATCGGTCACACGTTCGGGGTTGATTCCACGGACGAACGGTCGCTCACCGAAGCCCTGATCAGTGGTCGGCGAATGATGCCGGAGTTCGAACGCTTCTACCGCGAGTATATCCCAGGCTTCGAGGATCTTGAGTTGACTGCTACCGGATCTCTCCTCGGAGTGCGGGAAAGCCGACGCATCACCGGCGATTACGTGCTGGATGTGGATGATTTCAAGCGCCGTGCCGTGTTCGAGGACGAGATCGGACGCTACTGCTACCCGGTTGACATACATCCCTCCAAACCGGACCCGACTGAATACGCCAAGTTCGAGAAGGAGTTCCGCGAGTCGCTGCGCTACAAGCGTGGCGAGAGCTACGGCATTCCGTATCGGACGTTGACGCCGAAGGGGTTGTCAAACGTGCTCGTGGCTGGGCGTTGCGTGAGTTCTGATCGCGCCATTCAGGGGTCGATTCGGGTGATGCCGGGCTGTTACATCACCGGGCAGGCTGCCGGCATGGCCGCTTCCCTGGCGATCAACGCACAGACCGACACGCGCGGGATCGGGACAGGGGAACTTCAGGCTGCGTTAGCGGGGATCGGGGCTTACCTACCGAACGCGTAAGCGGGGGAGCATCCCTAGTGGCTCGGGATCTCCGAGACGGAGCCTCTTCCCTCCAGAGGGCGTTGGCCTTGTGGCACACTTGCCGTTGGAGTGCACTACTTTTTCAGATGGCCGAAGAGGTCATCCTGATTAGCCAAGACGTTGTTGTAGTGACGCCACCCCACGTGGCCATCGATGAAGAGCACGTTGGCGCCGTTCCCGTGACGTCGGGCCAAGTTGTTCATGAAGTTGGCCAGCGAGGGATCGCATTTCGGACAGCGTATGATGGGCACAGTGCGGGGATTTCTGTGTTTCAGGTCGAATATCACAGCGACCTCGGAAGGACGCTTGAACTGCGGCAGTTTGGTCATGCCGCTCGTGCCGCCGTAGGGAGCCCTTCTGTTCCAGTTGCAGTCGCGCATGACGTGGCGCTCGTTGATGCCGTAACTCACCACGATTCCCCGACATTTCCCGACTTCCGGACTGCCGCCCGGACAGCGCCATAGCTCGTCGGCATTGTCAAGCTCCCGACGCAGTTGTCGGAGCCATTGATGATTGCCGCTGCAGGTGGGCAAGCCAAAGGCGTTCCCCATGGTGCGTGGCGGGAGCCATTCGTCGTAGCTATCGATGTACGAGTGGAAACCCAGGCCGATCTGCTTGAGGTTGCCGGAACAGCTCGCCTGGTGTGCTTTCTCCTTGGCCTGGCGCAATGCAGGAAGGAGCATTGAGGCCAGAATCGCGATGATGGCGATGACGACCAGTAACTCGATTAGCGTGAATGTGTTCGACTGTTTGTCTGCCGGTTTCGGGTTCATCGTGTCACACCTTGTTTCCGGTTGCGGAGTCGCCCTGGCCTATCAAACACTCTACCGGCTCTATTCCTGTGGAGCAAGAAGAAAGCTGTAGGAGGACAGCATACGACGGCCAACGCGGTGATTTTGGTGTGAGCTGCTTGTCCGGACGGCTGTGGACAAGGTTACGGCAACCACTATCTTGGCTTCTGATCGAACGAGCATGGGGCGCCGCCGGGGCCTGCCCCATGATCGGCAATCCCTGATCTCCTGGGACTTGGGCCCAATGGCTGCCCCGGTGCCTCATCCGGCCATGGAATTCCGAAGGTGTTGGCAGAGATAGATCGATGTGGCGACGACTCCTCATTTCCAGTGCTCCGCTCGCAATTATCATCCTCATTCCTGTCCTCCTTCGGGACACGAATGTCGAGGATAACGCAGACGCAGACCAACTCGTGATCGTGAGTCCTCACAACGAGGCCATTCGGTTCGAGTTTGAGCAGGCTTTCCGGCGTCATTACCACGACCGCCATGGCCGCGATGTCGATATCGATTGGCGCACCCCCGGAGGTACGAGTGAAATCGTCCGCTACATCAAGAGTGAATACACGGCCGCTTTCCGGCATGCCTGGCTGACGCAGCATGGTCAGAACTGGACCTCGACGGTTCAACGGGCTTTTCTGAACCGGAAACTCAAGCAAGCTGATGCGTCTGAGGAGGAGTGGCAGGCTCGGCAGGCGTTCCTGACAAGTGATGCAGGGATTGGCATTGACCTTTTCTTCGGCGGCGGACAGTACGATTTCGGGCGTCTGGCGAGCGAGGGTGTGCTGGTGCCGTGTGGGGTGCGCGAGCGCCATCCCGAGTGGCTCGGAGGCAGTGACCCGCTGGTGCGGCAGGAAGTCAGTGGAGAGATCTGGTACGATCCTGAGGACCGTTACTATGGGGCGTGCTTGTCGTCGTTTGGCCTGTGCTACAACCTGGATCGCCTGGAAGCGCTTGGTGTAGGCACCGAGGGAGGGAACGGCCTTCTGGGATGGGGAGCGTTGGGTGACACGCGTCTGCTCGGCCACATCGGAGTCGCTGACCCCTCGAAGAGTGGATCCATCACGAAGTGTTTCGAGATGTTGATCCAACAGAAGATGGCGGCAACGGTTGCTGTGGGGGAGCAGGCTCAAACGTCAAACGAGGGGTTGGCTGTGGGATGGAGCGAGGCGTTGTTGCTGGTGCGCAAGATTGGTGGAAACGCCCGATACTTCACGTTCTCGGCCAGCAAAGTGCCAGTCGACGTTGCCCAGGGCGACGTGGTGGCCGGGATGTGCATCGACTTTTACGGACGTTCCCAGGCTGAGTGGGAACGCAGGCATGCAGGTCGCGAGATCATGCGCTATGTCGATCCCGTCGGGGGATCTTCGGTGTCGGCAGATCCAATCGGCATGCTACGTGGCGCAGCACACTCCAAGTGTGCCCAGGAGTTCATCGATTTTGTCCTTTCGCGTGAAGGGCAGCAGCTCTGGAATTACCGCGTCGGGGCGGAGGGAGGCCCGGTCCAGTACGCGCTTCGCCGTCTGCCGATTCGCCGTGACATGTACTCCGCAGCCGACCGTGAACGCATGTCAGATCCTGATGCACGGCCCTACCAACTGGCGGCCGAGTTTACCTATCATCCTCAGTGGACGGGGCGGCTGTTCGGCCTCATTCGTGTGTTGATTCGGGTCATGATCATCGATTGCCACAAGGAACTCCAGGAGGCCTGGTCAGCGATCTGTGCAGCTGGTGGCCCTGAGGAGTGTCCGGAGGCGATGACCGCGTTGCAGGCTTTGCCGTTTCCCTACACGGGGGCTGCTGATCAAGCCCGGGCTCTGCGAGATCCCGCCAAGCGACTCATCGTAACGCGCGAGTGGGCGGCGTTCTTCCGCAGTCGTTATCGGGAAGCCCGAGATCTGGCCTGCAAAGGAGATCGGCGAGGAACGTGACGGGATTTGGTTTGGTGGGAGCGTAACGCAAGATGAAGGTTGCTGGTGGGAATGTTGGTCGCGTCTTCTTCCTTCGTCTGGAGGATGGGGATGTGCTGCACGAGTCGGTGGAGCAGTTCGCCAGAGATGTCGGTATCCAGCATGGTGCATGTTGGTTCCTGGGAGGGGCGGACACGGGCAGTAAGCTGATCGTGGGCCCTGAGGATGGTCGGGCAGAGCGGATTGTCCCAACGCTTGCTGCACTGGATGGGGTGCATGAAGCGGCTGGTGTGGGCACGATCGTCCCGGGCGAGAGTGGTGAGCCAATCTTGCACATGCACGCCGTGTTCGGCCGTGGTGAAGCAACCCGGTCCGGGTGTGTTCGCGCCGGAGTGGCAACGTGGCTGATCGGTGAAGTCGTCGTTCTCGAAGTGCTTGACTGCCCTGCTACTCGGCGACGGGATCCTGCCTCCGGTTTCGAGTTGCTGGAGACCGATTAGTGGCCGGTTTCAGCACCAGCTTGTTTCGTGCACGCGCAACCGCGCTTCCGCATCAGTGTGCAACCCCACTGCAGCGCTTGGCCATGTCTGCCATGGTGGGGCTGTTTCACCTTATGATCGTGGCCAGTGTGGACGACGCTGGTGGGTTTTGCGGCCCCAGGGATGCACTAGCGTTGCCGGCGGTTGTGTTCCTTGTCCTCTTTGTGCTCGCCGCGATTGCGTTCTCCTACGTCCCCGGAGCCGGACGAGGCGATCGCTGGCGTTGGCTGGCCCTGCTGGCCGCCATCGTGCCGTTCCCCCTCTACATCCTGACCGGGGTGACGCGCCCCTGGGCCTTCGTCGGTGGCTTGGGGGCGTGCCTGGTCTCAGTTCGTCTCTTTGCCGATAGTGTTGGGCTGTCATCGGAGGGCGAAGACCACCACCTTGATGGCGGCAGTTGGCGGGGATGCAACCCGGGGGCTTCGTGCGGGAGTGTCGGGCTGCATGCGTCGACATTGGGCACGGTCGCGTTGTTGCTGATGGTGACTGGCCAGGGGCGTCTGAACACGGTGTGGGGTGCGGCCTGCGCTATGGCGTTTGTCGGCGGCGCCGCAGTTGTGTCGTTCCGGCATCGCGTTCGAACCGGGCGGTGGGGGCGCGTACTCGCTCTGGCTGAGGACGGTGCCCTAGCGGTGGCCATCGCGGCTGCGTTCCGAGGCGAATGGCAGAGCGTAGGTCTGCCCTGCCTCGCGTTGCGCCAAGTGCTCATCTCAGTCCGAGCCTGGCTTTCGGGGCATGGGGCTGAAGTCGTCTGGGCCTACTTGACTGAACGACCGGGCCAGCTTCTCGTCGCCAGCTTCGCGCTTGCCATCGGCATCGGGACGGTTGTGCTGTCATTGCCGGTGATGTCCGTCGACGGGTTGCCCCTGCCGGCGATCGACGCCCTGTTCACAGCGACCAGTGCCACGTGCGTCACGGGGTTGGTGGTCGTCGACACAGGAACGCATTTTTCTTCGGTCGGCCAACTCGCCATTCTCGGGATGATTCAGGGCGGCGGGTTGGGAATCATGACCGTTTCCACCTTTGTCGCCCTGCTGCTCGGCTGGCGCATTGGGTTGAAAGAGGAGTTCGCCGTGGGCGAGATGATTGGGGAGCAGCGGAACCGGACGGCTTTGCGCCTACTGCGCTTCATCATGGCCGCCACGATTCTCATCGAGTGTACGGGCGCCGTGCTGCTGGCGTTGGCCTTTCGCCGCTCGGGTACCCCAATCCTCACGAGTCTCTATTGGGGAGCATTCCACAGTGTGAGTGCATTCTGCAATGCCGGCTTCGCGCTGTTCAGCACGAGTTTCGTCCCCTTCGCGACATCGACATTGGCCATGGTGACCCTTTCGGCCCTGATCATTTTCGGAGGGCTTGGTTTCGGCGTTCTCCACGCGATGGCGTGTTACGTCCGGCGTGGGGCACCGGTGTCTCCGTACGTTCGCCTTGTCCTCTCGGTGAGCGCACTGTTCTGCCTGGGGGGGATGCTGCTGATCTGGCTCCTGGAGCGCAACGGATGCCTCTGCGGCCTGTCCGGGTGGGATACCTTGGTGAACGCGTGGTTTCAGTCCGTCACGACCCGGACCGCGGGGTTCAACAGCGTTGATCTGACCACGATGGGACCCGGCGCAAGGGCGGTCTTCATGGCCCTGATGTTCGTGGGCGGGGCCTCCGGTTCTACAGCAGGCGGCGTCAAGATCACGACGTTTGCCGTGTTGCTCCTCCTGCTGGCGGCGCGACTGCGCGGCCAGGACGACGTGACGTTTTCCGGGCGTTGTGTTGCCGCGCGCACCGTGCTCAACGCGGCTGCTTTGGTGTTTCTTGGCGGCCTGGTGGTACTGTCCGGCTTCCTGTTGCTGACGGTAACACAGCCGTTGCCAAGCGAATTGCTTTTTTTCGAGACGGTGTCTGCCTTTGGGACGGTGGGGCTGTCGCTTGGGATCACGGCAGACCTGACACCCTTCGGGAAAGCGGTCATCATTGTACTCATGTTCGTTGGACGCGTGGGGCCGCTGACCCTGCTGGTGATGATGCGACCGGTCCACAAGTCCGCGATTGCATACCCGACGGCGCACGTTATGATTGGCTGACACAGTAGTGTGCGGGACCTTCGATTCCCGGCATCCGGAGACGTTTGATGGTAGCGCGAGTAGTGGTCATCGGTCTGGGAATTTTCGGGCGTGAGGTCGCTTTGTCGCTCACCAAACGCGGTTTTTCCGTCATGGCCATCGATTCCAGCCCTGACCTGATCGAGGACATCAAGGATGTCGTCGCGCAGGCCGTGGTCGCAGACACGACTGACGAAAGTGCACTCTACGAGGCGAAGGTGGATGAAGCATCTGTGGTCATCAACGCGATTGGCACTCGGCACATTGAGAACAGCATTCTGACGACGGCCCTGCTCCGCCAGTTGCAGGTCCCGCGAATTGTTGCTCGAGCCGTGAACGACCTGCACGCCCGAATTCTGCGCCAGGTTGGTGCATCCGAAGTGATCAACCCGGAGCAGGATATGGGCCGCAAACTGGCCCATCAGATCGCTCGCCCCGGCTTGCGCGATGTCCTCTCACTCTCCGACGGTTTCTGTGTCGCCGAGATCCCCGTTCCCCCGAGCTTCGTCGGCCGTTCGCTTTCTGAGCTTGAAGTCAAGGGACGTTACAGTGTCAATGTAGTTGGTGTTCAGCGAGCCAAATTGGCCCCTGATTTGGATTCAGACGACGACGAACAGGGCGGCACCGCGGGCCGTCTGCTGGATGAGACTCGTCGCTTTATTCTGGATGTTGATCCCAAACAGGACACCTTCCTCGGGGATGACACGCTGGTTGTCATCGGCCGTGAGGAAGATGTTAACCGTCTGACCGGGTTGGGGTGAGGTACACGATGCGATGAAAGCCCGTTTCCATGCTCGCTCATGGCTCACTGCCGTCCTCCTGCTCGTTTTTGCTCAGGGCCTTCTGGCCGTCCTGTTTCTCCGACATCTTGGAGCCTTGGACAGCGGTTCCCCCGGCTACACCTGGGGACGACCCGTGGCTGTGGCCAGCGCATCCCTCACCGGCCTCATCGTTCTCGTGCTTCTCTGGCTCCATTACCGGATGTCGTACTCACTCAGGCACCCCATTCTCCTGATGCAGCGGATCCTGGACCGGGCTGCTCAAGGCGAACTCCATCTTCGCCTTCCGCTCGGGCCGGATCGCTTGCTGAGTGGCCTCTCCCGGTCCTGCAACCGCCTCCTTGAGAGTCTGCAGACCGTCACGGAGGAAGGGCGTCGTCGGGCTCAGGTAGAACGTGACGTCTCGGAAGCCCTGGTGGAGTCTTTTCCCCGGCCGACCCTCGTCCTGAGTCCGGGAGGAGACGTCATGAGCGCAAACCTGGCTGCCCGGTCGATTCTTGCGGGTTCCGAAGGAGGGGAGGCCCTCCGGGGGTTGACTCGGTGTGTGTTGGAGGGCGAGGAGTCGGTGATGATCGGAGGAGAGCGTTACGCAGTCGAGGTGAAGGCCGTCTCGCATGCAGCTGGGCTGGCCGGGTCTGTGGTTCACTTCCAAGTGGCGTAGCGACGCGCCCCGAGGAGAGACTACGCTATGACAAATCGCGATTTGCTGTTGCGCACCGCGCGGTTCGACAAGCCAGAGCGGATACCAGTTCGGGTCAGCCTCTCGCCCACGTGTTGGAGCCATTACCCCCGCGAGAGGTTGTTTGAGCTTCTGGAAGCGCACTCGTTGTTGTTCCCCTGGTTCGATCGGGAGCGTTGGCGGGGACCGCGGATTCCTCCCTGGCGCCGGGCTGGCCTTCCCTACCTCGACAGCTGGGGATGCGAGTGGGTAACCCCGGAGGACGGCATTACGGGAGCAGTGACCCGACACCCTCTGGCTGACTGGGCCGCCCTGGAGACGTTCAGACCACCGAATCCCGAACTCCATGACGGATGGGGCAGGACCGACTGGGCGGCACGGGAAGCCGGACTGCGGCGGGCCGCGGACGCGGGCGCACTTGTCCAGGGCAGTCTACGCCATGGACATTCGTTCCTGACCCTCACCTATCTGTGTGGCTATGAAAACGCGCTGTATGCGATGGCCGACGATGATCCGCGGCTGCATCAGGTGCTCGATGTGATCGGGCGATTCAATGCCTATGCAGTAGATCGTTATGTTGACTCCGGAGTGGAGTGGATGGGATACCCGGAAGACCTCGGGATGCAGGTCGGACCAATGCTCTCCCCCGAGCAGTTTCGCACGTTCATCAAGCCGATCTATGAGCGCCTGATGGCTCCGGCAAGAGACGCTGGATGCGTCGTACACATGCACTCGGACGGGGATATCCGCGATCTGCTGGACGACCTGCTTGACTGTGGGGTGGACGTGTTGAACGTGCAGGATCTGGTCAACGGCGTGGAGTTGCTGGAGCAGCGGGTAAAGGGGCGGGTCTGCATCGATGTGGACATCGACCGCCAGCGTATCACGCAGTTCGGCACGCCAAGGGAGATCGATCTGCACATCAGGAACGTGGTGTCGCGTCTGGGGGGACGGGACGGGGGATTGATGCTGACCCACGGGATCTATCCGGGGGCGCCTCTGGAGAACCTTCGGGCCGTACTTGATGCTCTGGAGCGGTACGCGACCTACTGGAGCTGACGGTCAGGCGTTCGACGGCGTGCTGGAATTGGCCGGTGCCGGTGTGTCATCCATGTCGCCGGAAGCGGGGATGTCTGCCTCGGTATTCGCGTACATCGTCTCTTCTTCGATGGCATCGCGGATATCGTCTTTGGCCTTCTTGAACTCTTTGATCCCCTGGCCCAGTCCGCGGGCAATCTCGGGTAGCTTCTTGCCGCCGAAGACAAGGAGAACGATCAGGAAAATAAGCATCAGTTCACGCCATCCGGGGGTCATGGTTCGTCTCCTTCGATGTAATCGGGCAGAGCATCGTCGTCTTCAGAGTCAGCCTGTTTCCGTTTGTGCCAACGGCCCGTGATGAGGCTTATCTCGAAAAGGGCCAGCAACGGCAGTGCCATCAAGACCTGTGTGAACACGTCAGGCGGCGTGAGAATGGCCGCGATGACGAACGCGATGATCACGGCGTAGGGACGCCCCTTGGTCAGCGTCTCGACCGTGACCAGATCAAGACGTATCAAAATGTTGAGAATAACCGGTAGCTGGAACACAATTCCGAAACCGAGAAGCAGTCGGAAACAGAACGCGATGTACACCTGCAACGGCCAAAGCTGCTGCACATCCGGGCGGCCGAAAGCGACCAGGAACTTCAGACACATCGGCAACAGACTATATCCAAAGGTAACTCCGCAGGCGAAGAAAACAACACCCCAGCCCACCCCGAGCCACACGGCTTTACGCTCTCTGGAGGTCAGGCCGGGGGCAATGAACGACCAGGCGAAGGCGAGCATGAAGGGCAGCGCCAGGAAGATGCCTCCGAGCAATGCCAGTGTCATCTTGATCAGAAACGCGTCAAGTGGTTTGGCGAAGGTGATCTCAATCTGGTCCCGGAAGTCCGCCAGGGGGATCAGGAGGATGTCGTAGATCGGTTCCGTGAAGGCCAGAGCTACGCTGGTTGTGATGAACAGGACGACCAGGGACTTGATGATGGCCCAACGGAGCTCCTCCAGGTGTTCCCAAAGCGGCATGTTCTTCTCATTGTCGTGACCGGGCACACGGCGATTGAGAAGCTTCCCTAAAACAGGAATGCCGGCGAAACGTCGGGGAGGTGGTGAGAAGTCTTCCATTGACGACACCGGTCAGCGTCGTCGCAGGTATAGCCGACGCGTTCCGGGAAGGGGGTCCTAGTAGGGGACAAAGAGGTTGTACTTCTGCGCGAGTTCGCGGACTTCCTGATCGAGGCGAGGGGATGGCTCAAGCGTGCGGAGCCCGATCAGATGGAAGACCTTCTGGGCCGCCCAGTCCAGGGTGAGTCGGGCTGACGCCTTCTCCGATTCGGCCACTTTGCCGCGGAAAATCAGCTCCTCGAGATCCCCCGAAGCATCCCGGCCGACGATTGAGATAACGATTTCCTCGGTTGCCGGAGGGAAGCGCCCGTAAATGGAGAGTGCCTCTCCCCGGTAGAGGTGTGGGAGACGCTTCGGGAATATTTCTGCCCGGAGTTCCTCGGGCGCCAGATACTCCAAGTCAGCAACGATGAGGCTCGCATGACTGCTGATATACTCAACGAGTTCGCCGCGGAAGTCAGCCAGTTTGCTTTCATGGAGGCTCAGCCCGCGGTTGTGGTATGCCAGGAAATCCAAAAGAAACAGGTTGGCGCTTTTGCCGGCACTGAACGAGTAAATCGAGACGTGGGCCCGGTTCATCTTGACAATGCGCCGGATCAGCTCCTCGTTGGCGAGGCTCCCGCTCACCGTTGACTTGCCGTCACTCATAAGGAAGACGTTCAGCGGACGTTCCTTGCGGGTGGCATCGTCGTCAACGTCAACTGCCGGCATCAGACCGGCGAAGACATCGGTCATGCCGCCTCGGGAGAGTTGTTTGGCATACTGCTGAGCTGCGGCAATCGACTCCTCCTTGACCGGGACGAAGTCAGGGAAGCACTTGTTAGCTTTGTCCTTGAACGAGATGATGTTGAACCGGTCCCGTTTGGTCAAGTAGGGAAGCGCCCCATCAATGCCCGCTTTGAACTGTTCAAGTTTTGCCCCTGAAATACTCGCCGAGCAGTCAACCACGAAGAGAATATCCTTGGGAATCGGGCGGAGTCGTTCGCTTCGTTCGTTAGGGGCTATGTCGATCCGGAAAAAACCACCCCCGGTTCGTTCTTCGTGGACGGTCATGGTCACTGAAACCAGCGTGTCGAGCTCTTTGACCTGGTGACTCCGGCCTCTGGCTGCTTTGGTCCCGATGCTGGGGAGGTCGGGTGCCTCGGCGAGTGACCCAAAGCCGCGTCGTCTGGCTTCCTCCACGGTCATGCGGTCAAGTATTCCCTGTCCCGGGAGTCCACCGAGCTGCAGCGACCCAACGCCCGGCAGTCCGCCCAGTTTCATGCCAACGTCCCAGGTCTTCCCTGACCCCGTAGTCAACGGTCCGTGCGGCAACAGGCTTGGCAGTTGCTCGGCGCTCACATCGGTCCGGGCTACTTTGGCGTGAAGCTGGCGCTTTATTGACAGGCGTTCAGCGGACAGGCCCTGGGCGTCGATTTCCACGATCTTCGGGCGTGGGGCAGTCGCTGCCATCGGGGCTGGGGCGGTGGGGAGTTTGGGCTTGAGCATATTGCGCCCGAGGTCAGCCAGGCGCAGTTTCGGTTTGGGTTTTTCAACGAGGTTGTTCGCCTCGAAGACCTTCTCGATTTTCTTGCTGTTCTTGATCGTCTCGCGGAGCTCTTTGATCGTGACTTCCGACTGTTGCTTGACGGTGCGGGGTTTGAATACCTGATCCCGTAGATTCCTCGTGTTCAGCTCAATCCGACGCGGTTTCTTCTCCGCCTCCCTGGGCTGAAACACGCTGACTTGGAGCCGGTCAGCGGCTCGGAGCACAAAGACATGCAGGAGCAGCGACAGCACTGCCGAAGCAACGACATAGAAGGTCTTTTTCATTGCTTTGCCCACTCCGTTCGGTGTTGGTCCGGAGATTCGATCGTGTATGGTACTGCGGGGACCATGCCCCGGGACGTTTTCGGGAAGCTAACATAGCATACCGGAGGCTCTTGCAAAACCCCCATCGGCGTGGTTCTACACCGCGCCTTCGATGGACCAACTATACGTGCAGTGAAGCTCCTTGTCACGCCCCCCCCTTTTTTTTTGCAGGAAAAGCATGGAACAACCTCTTCCGCAACTAG
>JABHEG010000018.1 GCA_018676675.1 Lentisphaerota bacterium
CACATTCTTGCGGTCACTCCTTACTTGCTGGCTTGCACTGTTCGGCGCCCACCTGAGACACTGCCAATATAGCGCTAACCGCCTGCGCCGCAACAGGTGCCATGGCATTCTGCCCGCTTAAGTTGACGGCATTGCCCCCTTATATTCACCGACGCTCAGACACATATCGAACATCTCCCGTCTCTTCTTCTTCTCCAATTTAGGCGGACTAGGAGGCCGATAGGTACGCATTTTTCGTAGTACTTCAGTTTTGTACTCAACATTAATTGACTTTGTCAGGTCTATCCTCTTTACCCCATACAGATGCAACGCCAGATTGAGTTGATCTTTGGCGGAGTGATCTACAACATTATGACCTGTAATCTTTGATTCGAAATTATCAAAGATCATTGCACTCATCGCACGAGCACAGACTTCAGCCTGTTTGTAGCCAATTTTCAGTATTTTCTTCATCGCCATATCAGCGAGGCTGTTACTGAAATCAAGGTGCATATGCTGATGCCCCATTAAGGAATTGCTCTGTATTGCAATCACTAGAAGTAGCTTCTTACGATCTTTAGGATTCTTCCAGCTACTATAATGTCTATAGTCGAGTCTCAACGTATTGCAGGCTGCTTCGATCTCCTCTTTCGATGTTTTCAGGCCTGTCGGATGACAGAAGACCCCATTACAGGTGTTCTTCATCAATTGAGCAAGAGGTTTCGATGTGTTATCACTTGTAGGTAGACAAAACTTCAACTCATCAGGGGCTTTACTATTAAGTACAGTTTGCGGGACTGTGTGTTTAATGGCGACTCCGTTGGAATGAGCATAGAAATCTTGCGCACAATGCAGAGCCCGTCCCAAGAAATAGAAACCAATCGCCGGATGGAGGGGATCTTCTTCCCCTAAGAACAACAGAGAAGCATACTTAACGCAATCACCAATATAGTTCCTACATGATAGGATGAGATCCATATTGGCATTAGTGTTCGTCTTACTAGGGTAATGAAAGTGTTGGATGTTATACGATGCACCCGTTCCCTTGTCCGAATCATAGTTTCCCAGACCAACAAACTTCGCTCCGGCCGCGGGAATTTTTGCTTTCAAGGCATCCCTGGTGATGGTCTGATGCTGCTTATCCCACATGGTTCAAGTTCCTCCGTTGGCAGAGCACGGTTTGGGGTCGGTGTTGGGGTCGGCGTTGGGGGCGGGGCCAGACACCGCATTCTGAATCACTGCACACTCTGTGCATTCTCATCACAGATCAGTATCCTCCAATCCCTTTCCCACGCAGCCCATGGTCGCAACGACAGATAGGGAAGCGCGTCCCGGCCACGGGGAGGAGAATAGCGCCGGGTTGATCAGGAGGCAAGAAAACAGGTTGAGGTTGAGCGACGCCAGCCCCGCGGTCGTGTCGGGGTGGTGAAGTTGCAGAAGAGCCTGGCCTACGCCATTGTTCTATCGCGCATACCCGACGGCTGTCCGGTGCCTGAACAGAGCAGCGACTTACGGGGAGCGGTTTCCAGGGGCAGCGCAAAGCAAGACCGCTCCCGGAAGTCGCGGCTCTGACGTGCCCCACCCAGCCGCAGGCCATGAGCCCTTCGACAGGCTCAGGGACTTCGTCAAGTGCAGCGTCAGACAGCTCTATCGCGTGTGGTCATGCGACCTGGATAGCTGTCGCAGGCGGTCTTGGTCACGACCGACAAGGGCTTCCTTCTTGGCTCGAGTCCAACGCTTGATCTGGGCCTCACGGCGGCGAGCCGTGGTGAAAGTCGAGCGCTCTTCTGCGTAGGCGACTTCGACAGGGGGATCATCCCGGGTTGTCTTACCGCCCTTGCCGCTCATGTGCTCAGCCCAACGACGTTCGAGGTCGGTGGTTGAGCCAACGTATAGCTGTCCGGAACGCAGACGCAGAATGTAGACCCAAGCGGACATGCCCCCCCCTTCGACGCATTCGCCCCGCTCATTTGCTCAGGACCATTCGACGCACTCGCGCTGCCATTCATGCCGGCCGCAGGCCATGAGCAAGTGAAGCGCCAGCGGAACGCGTCGAATGGCTACCCCGCAGGGATTGACGGTCGCATAGCGACCTGCTCCTCTCAAGGCTCGGAGCCCGTCTCGGCGCAAGGCGCCTCGGCTCGAACCGGGGTTCTCATCCTGGGGGGAACGCCATTCGCTGATGCGAATGGCTACCCCGCAGGGATTCGAACCCCGACCGGCTGGACCAAAACCAGCTGTGCTACCATTACACCACGGGGTAACGTGGTTCGCCCGGAGAGGGGCGAGGAAGACGTGCAATGTACTCCCGTGGCTTGTCCATTTCCAGACTTCCCGTGGAACTTATCACCAATTGAATCCCCCCCAAAGGCTGTGTAGATTCCTCCGGTCCGAATCCCGACCTCTTTTCACGACATTCCATCCTGCCATGACTGGACTAGACACAACGATGCAGCAACTCATAGACCAACTCAATTCCTTCGACAACAACGAGCGCAGTCAGGCCCTCAGCCAGCTGGTCGCGGAGACCGCATCTTTCCCGGACGAGACCGACTGGCTCAACATGCACATGCACACGTTCTTCTCCTTCAACGGCGAAGGACACTCCCCGGCGCGCCTCGCGTGGGAAGCCAAACAGGCCGGGCTCTATGCCATGGCCATCTGTGATTTTGATGTCCTGGCCGGCCTCGGAGAACTGCTGGACGCCGGAGATGCGCTCGGGCTGCGCACAGCCGTCGGCTTCGAGAGCCGCACGTTCTTTTCAGAATACGCAGACCACGACATCAACTCCCCCGGCGAACCCGGTGTGTTCTATTTCATGGGTATGGGTTTCAGCAAAGAGCCGGCCGCCGACACGAAGGCCGGGAAGCTCTTCGCAGACATGCTGGCCCGATCTCACACGCGCAATCGTGACCTTCTTGCCCGGATCAACGCCCACTTGGGCGATGTCGGGCTGGACTATGACGCGGACGTCCTGCCACTGACCCCACGTGGGAATGCCACCGAACGACATATCGTCCGGGCTTACCACGAGAAGGCCCTGGCGACCTTCAACGGGAACCTCGCGGAAGCAGCTGTGTTCTGGGCCGCAAAACTCGGACAGGACGCAACGGATCTGGAGCCGATCCTCGCAGACGGGAACGCCGCATCCGACCTTCTCCGCTCCAAACTCATGAAACGCGGAGGCGTCGGCTATGTGCAACCCACCAAGGAGACCTTCCCCGCTCTGGATGACGTCATCGAGATGATCCTCGACTGCGAGGCCATCGCCATGAGCACCTGGCTCGACGGCACGAGTTCCGGCGAGAGTGCCCCAACAGCACAGCTCGAATGCTTGATCGCCAAAGGTATCACAGCAACGAATGTCATCCCCGACCGCAATTGGGACATCAAGGACGCGGATGAGAAAGCGCGCAAGATTGCGGAGCTCGACCGGTACGTCGCCGCGGCAACGGCCCTCGATCTGCCGATCAACATTGGTACCGAGCTCAACAAGCCCGGGCAGCGCTTTGTCGATGACTTCAGTGCTCCCCCGATGCAGAAGCACCACGCCGCATTCCTCAAGGGCGCCCAGGTCATGGTTGGGCAGACACGCCTTGTCCGTTACGCCGACTTCTCCTACACGGGCAACGCCGCAGCGGCAGAACTCCCCGGTCGCGAGGAACGCAATGCGTTCTTCGCCTCGGTTGGCGCCCTGCCCTGCCCCTCCCCCGCACAGCATGAAGCCCTCCTGGCAGCAGACGGTGATGCAGCCTATGCAGGCATCCGCGATGCCGCGTCTGGAGGCCAGTGGTAGAACGTTCTCTCGGAGGCCGCCCCCCGGGCGGCAGACGTCCCACTCTATACCGCGGCGCAAAGCGTGTCGTCAGACCGTAAGTAAGGACCACAGATCATGTTCAGCGAACTCCCCAGAGACATTATCGAGCGCAACTACGAACAGGCCAAGGCTCAGTACAAAGAGCTCGGGGTTGATGCTGACTCCGCGTTGGCCAAGCTGGCCGCAACGCCCATCTCACTGCACTGCTGGCAGGGGGACGATGTCAGTGGGTTCGAGGTCCATGACGAGGCCGTATCCGGCGGCGGCATCATGGCTACCGGCAATTACCCCGGAGCAGCGCGCAACGGCGACCAGCTCCGTCAGGATGCCGAGAAGGCGATCGCACTGATTCCCGGCACACTCCGCTTCAACCTGCATGCGATCTACGCTGAAACAGACGGCGCCAAGGTCGAGCGTGATCAACTCAAGCCGGAACACTTCAGCACGTGGATGGACTGGAGCAAACGGACCGGAGTGGCTCTGGACTTCAACCCAACTTTTTTCGCCCACCCTCTCGCAGAGAGCGGCTACACCCTCTCCAGCGGAGACGAGAGCGTGCGCAAGTTCTGGGTTGACCACGCGATCGCCTGCCGACGCATCGCCGAAGCCATGGGGCGAGCCCAGGCCGGACCATGTGCCATCAACCACTGGATTCCCGATGGGGCCAAAGACCATCCGACCGATCGATGGGGCCCGCGACAGCGCCTCCTGCAATCACTGGATGAGATGCTCGCGGCAGATGTCGACACCACGTACTGCAAGGATGCTGTGGAGTGCAAACTGTTCGGCATCGGCAGCGAAGACTACGTGGTCGGTTCCCATGAGTTCTACCTCTCGTATGCGATCAAAACGGGCACGATGCTGTGCCTGGACATGGGGCACTTCCACCCAACCGAGACCATCCACGACAAGATCTCGGCAATCATGGCCTTCCAGGATGAGCTTCTGCTGCACGTGAGCCGCGGAATCCGCTGGGACAGCGACCATGTCGTTATTCTCAACGACGACCTGCGGAACCTCTTCATCGAGATGGTCCGTGGAAATGTCCTTGACCGGGTGAACATCGCCCTGGACTTCTTCGATGCCAGCATCAACCGGATCGGAGCCTGGGCCATCGGGACACGTTGCGCCTTCAAGGCATTGCTCTACGCCCTGCTCGAGCCCACCGGCACGTTGCAGGAACTCGAAGCAAGCGGAGATGGTGCCGCCAAGCTCGGTTTGATCGAGGAGCTCAAGACGATGCCCTTCGGTGCGGTCTGGGATATGGCGTGTCTTGACGGCAACGCCCCGGTGGGAGCCGCCTGGATTAACGAGATGCAGGCCTACGACGCCCAGGTGCGCGCCGAACGTTGCTGAAAGACGGGAACCATGGACCAGCAAACACTCCGTGACCGTGTTGCCGAATGTCTGTATTCCTCCCCGGCTGGGCGCCAGGACGTGGCTGCCGCGTCTTTTGCCCCGGTCGATGACCCGATCAGCCTGGTTCGTGCCTGTCTCGCGCAGAGCTGGCCGGACCACGGCCCCGGCCAGGTTCTTGAGGACCACTTCACCCTCCCGCACCTGCTCGGGCAGTATCCTGGCGAATTGCTGAGTTTCCAGGCACCCCCAGACTACACACCGGACCGCACATGGGGTCTCGTCGTCTTGCTCCACGGAGGCGGAAGCGGTACCCCTCGCGAGACGGCCAAGCTGTGGCTGGCCGATGATGACGGGTCAGGAGGCTACCACTTTGGGGAGAAGCTGCGCGAGCTCGACCTCATCGCGGTCGCCCCAAGCAACCTCCTCCAGCCGAACCACAAGCGCTGGTCGAACCCGGAGTCCGATGCTTACATACTCGGCGTGATCGAGGAAGCGATGGCCCGCTACCACATCGATCCCGACCGTGTCTGCCTCTGCGGGCAGTCCATGGGGGGATTCGGCGCCTACCACATCGTGCAGACCATCGGCGATCGTTTTGCGACGGTTGGAGCCCATGCAGGAGCGTGGTACTACGGGTTCTGGGAAGCGATGGAGGCGGTGGACTTCCACATCCTCCACGGGAGCGAGGACGCGGCGCCCGGCACGCGCCCCCGCTTCACGGACACACCATTCGCGCGGTTCGCACATGCCGTTCTCAGCGGCTATCATCTCCCGCACACGTACACGGAGCACGCGGGCGGACACAGCTTCTCGGATCCTCTGGCGCGGCGTGCAGCCGACGTGTTCTTCGACCGGGCCACGACCGTCCGGCGCAACCCGGTTCCGGACTCCATCCTGACCGCCTCCCGGAAGGGCGCGTTCAAGCTGTATGACAGTCCACATCACTTCTGGCTCTCCATCGGCGACACGCACTTCGGCACATTCGAACTCGACCATGTCGAGCCCACTGAATCACAGCCATCGTACTGCACGACCAACTTCCGACACCGACTGATCCGTTGTCCGGGGGGAACGCTCCGGGCCATCAACCACAGAGACAACACCATTGAGCTCTGGCCTCACAACGTCGACGAAGCCACGGTCTGGCTGAACGACGACATGGTTGACTTCAACAAGCCGGTGCGCATACTCGTGGCTGGCAAAGAGGTCTTCTCGGCTCAGGTGACACCGTCCCTGGAAACGGTGATCGAGTCCTATGGGCGGCGGCGGGATCCGGGGATGTTGTTCAGCGCCAAGGTTGATCTCGATCTCAAGGTCAACGACTGGGAACTGCAGAAACAGATCCGCTGAGTCTGGAACAAGACTCCACAACTGAGCAGGACTAACGACCATGTCCACGATCACTGAACGTGAGCAACGGTGGCGTGAGTTCCTTGCCCCGACAGCAGCACCGGGCTTCCTGTTCCACGTCGATTACAGTGACCCCGAATGTCCCACCCCCTCGACGCCCTCCCTGTGGCCGGACAAGATCGAGGAACGAATCGAGCGGGCGTGGACGCTCTACGAAACCCAGCGGAAGAAGGCGGAGTGGGTCAACGATGACCGCGTGCCCTATCTCACGAATGTGACCGGCACGGAAATCTTCGCCGAAGCGTTCGGCTGCGCTGTTCAGCGTCCCGACGACACGAACCCCTTCGCTCTTCCCTGCGTCCACAACGCTCAGGAAGCCGATGCACTGACGGCCCCCGAACTCAGCACATCTTCCCTGGCGTACCTGTTCGACATTGCGGATGAGCTTCAGCGTCGTGCCGGTCCCGAAGCCGTGATGAAGCCCGTTGACATCCAGAGCCCAATGGACGTCGTCGCCCTGATCTGGGAGAAAGTCGATCTCTTCATCGCCATGCTCGAGACACCAGAGTCGGTGAAACGCCTGGCCGGCGAAGTGCGCACGCTGCTGATTGCGTTCATGGATGAGTGGTTCCGCCGTTACGGAACAGAGTACATTGCCCACTTCCCCGACTACTTCATGTCCGGGGGAATCACCCTGTCCGAGGATGAGATCGGGGCGGTGAGCGAGGAGATGTTCGACGCGTTCTTCCGGAATGAGCTTGAGTTGCTGTCCGCCCACTTCGGTGGGATCGCTATCCACTGCTGCGCTGATGCCCGCCACCAGTGGGGGAATCTGAAGAGCATCCCGGGCCTGCGTCTCCTGAACCTGGTGAAGCCGCCCACGCGTGGCGCCGAGTACATTCAGGATGCCTACACGTTTTTCGGGGGAGGCGTTGCCCAGATGCACCACGGCTGGACGCCCTGGGGAGAACCGGAAACGTGGCCGCAAGGCTACCCCTCGGAGTGTCGCGTCGTCTTGCAGTGCCCCGCCGCAACACGAGACGAAGCCATCTCCCTCGCCGACCAGCTGCAAGAGATCAGAGGCTGACCTCAGAGGTATGGGTAATCGGGCTCCGGCACGAGCTCCACGGGAGTCGAGGCCTTGAGCACAGGCACGGGCATGCCGTCCATATCCTCATACTGAATGATCCCGCCAACCCGCAGCCACGTCCCAGGCGTCACCCGATCTCCGAGCATGGGCAGGGCCTTCAGCGATACGGTCACAGCATCCGCGATACAGCAGATGACGACGACTCGCATCAGATCGAAAGCCCTCTCACTCTCCCCAGGCAACCGATCCGCCTGCCCAATGAGTGACACGAAGCGCCCTTCCAGTTCGGCCTCGCGCCCGTTGTCAGACCAGTTCACCACGTCTCGCACGGTTGCCTGGCTGAGGTCCAGATCTGATTCCCCGCCTGGTCCGCTCGCAGGATCACTTTGAGCAGCAGTCGCAGAGCTTCCAAGATCAAACACCCATTGGAAAGCCGCATCCAGGCGGCGTGCTGCAGCCCGAGCCCCGATGTGGGTGCGAGCCGGGGCCTGCCGCTTCCGCAGCCCTTCAGTACTGAGTTTGGCGGGATCAACCACCCACGCCAGAGCAAACGGAAGACAGATTATCCCTCGATGGATGCCTCGTCTCCAAGCCGGCATTGAGACCATGGAGTGGGCGTGCCCACAGCAAGACCCGGAATGCCCATGGTCAGAATCACACGCGCTTTGTTCACTGCTGTGGGCTTCCCGCACCCTCAACATCTTTGCCAACGCCATCGCCGCGACGAACAGGGCACCGAATGGCGTCATCCACACGTAACGCGGCGCCACACACCGCCCAACGCGCCCAGTCCACGCCGCCCAAAGGAGGAAGACAGTCACTCCCAGAAGCAAGAGCGCGTTCGTCCAGGCAATGCGCCGTTCGCCATCCGTTCCGGCATGGCCACAAGGCTCTGCGTGGTTGTGCGGAACATCAGTCAATACTCAGCTCCTCAATCACCAACCGAGAGCTGCCACAAATCCCGGCATCCATCGGTGTCCGGTAACACATAGCAGAAAGACAAGCCCCACCATCAGACAGCTCAGCACCGCGATTGCGCGTTTGCGGAACACCGCCAGGAACATCAACAGTAGTTTGATGTCCAGCATCGGTCCCAAGACGATGAACGAGAGCTTCGCCGGCAGCGAGAATGCCTGGAAACTCGCAGCGATGAAGGCATCGGCCTCGCTGCACACATTCAGGAGTACCGCGAGAAGCATCAGTCCCGCCACCGAAGCGGCCTCGTGCTCGGCGATGGGTGCCATGGCGGCGCGACTGAAGCCGCTGTTGATGACCGCCGCAATCGCAGTCCCACCAATCAGGAACACACTGAAAACAACGAAATCATCGGCCGCTGTCCTCAGTGCCTGGTGCACCCTCACGCCCAACGGCCCGGCACCAGAATCGGCCCCGGCTTCCCCCTCCTGCTCTTCAGTCTCCGGCTGCATCGTCTCCAGGAAAATCCCTCCGTCCCCAAACATGCGCCACATCACCACCCCCACACTGATAGCCACAGCCACGCCACACCCGACTCGCAGCAAGGTCACGCCCGGAGCGCCCTGGCCACGGAACGCGATCATCGTGCTGACGACCACCAGGGGGTGCACGATCGGGGCCGCCAGCATGTACGTGATGGCGCAGCTCGCCGGCACTCCCTTCGCCACAAGCCGCCGAACAACAGGCACAATGCCACACTCACACATTGGGAACAAAACGCCCAGGAAGGCGCTGGCCACGATGCCGACTGCCCGATTCCGGGGCATATAGCGCACCACAGCTTCCCGCGAGACAAATGTCTCCACGACGCCTGAGATGATTGAGCCCAACGCAATAAACGGCAGGGCCTCATAGAGCAGGCTCATCCAGACAAGCACAAAGTCATTCAGACTGAAGGAAAACATGGCCTATTCCCCTCCTGTTCCCGGCGCCTGAGCAGCGCCTTCCCCGCGACTGTCACGCGCCCCTTTCCGCATCTGCCCAATGGAGTAATCGCTCATCCCCAGCACATTCAGCGCCGCTCGCGCCAAGACACCAGCCGCTCCGATCTTCCCGGCGGCGAGACACCGCTGCGCCTCCTCCAACAAGGCATCAGCAGGGGCGACAGTCATGCCCGCAGCTCCCCGCCCTTCCAGAAGAGTCGCCCCGGAAGCCAACCAGCCTTCCACTGCATCAACGGTCGTCTCCGGAAGCTCAGGGGGGGCTACGGTCGCTTGAGCCACGCCCTCTCCCGTATCAACCCTCGGCCGTAAGCCCAGAAGGAACGCTGCAGTCTCTGCCAACCACAGAGCAGAGCGGGCATCCCCTTCGGCCAGGCAGAACTCAGCCACCAGGCGCACCTTAGCGACCGCCTCCCCGCCCTCCAACATCAGTTCGGAAGCGACTCTGGCAGGATGGTCACACTCCAACAGGATGCCCCGGGCCGCTTCGGCTGGTGCCGCTCTGGACAGCCGGCTCCCCACACGATGCATGGCCATTCGACGCGGCAGGTCTTCCAAAGCAGCATCGGCCTTGGCCAGCCCGTCCTCAACCGTCGCGATATCCTGATTTGCCGCAGCCGCAAAGGCAGCCTGAAGATGACGTCTGACTGAGGAAGCGTCGCGCCCTTCCTTCTCCGCCAGTTGGCCACGCTTTGCACTCTCAGCAAAGCGTTTGCCCAGGCGCTTCTGCTCACTCAAGAAATCCCAAGCCGCCTTTCTGGCCGTCGAGTCTGCGAACAGGGGAGCCCCCTCGACCAAGCCCGAAGCAACCGCGTCGGCCAGCTTTTCGCACTCCTGGAACTCCCCGTTACGAGCCGCCGTCCCGACCGCGGCAACATCGCGGATCACCTGGTCGCCGACGGAGCCTGACTGGGCGGCGAGCCCAGCCGCCAACCCAAGCGCCGCTCGACAAGCTCCCACGGCCCGCTTCCGCTCAAGGTGTTCTCGGTACAGGAGAGCAACCACGACCACCAATGCCACCCCGAAAGGGAGTAGCAGGCGCGACTTTTGGTTGGGGCGTTCGTTCACGCTGCTCCCCTGCCCAGGACGTCTGCTTTCGGAACCCTCAGTCTCATTCCTCCCAGCCTCCATCATCCCAGTCCCCCTCCTCCGTATCTCCGGCAGGGGGGGGCGGCGGGTCAGCGACTGCGGTGATCGCCGCGATGAACGGTGCCGCCCCGGCATAAGCGCGTACGCTCAGGGACTCAACGGGTACATCCGTTGTGAACAGTCGCCATGTCGTCACCCCGAGCTGAAGCGGTTTGCCGTCGTCGTACACACTCCGCCACACCGGTTCCCAGTTCCCCAGCTTCTCGCCTGAATCAGCAGCCCCGATATCTCGCCCCTCGAACACCGAGAATGACGTCTCATGACCATCCCAGAAACGGGCTGTCCAGATCATGCACGGCGTCTCTCGCTTGCCAGGGGCGGGAAAGGTCGCCTGGAGGAAGCAGATCCGGTTCACGACCGCGTTCACGAGAATCGGGCGATCGATCGTCTTGGGCAGATCCTCGTTCCCCACGCCTCGCAGGGCCAGACCTTTCCCCTTCTGCTCGGGGATGAATGTCACGTCTTGCCAGGTCACCGGCTCAAACGCGCCTCCGGGAAGAGACAACGTGCTCTGTTCTCTCATATCGAGCGGTCGGGATTCAGCCGCCGGTGTGGTCACCAGCAGGTTATCGAATCCCACATCAGCCGGAGCGTTCTCCACCCCAAGACTCAGGAGGACACGCGTTGCATCTCCCGGTATCTCGGCCACAAGCGAGCTCCGCGTCCACTCGGCCCGCTGAGACAATCGACTGGTGACATGCCTGACCCCGGCCGGACTCCGGATCGCGACATGGATCTTCGCTGTACTCCACGGCTGGGGTCCCGATCCCAAGGCCGCAACTCGGGTCATGCAGCGGATCGTCAGCGCGACGCCCCTGAGCTGCGCCACGGGCAAGTCTCGTGAGCACATCGCCAATCCCCCAAGCGACCGTACCCGGAGACAGTTTCCGCGAGGAGCCTTGGAGTCCACCCCCACGGTCGCTGCCCCCACAGTCGTGATCCGCCAGGCCTCGAGCGTCTCGAAGGGCTCGGCCACGATGGTAGCCCCGCGCGAAACGGCCGCGATCAGGACAAACGCGATCAGGATGGATAGCCGACTCTTCAGTGTCGCCTCCGCAGCGTGACAGGGACTTACCAGTCGCGGCGGTGTGGACCGCACGCGACTGCAGGACGGATTCTGGAGTATAGCCGCAGGAGAAAGGAGGGGCAACCACGCCCGAGAGATGGGAACGGTGACAATGTGCCTTGGCATGATAGAGTACCGGACGCGGTTTCCTGACAACGGAGTTCCTCATGCTGGATCCAGACAGCGTCGAAATCCTGATGGCCACCTGCAACGGTGACCGGTTCGTCGAGGAACAGGTCACGTCGATTCTGACCCAGACGCACGCCAATCTGTGCCTGCGCATCAGGGATGATGCGTCTGACGACCATACCCCCGATCTCCTCCGCCAACTCCACGCTCAGGCCCCGGAACGCATCATCCTCGATCCCCCCTCAGAACACCGCGAGGGGGCCGCCGTCAACTTCGGCACGCTCTTAGACAGGGCCTCAGCCCGGTACATCATGTTTGCCGATCAGGACGATGTCTGGCTGCCGGATAAAGTGAGCAGGACACTTGCGTTCATGAGGGAACTGGAGGCCGAGCACGGTCGTCACACGCCGGTTCTGGTGCATACGGACCTGCGCGTCGTCGGTGAGCAACTGGAGCCAATCGCCAGCTCCCTATGGACCTATCAGCACCTTATGCCAGAACGCTTCACATCTCTGAACCGCCTCCTGATTCAAAACGGCTTGACAGGCTGCACGGTGATGATCAACGCCGCTTTGGCCACACGGTGCATGGGAGGCGTTCCACGGCGGGCGATCATGCATGACTGGTGGATCGCTCTGGTCGCAGCCGCATTCGGGGTGGTGACATTCCTTCCTGAAGCGACGCTTCTATACCGACAGCACAGCGCAGATGAGACCGGGGCCAAGAACTGGTCACTGCCAGACATCCTCCGCCCAGCGGCAGCGACGTTCTTCAGCGACGACATACCGGTCAGCCTGGGGAAGACCTATGACCAAGCCCAGGAGTTCATCGAACGCTACGGGGACTTCCTCGCGCCGGAGAAACTCGACGTGGTGAGCGCCTACGTAGAACTCCCAAACCAGAACTGGATCCAGCGACGGCAGAGCATCTTCAGACACGGTTTCCTCAAAGCGGACCTGGTTCGCTCCCTTGCCCTCCTGCTCCGAGTCTGACGCCTCCTGGCGGAGCCCTGCTTTATTCCCCCTCCACCTCAATCCTGCTGAATGACGTTCTCGTCCGCATCAGGTGGTGACCGACGTGGCGTATCGCCTTGACGGACTTGGGGAGGTCCCGGACCACCTTGAGCTTGCCGGCTGTGGCGGTGAGCTTCCTGGTTGGGAAGTCAACCACCACCACCAGTTCCTGAATGGCCTCCCTGGCATAGTCCCCTTGTTTCTCAGTCCTGGAACCACCGGAGTCACTCAACCCCTTGAACACGGTCAGTGACTGACGCCCGATGTAGAACCCGGCGAGCAGCAGGTCAGCGTCCTTGGCCCCGTCACTCAGGGCAAGGAATCCGTTCTGCCATCCCTCTTCGCGTCTGAGGGAAGTCTGTATCTTCGCCCGGATCACAGCCCGCTTCCTGAGCGGCTTCGGGAGTTTCCTCAGGGCCGTCCCTTCAGCCTTGGCCTCCAACTCAAAACCAGTGCCATCCGGCTTGATTGTACACCCTCTCACAATATCGAAGGGCGGGTGGGCAGGCCCGTTCTTGCGGTTCTTCGACGATCGACCGCGTCTCTGGTTAGCTCTGTCAGGGTCGTGATCCGGGTTGGGTGTCGGCATCTGAGCTCCTACCGAAGCACGCCAGGAATGGAGCTGCGCCCGAAGCGTATCTGCGAGCGCGGGCAGTGTCGTCGAGAGCTCCCTGGTCTCACCGATATCTTCCCGCAGGTTGTAGAGCTCCACACGATCGTCTTCGAAGAACTCGATCAGCTTGTGATCACCTTTGCGGATAGCGCCGTACGGAGTCGCACCCCCGGGATGGTAATGGGGGTAGTGCCAGTAGACGGCATCGCGCGTCAGGGCATCCCCGCCATGGAGCAACGGGACGAGACTAGCCCCATCAACGGCCTGGTTATGCGCGGCCTCTCCTGTGGCTCCTGTCATTTCCAGAATCGTGGGGTAGAAGTCGGTACTGATCACGGGCACCGAGCAGGTGCTCCCCGGCCTGGTCACTCCCGGCCAGCAGATGATAAATGGCTCACGGACACCGCCCTCATACGCTGATCCCTTACCTGCCCGCAACGGTCTGTTGCTGGTGACCGGTCGCTTCGGGTTGCCGATCAGGCCACCGTTGTCGCCGGTAAAGAACACCGCTGTGTTCTCCTGCAGGCCAAGCCGCTCAAGCTTCTTCAGCACCCTCCCGACGCAATCGTCCATGCTATGGACCATACCACCGTAGACCGGGCTGCCCTGAGCTGACTCGGGATCCGCTTCAGCCTTGGCTTTGTAGTGATCAGTGAGTTCCTTTTTGGCCTGCAGCGGCGTGTGGACGGCATACATCGAGACGTAGAGAAGGAACGGGGTGTCCCGGTTCGTTTCAAGGAAATTCTCCGCGTCGGCAGCATGTCGGTCGGTCAGGTATTCGCCTTTGGGGCCTTCAGCCATGGTTGGGATCCTGTAGGGCGCGAAGTAACTGGGGGGCTGACCACGCGAGTACCCGCCGATGTTCTTATCGAAGCCCTGGCTATCCGGCCAGTATCCCTCAGGGCCAAGATGCCACTTGCCAATGAAACCGGTGGCATAGCCCTTGGCCTTCAGTGCTTCCGCAAGGGTCACCTCCCGGTGCTCCAGTTGCTTGTTCCATTCGGGGACTTTGAGCTTGGCCCATCGCCGGACGTGCCCTGAGATCCAGTCCGTCAGATGCAACCGCGCGGGGTACTTTCCCGTCATCACGCTGGCTCGGGTTGGCGAACACACTGTGCAGGAGGCATACCCGTCCGTGAAGCGCATCCCCATCCCCGCAAGGCGGTCCACATTGGGTGTCTCGTAGTATGTGCTTCCGTAGCAACCGACATCGGTCCAACCGAGGTCGTCGATCAGAAAGAAGACCACGTTAAGCGGCTTCGCCTGCGCCGTTGCCGGTTGCCCCAGCGCGTCCATCAGGGCTGCCCCGCCACCGGCAATCAGGGCCACCTGGGAGAGCCCCCTGAGAAAGCCGCGGCGTGAGAGATCATGCTCAACCATACCAATTCTCCTCGCAGAAACGGATTCAGTTGGAGACCGTGTCGAGTCGTTGCCGGAGATCATCGGCCAACGCTGTAAAGCCAAAGCGGTATTGTACCTGCCTGGCAACAAAGAACGCCATCTGTTCCCCCTCGACCGTGTCCGGGAACTCATGGGCCGTGGTCGCATCAGTCAACAAGACAACACGGTAGTTGAACCGCGTCGCCATCTCCCGGATTCCTCCCGGCGAGTCAAGAACGCAGAAATTGGCGACAAAGCCCACGTACAGCAGCGTGTCAATGTCATGCTCACGACACCACTGGTTGGTCTGCCATCCGTCCACGACCACCGGCTCATTCCCATACGGCCGACAACTCGCAGCAATGTCCAGCACGTCACGATGTGTGTCAGCCACGTGCCCAGGAAAATGTCCTCCGTATCTCAAGGCCCGCCGGTCGGCAACTGAGAACGGGCGCACGCAACCTGCGGTCGGCACGCGGGGCTCGCGGTATTCAGAGTCCTGCGTCAGCTCACGGTGGCTTGCGTATCGATCAGCATACGTCGGTCCGGCATTGTGAATGAGGGCGATTCCAACCCTGCGTGCAGCAGTCAGGAGCGGGGCGATCAGGTCCCGGGTGATGTCCCGCGCCCGGAGCACCCAGTCGCCTGTCGTTCCGGTCGGTTCAGCGTCTTCGGCGAACGGGTATGGCCCGTCCTGTTCACCCAGGTTCCAGATGTGCATTGCGACGATGGCCGTTCGCCCGGGATCAATGGGCAACACCGCAGTCTGGGGACCCTCACGTGGACAGGACGGCCGTTCCATCCCAGGTCCATAGGGCATCTCGTAGCAGCAGTACGTGACCGGCAAACTGAGCTTCATGCCTTCCCTGACATACTCGGGGAACCCATCACCCCTGATTCGGGACGGTCGTCAAGACCACCTCACGAAGTTGCTCCATGAAGTAGCGGTACTCGGCGAAGTCGACATCTGACAAGACGAAGTGATCGGGCCCGGGGATGAAATATCCACCCTCAATCAGGCCTCGGGCACGCTCCATTTCGCGATCAATCGCGTCTTTCCCTCGCGCCATGACCTGCTTATCCAAGCCACCGACGCAGCCAACCCGGGGGAACCGCTCGCGAACACGCGCCACTTCGTTCCCGGACTGGACCTCGTACGGATACAGGGCATTTACTCCCCCTTCGACCATAAGTTCGGTCAGGTCCTCGATCAGACCATCGGAATCGACCAGGATGATCTCTATGTCATGCGCTTTGGCGAACGCGGCGATCTTCCGGTAGTTCGGAGTCATGAACTCACGAAAGGTAGCCGGAGAGATAATGGACCCAGTCCGACAGGCCATATCTTCCCAACATTCGATCAGATCGAACTGAATGTTGACGCACTGCTTCTCCCACAACTGAAGTGCGAAATCCGTGTAGTCGTCCATCATCTGGTGAACGAGTTCCGGGGCGTCATAGAACGCATACGCGAGGTTCTCGTCGCCCATTCGATTCCGAGCGAACCCGTACACCCCACGGTGGGTGAGCTGAAGTGGGTAATCGCGATCGCGATAGGCTTTGACGTGGTCATCCCAGTCTTTCGGGAAGCGCACGGGATCGTCGACCTGCATATGCTTGTCTCGGTAGCGCTCCCAGTCAGCCAGACTCTTGATTGGCCAACCGACGTCGTGACGATTGTAGTCCCCGCTCCGGTGAATCTGCTCAATGCTGCCATCGCCACGGTCGCGAACGAAATACTCGCCGTGATCCTCGATGATCCGGGGAGGATCCAGCCGTGACGGGTCCATATTGACAAGGGTCCGGTCCCAGCCTCGATGTCGCCCCTCGAACTGAAGCAACTCATCGATGGAATCCTTGATCCCGGGACACTGTTCCTCCCAGTGCGGCTTGATGGCATTCCTGCCGCCGAACACCTTCATGAACGGTACTCGGTCAACCGGTCGTCCTGTCAGAGTCCCGACAAAGCGCTCCCGCGTGTTCATTTCCAGACCCTTTCTCTCCCGTACTCGGACGCCTCTTCAGCCCATATACAGAATGTAAGAGATGGGCTGTTTCCCGGTGATGAAATAATACACCGTGCCGACCAGACTCGGAACCATTGCTCCGAGGATTTCTCCGGCAATCAGTCCCAGCATCAGCGGCTTCAAGCGGTTGTACAGGCGGCTGCCGCCGTACTTCATAACGCCAATTTTCACAAGCCACCCGAGGATGAACGAGAACGCGAACAGACCGATGTGCGCTTTCGCCCAAACGACAAAAATGAGTGGATGTATGGGCCACCAGGGGAAGCGCATTCGGCACGCCGAGCAGGCGACGACCAGGCCCAGGCCAACCACGAACCCCCAAAGGCAGGCCCCAACAGGCCGCATGGCCCCAAAACGCTCCCAACCCTCACGAGACTCGGCCTCCTCCAACAGCCCCTGCGACTCGAGCTTCTGCTTGGTCGCTACCGCGTTTTCGAACGGCATCTTCGGGACGAAACTGAAGGCCCAGCGATCACCTTGAGTCGCAGCCGGCACATCGTACTGGATCAGGAGGGTGATCGGCAGTGCGGCCCCGAGCCCAAGGAGCACGGCAAGCGCGGCCAGAGAGCACGTCTTGCCAAGATGGATCCCGCGCGTGTCAAGCAGCTTGTTTGCGTTGACCAGGAACGGAAGAAGCGTCTCCCGAGGATCAATGAACAATACCATCGTGACCATCTGCAAAAGCAACAGTTGATGGTAGCCCAAGGCCGCCGAGCCGAACATGCCCCAAATCATGGCACACGGGAATACATTGACCTTGATGTGAAACAGCCCGCCTTCAGCCATCAGACGAGCCGACACGGTGTAGGCCACGATCAGAATCGCCCCGTACAGAAATCCCAGCTGCCAATCGATCCCCGCATGCGCCAAGAGCACGACGAACACACCGAAAAGCGCCACGAACAGCCGGGCGCCCCAGATTCCCAGGCCATCTGCATCCTCGCCGTGAGAAAGACCAACCGCGCCGCGGACGACGGCCCAGTAGTAGTGACGCCCGGTGTAGAGCAGCGAAATGAAGATCCCGAGACACGCCCCGAAGAGCAGGAAAACACGGGGCTGAAGCCCAATGTGAGCCCCGCCGAGAACGGAGGAGTTCAAGCTTATGCCGTAGGTGGCAAAGGCCCCCGCCACCAACGCCCAAAGGCATGGACCAATACCGAAAGCGGCCGCCAGCTCCGTGGCAATGAAAAACGAGACACCAATCACCGCGAAAAAGACCCGCGGATAGAACATGTACCAGCCGCCACCTCGAGTGATGAAAGGGAAGAGCCGCCCAAGCCCCCCGAGGTTCAGGCGCAACGCAATGGGTATCATCACCCGAGGAAACCACAGAGCCATGAAGTTGTTGATGTGGATGAGAAAGACGATGCCCGCGCCGATCCAGAACAGTCGACTGCGCCAAAGTGAAGAACGTCCATTCTCGTCGGTCTCGAGCAAGGCCTCGGTGAAGGTCGCGATCGGGTATGGGAGATGCTCGTGGTGAGCCCACTGCTTGTGGACCACCAGGGACAGCCCGACCAGAGAAAGCAGCATGGCGAGGATGGTCGGCAACCAGAACACCCAGGGGCGCCACCAGGCCTGCCAGGGAACATCACCGGGGCGGAGATGCTTCCCCCCTTCCGACAGCCCCTGCACATAGCCGTCGAGGACCCGGTCCTCGTCCTGCGACAGGTCCACCATCATGTGCTTCGGAACGGCGTCAATGACCTTATGCTCCCGCCAGGCAGGCTCGAGGCGGTTGTGGTGATAGGGTAGGACGAGAGCCCCATTGAAGGTCCGTAGAAGACCGGACCCCGGGATGCAGCAAGCCGAAAGCGTCAAAGCGAGAATGACTGCCAGTTCGCGCCCGCTCAGAGACCATTTCCGGAGCATCACGTTCAGGAAAAGGACAAAGATCACCAGTCCGCCATAGATGGAGACGGGCATGTTGTTCCCAACGAAGTGGGTCTGGCGAAGGACCCAATCGTTGAAATAGGTGATCGAGCAGACGGTAATCGCCCCCAAGAGGCCGAGAAAGACGCTGCGGCGAGTCATGGACGTGGGCTTCTCCTGAGAGGTCATCTGCAACACGAGGCCATGGCAGTCCCCGCACGGTACGCGTCGGCGCAGGTGGTACTATTGTGCCGCGAATCAGATCAATCCACCTCTCAGCCTAGTGGTCTGAGCTATCAATCCGCGCGCAAAATGCGTGGCTCTTTCGACGCCCAGCCGCGGCCGCCACCGCTCTGCTCTGCTCGCCGTTGGCCCTCCAACTGAACGGGTCGGTATTGGCCATTGCACACGTCCCCTCTGGACATCCTATGGACAAACGGTCACATTATAGAACAATTAATGACAGGTCACCCCAGATTTTCCCGACCCTCGCTTCTTCAGGACTCCGGTGCCCTCCCCCGGAGCGCGTCGTTTATCCGGCAGACCTGCACGTCCGTGGGAGAAAAGGCCTATCGCATCCGTCTCAGAAGGCGGCCTTAGAGGATACCCCAACGCAATGAAACGCACCAAGAGAACCCCGAAGGTCCGCATCCACATTGTCAGCCTCGGTTGTGCCAAAAACCTGGTGGACACAGAGGTCATGGCCGGCGTGTTCGCAGTTGGGCGCTTCTCCCTTGTTGCAGACCCCGCGCAGGCGAATGTGTATCTCATCAACACGTGTAGCTTCATCCATGACGCGCGTGAAGAAGGCGAGGATGAGATTGGGCAGGCCCTGCGCTGGAAGAAGAAAAAGAAGGGCCGCCGGGTCGTCGTCGCCGGGTGTCTTCCTCAGCGATCTCCCGAGGAGGTCCACGAGCGCTTCCCGGACGTTGACCTGCTGCTGGGGTTGGACGACGTCCCGCGTGCGGCCGAGATGATTGAGTCCTGCCTCGAAGGGAACGTCGCAGAGACGACCATCACCGGCGCACCGGCCACCTTCCTCTACGACCATGACAGCCCCCGGCTGTTGCTCACTCCCACCAGCTTTGCCTACGTCAAGATCGCCGAGGGCTGCGACCACCGCTGCACCTTCTGCGCCATTCCTGCCATCCGTGGTCCACAGCGTAGTCGCGACATCGACTCCGTCCGAATCGAGTGCGAACGGCTGGTCGACTCCGGGATCCGCGAAATCAACCTCATCGCTCAGGACACCACCCGGTATGGAGCAGACAGAACAGACGGGGCAACGATCACGGAATTGCTCAAGACCTGCGACCAAATACCCGGCACGTACTGGCTTAGACTCCTCTACACGCATCCCCGGTATGTCACGGAGGACCTCCTGGCCACGATGGCCCAGGCCGAGCACATCCTGCCCTACATCGACATCCCGCTGCAGCACATCAACGACACGATGCTGCAACGCATGGGGCGGCGCGTATCAAACGAAGAGACGATCCGGCTGATGGAGGCAATACGCTCCACCTGTCCGGGAATCACCATCCGAACAACCTTCCTCGTCGGGTTTCCCGGCGAGACGGACGCCATGCACCGCGAGCTGATGGCATTCGTCGAGTCCTTCCGCTTCGATCGTCTCGGCGTCTTCACCTACTCGCCCGAGCCCGGAACACCTGCTCTCAACCTGGACCTTCCGCCCGTCCCGCAGGAGACGGCGGATGCGCGCCGTGAAGAGCTGCTCGAGCTGCAGCAGGGGATCTCCCAGGCCCACAATGACGTACTTCTCGGCGAGACGCTGGATGTCCTGATCGACGAGCGTGTCGGCCCCGGTGAATTCCTTGGGCGCACAAAGGCAGACGCCCCGGACATCGACAACTGCGTCCATGTCAGCGGCCCGGAAGGCTGCCTGGAGCTCGGCTTGGTCCCGGTAAAGATCACCGGTACGGATCCTTACGACCTGTACGGTGACGTCATCGTCACGTGACCGGGCTCCGGAACCAGGTTGCCTGCGTGCCCCCCCCCGTAGGACGAAGTTGACAACGTGAGCTCGGAGCGT
Organism: Lentisphaerota bacterium; assembly: GCA_018676675.1. Lineage (GTDB taxonomy): Bacteria > Verrucomicrobiota > Lentisphaeria > Oligosphaerales > JABHEG01 > JABHEG01. Next base: position 20,814 of record JABHEG010000018.1, read on the forward strand.
CACGTTACCGCCTCCGGATTCAGCCTTGGACAGGAAGTAGAATCCCCGCCGATCAAGGCAATCCGGAAGGCAATCAAAGGTGCGGCCAGGTAGAGGGCTCTCCCCACACACCGTACCTTTCCCCCGCGGAGAACGTTCGTGGCGACGAAGAAACAACGCAGCACGAAGCGCTCGTCCTCACTGGCTGAACGACGCCAACGAGGTCTCGTGGTCTTCGTTGTACGCATCCTCTCCTGGGTGGCCATCTGTGTCCTCGTGCTTGCGCTCCTCGCAGGGATCGTCGTTGGCCTCAAGTCCGTCTTTTTCACGAGCAATCCACATTTTGTCCTGCAGAACATCGCGGTGAATGCCACCGGCAGACTGCGGCAAAAGGAGGTCGTCGCCCTGCTCCGGGACGGTCACGTCATCCCCGGCGAGTCCAACATCTTCAATCTGGACCTGCAGGAGATCCGGGAACAACTCGAGCTGAACGTCATGATCGACCAGGCCACCGTGGCACGGCGTTTGCCCAGCACGCTCCTGATCAGCGTCTATGAACGCCAACCCGTCGCCTGCCTCCGCTGCCGTCCTCAACGCCTCCTCGACGATGAAGGCTGTATCCTTCCTCCTCGACAGGGCGAACGGCTGCTTCCCCTACCCGAAATCACCGGCGTCAAAGGCACCAGGAGCCTGCGCGTCGGACGCCGAATCACTGATGATCTGGTCCTCGCCTCTCTCCGTTTCATCCATCTGGTGGCAACACGTCCCGACGGCCGCTTCTACGATATCGAGACCATTCAGCTGGACTACTCAGCCCCGGCGTTGATCGTCTTCCTTCGCCCCCGTGGGACATTCCGGAACGGCGCCCGGGTGATCCTGCCTACCCAGGGAATCACAGAAGCCATGGACCGCCTCATGGTCATCATCAACAAGCGGACACGCGCACGTCAATCGACAAGCTTCATCAACGCCACGTACGAGATCAACGTCCCGGTCAAGAAGTGACCCCGTATGGCCATGAACCACGACGTTTCTCCTTTCCTGAGCCTGGTTCAGCAACGCAACAGCTGCCGCACGTTTGACCCGGAACGCCCCGTCCCAAGAGAGGACATCACGGCATGCCTGGAGGCGGCACGCCTGGCCCCCTCCGCCTGCAATCAGCAACCATGGCGGTTCGTCATCGTTGACGATATGCACATACGGCAGGCTTTCTTTGACCATGCTCGACTCCCCGGAATTCCTCACTTGTGGTGGTCGACCGTGCCCGTCTTTGTCGCCGTCTGCTGCCAACGGAACGTGGTCACCCACCGAATAGCCTCGTTCGTTTCAGGACTCCCCTATGCCTGGATGGATACGGCAATCGCCGCCGAACACTTCGTCCTGGCAGCGGCGGAGCGTGACCTCGGGACCTGCTGGATTGGCTGGTTCAACGAGAAACAGGTCAAAAAGCTCCTCGGAATCCCGCGCGGAACGCGTGTCGCAGCCCTGATTGCTTTGGGATACCCGAGCGAAACGTCCTCTGAAGGCAGCTCCTCACGGAAACCCATCGAGGATATCGCTTCCTGGAACGCCTGGGATGGAGATAGTCTCTCCTAAGCTGTCAGGCGAACGGACCCGATCCCGGTCTCTTCCCTGACGGCAGGCACTCGACCAGCGCGGCATTCTCCCGATTCTCAGACCTCGCTCGGGCGTCCATTCGAAGCCTCTCGATACATATTTGTCCCTTTTTGACCCCATGTCTGACACAGCTTTGTATCACACAATGCCGCCCCCCTCTCCCGATTCTCCTTTGCCCTCCTCTCAGTACGGGAAACGCCCGGAACGCCTCCCAGCCCCGATGACGGCATGAACAGACTCCGGCGACAACACGCCCTGCGACACATTTTTGTTCCTATCCTCTCAGCTCTCCTCGCCACTTCGGACACTGGAGCCCCCCTGTCCATTCCCTTATTACACTCTTCTCCATACTGTTAGAGAACACTCCAACAGAACTCGGCATGCATTGTGCTGTTACGGTGAACTCAGACTTGGTCTCCAGGGAACACCTGAGAGAACCTTGTTGATTGAGAGAGCGATCAGAGGCAGTTCCTCCGGATTTGCGCCCGGTAAAACGGGCTGCAGCAAGGCAGAACGGCTTATCCCGAGTCCATCCGGTTCAGGCCGAACCGAGCGGGCTTGCCGGTATTCTGAGCGCAACTAGCACCATGCCTGTTCGAGACGATCACGCGTGGTGAAGCCGACACTCAGTGCCCCTGTGGAGAGAACCATGGAAGACGGCCAACAACGGGCCCCGCAACAAGGCTTCAAGGGGTGCAACGCTGCTGGACACCCACAGCGGTGGGGGCTGTACGATCCGGCCTACGAACACGACAGCTGCGGCGTGGGTTTTGTCGCGGCTCTTGACGGCGTTCCCCGGATGGATCTGGTGAAAGACGCCATCACGCTCCTCATTGACCTCGAGCATCGAGGCGCAACCGGAGGGGACAAGAGCACGGGTGATGGCGCCGGTCTGCTCCTCGGCATGCCTGATATGTTCCTGAGAAAGGCGTGCAAGGCCCTCGACTTCCCCCTTCCGCTTCAGGGCGATTACGGCGTAGCCATGGTTTTCCTGCCCACCGATGAACAAGCGGCTGAATCGTGCATGGCAACGTTTGACCGCGAAGCCCTCTCGGAGGGCGTACGCGTCCTGAGTTGGCGAGATGTCCCCACCGACCCGGGTCCGCTTGGCGTGGTCTCCCGCTCGACCATGCCCGTCTTCAAGCAGGCCTTCCTTGAACGAGGCGATATTCCGGCAGAGCAGTTCGAGCGGAAGCTCTACGTCGTCCGTCGCGTGATCGAGAATGCGATCTCCCAGTGGACAGATGCAGACGTCAGCCAGTTCTACATCGCCAGTATGTCCAGTCGATCCGTCGTCTATAAGGGAATGCTGACCGGCACCCAGCTGACCACGTTCTTCCCTGACCTTACCGACCCCGATTTCACCAGCCCGTTCGCGATCGTGCACCAACGTTACAGCACCAACACGCTGCCCACCTGGAATCTGGCTCAGCCCTTCCGCATGCTGGCCCACAACGGCGAGATCAACACGTTGCGCGGCAATGTCAACCGGATGCGGGCTCGGGAAGCCGTCCTCCAGTCCGACGCACTGGGAACGGATGTGAAGAAGCTCTTTCCTGTCATCACTGAGGGGGGCAGCGACTCAGCCATGGCCGACAACGCGTTGGAGCTGCTGGTCCACGCCGGACGTTCCCTGCCCCATTCTGCTATGATGATGGTCCCGGAGGCCTGGGGTAAGAAGTACCACATGAGTGAGGACCAACGGGCATTCTATGAATACCACAGCGCGTTCATGGAGCCGTGGGACGGCCCCGCCGCCCTGGTGTTCTCAGATGGTCGCTACATTGGGGCGACACTGGACCGCAACGGTCTCCGCCCAGCCCGCTTCTCGGTCACCCGAGACGGCCTGGTCGTGCTGGCTTCGGAAACCGGCGCTCTGCGAATCCCGCCGGCAAAACTCCGCTCGAGAGGACGACTTCAGCCGGGAAAGATGCTCCTGATCGACCTCGAAGAACACCGAATCGTCCCCGACCGTGAGATAAAGGCCCGGATCTCCCGCCAGCAGCCCTATCGCCACTGGGTCAAGGATAACCGCATCGAGTTGCGCGGCATGGGCACTCCCCCGGAAGCTCCCTCCGAGCCGCACACCGATCTACTGACCAAACAGCATGCGTTCGGCTACACCACCGAGGAACTCAAGATGGTGGTTGCCCCGATGGCCAGCCGAGGTCAGGAAGCCATTGGCTCCATGGGGAACGATGCTCCACTCGCGGTTCTCTCTGAGAAGCCGCAATTGCTCTTCGCTTACTTCAAGCAGCTCTTTGCTCAGGTCACCAATCCCCCGATTGATCCCCTTCGTGAAGAACTCGTCATGTCCCTGATGAGTTACGTTGGTCGTGAGCGGAATATCCTGGGCGAAAGCGCAGAACACTGCCGCATGCTCAAACTCCACCATCCGGTCCTGACGCCTGAGGATATGATCCGCCTCCGGAGCTCGCAGCACGATGACATCCGAGCCGAGGAACTGCCGATGCTCTTCCCCAGAGGAGGAGATGGAGACGCACTCCGTTCGGCTTTGGATGGGCTGTTCGAGAGGGCGGAGAAGGCCGTTCGCTCCGGCGTGTCGATCCTGATCCTGACGGATCGTGACATGGACCATGGTCACGTCCCCATTCCGCCCCTGCTCGCGGCATCCGGGCTGCATCACCACCTCATTCGGGCAGGCCTGCGGACCCAGACCGGTATCATTGTCGAGAGTGGTGAAGTTCGGGAGGTCATCCACTTCGCCATGCTGATCGGCTACGGCACGAATGCCATCTGCCCGAATGTCGCCCTGTCAACAGTCCGGGATCTGGCCGAACGCGATCTGCTGGAAACGGATGTCCGCCCGGAAGTGGCCGTCGACAACTATATCCTGGCGGTGAAGAAGGGCTTGCTCAAGACCTTGAGTCGAATGGGAATTTCGACAATCAGGAGTTTTCTCGGCTCGCAGATCTTCGAGAGCGTCGGCCTGGCTGACGAGCTCGTGGGAACCTACTTCACCGGCACGGCGTCCCGCGTCCAAGGAATCGGCCTGACAGAGATTTCCTCCGAAGCCCACCAGCGCCATGCCGCCGCGTTCCCGGACCGCGGAACAGCCCCGACCCTTCTCGGCCGAGGCGGAAGCTACCAGGTCCGCCGAGGCGGCGAGCGGCACATGTGGACGCCTGATGCCATCTCGCACCTCCAACAAGCCGTGAGGAAGGATGACTACGACCAGTTCCTTGAGTACTGCAAGTGCATCAACCAGCAATCGTCTGTGAATGTGACTCTGCGGAGCCTGATGGACTTCTCCGAAAGCGCCCCCACTCCGCTTGACGAGGTCGAATCTGTGGATGACATCGTCAAACGCTTCTTCGTTTCGGCCATGTCGCTCGGCTCCTTGAGCAAAGAAGCCCATGAGTCCATCGCGATCGCGATGAACCGACTCGGCGCCTGGAGCAACTGTGGTGAGGGCGGCGAATCACCGGCGCGTTTCCGCCGGAATCCCAATGGTGACTCGCGGATGTCCCGCGTGAAGCAGATCGCCTCGGGCCGATTCGGTGTCACCCCCAACTACATCATCCATGCGGAAGAACTGCAGATCAAAATGGCCCAGGGCGCCAAGCCTGGAGAAGGGGGCCAGTTGCCGGGGCACAAAGTCACGGCCGACATCGCCAAAGTAAGGCACACCACTCCGGGGGTGACCCTGATTTCTCCCCCGCCGCATCACGATATCTACTCGATCGAAGACCTGGCCCAGCTGATCTATGATCTGAAGTGCGTGAACCCAGACGCCCGGGTGTCGGTGAAACTCGTGTCCGAGGTTGGCGTGGGCACCATCGCTTCCGGAGTCGCGAAGGCCGGGGCAGACATGGTCCAGATCGCAGGGCATGACGGCGGCACCGGTGCCTCGCCGCTGACGGCCATCAAACACGCAGGGCTGCCGTGGGAATTGGGACTTGCTGAAACGCAGCAGTCACTCCGGGCAAACGGCCTGCGAGACCGCATCCGCGTCCAAACCGACGGACAGTTGCGTACCGGTCGCGATCTGGCTATCGCGGCTCTGATGGGAGCTGAAGAATTCGGTTTCGCCACCGTCGTCCTCGTCACTCTCGGATGCGTTATGATGCGCAAGTGTCACTCGAACACGTGTCCGGTCGGCGTCGCGACCCAGGATCCCAAGCTGAGGGCGCGCTTCGGGGGAAAACCCGACCACGTGGAACGCTTCTTCCGCTTCCTGGCCCAGAATTTCCGAGAGACAATGGCCCAGCTCGGCTTCCGAACCGTCGCCGAGATGGTTGGTCACACAGAGCGGCTCGCATTCATCCCTCCGAGCAACCATCCAAAAGCCGGGACTCTGGATCTCTCCCGAATCCTGATCCCCCCAACGGACACCGAGCTAAGCCCGCTGCATTGCACCCGCAAGGAATTCAGGCACCCCGTGGCGTGCTTCGATGATGCCCTCCTGCCCGGCTTGCAGCGGGCAATCGACGAACAGCGGCCAGTCACACTTGAGCAGGACGTTGAGAATACAGACCGAACAGTCGGGGCCCGTCTCAGCTACGAGATCGTGAAGAGGCATGGCCCGGGCGGGCTCCCGAAGGACACCATCCAGCTTTGCCTGAATGGCTCGGCCGGCCAGAGCCTGGGAGCATTCCTCACCAGTGGCGTAACCATCACTGTTCGCGGTGACGTGAACGACTACCTGGGAAAGGGGCTGGCAGGTGGACGGATCATCGTCATCCCACACTCGGAAGCCAAGCTTACCGCCCACGAGAACATTATTGCAGGAAATGTCATTCTGTACGGAGCCACTGACGGGGAAATCTTCCTGAACGGTGTTGCCGGAGAACGCTTCGCCGTCCGCAACAGCGGAGCCCGGGCGGTCGTCGAAGGAGTCGGCGACCATGGCTGTGAGTATATGACCGGGGGCGTTGTTGTCGTCCTGGGGCGAACGGGAAACAACTTCGCCGCAGGCATGAGCGGAGGCGTCGCATACGTCTATGACGAGTCCGGCCTCTTCGACACACACTGCAATCTCGACATGGTGGACATCGAGAGCGTCTGGGCCTGGGATGACCAGACCCAACTGCGGACCATGATCGAGGCCCACGCGGCTCTCACTGCCAGCGAACGCGCCCAGATGATCCTCAACGAATGGGAAACGCGGCTTCCCTATTTCGTCAAAGTCATGCCTATCGACTACAGACGCGTCCTCGAGCGAATGCGGCGAACACCCGACCGCGAATCCGAAACGGTGTCAGCGACCGAGGAGGTGTACAATGGGTAAGCTCACGGGCTTCATGGACTATGGGCGTGCGAACCCGCCCAAGAGACCCAAAGAAAAGCGCCTCAAGGACTATCGTGAGATCCAGCAAGCGCTGGGCCCCGAGGAACTCAACCAACAGGCAGCGCGCTGCATGGACTGCGGTATCCCTTACTGTCACGCCTATGGCTGCCCCGTCGAGAACTTGATCCCCGACTTCAACGAGATGGTGTATCGGGAGAACTGGCGCCAGGCTCTGGAACTGCTCCACGAGACGAACAATTTCCCGGAAGTCACCGGTCGCGTGTGCCCGGCCCCCTGTGAGACAGCGTGCACCCTGGGCATCAACCAGGACCCCGTGGCGATCTGCCAGCTTGAACTGCGGATCGTCGAACGCGGGTGGTCCGAGGGGTGGATTACCCCACGGCCGGCCGGCTTCAAGACAGGCTGCCGAGCCGCGGTTGTCGGCTCCGGGCCCGCCGGATTGGCCGCAGCACAACAGTTGGCGAGGCTTGGCCATGACGTCGTAGTGTTCGAGAAAGATGACCGGATCGGGGGCATTCTGCGCTACGGAATCCCGGACTTCAAGCTTGAGAAGTCGGTTCTGGATCGACGCCTCGACCAAATGCGCGCGGAGGGCGTCGTCTTTGAGACCGACGTCACCGTGGGAACGGATCTCTCCATCCGCTACCTGACGCGCTCGTTTGACGCCGTTCTCCTCTCCGGGGGGGCACGGGTCCCGCGCGACATCCCTATTCCGGGACGGGACTCCGCAGGGATCCATTTCGCAATGGACTTCCTCACCCAGCAGAACAAGCGCGTCGCCGCAGACGAAGCAGACGGCGGAGCACCGATATTGGCCACCGGCAAAGACGTGGTCATCATCGGTGGGGGAGACACGGGAGCTGACTGCCTGGGGACCTCTCTACGCCAGGGGGCGAAGTCAGTCACGCAGCTTGAAATCCTCCCCAAGCCCCCTCCTACGCGGGACAAGAGCACGCCTTGGCCGCACTGGCCCTATCAACTCCGCAGTTCGACCTCGCATGAAGAGGGCGGAGAGCGTCGCTGGTCAGTCCTGACTCAGGAGTTCGTTGCACCTGACGGAGTCCTTTCCAGTGTGCGCGGGGTTGGCGTGGAATGGACCGCAGATGAGTCCGGGAAACGTGGTTTCACGGAAACCGAAGGGACATCTTTCGAGCTTCCCGCAGATCTGGTCCTGATCGCCGCCGGGTTCACTAAAGAAGGGAACGCAGGCGTGCTGGCCGAGTTCGGCGTTGAGACAGATGACGCAGGAACGCCCGTCCTGGACGACAACAACATGTCCAACATGTCCGGCGTGTTCGTCGCCGGTGACCTCCGTATGGGAGCGTCGTTGGTCGTTCGGGCCATCAGTGACGGCAGACACGCTGCTGAAGGGATGGACCGCTACTTGGCATCCCAAGCAGAAACCGCACCTCCCGGGACACGATAAAGAGGCGCGAAAAGCGCCTTTCGGAGCTGGCCTTTAGCGAAAGGTCGGCTAAGCTGGATTCCGTAAATATGGCAAGCAAGAACGGTCTGTCCGAACGCATGAAAACGCACCCTTTCCGAACGCACAAGTGCGGCGATCTCCGTAGTTCCGACATCGGCAGCGACGTCCGGCTCTCAGGTTGGGTCCACAGTGTCCGCGACCACGGCGGCATCATCTTTGTTGACCTGCGTGACGAGTCCGGCATCACCCAGATTGTCATCCATCCCGACCGTGAGTTCTATCAGGCGATGGATCACTGGCGCCTGGAATCTGTCCTCTGTTTCGCGGGGAGTGTCATCGCCCGCTCCGAAGACACCGTCAACCCCAAGCTCGCGACCGGCGATATCGAGATCTCCGCTGAGTCGATGGACGTGCTGAGCGAAGCCGATGTGCTGCCGTTCCAGGTGGCCAGCGATCAGACCTGCGACGAGAACCTCCGCCTGAAGTACCGGTTCCTCGATCTGAGACGAGCGTCCATGCAGCGTAACATCCTCATGCGCTCGCAGGTTACCGCGAGTGCCCGCCGGAGGATGACGGAGATGGGCTTCACTGAATTCCAGACGCCCATCCTGACCTGCAGCTCGCCCGAGGGAGCTCGAGACTTCCTCGTCCCGAGTCGCCTTCATGCCGGCACATTCTACGCCCTGCCACAGGCTCCTCAGATCTACAAGCAACTGTTCATGGTCTCCGGTTTCGATCGTTACTTCCAGATCGCTCCCTGCTTCCGAGACGAAGATTCCCGGGCTGACCGTTCGCCCGGCGAATTTTACCAGATCGACATCGAGATGGCCTTCGCAACTCAGGACGACGTATTCGCCGTCGTCGAGCCGCTCATACACGGCATTTTTACCGAATTTGGTGATCAGGATGTGACCGACACTCCTTTCCCACGCATCGCCTACCGCGATGCAATGCTCAAGTACGGAAGCGACAAACCTGATCTGCGCATCCCGATCGAGATCGTGGACGTCTCGGAGCAGTTTGGTGGGTCCGACTTCAACGCCTTTGCAGCGGTTGTCAAGAAGGGCGGCGTCGTGCGAGCTCTGCCCGTGCGTGGTATCGCGTCAGCTCCGCGCAGCTTCTTCGACAACATGATCGCTTTCACCCAGTCCTGTGGTGGCAAAGGGCTGGGCTACATCACCTGGACGGAAGACGGTGTAAAGAGCCCTATAGCCAAGTTCATCAGCGAGGAACGGATCGAACAGCTCCGAGCCATCGGGGACATGCGACCGGGGGATGTCATGTTCTTCGTTGCGGACAAGAAACGCACTGCGGAGACGCTGGCCGGCCAGGTAAGAACCCAATTGGCTGACATCCTTGAGCTGCGCGAACAGGGAACGTTCCGGTTCTGCTGGATTGTCGACTATCCCATGTTCGAATGGAACGAAGAGCATCGCCGGGTCGATTTCAGCCACAACCCGTTCTCCATGCCCCAGGGAGGGCTTGAGGCCCTGAACGGCCAGGACCCGCTCGATGTGCTGGCCTACCAATACGATCTGGTCTGCAACGGCGTCGAGTTGTCCAGCGGAGCCATCCGCAACCACCGTCCCGACATCATGGCCAGAGCATTTGAGATCGCAGGATACTCCCAGGAGGAACTCGCCACGAAGTTCGGGGGCCTGCTGAGAGCGTTCCACTTTGGTGCACCACCGCACGGTGGAATCGCCCCGGGGCTGGATCGAATCATCATGCTCCTGACAGGCGAGCCCAATATCCGTCAGATTATTGCCTTCCCCCTCAACCAGCGCGCCCAGGATCCGCTCCTGGGAGCCCCGAATGAGGTGGATGAGAAGGACCTGAGAGAACTTCATATCCGTGTCCGAAAGCCGCGGCCGACGATGGGAAAGGACGGGCAGACAAGCCATGCCTAGGAGAGAACACCGAACGAAGCATCTCTTCATCACGGGAGGAGTCGTGTCTTCACTGGGCAAAGGCATTACTGCCGCGTCCGTAGCGCTCCTGCTGAAGCGCAGGGGCTACCGGGTAAAAATCCAGAAGCTGGACCCGTACCTGAACGTTGACCCAGGCACGATGTCGCCCTACCAGCATGGGGAAGTCTACGTTACCGAAGATGGGGCGGAAACGGATCTTGATCTTGGGCATTACGAACGCTTCACCGACATCGACTGCAGCCAACAGAGCAATTACACGACCGGACGCATCTACAGCGATGTACTTGCCCGCGAAAGGCGGGGCGAGTATCTCGGCAAGACAGTACAGGTCATCCCCCACATTACCGATGAACTCAAAGCGGCAATCCGAACCCTCGACGGCCCGGATGTGGATATCGCCATCACCGAGATCGGTGGCACGGCCGGAGACATCGAGTCACTCCCATTTCTCGAGGCAATCCGTCAGTACCGGCAGGAAATTGGTCGGGAACGGGGCCTCTTCGTTCATCTCACGCTTGTGCCTTACATCCGCGCGGCAGGTGAACTGAAGACGAAACCCTCGCAGCAGTCGGTTGGGATCCTCCGAGGCATCGGGATCATACCTGATATCCTGGTCTGCCGATGCGAACGACACCTGCAACAAGAGCACTTTGACAAGCTCGCGCTCTTCTGCAACGTCGACCGGGAACTGGTCTTTGAGGAGATAGATGTCGCGAACACGATCTACGAAGTGCCTCTTGATTTGGCGAAACAAGACCTCGACAAGTACATCCTGGAACGCTTCCGTATGCATGTCCGCGACTTGGACATGGACGATTGGCGGAGCATGGTCAAACGTCACATCGCTCCCAAAAAGAAGAAAGTAGAGATCGCGGTGGTCGGCAAGTACATCAGCCTGCGGGATGCGTACAAGAGCATCTATGAAGCTCTCGAGCATGGCGGGATGGCGAACGATGTCGAGTTGACCATCCGCCAGGTCGAGGCGGAAGATCTGGAGAAGGAAGGCGCAAAGCGCTGCCTTAAAGGCGTTGACGGCATTCTGGTTCCCGGGGGATTCGGCGATCGTGGCGTAGAGGGCAAAGTCGCCGCCATCAGGTACGCACGGGAAAACAAAGTCCCATTCCTCGGCATTTGCCTGGGCATGCAATGCGCCGTGATCGAGTTCGCTCGCCATGTCTGCGGCCTCGAAGACGCTAACAGCACTGAGTTCAACCCCGATACCAAAGCCCAAGTCATCCACCTGATGGAAGACCAGCGCACCATCGAGGACAAGGGCGGAACAATGCGACTCGGTGCCTACCCCTGCCGCCTCAGTGACGACAGCACGGCTGCCAAGTCCTACGAAGGAACACAGGTCAGCGAACGCCATCGCCACCGCTATGAGTTCAATAACGACTTCAGGAGCGTCTTCGCCGAAAAGGGGATGCGCATTGCCGGGACCTCACCCGATGACCGCTTGGTCGAGTTGGTCGAGATTCCTGACCATCCGTGGTTTGTGGCGTGCCAATTTCACCCGGAATTCAAGTCCAGGCCGCTGACCGCTCACCCCCTGTTCAGGGACTTCGTGGCCGCCTCGGGCGGAATGCTCGCGAACGAGTGAGGAAAGAGCCTGGGGCTGCGCCCGGCGCTGCCCGTACTCCTGTTCCAGTCCACGGGACAGGAGCCGGACGACGCTTTGGCGTTCGCCTGGCGATCCAGCCATCACACCAGATCACGGATGAGAGTTCAAACACAGATGGATCTCGACAAGCCTCATGAGGAATGTGGTCTCTGCGGCGTGAGCGGCGGAGAAGCGGCCATTGAGCGAATCCACATGGGGCTGCACACCCTCCAACACCGCGGCCAGGAAGCCGCCGGCCTGATGGGGTCAGTCGATGGTGAGTGTCGCCTCCACAAAGACTGTGGCCTGGTCGAACAGGTGTTCAGCAGAATTCCCCCCTCCTGGCACGGCCGAACCAGTCGAGCGATCTCTCATGTGCGCTACTCAACCGCCGGGGGATCGCTTTCCCTCAATGCACAGCCAATCATGGTTGACATGGTTGGGCATCGCGTCGGCATCGCCCACAACGGCACGCTCTGCAATGCCGCATCGCTGCGTGACGAACTGCAGCGCGAGGGAGCCATCTTTCAGACAACCACCGACACCGAACTGATCCTCCACCTGATGGCCCGCTCCCTCATGAAGCACCACAACGGTCTCATCTGGGATGCGCTGGAGGACTCACTCAAGCAACTCAAGGGCGCCTTTTCCCTCCTGCTGATGACCCACGATACAATGGTCGCCGTCCGCGACCCGCATGGTTTCCGCCCGCTCGCGATCGGAGACTTCGATGACGGTGGCTACATGGTCGCCAGTGAGACGATCGCCTTCAACGTGCCCGGGGCGCGCTACCTCCGTGACGTCGAACCAGGAGAAATGGTGATCTGGGGGCCGAATAACGCGATGGCCAGCCGACGGTTTGCCCCGTGTGAAAAACGTGCGCACTGCATCTTCGAACACGTCTATTTCGCTCGTCCTGGAAGCTACGTCTTCGGTGACAGCGTGTATGAAGTGCGGAAGAGGATGGGCCGTGTTTTAGCCCAGGAATCTCCGGTGGAAGCAGACGTCGTCATGCCGATTCCTGACAGCGGCATGTATGCCGCGCTGGGGTACGCGGAGGAATCCGGGATCCCCTTTGACATGGGGCTCAGCCGCAACCACTACGTCGGGCGCACGTTCATTGATCCCGGCTTGGTGTCCCGCCGGAAACTCGTCACCAAGAAGCTCCAACCCATCGCGGAAGCGATTCGAGGTAAACGCGTCTGCCTCATAGAGGACAGCATCGTTCGCGGCTCAACCTGCAGGGCCCGCGTTCATACACTCCGAGCCGTAGGGGCCAAAGAGATCCACATGAGAGTGAGCTGTCCCCCACACCGCCATGGCTGCTACTTCGGGATCGATTTCCCCGAGCGCGAAGCGCTCCTCGCCAACAAGGTCGCATCTGATCAGCTTGCCAGAGCATTGCGCCTGGACAGCCTCGCCTATCTCAGCCGAGACGGTATGCTCTCCTGCGTCAAGGCCTTTCCCCCGGAAGCCTACTGTTGCGCCTGCTTCGACGGCCAATACCCCGTCCTCCCCGACCAGTTAGCTGACTCCCCTCTGCCCGAATGAGCGCCCGCCCCCGCTAGTACCGATAAGATAAGCTCCGGTCGCGGCATGGCAGCCCCTCACACGTTGGTCGTGCCCGTGGCAAATGTGGGAGTCCCGGACCGGCTCCGCCTGGAAGTGTAGTCGACTAAGTGGCATTCCACTTAGAAGGCAGGCGGTGCCACCCGGCGACCTCTTCCTGCATGCACTTTTCGCCGCTTATCTTGGCGGCATTCCCCGCTAGTACCAAGCTGCGCAAATCAGTGTACTCCCTGACGAGGACGGCTTGGTACTAGGCACAAAAAAAAGACGGGGCCAAACAGGACGAACCTGCTCAACCCCGCCGAGTCAGCGTGTGCTGTGCTTACCAGCGATCTCCTCCGCCGCCGCCGCCGCCATAGCCGCCGCCGCCGCCGTAGCCGCCGCCGCCGCCGCCACCGCCACGAGGGGCGCGTTCGCGGGCTTCGTTCACGCGGATCGGGCGACCGTCCAGAGACGTGCCGTCCAGTTCCTGCATGGCCGTGTCCGACGACGCGTCATCCTCATAGGTCACAAACCCGAAACCGCGTGAACGGCCAGTTTCCCGGTCGGTGATCACTTTGGCCTCGAAGACGGCCCCAAACTGCTCAAACGCTTGACGAAGACCCTCGTCATTGGTGTCCCAGCTCAGGTTGCCTACATACAGTTTCTTTGCCATTCTTTCTTTCTCTCGCTTCTTGCTTGCTACCGGGACCCCACTCAAGATGAGCGGAGGCCTCCTTCCACCAGGGCCAGCGTTCTTTACTGGTTCCCCGGAAACTCCCCCCGAGCCACTTCAGTCACGTTCCGCATCGCGAGATCCGGCCGAAGGCAAGGGGTACAACTTCTATGTCTGTAAACGCCCATCTGGACGGTAGCTCCAGGTCAACAGAAAGCACAATTTCTCAAACTTTACCGCTTTTGGGAGGATACGCAAGAAAAAAATCTCGTCCCTACCTGGATTCTCGCCCAACGCGTCCACAGGGACGAGACGAGCGGGGAAACCGAATCCACCGGTCCTCGTTCCTTGTCGTGGCCCCGCCACCAGGTAACCAGAACGCATGCTACTCTCCTCGGAAGAGCACGTTAGGCAGCGCCCCCGAGGCCCCAGGCATGCGCTCGACATAACCACACACAACAGACTACTATCCAACCCGTTACAAACCACGACAGGCACATTGCAGTGCACGCTTTACCGGATCCCTTTCCCCGGGAAGCTCAATCGTTCTGAAGGTACACGGCACGTCCCCGCCTCATGCCATCCCCAGTCCAACGGGATGCCAGCTCCACTTCTTCTCCTAGAGGGCCAGCGGAAAGAAGATAAAAAACTCTGTTCCACGCCCGAGATTACTCTCCACATGGATCCAACCGTTGTGATTTCCAACGCACCCATATGCCATGGCCAGCCCCATTCCCGTTCCCTTGCCCACTTCTTTGGTCGTGAAGAACGGATCGAAGATATTAGCCCGCAATTCCTCAGGAATCCCCACGCCATTGTCCTTTATCCTGACGCATGTGTAGGCTTCAGGCGGTCTGGAGTCACCCGTCTGCGATTCCCATCCAGGCGTGTAAGCAGCAGCAGGTTCAGCGCGAAACACGATCCGTCCCCCCGTTCGATCGGCATCCTGCACGGCGTCTCGAGCGTTGAGCAGCAGGTTGAGGAAAACTTGCTGCAGCTGGGTTGTGTCCCCGAGTATGTGCATCGGCGTTGGGGCAACGATCATCTTGAACTCAACGCCCTTTCCGGCGACCGGCTCAAACAGTGCTCGAGCGCTGTCCATCACGTCTACAACGTCCAGCTTTTCGCTCCGGTACTTGCCTTTCCGGGCAAAGCCGAGAAGCTGGTTGGTCAAAGACGACGCGCGCCTCGTGGCCTCATCGATATTCCCCAGGAGAGCCTTGTGGGGCTCGCGTAGTCCGGGCTGCTTGTCTATGCCGTCCAGGCTGCCCTGAATCGTGTGCAGCAGATTGTTGAAATCGTGGGCGACTCCCCCGGCGAGCTGCCCCACCGCCTCCATGCGCTGCGAATGGAGAAGTTCCTCCTGGAGTCTCTCGCGCTCCAACTCCAAACGCCGGCGCTCCGTAACGTCGCGGGCAATCACCACGGCCACCGGCTTCTCATGGAGTTCGGCGCCGGAAACGCTGACATCAAGACGCATCGATTTGCCCTGCTTGGCCTCCGTCTCCCAGTCCTGGTGCAACAAGGCTGACTGAGGCTCTGGACCATCCGCCGACAAAGCCCCCCAGACGGTCTCCCAGGGAAGAGCCCGTCCTTTCCCATCTCGGACCAGGTCCGTCAGATGCCGACCTGCCAACTGCGGACCATGGCCGAGCCCTTCGAGGGCCGCATCGTTGGCATTGAGCACAATCCCCCCATCATCAACGATGAAGATGAGGTCGCTGCTGTTCTGAACCACCACGCTGTATCGCCCCTCCCACTCGCGGATGTACTTCTGCAGTTCCTGGGCTCGACCATACCCCCCAAAAAACGCGATAAGGATGTCAAGCGGCCGTCGCCCGCCTCCACCGCGCGGAATCTTGCACATGTGCAGATAGATCGTCGTCAGAATGCTCAACCACATCATCGCGCCAGCCCGAGCCATGTAGGTCGTCCTCAGGCGCACCCACCAGTCACTCAGCTGCGGCATGGCAATGAGCTGAAAGACGAACGAGTCAATCACCTGGGCCATAATCAGTGTCCCAAGGACGCAGAAGAAGAGGCGGGTGTTCCGGTTGTGGAACAACTGAAAGACGATCGGCAAGACAAACAGGTCCACGCCGTGAGCGATGAACGAAGCCGCAACGACCCGCCGGCCCTGAAGGAAAAGGGACTCAAGATAGACACTTGATTCCGGATTGGCCGCCACGTAGCCTGACCAGGCGCACTGGCTGGCGGTGATATTGGCCAGATAAAAATAGCCAAAGAGAACGGCCAACAGCCCCAGGATCATTCGCTGGGCCTCGAGCGTACCGTCAACAATGTAGACGATCAGGATGGCCACCATGTAGGGAGCCAACAGAATCGTGTTACCCAGATTGACCTGGAACCCCATCAGGCCCGGATCGATCAGGATCTTGGCCGAACTGACGATCTGGCCGAGCACAAAGAACATGCCCAGAGTCAAATGGAAACCGGCGCTCCCGATCGTGCGCTTCAGACTATGAAGCAGCAGAATCGAGACCATCACAAAGGTCAGTTCGAGAAACGCAAGAAGCAACGCGCTCATCAGCGTTCGCTCCATCTAGTGGCGCGGGAAGATACCACACACACGACGACACAGGAGACAGCGACGTTTTTGTCTTGAGCATCTGTTCCCCGCACCCGCATCCCCCGCTGGAGATCGGGTCAGACCACGAGAAAAACGCGATGTCAGACACCCTTCAATCTCTTTACTCAGCCTTGTCCTTGGGCTCGGGCTTGTCCTTGGGCTCGGGCTTGTCCTTGGGCTCGGGCTTGTCCTTGGGCTCGGGCTTGTCC
>JABHEG010000017.1 GCA_018676675.1 Lentisphaerota bacterium
ATGCCCTGTTGGCCTGGTCCGCGACCGATGGGCTGGTCAACACGGCCGACGGCACCGTCCGTGATTGCCGGGATCCGCTGGACATGCTCCAGGTCATCGACGAGCTGCCTGAGAGCAGCATCGTCCTGTTGCGGGACTTCCACCTGTTCCTTGAAGATCCTGATCCGTTTCTCCTCCGGCTCATGCGCGATGCGTTGCGTGTGGGTAAGACCGCCGGACGCGTCCTGATCGTGTGCGGGTGCAGGCTCGTCCTGCCTCCTGAGCTTGAACACGACATGGTCACGGTTGAGTTCTCACTACCGGACAGTGAGGCACTGGGCGTAATCCTTGATGGGATCGCCGAATCCGCGGAACAGGAGAAACCCGCCGGCGACCTCCGTGGACAGTTGCTCGATGCGGCTTCAGGTCTGTCATCGGTCGAAGCTGAAGACGCCTTTGCGCTGTCCGTGGTTGAGACCGGGTCACTGTCAGTTACGGTCGTGGCCCGTGAGAAAGCCAGGGCAGTTAAGAAGAACGGGCTGCTTGAGATATGTCCGGCTCCGGGATCACTGGGGGACATTGGTGGACTCGACCTTCTGAAGGCATGGCTCAACCAACGTCACAGCGCCTTCGGATCGGCTGCAGCTGAGTATGGGCTCCCGAGCCCGAAGGGACTGATGATCATCGGGATCCCGGGCACCGGCAAGTCACTCACGGCCAAGGCTACGGCGGGGGTGTTCGAACTCCCGCTGCTCAAGCTGGATGCAGGACGACTCTACGGCAGCTTGGTCGGACAGAGCGAGTCGAACTTGCGTTCGGCCATTCAGACCGTTGAAGCCATTGCTCCGTGTGTGCTCTGGATTGATGAGATCGAGAAGGCATTCAGTGGATCCAAGAGCTCGGGATCGACGGATGGAGGAACAGCCAGCCGGGTGTTCGGGACATTCCTGTCCTGGATGCAGGACAAGACCGCACCGGTGTTCGTGGTGGCCACGGCGAACGATGTCGCTCAGCTTCCGCCGGAGCTGCTTCGCAAGGGCCGCTTCGATGAGATCTTCTTTGTGGATCTGCCGGACGTAGACGAACGGAGCGCCATCTGGGGAATCCAGGTTCGCAAGTACGGCCGGGATCCCGAGCCCCTGGACCTGGGCAACCTGGCAACGGGAAGCGATGGGTTCACCGGCAGCGAGATCGAACAGGCATTCGTGGATGCCCTGTACACTGCATTTGCAGGTGGGCGGGAGCCCACGGGTGAGGATGTGACTGAAGCGCTGTCGTCGACGGTCCCGCTCAGTCGTCTCATGGCCGATCAGTTGGACGGACTCCGACGCTGGGCTCAAGGCCGGACTCGACCCGCCACAACCCGAAGCACTACCCAGCCCAAGCGCCGCCTGCAGTACTGACTCAGCACGATGGCTGATCAAAGAAGGAAGAGGCGAACCATGGCTATCTGTCATGCATGCAGACTCGAGATGAATCACGAGGGCACGACAACGTGTCCGGGGGACGATTGCGTCCGGATCACCGCACGCAATCACATTCCCACTGTCCGGTACCCGCGGGATGCTGAGGGGCGCTGCCCGGACTGCAACACTGCTCCCGGTGGACACCACCATCCCGGCTGTGACGTGGAACGCTGTCCTACCTGTGGTGGGCAGCGTATCTCATGCCGGTGTGGGCGGTAGGGAGAGCTTGAGGAGGAGGGACGCGCATCCATTGCGGGGCGTCCCTCCCTTTTTTTAGCTACGAGTTGAGTTGGACGCGTCCCGGTACGAGGGACAGGGACCGGGACTACGCGCAGCGCTCGTAGCGATGGTGGAGCCCACCGACCCGAGGTATGGCGATGATCTTGCCGCGTGTCCGCGCTCCGGGCTTGCGCGGGACCGGGGCATCACGATCAAGCGAGAGATGCAGGCGCGAACTGTTGTAGTATTCGACGTAGGACGCCATGATGCGCCGGACGTGCTGTTCTCCGAACACGATGACATGGTCCAGACACTCCCGCCGGATTGAACCGATGACCCTCTCTGCATAGGGATTCTGCCACGGGGACCTGGGAGAAGTGCGAATCTCCTTGATGCCCATGTTCTTCACCCGTTGTCGAAACTCGTCCCCGTAGATTCGGTCGCGGTCGCGCAGGAGGAAGCGTGGCGCTGTATCCCAGGGAAACGTTTCGGTGATCTGTCGGGCCGTCCATTCCGCCGTTGGATGGTCAGTCACGTTGACGTGCAGAATCTTGCGTCGGTCGTGGGAGATGACGAAGAAGCAGAAGAGAACGCGGAAGGTGGCCGTCGGCACGGTGAAGAAGTCAACGGCCACGATCTCGGCCGCATGGTTCGTGAGGAAGCTATGCCAGCCGGGCGACGACGGCTTCCCCGTCCGAAGCATGTACTTGCTGACCGTGCCTTCAGATACGTCGAATCCGAGAAACTCCAGTTCAGACAGAATCCGGGGGACGCCCCACAGAGGGTTGTCCCGGCACATGCGTCGAATCGTTCTGCGTATCTCAGGGTCGATCTGTGGGCGACCCGGTTTACGCGGCCTGGATTTCCAGGTCCAGTAGAGCCTGAAACCAAGTCGATGCCATTTCACGACGGTGGCCGGCTGCACGATGATGAGGACCGACCGCCAGTCTGCCCAGAGCCCTGAGAGCCAAACCCAGAAGATTCGGTCTGTCTTCCGCAGTTTGGGCCTCTTGGTTGTGTGCTTGAAGACCGCGAGTTGATGACGAAGTGCCAGGTTCTCGACGGCCAACTCCTTCGGGTCCTTGAGCAGCGCACGAACGAACACGAACGGCGCCGTGACAAATGTGACCATGGAAGCCGACTTCCTCCTGGTATTGGGAACGTGGTTTCGTTCAGGGAAGTCGGGAATGTGGGCATCAAAGCTCAAGAGTCAAGTCGGCCGGGAACGTCGGTTCTGAGCACGGATAGAGTTTTTGGGAGGGACACCCTTATGTCGAGATCCCTGGCCGGAAGCCACCCTAGTACTTGGTCCCCAGCGTAGTCGGCGTCTACGGCCTCGTGCCGGAGGAACTCCCGCTGCGCTTTGTCGAACACCATATAGCCGACCTCGAGAGTGTCACACTCCAGCACCGTGACGGGCGTGTGCGGATGCTTGGAAAGAGAGTAGAATTCTGCCTCGGGCTTGTACTGGATCATCCGAAACCGGCCATTGATGACAACGTAGAAAACATACGTCCAGTGAGTCATGGATGGCATCCCCTCTGTGCGCCACCAGGTGGTCCGAAGGCACAGCGTTCCCTTCTGCTCTCGACACGTCCGGAGGAGCCTCAACCACAGGGCATTGTTCTTGCGCACTGCCTCCAAGACTTCCGCATCCCCTTCCGGAACCCAGGCATACTGGACGGGTGCCAATGTGTGGAAGTTGAGATCCGTGAGTTCCACCAGAACTGCCGAGGCCTCCTGCCCGAGGCTTTCCGCCGGTCGAGGTAGACCAAGGGTTTCGAACGGATCTCGATTGGTGTCCGCTGCAACAGCCACACCTGCTAGTAACAACCACAGAGCAATCACCATTCTCTCGAACATCATGCTATGCGAACGTGGTGCCATCATTTTTTCGCTAACAGCAAGATCTCCCATCAAGGTCACGAGGTCGAAGGCATCTGCTCATTCTGCTCTGGATCTTCCTTCTCATCCCTACCTGCCAGCCAGACCCCTGCGAGAAGAATCGCTGGCATTACCGGCAGCGAGACTGCCCTGACTGTAACCTGGATGACGTTGGCCGGGACCTGTTCACGATTCTGCTCCGTTTCTCGGATATGGTCGGTCTGGCGTTTCAGAACGACGCCTTCGGAGACCACGGCCACTGCGAACCAGAGCGCCAAGAGAAGGAATCCGTAGTTCTTTCGACGGCGTGCCGCCTGGATCGAGACCACGACGCCTATCCCCAAGATCAAGAACGCCAAAATATCGATGATTGCGGCGAACACTTCCTCTTCCTTTCACGCATAATCGAGCCCCCCGGGCAGCTCTCCCCGCCCGGCTCTCGCACCACTGGCCCCCAGATCCGGGCAACGGTCGTCCCTGAGCTGCCTTTGGCCTCGTATCAAAATACAATCCTGATCGTCCCCCATCCCCCACCAGCATCAGCAGCTCTTCCTCAGAGGACTCAGGGGCTCCCTCGGACTGCTGATCAATGATACAGGAAGGGGTGCGGGGGTGCAACCGGGACACGACCGAGAAGGTGCTCGCCCGGGAAGTGACCCCCGGTTTTCTGACACAAGAGACGGGTTGTTCCCAACTCTGCTGTCGGTGAACACCCAAAATGCACCACTCATTGTCTCTCGACCGCCCAGAGGTGATGGCTGCCCAGGACAGCTGCACACGCGATGGCAATCACCAAGGCGACGGCATAGCATCCGAATACGGCATTCCGGCGCTTGACCGACCACTTGCAGGCTACCGGACTGCCCAGGACAGCCCATGAGACCAACAATGCCCCCGCCACTGTGACGCCGGCAGGAAGCCCCAGGACAAGATAGACCTCGTCTACGTTCAGATTGCCCCTGATACAGCCGCCCAGTTGCCCCCAGAAATCGCCTTGGTACCATATTCCGTAGACGCCGCCAGCGTTCATGATCAGGCCGGTGACCGCGGCACCGTAGGACAGCTGCTTCTCATCGGTCTGCTTCATCTTTGGTCTGCACAACACATGGGTCTCAGGCGGCAGTCACGCCGTCCTCGTGCACCTACTCGCTATGGGTCCCTATCCTCAGCTCGATGTAGATCTTAGAGGGCCAGGAACCCGCCCGCCATTCCTCAATCAAGGCCGTGACCGTGTCGGCGTCCTCCTGCGATTCCACGTTGCCAGTGACTGAAATGTCCCCGGCCTTGGGCCTGTTCGGCTCAACGGCAATGCCCGTGAGACCAAGCTTCGTCCGGATGATGTGTTCCAGATTGCCGGCCGCCTTCAGTCCGTTGTCCTGCAGTGTACCAAACCACTGATCGGCCACGACCCAAATCGCTCCCGCAAGGATGGCCAGGGCAGCCACCCTCCCGATCGCTCGTCCGTGCTTGGACCAGATCTGTGGTACTCTCATGGCACATTGCCCATACAGTCGGTAGTTTTTTCCTGGATTCCGGGGAATTATCCCAGCATCCCCCCACCAGCATCATCAGCTCTTCAGCAAATCGCTCAGGAGCTCCCTCGGTTCTTCTGATGAATGATACAGGAACGGGGAAGAGAGTCAACTTGAGAAGGGGATGCCACTGGATTGGTGATGAGCCCAGGATGATTGGGCTTCAGCGGAGACGATCCCCCGAAGACGTCTGTCTGCTATCGAGGACCTCTTGTGCTTGATCGGATGGGCTCAATGGGTGTTCGATCCGGCTTTCGTCTTGTTCCTCTTTGGCCGCAGCAACACTTGGGTTTGCGTGAGCTCAATCTCCAACCCACTTACATAGGCCAGATAGCGGACAAAATCTAGAAGCCGCACGTTCCGCAGCGAGAGCGGGCATACCACCTCCGCCCCGTTCCTGTCCACATCTGCAAGTGCGAAGTACAACCCTTCGCCATCAGGGTCCAGGTCCATGGACTGGGCGGTCACCCAAGCGACCGCATCGAGCAGCGTGCGCCCGTCGACCGGTAACGATGATGGCAGGATGATGTTCTCGAGTTGCTTAGCGGCATCCGTGCCTTGTCTCTTGGCGATCTCTTCGTCAAAAGCGGAGTGGTCTGGCAAGTGGTCGGATATCACGTAGGCTACGCGCTCAAGACGGTACTGCGCGCCGGCCAACTCACAGAGCTGCCCAATTGCTCGATCAAGCGGGACACTGCCAAACCTAAGCGTGACCTTCTTGCCCGCGACCGCTGGTGGCAGCTTGACGACGATGTTGACCGGCTCCCCATCCGGATCGCTCTTCCCGGTTGCGTCCCGAATACTGTCAACGCATTCCAAAACGGTTGCGTTGACGAGATCCAGGGACCGGATGAATATCGGTGCCAGCTTCGACGCTTGCGGCTCCGCCATCGACGGGAAAGCTGCCAGCATGACAATGCAGGCGACCAATCGAGCTATTCCTCTCGCGTACATGTGGTCCATTCCCACCTGGATGATCGAACGACAACATCACTGGTGTGATGGCGCGCTAGCGGCACCACATCCAGATGAATGTGCTAGTTGTGATTGTCATGCTCTCCTGCCAGGTGAGAGATGATTTTGGCTTGGTTGTGGAGCACGATGCCCAGCAAAACAACACAGAGCCCATTGAGCGTCATAGTGCTTGAGAGTGCAAGGTAGGCGCGGTCCGCCATTACCCCCTCAACGAAACAGGGGAGAACCGTTGCTGATGCCCCCATCAGGAACAGGACGAAACCTGATGCCAGAATAACCAATGATGTGCGAGTGTTCTGTGTCTTCAGGGCCATCTGGCAATTCCTCTCCATCAGCAACGCGTTATCCCAGTCCACAGGCAAGACCGCGTGTCTGCTAGTTCTTGGGTGGTATATGCGACAAGTTTATTCGCCTGAAATCAGCTTTCCGGGAGACCTGGCCAGGGACGGCCACTTCTCACCCCTCCGAGCTCATCCGTCAAACGCGGCGCGTGTAACATGATACGGATTAAACTGCGACTTCGCTACAAATCTTCTCAGTTTCCCGGCTCTCCCCATCCCCCCACCAGCATCAGCGACTCGTCCTCAAATCGCTCAGGGGCTCCCTCGGTCTGCTGGTGAATGATACAGGGGACGAGGAAGAGAGTCAACTTGAGGGAGGACGGCCGATGGAGTGAGGAAGATCCCATGATGATTGGGAAGCGGACAGCTTGTGGTTGATCGGCTTGCCTAATCGCCCCGCAACTGTTGAACCTGAGGATAGATCATGACCTAATCGGTCACGTCAATCCTCTCATGTTCGCCGTTCCTTGAGTTCATCAAACCAGACAATCGTTGCTGCAAATGCCTCAGCTGGCTTGAGCAGAAGATACACCAAGTCAGCTGTAATCCGTGAAGTGATTCGGGCCGCAATCTGCGGGCCAACCCGATTGTACGTCCCTCGGAAGAGTCGGTGTGTGCGGGGACAGTGCAGTGACCACAGTCTCTCAAATTTCCAGAACGTCGCGAGCTGTGAATTCGCAATCCGAGGCACGCCACGCCTCTCGACATCCGAAAACGGTCCGACGATCGGTTCGTGTCCGCGTAGCGCGGCAGTCACGACGAAACAGTCAGGAGGGTTGTCAGGAAGAGACAAGTAGTGATTCTTGCTCCAGAACATGCTGATGGCCCAAAGTGGTAGCGACCCGGCGAGCGTGATGAGATACGCGACGGGACCCAACCCAGAGGCACGGATGGCCCGGACGCATAGAACCGAGTACCATACAGCCACGTAAAAAGGCACCAACAGCCACCATGCCATTCCATCCTGAAATGCATGGATCACCAAACCAAGGATAAAGCATGCGGTGCTTGTCACAGCACCGACAAGAACCCCCAGATCAACCCATACACGGGGCTTAGGTTCTGGCTTGAGAATTTGAACGATGTAGAATGCCCCGCATGCCCACAGCACCAGAGGCGTGAGGGCAAGCTTCCCGACATGGAAACAGTCAAGCCAACCGTGATGACATCCACCTTTCCACTCTGGCACAAGGAACACACTCATCACGAATGTGAACAAAGGGAACAGGATGCCCACTACAGCCAAGATTGCTGAAGTGAAGAATTGCCTCCACGATTTGGCGCGAAGTGCCGGAGGAAGTGACAGTCCGAGGATAATCCCTGTGACTATCGCCCAGGATGCTATGATGAATTCCATACTATCCTGAGGAAAACACGAGCATCAGCGGCGGCGATTAGCCGTCCGCCTGAATGCGCTCGCTATGACTTCTTTCTGTTTCGGCTAGCTTTGGGAGGAGCCAGCATCCCACCTTGTAGATCAACACGATTCCGACAAGAGGGAGGACCCCAACCGCTGTCAGCCGCGGGTCGGAGCCCGCATCCTCGATCCATGGCTTGAGTGCGTTGCCGATTGGTCCCATCGCCAGGAGCGCAAGAACGGCCGAAAGGTGCTTCAGCGAGCGCGTCGAAAATCTACGCAACACCAGCACCGTCACGTAGAGGAGATAGGCGCCAAGTGGGACCATTGTGACGGCCCCCGCAATGGCCACCGCATATTTTCCATCCAGTGCAGTCGCGATCACGACCGCCGCCCCCATCACCAACAGGAAACAACCAAACAGCCCGATCGGGATGGCGAGGGCCTGTAGCGCCAGTCTGGCAATCTTCGTTCGGATGTGTTTGCCATCATTCATAACGTATTACTTGGCCAGCCGGTGGGTTTACGTATCTTCTCAGGGCTCTGCCACCACTCACCACCCCGAAACGAGCTGGCGAGCCAACACCGCCTGAGCCTAGGAAAGCTGATGTCACACCGGCGTACGAAGTTCCTTCTCCAGGTATTCCGCCATCCCCCCCAGCATCAGCAGCTCTTCCTCAAAGCACTCAGGACTCCCTCGGTCTGCTGATGAATGATACAGGAAGGGTTGCGGGGGTGCAACCAAGACACGACCGAGAAGGTGACCTGGTCAAGTTGCTCAGACAAAAGGATGACCAGCCCCGGCACGCCCAATCCATTCGTCACCTCAGCTCTGGAGGTCAAACACCGGCCGCAGCTTAGCAGGGCCCAGTGAACCAATGTGTTACTTTCCCGATCCGTTTCCTGTGCCAGCCACCCGCAAGCGATGCCAGAGGCTTGCCAAGCCCCGGGCCCGGAAGAAGAGAAAGACTCCCAGCACGAGTTGTATCACATTGCCGATCATCGGCGGCAACTGAGACTTGAGCGGGCGGCCAACGTCAGGCATCCCCGCCAAGGCGATGAACTGCGAGATCGTGTTCGCCAGATTCGGGATGGCGTGCAATACGAAATAAGCCCCCAGTATGGAGAACCCGACGGTCTGTGCTGGGACCAAGGACTCCGGAGGGGCTTGGGGCGCTTCCTCGGCTTGAGCCGGGAACAGCCGTTCTGCAAGACGATCACCCTTGACGATTAGCAGATAAGAGAGGGCCGCATGGAAGAGCAATACCGTGGTCGTTATCGCGAACGGTATGTACTCTCGTGCGCCGCTCTCCGCGTGTCCCAGGGCAGCCACAATCCAGCCGAACATCCGCAACTGCGTGATGAAGGAGAGGATGGCATATACCCCCAGTAGTTTTAGGCCGACAGACGTGGCGTCTTGTTTCGTCATGGATGATCCTTTGTAGGACGACGATTGATAGTCTGCACTGACGACAACAGGAAGTTTGCACGGCGGGGGCCTGAAGCCCTCGGTGCGGAGCTCGGGAGTGTCAGTGTTGATGGCTGTTCGGGACGATGGCTCGGTTCGGGGTTGGCGGACGC